>JBKJPX010000113.1:0-84212 GCA_046594215.1 Panacagrimonas sp.
GCCTCAGATCCTGCGGACCGACAACGGTCCCGAGTTTCTCGGAGA
The DNA here is from genome assembly GCA_046594215.1 of Panacagrimonas sp. Classification (GTDB taxonomy): domain Bacteria; phylum Pseudomonadota; class Gammaproteobacteria; order Nevskiales; family Nevskiaceae; genus Panacagrimonas. The sequence continues at coordinate 46 of JBKJPX010000113.1, forward strand.
GGCCTTCACGCAATGGGCTAAGGCTGCCGGCATGGCCATCCAATACATCCAACCCGGCAAGCCCAACCAGAACGCGTACATCGAACGCTTCAACCGCACCATCCGCGACGAGCTTCTAGACCGGCATCTCTTCGTGCCCCTGGACGACGTCCGCGAAGCCGCCTACTGGTGGATGCTCGATTACAACGAAGACCGGTCACATGAATCGCTCGGCGATCTCACGCCGATCGAATACGCTCAATCCGTCAGAAACTCTAGTTACGGACTGTCTCCTTGACGGGGGACCTTACGGCCCCGAAAGAGCGAATCAGTGTCCTTGCAAGCGAAGCCTTGAATGGCCCTGATCGATACTAACGGAGGCCGTTAGTATCGTCCAGCGTCCCTAAGCGCCACGAAAGTACTTCTTGAGGCCTCCAGCGACGTCCGCCTGACAAGCAGACAATCCGACTACTGCATCAATACAAGAGCCCTTCGTCACGGAACCAGCGCACTGCATCCTCTAGCGCGGTACGCGCAGGACGCGCCGAATAGCCCAATTCGGTTCGTGCTTTGGAGCTGGAGAAGAACATACGTTTGCGCGCCATGCGCAACTCTACGACCGTCGCGATGGGGACCCGGCCTGTAAGTCGCGATATCGCTTCGGCGACCACAGCGACGGGCAGTATCGCCGCATGAGGGATCTGCATCGTCGGCGGTCGGCGGCCGGTAATGCTCGCAATTTCGATCAGGATCTGACGTAAGGAAAGATCAAACCCGCCCAGCACATAGCGCTCGCCACGGCGACCGCGGCTCCACGCCAGCCAATGACCGTTCGCGACGTCGTCAACGTGGACCACGTTGAGGCCCGTATCAACGAATGCCGGCATGCGTCCACGAGCCGCGTCGCGGACCAGACGGCCGGTCGGTGTGGGCTTGACGTCGTTGGGACCGATCGGAGTGGAGGGGTTTACGATGACCACGTCAAGGCCGCGCGTAAGAAAGCTACGGGCAACGTCCTCCGCGAGGAATTTCGATCGCTTGTAGTGTCCGACCATCTCGGCAAGCGCGACCGGCGTGGTTTCGTCGCCGACGCCTCCACCTTCCGGAATTCCAAGAGTTGCGACGCTGCTGGTGTAGATGACCCGCGAAACGCCAGCCCTCAAGGCCGACGTCAGCAGTGCCTGTGTGCCCCCGACATTGGATTCGTAGAGTTCATTCGGGCGTGGGGCCCATAAGCGGTAGTCCGCAGCAACGTGGAACACCGCATCGCAGCCTGCGCATGCACGATCCAGTGACGGTGGGTCACGAAGGTCCCCCTCCACGATTTCGACTGCAAGCCCTGTCACGTTCCGTCGATTGGACTGCGGCCGTAGGAGGACCCGTACTTCTGCGCCCTCGCTCAGCAAGCGACGCGCGACGGCGGAGCCGACGAACCCGCTGGCTCCTGTGACCAATGCACGGGTAGGACGAGATGTCGTGCTCAATGGAATGCCAGTCCCGGGCCACAGCGCACGATGGCTGCACGCAGCCGAGTCGATGCGATATAGAACGAACTGCAAAGGCGCATCCAGTCGATGATCTGCCCCGGGTGCGAGACGACTGCCGTCGCGAACGCGCGCCAATGCGGTCGCCCGAAGGCGTCCGTTCTCGACACCGCCGTAGGTAGTTCGGATCGCGCCTCATCGAGGATCACGCGCAAACACAGGAAAGGCAGTCCAGCTTCGTGTGCCACCCCTGCGATCGCAGCGCTCTCCATATCGACAGCGCAGGCGCCGGTCGTCGTGTGAATGCGATCGCGTTGGGCTGCTCCGACTACGGGTGTCGGCAGGGTCATCAGCGGCGTTTCACTCACTACGAGCACCGGGTGGAGCCGATTCAACAAACGGCCGCGCCAGGCTGCATCGGTTTCGTAGTGGCCGCTCTCGGACCAGATCGAAGCCGGCGCGAGGCAGTCACCGGCGCTCAGCGCCGGATCGAGCGCTCCCGCGAAGCCGATGCTGACCAGAGCGCAGACATCATTGGCGATCAAGGCGCGCGCCGCGCCTGCCGCCGCGTCCGATCCCATCCCGCACAGAAAAAGGCGAGCTTCCGCCGCGAGGGCGAGCGTCTGACCACGGGGGACGGAACGCGCGGCGACGGCACGGGCTTCGGCGTCGAGCGCGACCACCAGGCCGACGGGGCTCACCGCCCCATCGCCGCCACAGCGGGCAAGGCGCCCATGCGCTGGAGGCCATAAGGCATCTGGAGAAGGAGGCCGGAGTCGGGCCTATAACGGCGAGACACCCGTTGCGATGAAGCTTTCCTGCGGCAAGACGAACGTAGGTCATCGCGTGTTGTCGGTCGCTGCCGAACGCACCCGTGCCGATTCCAGACGAGGGCAGCGCACACCGCGGCTTCAGTGACTCGCGGCGCCGCGGCCTTCTTCCACAGGGCCATCGACGTCGGAATATCGGGCGGGTGCGGAAGTCGTCTATGCAGATTCATCAAGCAGTTCTCACGGACGCGAGTACGCCCGTCCCTTCCAGATCGAGCGCGTTCCACGCCAGTACCGCAGCGCCGAACTCCACGTCATGCCGAGATACAGCATGCCGGACAGCGGCAGTGCAAGGCCCCATGCCGGTGACATGCTGTAGTAACGCATCGTCGGCCAGTAGGTGAGTGCCATCGCGCCCCAGGCGAACAGGCCGTAAGGCCGCGCGTCTTGCTGTAGGCACGCCGCCAACGGGGCCGCAAACGCCGCCAGCATCACCGCGGTGACCAGCAATAAGAGGAACGACGAATAGCCGAGCTGCGTGAACGCCGACCGCGCGACCATGTCATGCACCGACCCCAGGGTGCGATACCTGCGCAGACTCACGACGCCGCGCGACAAGCCGATCCACGTCTTGAAACCGACTCGCTTGACCTGTCGCGCCAGCGTGCAATCGTCGATCAATGCGCTCCGAAGACTTCCGAACGCGCCGATCCGATCGAGCACCGCAGTGTCCATCAGCACGCAGCCCCCCGCCGCGGCGGCAACGAAAGGAACGTTCTGCGAGTTGGAGAGCCGGAAGGGATAGAGCAGCTTGAAGAAATAGACGAAACACGGAAGGAGCAAACAGTCCCACACGCTGGTGCGCTGTAAGTCCGCCATCAGCGACACGAAGTGATACCCGCCGGCGCGCTTGTGCGAAATCAGCGAGGAAAGCATGCCCGGCAGCATCTCGATATCGGCATCAAGCAACAGCACGGTACGAGTCGTCACCTGTCGACGTCCTTGTTCCAGGGCCCACAGCTTTCCAGCCCACTGCGGCGGGAGCGGTTGTCCATCGATCACGTCCGCACCAGCGACGCGGGCCAGCGTCGCGGTCGCATCAGATGACTGATCGTCGATGACGACGACCTGCAGGCCCGTTCCCTGTTCCCGAAGTCCCGCAAGCGTGCGCCCGATGACTCCGCCTTCGTCGCGCGCCGGGATCAACACGGTGAGATCGGACAGGTCCACAGCGCCATCACGATGCGGCTCCAGGTGCTCACGCGTGCCCCATGGCCGCCACGGCACCAGCAGGATCGCCGTCCAGATAATGGCGCCGGGCAATGCAATCGCCGCGGTCACGGCATCCATAGATGCAGATCCTGCGCCCCTAGGCGCTTCGCAATCACTGGGCCGCGCGGGTGGCGGCGGCGGCGCGCCCGCCGATCGAGGACACGGGAATGCTGATGGCAGCCGCGGTCGCGCGGTCGCCGTACAACACCGGAAGATCGGGCGCCATCGGCCCGGAGGTACGCGGTCCGAACAGCGCCACGCGAAGGGCCGCGAGCGGATTCCGGAAGGTGGCCTCGACCGCCGTTCCTTCAAAGCCGCAATGGGCCATACAGTTGTCGCACTTCGGATGGCGGCCCACGCCGTACCGAGACCACTCCGTCGTGTCCATCAACTCGGCATAGCTCTTCGCATACCCCTCATCGACCAGCAGGTAACAGGGCTTTTGCCAACCGAAAACGTTGTAGGTCGGCGTCGCCCAAGGCGTGCACTGATAGCTTTGGTTGCCGGCAATGAAGTCGAGAAAGAGGGACGACTGATTGAAGACCCAGCGCTTGGGCCGTCCCGCGCGCTGCCTGAAAATGTCGCGGAACAGTTGCTTGCTTTGCGCGCGACCGAGAAATACGTCCTGCCGCGGCGCCTTCTGATAGCTGTAACCGGGTGAGACCGTGATGCCTTCGATGCCCAGAGTCATTGCATAGTCGAAAAACGTTGCGATGTGCCCGGCCGATTCGCCGTCGAACAGCGTGCAGTTGATGGTCACGCGAAACCCACGTGCACGTGCCAGTTCAATCGCGGTGATGGCTTTCTCGAATACGCCCTCCATGCAAACGGCTTCGTCGTGACGGGCCTTGAGGCCATCGAGGTGGATCGACCAGGTGAAGTACGGACTGGGACGATATTCGTCGATGTGCTTGGGCAGGAGGACGGCGTTGGTGCACAGGTAGACGAATTTCTTGCGCGCAATGATGCCGTCGACGATCTGCGGGAGCTCTCTATGGATCAACGGTTCCCCACCGGGAATCGACACCACCGGCGCGTCGCACTCGTCCACGGCGCGCAAGGCGTCGTCGACGCTCATGCGCTTCTGCAAGATGTCTTTCGGGTACTCGATTTTTCCGCACCCGGCACACGCCAGGTTGCATTGGAACAAGGGCTCCAACATCATCGCGAGCGGATAGCGTTTTATGCCGCGAAGCTTCTTGCCGACGATATAGCGAGCGACGCGGTACTGCTGGATCAGCGGTATTCCCATCGGTTCCCCGGGCGTTGGGCCTGGCTCATGGTAGGCAGGCACCTGATGTCGTCGAGTCTACAACTGTCCCGAGTGCGCTATTCATTTTCGGCAGCGAATATTCGGATGCTCCGCTGGCTTCCCGCCGCCTTTGGCTTGTGGTCGATCGTCGCGTCCGCACAGGACGCCGGAGCAGCGGCGGTCGGCGCTCCCGTCGTGCCGGCGGTCCCGATCGCACCCGTGGTCGAGCCCACCCCCGTCGCCGAGCCCCTCACCTCACGTGAGTTGCCGACCATCTACGTGACCGCCCGAAAGGTGCGGGAGGCACTCGACGACGTTCCCGGCTCCGTCAGCACCCTCAGCGGCCAGTTCATGCGGGATTCCGGTTCGACCGGCCTGCAGCAAATGCAGAACTACGCTTCCAATATTCAGCTCCGCCTGACACCGGCAACGAGCAACTTCTACATCCGTGGATTCGGCACCGACTCGTCGAACGCCGGTTTCGAGCCCTCGGTCGCTTCCGTCGTGGACGGCATTTACTACGGGCGATCGAACTTCCTGGCCGTTTTTTTCAATGACCTCGATCGCCTCGAGGTGCTGCGCGGCCCTCAAGGGACCCTTTTCGGCAAGAACAGCAGCGCGGGCGTCCTCAACATCGTCACGGCGCCACCGATCTTCGCGTTCGAGTCCGTCCTGGAAATGTTGGTCGATTCCACTGGGCAGAGAGTCATCAAACCCGTCGTCAATCTGCCCGTCGCAGAAAATCTGGCCGTTCGCCTGTCCGCCAACTACACGGACGATCCCGGTCGCCTGATGAATACGGCACTGGATCGACGCGAAGGGGGTCCTGAACAAGCCACGGTACGGGTGCGCGTGCGCTGGTACCCCGAAGGCGACGCGACGTTCGACCTCGGCGCGTTCTACTCGCATCAGGAATACAACAACGATCTGTTCCAACTTTCTGCGGTGGGTCCCAACATGTTGGCACTGATGCGCACCTACGATGCGCAGGTGGAGACCGATACGGACAATTTCCGAGGCTCGAGCAACGTCGACGGAAAAGGGGTGGTGGACTTTAGCGGTGCAAATCTGACGTGGGCGCAGGACCTCGGCAACTTCGCAGGTTTTGAGACGCTCACTTTGAGCTCGATCAGCGGCTATGCGGAGGCGATTACGCAGCGCCGTGACTTTGATGCCGACTTCAGCCCTATTCCGGCCATTCGCGACTCGCTGGTGTCTCCGAGTCCTTACCGGCAGGTGAGCCAGGAATTGCGCTTCTCCGGCACCCGCGATGATTTGCTCGGCCTCGGCGGCACCTTCGAGTTCGTCGTCGGCGGTTATTACTTCCGCTCGACGCTGTTCGCCAGCGATATCTTTGAACTCGAAGACCTCGGCGCGACCACCGCGTATCTGATTGCCGCCAACGCCGACAGCGGCCGCATTCCCGGGGGACTGCTTGGCAGCGTCCTGGGTGGGACCGCCGAACCCATTACCACCTTGGCCGAACTGCTGGCACCTCTGCTCGACCCGACCCTGGGACCCGAGCAGTCCGCCATCGTCACGTTACGTCAGAGGACCGACGCCAACGCGGCGTACGGACAGGCCGAGTGGATTGTCTGGGGCGACGTAGCGCTGATCGGTGGACTGCGCGTGGGCGAGGAAGAGAAGACCGGCCGAGCGACCAGCTTCAGTAGTAGCCGCGTTTTGCCGTTGTTTGCCGATCAGGAAAACCACAATACAAAGCTTCGCCGCTACGAGCGCGAGGTTTCCCCCAAGGCAGGGCTGAAGTGGCAGCCGTCGCGAGACCTCAATCTGTTCGCCACCTGGAGCCAGGGGTTCAAGAGCGGCGGCTACAACGCCTTGCCCCTGAACGACGACAACCTCGAGTTCGAACCTGAAAAGGCCAGCAGCATCGAGGCCGGCATCAAGGCGCGCGTCCTGCACGGCGCGCTCTCGATTGCGGCGACCTTGTTCGACACGCACTTCAAGGACCTTCAGGTGAGCACTTTTCGCGGCGGCGGGTTCTTCATTCTCAATGCCGCCACCGCGCAGTCACGGGGCTTGGAACTGGATCTCCACTGGCTCCCGCCGATCGACGGCGCGGCACTCCGGGCGTCTTTGGGCTATGTCGATGGCCGGTTCCTGAAGTATCCAGACGCGCCCGCTCCGGCTGATTCGTCTACCAACCCGCCCCTGCAAAGTCTGAACGGGCGGCGTCTCCCCATTACGCCGAAAGTCTCTGCGACGGTAATTCCCTCATGGACCGTTCCGGTCAAGGTGCTGGGAGGATCCATCAACCTGGGGGCGGAATACATCTACAAAAGCAATCGCTACCTCGACGTCGATCTGGATCGCCGCACGCTACAAGCCGCAACGCACGAGTTCGGCCTGCGTACGACGTTCGCGGGTGGAACCGGTGGCTGGCAGCTGACGCTCAACGCGAAGAATCTCACGGACGAAACGACGCTCGACCAGATCCTGGATCAGCCGTTGGCGCCGGGCAACTTCGAGGCGATCCGGGGTGATCGAGGGCGCTACTATTCGGCAGTTCTGACCCTCGCATTGCACTGAGCGCGAAGGGCCTCGTCAAGCCGCCAGAAACTCAAGTTACAGAATGTCTCCTTGACGGGGGACCTTACGCACCCTTCTCCGACCGCGCAAGGAAAGGACACTCTAGAACGAGCCGATAGCCGCTAAACGACTTCCGACGGGGCAAGGAGAAGCGAAGTGGCGAGAATTATCTCGACTGAAGCTTGGGTCAGAAAAATTCACTGAACGCGCCGCCGCGTAGTTGCTAGAACGCCGAACGGCTTGTACTAATATCCGCCTGCACGACGGCTTCCTGGGGGAACGCGGCCATGCGCATTAGTACGTTATCGAAGCTGCGCGGAGAAGACATCGCGTTCCTAGCGCAACTCGTCGCGCCAGACTTCCGCCCCATGGTAGCCCCTGAGGATGTCGAGAACCGCCTAAGCGCGGCAGGGCTCGTGGTGCGGTTACACGGAACGCTTAACGCAACCGCACGAGGCCTCCAACTCGTGGACGAGTTGTACAAAGAGCGATTCGCCGCTGAATTCCCTGGTTTCGAGGGGGCGGCGCCGAGCAGCAGTTAGCTGGCCGGGAGCACCCTAGCCTGCGTCTTCTTCGTCAGTGCATCTGCGACGACTCGCGGCATAGCGCGCGTCTGCGATTCCGACGGCGCGTGCCCGCATTTCGGGACTGAGGATGGGGTTCATGCAGTAGAGGGATGGTGAACCGCAGATAGCGTGCGGGTAAAGTCCCGGCCATGTGCTCCAACTACAAAGCGGTCACTCGCATCGACCATCTGGTTAGCTTCTTCGGGGTGACGCGGGATTTCGCCGAGCCGCCGCCGGAATGGGCGCCGGAGATCTACCCGCTAAAGCTCGCGCCCTTCATAAGGCCGGCTACCGACGGCAGCGGCAATCGCATAGTTGAGAGTGGCCAATTCGGCTTGCTCCCGCACTTTGCGAAGGAACTGGCTTACGGCCGCAAGACGTACAACTCCCGCAGCGAGACGGTCTCGATCCTTCCCAGCTTCAAAATCGCTTGGAAGCGCGGGCAGCGCTGCATCATCCCGGCAGAGAAGATCTACGAGCCCTGCTACGAATCGGGCAAGGCCGTGCGTTGGGCTATTGAGTTGCCAGCGGCTACTCCGATCGGCATCGCTGGCATCTGGGCAGAGCACCCGTCCATGAAGATGCCGGACGGCTCGCCGCTTCTGTCGTTCGCAATGCTCACCGTGAACGCCGACGGCCACCCTGTGTTTCAACGAATGCACGGGCCGCAGGACGATAAAAGGATGGTCGTGATCCTGCACCCCGACGACTACGACCGCTGGCTGACCTGCCCGGTAGAAGACGCGCCGACGTTCTTCCGTCAGTACCTGGGAAATCTGAACGCCTATGCCGCCCCCGCGCCGCCGCGAAAGCCCAAGGCGCAGCCCAAGGGCTCGCTGGAGTCGGACTTCCCGCCGCTGGTGTGACGGCGAGGGCTTGACCGTACAGTGTCCCGGTGCAGTAGCTTCCTCAGGCCCTGTCACCGGCCTGCGCGATGCACCGTTGGAAGCAGCGCTTCACTTGTCTGGACTGCGCGCAGTGCCTGGCGCGAGGTCATGACGGACACGTGGGCGCCGAAACCGGAACCGACGCGACTGATGGCCGGCGGCTTCTATTGTTCGTACTGCGGCGCTCGGCGCTATCTCGTGGTCCAGGTCGAGCTTCTGGTCGGGAGGTGGACCGATGCCTTCAAAGCAGAGGGCATGAGGCTCGGCCTGATCGACTTCGAAGAATCGGCGGCGCGGGACGTTGAGATCCGGATTGCGATCAGTACAAGGAAGCGTTGACCCAGGCCGCCCTCAACAGACAGGGGGCAACTTTGGGGGCAACTCGAATTTGCGTCGAGGCCTATCAGTCGCGCAGACAGTCCCTTAGACGCGCAATTCGGGGGACGCCAGCCCACCAATTGAAGGACTCAAGAGGGTCCGAACGCAGCAACTCGAAACCCACCCCCGCGGTGGGTTTTTTCTTGGGCGTTCGTTCCCTCCCGTCATCGAGTACCAGGGGAACGCTCGAAAAGACGCGTGGCCCGGCACGCGCATCGAACTGCGCTTGCCGGCGCGCGGACGGCCTCGTCATGGGAACGCGGTGTAGCCTGAGCCTTGCATCGCACATCGCTCCCGCTCAGGCTTCGTCTCTCCCGAAACTCCTGCAAACTATGCACCGCATCGATATCAGCCACACCTCGCGCCTCGCCCTGCCCGATCTGTTCGATGCGCTGGCGGACCATAACAACCTCGGAAGGGTGTTCGGCGTGCCGGTGCGTCGCATCAAGGACGGCGAGATCGCACCCAACGGCGTGGGCTCGGTGCGCAAGATCGGACCGGGTCCCCTCGGGATCGAGGAAACGGTCACGGCGCTGGCCGAGAACGAGTCGATCGACTACCGCATCACGCGCGGCGGCTTCCCGCTCAAGAACCACCGCGGACGCATCGAATTCGCCGACGCGGCCGGCGGTGGAAGCCGCGTGGAATGGACCATCGAGTTCGATTCGGCGCTTCCAGTGGCGGGCTCGGTGCTCGGACTCGTGCTCAAGCAGGCGATCAGCAAGGGCCTCAAGCGGCTGGGCTAATCTGCGCGGAAGTCGTGCGCGCCGACAGAAAAGTCTCGAGTGTGACCGCGCGCAAACGTCGAGCCTTGGAAGTCGCGGGCGCGAGTGTTAGGTTCGCACGCATACCAATGAAGGCAGACGGCTGGGGGCCCATTTGCTGACGAGTTCGTACGGACGATCCGATCGGGGGACAGTGCGCCAGCACAACGAGGACTCCTATCTCGACGATCCCGACAACCGGCTGTGGGCGGTCGCGGATGGCATGGGTGGGCACGAGGCGGGCGACGTCGCGAGCCAGACCATCGTCCGTCACCTGCGGCAGCTAGTGCGCGCGCCCCAGGTGGTGGACTACGTCGATCGCGTCGACGACGCGCTGGCCGCAGCCAATGCAGAGCTCATCAACTACGCCCAGACCCACCGACTGCAGATGGTCGGCTCGACTGCCTGCGTACTGGCCGATGCTGGTCACTACATGCTGTGCGCCTGGGCCGGCGACAGCCGGGTCTACCAGCTCGACGGCTCGGGCTTCCGCCAGCTCACGATCGATCACAACCAGGCGCGCGAAATGATGTTGACCGGCCAGTTCTCGGCTGCCGACCTGCAGAGCAACGCACAGGCCGCGGCACTGGTCCGTGCCGTCGGCGCCGAACCCAACCTTGTCGTCGAGTGGGCGGTGGCCGAAGCCAAGTCCAACGACGTCTTCCTGCTCTGCTCCGACGGCGTCACCAAGGAAATGACCGACGAGGAGATTGCAGGCGAGCTGGCGAAGCCAACCCAGGTCAAGGAAATCGCCGACAAGCTCGTGGAAACCTGTCTGGCGCGCGGAGCGCGCGACAACATCACCGCCGTCGTCGTGCGAGTCGAGGCCTGAGCCGCGCATGACCAAGGTCCGGCAGTGGCTGGAGGACGTACGCCTGGGCCGCCTGAGCCTGGGTGAGCTCGTCGCAGCGATCAACGCGAGGGGCCGCGTGGAGGACGACGAGCACCTTCGCGACATGGAAGATCTCGACGCCCTTCTGCGGGACAGCAAGGTCGATCCGCGCCTCCATCGCGCCGTGAAGACCAAGCTCGCCGAACTGCAGAGCGCGCCGCTCACGCGCGCGCCCTCGCCCAGCACGCCACCGGACGATCGCACCGTATTCACCCCGCCGTCGAAACCGCCGTCGGTCTCGCCGGGGCCGTCTGCCCAGGAAGACGACGACAATCCGATTGGCGGCACCATCATCAGCCCGGTGTCGCTGCTGCCGCCGCAGCCGCCCAAGCCGTCGACGACGACGCAGACCGGCCCGCGTCCTCCGGCGCGGCCACCGACGCCGCCCAACTTCGACGCCACGGTAATGGCCTCGGCGCACTCGCTGGGTGATGACGACGACAACGGCGACGACGCCACCCGCATCCTGATTCCCGGTGCACGCCCGGCCCCGCCTCCGGCCCCCAGGGCGGCGACTCCGCCGCCCAAGGGCCAGCCTTCGGACGACGCCACGCAGATGCTGAGTTCGGGCCAGTTCAGCGCGGATGGCACGCGCCTGCTGCCTTCGGACAAGCGCCCGACGACCTTGACGCGCCCACCCTCGCCGACGCAGACCTCGGTCACCGGCTCGCGGACGGGTTCGCACACCGGCTCCCAGACGGGCACCGGCACGGGTGGTACGAGCGGCAGTGCGCGCTCGTGGCGCAAGCTCGCCGACGCCGATGCTCCCGAGGAGAAGGTCGACGTCGGGTCGCGCCTGAAAGACCGCTTCGTCCTCGAGAAGAAGATCGGCACTGGCGGCATGGGCGTGGTGTTCCTGGCCGTCGACGAACGCAAGATCGAGGCGCGCGACCGCAACCCCCGCGTCGCGGTCAAGGTGTTGAACGACGAGTTCCGCCGGCATCCCGATTCACTGATCGCATTGCAACGCGAGTCGCGCCGCTCGCAGCAGCTGGCGCACGACAACATCGTGCGCGTCTACGACTTCGACAAGGACGGCTCGATCGTCTTCATGACGATGGAGTACGTCGACGGTGAGGACCTCAAGAACCTCATCCGCAGCCTCGATGGCAAGCAGATGCCGATCCAGGAGGCCTTCCCGATCATCGAGGGCATGGGTCGCGGCCTCGAGCGCGCGCACCGCGAAGGGGTGGTGCATTCGGACTTCAAGCCCGGCAACGTGATGCTCACCGCGTCGCGCGTTCCGAAAGTCTTCGACTTCGGCATCGCGCGTGCCGGCAAGGCGCGTTCCGATTCGGTCGGCGAGCAGACGGTCTTCGATGCTGGCTCGCTCGGCGCGCTGACACCGGCCTACGCCAGCCTCGAGATGTTGCAGGGCAAGGATCCCGAGCCCCAGGACGATCTGTACGCGCTGGCCTGCGTAGCCTACGAGCTGCTCGGCGGCGGACACCCGTTCAACAAGATCAACGCCGAACAGGCGATGAAGCAGGGCCTGGTCCCCAAGCGCATCACCACCCTGACCAACCTGCAGTGGAAGACGCTGCAGCGGGGCCTCGCGTTCCGCCGCGAGAATCGCGTCGCCACCGCGCAGGAATTCGTCGAAGGACTGCGCCCGCGCACCAAGCGAGAAAAGATGCTGCCGCTCGTCGCCGCGGGAGCAGGCGGACTGGTGGCCCTGGCGCTGCTGATCTGGCTGATCATCGCGATGGTCTACGGCAGCAAGGTGCGCGGTGTCGAGAAGTGCATCGGCAACTCGGAGTGCTCCGACGCCGCGGTGCTGGTCGAGCAACTCGGGAAGATCGATCCGAACGACCAGAAACGCATCCGCGAAGAGCGGCGCGACGAGATCAAGGGCATCTTCTACGGCACACTCGCCCGCCACTGGAAACCCGAGCAGGGTCGCTACGACTACGCCAAGGCGAAGAACGTCGTCGATCTCGCAGTGGGCCTGTACGGGTCGGACTCGGCCTGGGTCAACGACCTTCGCACGGAACTGGACGCCGACCGCAACACGCAGCTGTCGCGCCTCAACGACGAATTCAGCAAGCAGATAGACGCCGGCCTGTTCAAGAATTCTGCTGATGACGGACACGCCCTGCTCTCGGTACTCGAAGCCGTTCGCGCGATCGACGCTTCGCAGCCGCTGCTCAAGGACGGTCGCATCGTGCAGGGCTTCGAGCGCGGGATCCGAGAGAGCCTGAACGATCCGCAGCTGGAACCCGCCACGCAGGTCGACACCGCCACCAAGCGCATCGAACTGGCGCGCGGCTATCTCACCGCTTCGTTGCTCAAGCCCCTGGAATCCGACCTCGCCTTGCGCCGCGAACAGATCGCCTCCACCGCCGACGAAGACCAGCGCCTGGCCGCGGCCCGCAAGCAGCGCAAGCAGCGCATCGACGCCGTCGCCGCCCTGCTGAACGCTGCCGCCGACTCTCCCGAATGGCGCACGCGCATGCGCGATGCCTGGATCGCTGCGCGCGAAGCCGCGGGCGAGGAAGACGCCGACCTGCGCAAGCTCGGCCAGTCGCTGGGCAACATGCTGCTGGTGCAGAGCACCGCTGCGCAGCGCGCCGACAGCCTGGAGTCCGCGGCCGAATCGGCACGCCTGGGCCTGGAACTGCTGCCCAACGACGATCGCCTCGACCGCCAGGCCAAGGCCGTCAGCGCCGCCAGCGAGCGCAAGATCGCGGAAGCCTCTAACGAATCCGATCGCCTGCGCCTGAACCTTGCGCGCATCGACCAGTTGGTTGGCCGCCCGGCCGCCACCACGGCGTGGATCGCCGAAGTCGACAACGCGTTCAAGACTGTTGCCGGCAAGGCCGACGCGGCCAGCATCGCGAGTCGTCGCGAACAGTTCGCGCAGGCACTCGAGAAGATGGTGTCCGAGACCGTAGCGGCCGGCGATTTCGCCCGTGCCGAACCGCTCGCCGCGCGTGCTGCCGCCATCGATGCCACCGACCGGCGCCTCGCCGCGTTGCCGACGACGGTCGAGGAAGAGCGCCGCAAGGCACAGGCCTCACAGGTCGCCAAGCTCAACGAGCTGATCAAGCAGAAGAGCTTCACGCCGGAATGGCAGAAGGCGGTCGACAACGCGATGGCCGCGACGCGCGGCATGAGCGATCCCTCGCTGCCACCGATGCTCGAAGCGCTCGGCGCCGCCTACGCCGAACGTATCGACAAGCTCGCGCAGGAAAAGAGCTACGCCGCTGCGGGCCAGCTGGCCGACGCCGGCGCCAAGCGCGTGCCGCAATCCGTCGCCCTGCGCGCGGCCCGCGCACGCTTCGACGAGGTGCAGAAGCAGGACAGCGTGTCCCGCGACCAGGAACAGAAGACGTTCAAGATCCAGGAACTCGAGCGCACGATCGCACTCAAGTCAGCGGCCGCCGAACTGCCGGATGCGATCAATGCGCTGCAGCTGCTGCGCAAGCTGGATCCCGAGAACATTTACGCCAACACCGAAGGCCCCAAGCAGATCGCTGAAGGCGCGCTCAAGCTGGCGGAGCGTTTCGCCGGCAAGAACGATTACGACAACGCGCTCAAGACGGTGGATCGTGGCGTGGCCGTGCTGCGCACCTCCGCACTGACGCAGGCGCGGGCGCGCTACGAGACCGCCGGCTGCGGCGCCGACCTCGATCGCGAACTGAAGAGGCGCGGCTCGGTGCCCGACGTCCGCGTCGGCCAGTGCATCGCGGTGCTCAAGAGGAACGACCCAGCATCCTATGCCAGGTACCGGTCTCTCGAAAGCGGTGCGCCAACCTCGCCCCCCACGCCAACTCCGACACCGCCGCCCGTTCCGGTTCCGACGCCCGTGCCCACTCCGGTCCCGACGCCCACGCCCACGCCGGACGTGCCGACGCCGCAGGCCTCCGGTCCCGATCCGTGCAAGAAGAGCTTCTCCAGCCACGGCACGCGTGCGCGCGGCCAGTGCACCGATCCGCTGCAGGGCGACCAGGGACCGATCATCGTCGTGGTGGCGGGCATGGGCACGTTCGGCATCACGCAGATGGAAATCGCCAACCTGCACTACGGGATGTACTGCCGAGCGACAGGGTCCTGTGCGCCGCCCAACGCCGATCACCTGATGCCGGTCACGCGCGTGAGCGCCAACGACGCCAAGAACTTCGCCAGGTGGCTCAGCGCCGCCACGGGCCGCCGTTATCGGCTGCCGACCGAGGCCGAGTGGAAGCACGCGGCGACGCAGGGCGGGCAGGATCCGCTGGTTGAGGGCTACTGCAAGGTCACGCAAGGGGACAAGGTCATCACCACCGCGCCCCGCCAGGTCAATGCGGGTGTCATGAACGGCTGGGGACTGGTGAACACCGTCGGCAACGTGCGCGAGATCGTCGACACCGGCGGCGGCTTCGCCGCAGTGGGCGGCAGCTACCAGGATGAGCCGAAGGACTGCGATTCGGATGCCCGCCGCGCCTTCTCTGGTCCGGAAGACGCCACCGGCTTCCGTCTCGTGCGCGAGATCGACTGATGAACTCCGCGGCCGAGGTCAACCGCGAACTGACGCGCCTGGACGCCGAGCTTCGTGCCGGTGGCATCGATCGTTCGATGTTCCGGTCCAAGCGGCGCAAGCTCTTGCTGGACTTCGAGGAGCGCCAGACCACCACGACGCCCGGAGTGCTGACCGGAAACGAGGTCACGCTCGTGGATCCGCCGGCTGGCCTGCCCCTGCACCTGCCTGCATCGGCGCCGGCCCCGGCGCCGTCAGCGCCGCCCCCTGAAGCAAACACGCCCACCCGCAGTCCGGCGCTCGGCATCGCCGTGCTGTTGATCGGCGTTCTCGTGGTGCTTGCGCTGGCCAGCTGGTGGGTGTTCAAGCCCAAGTCCGCGGTCGCGACGACGCCAGCCGTCGGCGCCCCGGCTTCCGCGCCGGCCGCAGCGGCACCGATTGCGGGAGCCGAAACGCCGCAGTCGGTCGCCTCTGTCCTGCTCGCCACGGAGTGGACCGACGCCGACGTCAACGGCTTCCTGCAGCACTGGCGTCAGTTGTCGCCGGAGGCGATCAGGTCCGCCACTGAAGATTCCCGGATCTGGCTGCTCCGCGGCGAGACCGGCAGACGACTTCGCGAGGCCCGTGAGGCCGAATCGGTCGAGCATTCCGCCGAATTGCAGGTCCGCGTGCACCAACTCGAGCAACTGCAGGCGACCATTCGCAGCCCTTGATGACGTATCTTTTTCGTGCACGCCAGCGCGTGCATGATGAAGATCACACGCCGCGGGAATCCGGCATTGACAGCATTTGACGGCACACAGACATTAACGGCCCGCGCAAAGCGGCGGCGCGAGCAAAGGCTGTACGAGGAAAAGATACCGGCCGAAGGTCGGCCTAGAAGCAGCTGAAAAGCTGACTATCGGAGTAAGGGACGTGCGAAGCCGAAGCGGGAGCTGCGCCGCGCCGTTGGTAATGACACGCGGAGCGGCCGCCGCCCAGGACGGGATGCTGCCGCCGGCCAGTCCCCCGCTTCGCTCGATCACGGTCAGCAGCGGCAGCGACATCTCCACCGGGCAGATCCGCGGCAGCGGCGTCACGCTCGACTCGGGCGGTGACCCGTCGATTCGGACGAATGGCCAGATCAACGGGGGCGATGGGGGCGTGGTCATCCGCGCCGTCGGCGATGTCTCGCAGGATCCCGGCCGCGGGACCGCGGCCGCGCTGATCGGCAACCGAGTCGACATAAACGCCGGCGGCGACGTCGGACTGATCACGCTGCCGCTCAACGTGGACGCTGGCGGTGGCTCGGTCGCCATCGACTTCTCGAACTCGGGCGCGGTCGCCTTTGTGTCTGGTCTGTTCGGCAGCCTCAACGAAAGCTCGAGGGTACTGGGCCTGGGCGCCGACACGGTGCTCAGCAACAGCGCCGGCGCGATCCAGTCCTCGTTCGAGGAACGCGCGAACTTCAAGCTCGATAGCAGCCAGTTCGCCACCGAGACCCGCATCTTCGCGGTCGAGGGCAGCGGCATTCTTCCGCCCGAAGATCAGCGCGAATAAGTCATCTCACTCAGGAAACGAAACCATGCTCGATTTGGAAACCCTGCTGGCACCCATCGCTGATCAGCCGCCGTGCGGACCGGACCTCGAATACGACCCTGAGTGGCAGGAACTCGACCGGCTGTCGCAGGTCAAGCCGGAGCAGCAGTTCGGCGACACCATCATCCCGGCACAGGAACCCGACTGGGGCGAGGTGTCTCGGCGCGCCCAGGCTCTCCTGGGCCGCTCCAAGGATGTGCGCAGCGCCTGCCTGCTCGCGCAGGCAAGCATCTACACCGACCAGTTTGCGGGCCTCGTCACCGGTCTCAAGCTGATCCACCAGCTGCTCGAAACCTATTGGGACGGCGTTCATCCGGTGTTGGACAGCTCGGACAACGACGACCCGACCATGCGGCTCAATGCCCTGGCCTCGCTGGGCGATCCGCAGGGACTGCTCCGGTCCGCGAAGGGTGCGCGGCTGTTCCAGTCGCGCGCACACGGCGAACTGACGATCCGCCAGATCGAAATCGTCGCCGGCAAGCTGACCGCGCGCGAAGGCGAGGCCGTTCCGACGGCCAGCACGCTCGATCAGCAGTTGCGCGCGGTCGTCGCGCAGGATGCCCAGCTCGCGCCCCTGACTGCTGAAGCGGTCGCGACGGCCCGCGCCCTGTCCCGTTTCCTGGACGACAAGGTCGGATCCGACCGCTCGATCGATCTGAAGCCCTTGCTGACATCACTGGTCATCGTAGACCAGACCGTGTCACGCGTCGCCGCCGCCCTTTCGGGGACGAGCGCGGCCGCTGACGACGCCGAGGGCGGCGAACCGGGGGCGGAAGGAGGCAGTGGCGGTGCCTCGATTTCAGCCGCCAGCGGCAGCATCCGTAGCCGCAACGACGTGATCGTGCTGCTGGACCGGATCAGCGAATTCCTGCAGCGGACCGAGCCCACCAATCCTGCGCCCCTGATCCTGCAACGTGCCAAGCGGATCATGGGCATGAGCTTCATCGAGATCATGAACGACATGGCCTCTGGCGGGCTCGAGCAGGTCCGCACCGTTACCGGGGTCAAAGAAGATGAGAGTGGTGCTTGAAACGAGAGCGGGATCACACGCGATGGCACGAATCGCGGACTCAAACCGTTGTTGGTGTAGCGTTCACCCAACTCGCGGCGTAGCATCAGGACGCGTCTCGGCGCCACTGCTGAGTTTCGCTAGGGGCTAATGCTGTAGAACAATTTCGGGGCGATCGGGGTCACCGCTGCTACGGGTCGAGTCTGCGATCGCGGACATCAAGCGTTCACGAAACCAAGGAGTCTAGTCATGCCGCCGAGCAGTCAGAAATTCATTGCGCGCAATCGCGCCCCCCGCGTCCAGATCGAGTACGACGTCGAGCTGTACGGCGCCGAAAAGAAGGTTCAACTGCCCTTCGTGATGGGCGTGCTGTCGGACCTCTCGGGCAAGCCTGCCGATCCGCTGGCCCCGGTCGCCGACCGCAAGTTCATGGAAATCGACGTTGACAATTTCGACAGCCGCATGAAGTCGATGAAGCCGCGCGTCGCTTTCCAGGTTCCAAATACCCTCACGGGCGAAGGCAATCTTTCCGTGGATCTCACATTCGAGAGCATGGACGACTTCACGCCGGCGGCGATCGCCAAGCGTGTCGACTCGCTCAGCAAGTTGCTCGAGGCGCGCCAGCAGCTGTCGAACCTCATTACCTACATGGACGGCAAGACCAACGCCGAGGAGCTCGTGACCAAGATCCTCAAGGATCCGGCGCTGCTGCAGTCGCTCGCCTCGAGCGCGAAGCCTGCGGAGGGCGGCGAGCCGCCCGCCCAGTCCTGAACCGAAAAGTACTAGGGGAATAGCATGGCCGAAGCACAGGAATCATCAGCCCTTGCCGGGGTGCAGTTCGAGGGCGGCGAGCTTGCCTCGCTGCTGAACAGAGAATTCAAACCGAAGACCGACGAAGCGAAGAGTGCAGTCGAATCCGCGGTCCAGGCTCTCGCCCAGCAGGCACTGGCCAACAGCAAGCTGATCGGTAGCGACACGATCAAGTCCATCGAGGCGATGATCGCCGCGATCGACAAGAAGCTGACCGACCAGATCAACCAGATCCTGCACCACAACGACCTGCAGAAGCTCGAAGGCGCGTGGCGCGGACTGCACTATCTGGTCAATAACACCGAGAGCGACGAGTCGCTCAAGATCCGCGTGATGAACATCTCCAAGGCCGATCTTGGCAAGACGCTCAAGCGCTTCAAGGGCACGGCTTGGGATCAGAGTCCCATCTTCAAGAAAGTCTACGAACAGGAATACGGCCAGTTTGGCGGCGAACCGTTCGGGTGCCTGGTCGGCGATTACTACTTCGACCAGAGCGCGCCGGACTGCGAGCTGCTGGGCGAAATGGCCAAGGTCGCGGCCTCCGCACATGCGCCGTTCCTGGCTGCGGGCTCCCCGACGATCATGCAGATGGAGTCCTGGCAGGAACTCGCAAATCCGCGCGATCTGACCAAGATCTTCTCGACGCCGGAATACGCCGCCTGGCGCTCGCTGCGCGAGAGCGACGATGCTCGATACCTGGGCCTGACCATGCCGCGTTTCCTGTCGCGCCTGCCCTACGGCGCGAAGACCAGCCCGGTCGAAGACTTCAACTTCGAAGAAGACACCGGCGCGGCGGACCACAGCAAGTACACCTGGGCCAACTCGGCCTATGCGATGGCCGTCAACATCAATCGCTCCTTCAAGATGTACGGCTGGTGCTCGCGCATCCGCGGCATCGAGTCGGGCGGCGCGGTCGAGGGGCTGCCCTCGCACAGCTTCCCGACCGACGACGGCGGCGTGGACATGAAGTGCCCGACCGAGATCGCGATCTCCGACCGCCGCGAGGCGGAACTGGCGAAGAACGGTTTCATGCCGCTCATCCATCGCAAGAACTCGGATTTCGCGGCCTTCATCGGCGCGCAGTCGTTGCAAAAGCCGTCGGAGTACGACGATCCCGATGCGACCGCCAACGCGAACCTGGCAGCGCGCCTCCCCTACCTGTTTGCCACCTGCCGCTTCGCGCACTACCTCAAGTGCATCGTCCGCGACAAGGTTGGCTCGTTCAAGGAAAGGGACGACATGCAGCGCTGGCTGCAGAACTGGATCATGAACTACGTCGACGGCGATCCCGCGAACTCATCCGAGACGACCAAGGCCCAGCGTCCGCTGGCCGCGGCGGAAGTCGTGGTGGAAGAAGTCGAGGGCAACCCAGGCTACTACAGCTCCAAGTTCTTCCTGCGTCCGCACTACCAGCTCGAAGGCCTCACGGTGTCGCTGCGTCTGGTGTCGAAGCTGCCTTCGCAGAAGGCGGCCTAATGCCGTGACCCTCATCACGTCGCCCGTGAATTCCGCGGGCGGACGTGAAGGGGGTCTCGGTTAATTGCTGCGGCAACGGCTAATCTGGTTTCGCGATGAGCACAGCGCTCAGGCGGGGGAAAAACCCCATACCCACGTTTAATTTTTCACGAGGATCATAAAATGGCAAAGACTGACTACTTCCTGGAAATCGAAGGCGTTACGGGCGAGTCCGAAGACAAACAGTTCAAGGGCAAGATCGACATCGAGTCCTTCAGCTGGGGCGTGACCCAGTCCGGTTCGCACGGCGGCCAAGGTGGTGGCGGCGCGGGCAAGGCGAGCTTCCAGGACGTGCACTTCACGACGACGATCAACAAGTCTTCCCCGGTCATTGCCAGTAAGTGCGCGTGCGGTGATCACATCAAGAAGGCCGTTCTCCACATTCGCAAGGCGGGCGGAAAGCAGGAGGAATATCTGACGATCACGCTCGAAGACCTGCTGGTCTCCAGCTACCAGTCCGGTGGCAGTGGTGGTGGTGGCGAGATCCGACCGTCGGATCAGTTCTCGTTGAACTTCGCGAAGATCAAGTTCGACTACAAGCCGCAGAAGCCGGATGGCTCGCTGGATGCGGCGGTCACCTTCGGCTACGACGTCAAGCAGAACACGAAGGTTTGATCCAGAGATGAGATCGGGACCGGGCGCGCCTCACGGGATGCGCGCCCGGATTCCGAGAAATTGATCACAGACACCAGGACCTCGCCCTCATGCCCGCAGCTTTGAATCGATCCCACGCCGACCTGTTCCTGAAAATCACGACCGCAACTGGCGGGGTGATGAAGGGAGAGTCTGCCGACAACGGCATTGTCGGGAAGCATGCCGGCGAGATCGAGGTGATGAGCTGGTCCTGGGGCATGGAGGCACCGACCGATGCAGCGTCTGGCAAGGCCTCCGGCAAGCGTCAATTCAAAAGACTTCGCATCGTCAAGAACGTCGACCTAGCTTCTCCCGCGCTGATGAGTGCCCTGTCCAACAATGCCAACATCAAGGAAGCGATCCTCACAGCGCGCAACTCCGCCCCGGGCGGTGCGCATGTCGAATTCCTCGTCATCAAGATTTCGAACGGGCGGATCGTGAAGTACGACATTGAGTACCCGGATCCAGACACCAGGGCGGCGCGGGAAGTTGTCGAATTCGCATATCAGAAGATCGACATCACCTATACCCCTCAGGGCAGTGACAAAGAAAAGCAAGGCGTCACGCAGTTCATGGACGAATGGATGCCGCCGAGTTGACCACCGGAGCGCGACGATGAAACCCGCATCCAGCGCTGAAGCGCTGATCAAGGCTGGCGATGCCGCCGGCGCCCTCGCCGCCCTGCAGACCGCCGTGCGCAGCAATGCCGGCGACGCGAAACTGCGCGTGTTCCTGTTCCAGCTCCTGTGCGTGCAGGGACAGTGGGACCGGGCCCTGAACCAGCTCAACGTGTGCGCGGAGATGGATCCCGCGGCACTTCCCATGCGCGAGACCTACACCTCCGCAGTGTCCTGCGAGGCGCTCCGCAAACAGGTCTTCGAGGGAAAGAAGGCGCCGATGCTGTTCGGTGAACCGCAGCCCTGGCTCGCACTGCTGATCGAATCGCAGCTGCGCTTCGGCATGGGCGAGCTCGACGCCGCCTCGAAGCTGCGCGATCAGGCCTTCGACCAGGCGCCGACGACGTCCGGAAAGATCGACGGCCAGCCCTTCAACTGGATCGCAGACGCCGATATGCGTCTGGGACCCGTCCTGGAAGCGGTCATCAATGGACGCTATTACTGGGTCCCGTTTTCGCGCTTGAGCCGTTTGAAGAGCGAGGCCCCGACCGACCTGCGCGATTTCATCTGGCTTCCGGTCAACCTGCAGTTTTCGAATGGCGGAGAAGTCCTTGCAATGGTGCCGGTGCGCTATCCCGGCTCCGAATCGTCGGACGATGGCCTTGTCGCCCTGTCGCGAAAGACCATCTGGGAGGAAGGAGCCGACGGCGTGCACCGCGGTCTGGGCCAGCGCATGCTCGCGACCGACGAAGGGGAGTTCCCGTTCCTGCAGATCCGCGAGATCGAATTCGATTCGCCCCCCGAAAGCTAATCGGGCATGGCCACCCTGACGCCGCAGGAGAGGCTCCAACCCGCGCTTCTGGACCGGTTGATGGACGACGCCCGGGACAACCAGCAGGAGGTTCGCGAGGCACGCCTCATCAGCATGCGCCGGCTCCGTGCCGCGGTATTGCGGGACCTCGCCTGGCTGCTCAATGCCACTCGACCGACGGACGAGATCGATGCGGTCCGACTGCCTTACGCCAATGCGTCCGTGTTGAATTACGGCCTGCCCGCGTTGTCCGGCAGTACGGCATCGACGATCGACGCGGGCGGACTCGAAACTCGAATCCGCCAGGCCATCCTGCATTTCGAGCCACGCATCATCCCGTCCACGCTCAAGGTCGAAGCGCTGATTTCGGACCTGGGCCTGGATCATCACAACCAGATCCAGATCGTCATCCGCGGCAAACTCTGGGCGCAGCCGGTACCGCTGGAGATCATGCTGCGGACCGCCATGGACCTCGAGACTGCACAAGTCACGATTCAAGACGTCACCTCCTGAGCCGCCATGGATCCGCGCCTGCTGCGCCACTACAACGGGGAACTGCAGCACCTGCGCGAAATGGGTGCGGAGTTCGCGCGCGAGTTTCCCAAGATCGCCGCGCGCCTGGGCATGGAGGGGATGGAAGTCGTCGATCCCTACGTGGAGCGGCTGGTGGAATCGGCCGCGTTTCTCGCGGCGCGCGTGCAGCTGAAGATCGAGGCCGAATTCCCGCGGTTCACACAGCGGCTGCTGGAGATTGTCTACCCGCAGTTCCTGGCGCCGACGCCGGCGATGGCCATCGCCCGCTTCATTCCCGATCTGAACGATCCGAACCTGGCCGACGGCATTCCCGTTCCGCGGGGGACCTCACTGCGTTCGCTGCTGGGAAAGGGTGATACGACGGCCTGCGAATTCCGCACGGGACACGCACTCAAGCTCTACCCGATCGAGATCACGCAGGCGCAGTACTTCTCGTATGCGCCTGACCTGCCGTTGGCAGGCTTGCGCGACGCGCGCAGGATCAAGGGCGGGATCCGCATCAAGCTGCGGTGTGGAGCGGGGCTGAAATTCAACCAGCTCAAGCTCGACTCCTTGCCCATCTACTTCGCCGGGCAGGACGACGTCGCCTTCCAGCTCCACGAACTATGTTTGGGAGCCTGCATCGGGGTGCTCGGCGTGGACACCAAGCGTCCTGCCGCATGGCACCACCTGCTAGGGCCGGAGACGGTCAAGCCGCTGGGCTACGAGGATTCCGAAGCCCTCCTTCCGGTGACCCTTCGCGGTTTCCAGGGATACCGCCTGCTGCAGGAATTTCATGCCTTTCCGCAGCGGTTCCTGTTCATGGAACTCACGGGGCTCCAGTCGATCCTGCGACGCTGCCCCGAGGACGAGCTCGAGCTCGTCGTGCTGTTCTCGCGCGGCAGTACCGGGCTCGAATCGGTCGTCGATGCGGCCCAGTTCGCGATGTTCTGCGCGCCGGCGATCAACCTCTTCACGAAGCGGACGGATCGGATCCACATCACGCCGGGAGTGCACGACTACCACGTCGTGGTGGATCGAACGCGTCCGATGGATTTCGAGGTCCACGAGCTCCAGTCGGTCGCCGGCTTCGGCGACGGCATCCAGGGCGAGCGACGTTTCTTGCCGTTCTATTCCGCCTATCAGGGCAGCAAGGCCGAGCACTCGGCGTACTACTCGGTGCAGCGCGAACCGCGCCTGTTGTCCGACAACCAGAAACGAAAGGGTGCCCGATCCAGCTACGTCGGCAGCGAGATGTTCATTTCGCTCGTCGACGCCCAGGAAGCGCCTTACGCCGAAACCCTCAAGCAGCTCTCGCTCACGGCGCTCTGCACGAACCGCGACCTGCCGCTGCACATGCCGGTGGGAATGCCGAAGACCGATTTCACGCTCGACACGATGCTGCCGGTCAGTGGCGTGAAGTGCATCCGCGGCCCTTCGCGCCCCTATTCGACGTCCCGCGAAGGCGTCAATGCCTGGCGATTCGTCAGTCATCTGTCGCTCAATTATCTGAGCCTGCTCGACCAGTCCGACCAGGCTGGCGCGGGCGCGATGCGCGAGCTGCTGTCGCTCTACTCATCCGGCGCCGACAGTGCGGTGACGCGACAGATCGACGGACTGCGTTCGTTGAAGGTCAAGCCCTTGGTTCGCCGCCTGCCAATGCCGGGTCCGATCACATTCGGCCGCGGTCTCGAGGTGCAGCTGGAGGTTGACGAACTGGCGTTCCAGGGCGGCAGCGTCTTTCTGTTCGGCAGCGTGATGGAGCGCTTCATCGCCCGTTACGTCTCCATGAACGCATTCACCGAGACGGTGCTGCGCGGGTTGACCCGTGGCGAGATCATGCGATGGCAGCCCAGGGTCGGCGGGCGACCCGTCCTGTGAGCAAGGAAACCTTCTACGCCGACCTGGAGCGCGAGCCGTTCCAGCACGATTTTCTGTTCGCGGTGCGGAAGATCGAGACCCTGCATCCTGACAAGCCCCGTATCGGTGCGGCAGCACGTCCGCAGGACGAGCCGGTGCGTTTCACCCAGGAACCATCGATGAGCTTTGCGCCGGCGGCGCTGTCGAGGTTCGAGGTATCCACGCACAGTGGCCTGCCCCGGATGCAGCAGCGCTTCTTCGGAATGCTGGGGCCCAATGGCCCCCTGCCCCTGCACCTCACCGAACACGCGCGCGAGCGGATCCTTCACCACGCCGATCCGACGTTCTCGCGATTTCTCGACGTCTTCCACCACCGTTTCCTTGCGCTCTTCTATCGCGCCTGGGCGCAGGCACAGCCGACAGCGAGCTTCGACCGGCCGCGAGAGGACCGCTTCGCGGACTACGTCGGTTCAATGGTTGGAATCGGTGCGCCTGCGCTGAAGAACCGCGATGCTGCCGGCGACCACGTCAAGCTTTATTTCTCCGGCTGGCTGTCGCGACAGTTGCGCAATTCGGATGGCATCCGCGCGGTGCTGTCGGGTTATTTCCAGCTTCCCGCAAAAGTCGAGGAATTCGTCGGTCACTGGATGCATCTTCCCGAATCGCAGAGAACGCGTCTGGGCGGACTGGGGTCGGGCTCGCAGCTGGGCGTCGGCGCCGTGATCGGCGCGCGCGTGTGGGACCGTCAGCACAAGTTCCGACTGCATTTCGGTCCGCTCAGCCTGGCCGAGTACGAGGCGCTCCTGCCCTCCGGCCCGTCGCTGTCCGCGCTGGTGGCGATCGTGCGCCAGTATTTTTGCAACGAATACGAATGGGACCTGCGGCTGTCGTTGAAAGCCGACGAAGTCCCTGCTGCAAGGCTGGGTCAGTACGGTCGCCTGGGCTGGACGACCTGGCTCTCGCCTTATCGCAAGACGAAGCCCGCCGAGGACCTGACGCTGAACGTGGAAGGAATCCTGGCGCGGGCGGCATGAATAGCATCAAGAACGGGAGATCGGAGCAATGAGCGAAATCAGTCGGGTTGCGTTGTTCGGGAAGCTCAATAGTGCGGCCTACAAGGCTGTCGAGGGCGCCACGGTGCTGTGCAAGCTGCGCGGCAATCCCTATGTCGAACTCGAGCACTGGGTCGCGCAGATCGTGCAGACCGAGAACGGCGACTGGCAGAAGGCGCTGAAGCACTTCGGCGTCGATTCCTCTCTACTGGCCAAGGACATCACCAATGCGATGGACCGCCTTCCGCGCGGCTCGACGGCGATCTCCGATCTCTCGCCGCACCTCGAAGCGGCGGTGGAGCGTGGCTGGGTCTATGGGACGCTGATGTTCAAGGAAGGCGCCGTGCGTACCGGCCACCTGCTGGTGGGCATGCTCAAGACCAACTCGTTGCGCAACGCGCTGTTCATGATCTCGAAGCAGTTCGAGAAGCTGAAGCCCGACAGCCTGGCCGACGACTTCCACAAGATCGTGCAGGGCTCGAGCGAAGAGGGGCTCGGGCCTTCGGACGGATCGGCAATGGCCGGCGGCGCCGTGCCGGGCGAAGCCAGTGGTGCCATGGCACCCGCGCAGATGGGCAAGCAGGAAGCGCTCAAGAAGTTCACCACCGATCTCACCGAACAGGCCCGCAGCGGCAAGATGGATCCGATCGTCGGCCGCGACGACGAGATCCGCCAGGTCGTCGACATCCTCATGCGTCGTCGGCAGAACAACCCGATCCTCATCGGCGAGGCCGGCGTCGGCAAGACCGCGGTGGTCGAAGGCTTCGCCCAGCGCATCGCACGCGGCGATGTTCCGCCCTCGCTCAAGGACGTGCGCCTGCTCGCGCTCGACGTCGGCCTGCTGCAGGCCGGGGCCAGCATGAAGGGTGAATTCGAGCAGCGCCTGCGTTCGGTGATCGAAGAAGTCCAGGCCAGTCCGAAGCCGATCATCCTGTTCGTGGATGAGACCCACACCCTGGTCGGCGCCGGTGGCGCGGCTGGCACCGGCGATGCCGCCAACCTGCTCAAGCCCGCCCTCGCTCGCGGCACGCTGCGCACGGTCGGCGCCACCACGTTTGCCGAGTACAAGAAGCACATCGAGAAGGATCCGGCGCTGACCCGCCGCTTCCAGAGCGTGACGGTCGACGAGCCGGACGAGAAGAAGGCCGTGCTGATGATGCGTGGCGTCGCGAGCACGATGGAGAAGCACCACAAGGTCCAGATCCTCGACGAGGCGCTGGAGGCGGCGGTCAAATTGTCCAGCCGCTACATCCCGGCACGCCAGCTTCCGGACAAGTCGGTCAGCCTGATCGACACCGCCTGCGCCCGCGTCGCGGTGAGCCTGCACGCGACGCCGCCTGAAGTGGACGACACGCGCAAGCACATTGACTCGCTGGATACCGAACTCGGCATCATCGGCCGCGAAAAGGCCATCGGCATCGAGGTCGGCGAGCGCGAGACGGCCGCCACCGAATTGCTGACCATCGCCAAGGCGCGGCTCGTCGATCTCGAAAAGCGCTGGGACGAGGAGAAGACCCTCGTCACCGAACTGCTCGACTTGCGTGCGAAGCTGCGTCGCGGCGCAAATCCCGTCGAGGGCACCGGCAGCAAGCTCGAGGCCGAGACCAAGGCGGCAGCAGTGCCTGCAGCGACCCCCGCGAAACCGGAAGAAAAACTCCTCACCGATGCGGAGCGCGCCGAGGCCCTGGCCAAGCTCAAGGAGGTGCAGGCCAAGCTCACAGAGCTGCAGGGCGAAACCCCTCTGATGCTGCCAACCGTCGATTACCAGGCCGTGGCCAGCGTGGTCGGAGACTGGACCGGCATCCCGGTCGGTCGCATGGCGCGCAACGAGATCGAGACGATCCTCAAGCTGCCCAAGCTCCTCGCCAAGCGCGTGATCGGCCAGGACCACGCGATGGAAATGATCTCCAAACGCATCCAGACCTCACGCGCTGGTCTGGACAATCCGCAGAAGCCGATCGGCGTCTTCATGCTCGCCGGCACCTCCGGCGTGGGCAAGACCGAGACCGCGATCGCGCTCGCCGAGGCGCTCTACGGCGGCGAGCAGAACATGATCATCATCAACATGAGCGAGTACCAGGAGGCGCACACCGTGTCCTCGCTGAAGGGCGCTCCCCCGGGCTACGTCGGCTACGGCGAAGGCGGCGTGCTCACCGAGGCCGTGCGGCGCAAGCCCTACTCCGTCGTGCTGCTCGACGAAGTGGAAAAAGCGCACCCGGACGTTCACGAGATCTTCTTCCAGGTTTTCGACAAGGGAATGATGGAAGACGGCGAAGGGCGCCTGATCGACTTCAAGAACACGCTGATCCTGCTGACGACGAACGCCGGCACCGAGATGATCGCCAGCATGTGCAAGGACCCGGAGTTGATGCCGGATCCGGAGGGCATGGCCAAGGCGCTGCGCGAACCCCTGCTCAAGGTCTTCCCGCCGGCCCTGCTCGGCCGCCTGGTGACGATTCCGTACTTTCCGCTGTCGGACGCGATGCTCGGCGAAATCGTCAAGCTCCAACTCAACCGCATCAAGAAGCGCGTCGAGGCCCGCTACAAGATCCCGTTCGACTACAGCGAGGACGTCGTCAAGCTGGTCGTATCGCGCTGCACCGAAAGCGAGTCCGGCGGCCGCATGATCGACGCGATCCTGACCAACACGATGCTGCCCGACATCTCGCGCGAGTTCCTCAACCGCATGATGGAGGGCAAACCCATCACGACGGTGCGGGTCGAAGCCAGGGACGCGCAGTTCGCCTACACCTTCGACTGACGGGTTGATGCGCGCGGAGCCGGGCATGGAGGAGGAAGAGTTCACGATCGAGCTGCCGGAAAATGCGACGGCGGCCGATGCGCTCGTGATCGCGAAGGAGTTACATCACTCCGGGAAACCGGCTCAGGCGGCGGCGGTCTACGAACGCATCATCAAACTCGCGCCGGACTATCCCGAGGCGCTGAACTTCTTCGGCATCCTCAAGTTCCAGTCCGGAAAATGGAAAGAGGGCGCCGCCATGCTCCGCCGCAGCGTGAAGCTGGCGCCCGACTATCACGACGCGCACGCCAACCTGGGAATGATGCTTCGGCAGGTCGGGGAATTCGCGGCGGCAGAGAAACATCTCAAGCGGGCCATCGACCTGGACCCCGCCGCTCCATCGCCGCGCCTGAGTCTGGCCAACCTGCGGCGTTCGCAGGGGCGCAACGAAGATGCCCTGCGGATCCTCCGCAAGGTTCTCGAGACGCATCCTGGCAATGTCCTGATTCACCACGCACTCACGGACCTGCTGCAGTCCATGGGACGCATGGACGAGGCAGCCGTCCATTTCCGTCAGACCGAGGCGATCAATCCCGCCATCAACAGCATTCGCCAAAGCTGGAGCTACCTGCTGGCCGACGAAGGGCGCCTGGACGAGGCGCGCGCGCAGATGCGGCGCTGGATCGAGCTCGATCCGAAGAATCCCAAGCCCCGGCACATGCTCGCGGCCTACGGCGGCGCACCGGTGCCGGAGCGCGCCACGGATGAGATGGTCAGCCGGACCTTCAACGATTTCGCGCGAAGCTTCGACAGGAAGCTCGCGGAACTGGAATACCGCGCGCCGGAATACGTCGCCGACTCGATCGGCCGCTTCCTGTCGGAACGCAATGCGCAGGTGGACCTGCTGGATGCCGGGTGTGGAACGGGACTCCTCGGTCCCCTGGTTCGCCCGCTCGCACGACGCCTGGTGGGGGTCGACCTGTCGGATGGGATGCTGGAGCGCGCGAAGGCGCGCAAGGTCTACGACGAACTCATAGAAGGCGAGCTCACCGCCTTTCTCGAAGCCAACGCCGACGCGTACGACGTCGTCGCCAGCGCCGACACGCTGTGCTACTTCGGCGCGTTGAACACGGCCGCCGTCGCGGCACACGCGGCGCTGCGGCCCGGCGGCGGGCTCGTCTTCACGGTCGAAGAAGCCGTCGACGCAACGTCCGACTACGTGCTTCAGGTCCATGGACGGTACTCGCACCGGCGCGGCTACGTGGAAGAGACGCTGGCGCAGGCCGGGTTCGAAGCCATCGAACTGGAGAGCCGCGTTCTGCGCAAGGAAATGGAGAAGCCCGTGATGGGCCTGGTCGTTTCGGCTCGAAGGAAGGGCTGATGGCCGGTTCCCCTGCCAGGTCTGCGGATGCTCGATCTCGGCTTCCGACGACGATCGAGGCGACGCGATTGGCCATCGAACTGCACCGTGCCGGCCGCCTGGACGAGGCCCGCGAGGCCTATCGCCTGATCCTGGCGCGTGCCCCCAAGCATGCCGACGCGTGGCATTTTCAGGGCTTGCTCAAGTACCAGTCCGAAGGCGGCGATACCGGTATTGCCGACGTCCGCCGCGCGCTGGATCTTGCCCCGAAGTATTCGGATGCCCACGCCAACCTCGCGCTCATGCTCGCCGAGGTCCGGGACTACGCCGGCGCCGAACGCCACCTGCAGCTGGCGCTGAAATTCGATCCCAAGGCCATTCCGCCGCGCGTGACCCTGGCACGCCTCTACCGGGCGCGAGGAAAGGCCATCGAAGCCGAGCGAATCCTGCTGGACGCTTTGCGGATCGATCCCAAGTCGCTCGACCGGCATGTCGGAACCAGCGTGCACTGCGGACTGGGAAATGCGCTCATGGCGCAGGGACGCATCCAGGACGCCTTGGACCACTACCGCCGCGGCATTGCCCTGACACCTGACCAGACCGAGTTGCGAACGCTGATCGGCTACGCGCTTTGCCGGCTCGGTTGGTTCGAGCAGGCGGCGGACAACTATCGCGAGATGCTTCGTCGCAATCCCGACGACGCGAATGCACACCATCTGCTGGCGTCCTGCGGCGGTGAGGTTGCGCCGTCGCGGGCGCAAGACCGCTACGTGCGTGAAACATTCGATGCGTTCTCCGTGTCTTTCGACGCGAAGCTGCAGGCGCTCGGCTACCGCGCACCGCAACTCATCGCCGACCTGATGCACGCCTGCACCGCGCCGGGCGAACCCGTGGCGCAACTTCTGGACGCCGGCTGCGGTACCGGTCTGCTGGGAGAACTGGTGCGAGACCGCTGCCAGTGGATGGCGGGCGTCGATTTGTCCGGCGGCATGCTCGCACGCGCGCGCAAGCGCGAGCTCTACGACGAACTGCACGAGGCCGAGCTGACTGCCTGGCTGTCCGCCCAGTCGAATCGATTCGATGTGGTGGCCAGCGCCGACACGCTCTGCTATTTCGGTCCACTGGAGACCGCAGTCGCCTCGGCTCACGCTGCACTCCGCACCGGCGCATGGCTTGTCTTCTCTGTCGAGCACGACGACGTGCAGACCTCGCCGCATCGCCTGCAGCACCACGGCCGCTACGCGCACCGTCGCGACTACGTCGAATCGGTGCTGGCCAACGCCGGCTACGGACAAGTCCAGGTCCGCGAGGATGTTCTGCGCAAGGAACTCGGCGAGCCCGTCAATGGACTCGTCGTCGCTGCTCGAAGAATGAGGTGATGTCATGCCGATGACCCGAATGCTCGAAGTCCAGACGCCGCTGAAGAGCGACCTTTTCATCAACCAGTTCAGCGGCGAGGAGAGCCTTGGCCGGCTGTTCGAATTCCGCGTGGACATGCTCAGCGAGCGCAACGACATCAAGCCCTCGGAACTGCTCGGTCAGCGGATCACGGTCAAACTGGAACAGGCCGACGGCGAACCCAGATTCTTCAACGGGTACGTCGCGCGTTACGCCCAGAGCGGGTTCAACGGTCGTTACTACACCTCGCAGGCCATCCTGCGCCCCTGGCTGTGGTTCCTGACGCGCCGCACCGACTGCCGCATCTTCCAGAAGATGACGGTGCCGGACATCCTCAAGCAGATTTTCGGCGATTACGAAGGCATCGCTTCCGTCGACGACGCAAAGCTGCGCGCCACCTACCGTGAATGGGACTACTGCGTGCAGTACCGCGAAAGCGACTTCAACTTCGTCAGCCGCCTGATGGAGCACGAGGGCATCTACTACTACTTCGAGCACAGCGAATCCGAACACAAGATGATCCTGGTCGACGAGTTCGACGTGCACGAGGCCGTGCCGGGATTCGAGGAGATCCGTCATTCCGAAGAGGACATCCGCTCGCGCTCCGAATCGGAATACGTCAGCCAGTGGCAGCACGCGCAAGAGGTCCGCAGCGGGCGCTTCACGACCCAGGACTACGACTTCGAAATACCGCTGACGCCCGTCACCGCGGACGAAACCAACGTCGAGGTGCCGGCACTGACCGAAGCGCAGGTGTTCGACTACCCGGGCGGCTACGTCAAGCGCGACGATGGCACGCACTACGCCACGGTCCGCCTCGAAGAGCTCCAGTCTGCGTTCGAGGCGGTCAGCGCCGTCAGCAACTCGCGCTCACTGAGGGCGGGGGCCAAGTTCACGCTGACCCAGCACACGCGGGACGATCAGAACGGCGACTACACGATCACGCGGGCGACGTTTCAGGGCACGCAGAACAGTTCCGAGACCGCAGGCGGTGAAGGCGACCGGTTCGGCGTGACGTTTTCGGCCATCCCGTACAAGCAGCAGTTCCGACCGCGCCGCTCGACCGCCAAGCCGGTGGTCCAGGGGCCGCAGACGGCGGTCGTCGTGGGGCCGTCCGGCGAGGAAATCTACGTCGACAAGTACGGCCGCGTGAAGGTCCACTTCCACTGGGACAGGCACGACAACCGCGACGAGAACAGCTCCTGCTGGGTGCGCGTCTCGCATCCCTGGGCCGGCAAGCAGTGGGGCATGATCGCCCACCCGCGCATCGGGCAGGAAGTGATCATCGAGTTTCTCGAAGGTGATCCCGACCAGCCGATCATCACCGGTCGCGTGTACAACGCCGACCAGATGCCGCCGTACGAGCTGCCGGCCAACATGACGCAGACGGGGATCAAGACCCGCTCGAGCAAGGGTGCCGATCCTTCCTTCTTCAACGAGATCCGCTTCGAGGACAAGAAGGGCGCCGAACAGTTCGTGATGCATGCCCAGAAGGACATGGACACGCAGATCGAGAACAACGAGACCCGCAAGGTCGAGAAGGACTCGACCACGACCGTCGGCGTCAACACCGTCATCAGCATCGGCGGCAATCTCACGCAGTCCACGAAGGGCAACCAGTCCTTCACGCTGGGCGGGAACCAGACGATTTCGGTCAGCGGCACCAAGATGGAAACCGTTACGGGCGGCGTCACGCAGACCTGGAGCTCCAAGGGAGAGATCACCGTCGGCGATGGGCTGACCGAGACCATCAACTCTCGCTACGGCCTGAAGGTCAAAGGCCCGATGAACGTGGAGGTCGTCGGCGGTCCCGGCGAGCGGCTGGTGACCGGCGACATCAAGGATTCCTGCACGGGCAACATGGTCCTGATGTCCAACGGGACCATGACGGCAGTGGCCAACGGCGAGCTCGCCGCCCAGGCGCCGAACTTCACGCTGGTCACGCCGGGCAAGTTCGACTTCTACGGCACCGACTTCAACCGCACCATCGTCCAGGGCAACGACCTGATCCTGGGCCCCAACTCCAATGCTTACATCGGGGCCGCGACGGACACCTCGCTGGGGACCTCGAAATCGACATTCGTCGGCATGGCCTCCAGCTGCAGGGTCTCCATGGAAATGGAAGTCACCGTGGGCATGAAGCTGTCCACGACGGTCGGCGTCTTCCTCGACAAGAAGGCCGCCGTCGAAATCAACGAGGGTCCGGTCGACATCGCGAAGAAGGCGATGAAGGTTCAGCAGTCTGGCATGACCGTGATTTCCGGCGGCGGCGGCGGCGGCGGTGGTGGCGGCGGTGCGGGCGCGGCCGCAGCCAACACCGCGCTAAAGGTGGCCGCGGTGGCCGGCGGTGTGGGTGCGGCCGCACTGGGGGTCATGGACGTCCTCGCGGCCATCAAGGCCTACAAGGATGCCGGGTTCGAGCGCTCGGGCAAGGCGGGCAAGGGCGCGGCCATCGGCGGCGCCGTGGGTGGCGTGCTGGGTGCTCCCCTCGGCCCTGTCGGCGCGATTGTCGGTGCGGGACTCGGCGCCTTCATCGGCCAAGTCACGGGCTATGGATCGAATGCCAACGCCATGGTCAACGACAAGGGCGAAAGCATCGTGCCGATGCCGCCGCCGGCCAAACCGTCCTTCCCTTCGCCGCCGGCACCGCCGGCACCCCCGGCACCCCCGGCTCCGGGGGCGCCGGCGAGCGCGGGCGCTGCACCGGCAGACGCATCTGGAGGCAAGAAGGGTGGCGGGAGCGGCAAGATCAACTGATGCCGGCCTGACCCGAATCCATGCAAACGATCAAGCCCTTTGGGCTCACGCTGAGCACGCGATGTTTCGAGTTTCGCAAGCGTCAGCGGCTGAGCGTGACCGCGATGGTCTACTTCCCGTTCGTGGAAGGCGGGCCGGCCGTCGTATGGTCGGACGTCGGCATGTGGAAATTCCTCGGCACGCAGATGGCGGTGCCGGTCATCGACGAAGGAATCGTCAAGCTCAAGCCGGAATTCCTGGTCCACGGCCACGCCTTCGCGCCGGAAGGCGCGGCGGAGGCCTGCGCCGTGCGGGCCCGCGTCGGCTCGATCGAGAAGACGCTTCTCGTCTTCGGAAACCGATACTGGGACGGGGATCGGGCGACGCCTCCAACGGCTTTCGCGCGCGTACCCCTCGACTGGCAGCACGCTTACGGTGGGCCCGATTTCCCGTCCAACCCCGTCGGTCGCGGCCGAACGCTGCAGGACGTCGACGGCGTGCGCAGGCAGCGCCTGCCCAATATCGAAGACCCGCACCAGCGGCTGACGGGACCGCGTGCCGTCGTGGCGCCCGCGGGGTTCGGCAAGATCGAGGGAAGCTGGCCGCAGCGCGCGCAGTTCCGCGGCACCTACGACAAGAACTGGCTGCCCGAGCACGCGCCGGGCCTGGCGCCCGACACCAACTGGCGCCACTTCAACCTGGCGGCCGACGACCAGATCTTCGAGGGCCCGCTGCAGGGCGACGAGTCCTTCGAGTTCGAGAACATGCACCCGGCGAAACCCGTCGTCGCGGGCCAGCTGCCGGGACTGAAGACGCGCGTGTACCTCTCGCGGCGACTGCCGGAGGGCGGTCAGAAGATCAGCGAAGTCGCGATGCAGCTGTCCACGCTCTGGTTCTTCCCGCACTCGGAACGCGGCGTGCTGATCTTCCACGGCCAGATCGAGATCAGCGAGCCCGATGCCGGTGACGTGACCGTGATGATGGGCGCCGTGGAGCGTGTTTCCGAGCCGCGCGACGATGACCATTACATGGCGGTCATGGCGCAGCGACTGGATCCGGGAGTGGGGCATCTCTACGCGCTGCGTGACAGCGACCTGATGCCGGTCGGCGTGACCGGCACCGATCCCGACTTCGAGGCCACGCAGGACGACTACAAGGTCGAGGGTCTGCAGGGCGAAGCGCAGGCCCGCGGGGCCGAACTGCAGGTCGAACTCATGCGCGAAAAGGTCAGGGAGAAGGGCCTCGATCCAGACGCGCTCGGGCTGAAGATGCCGGTTCGCGAGAAGATTCCCACGATCGAGGAACTCCCGGCCTATCTCGAGAAGAAGAACGAAGAAGCGCTGATCGAACAGCACAAGGCTCTCGTCGGCGCGGCACAGCAGATCGTCAGGGCCGAGACCAAGGCCGCCGAGATGGGAATCGACCTGGCTGACGCTGCGGGCGGTGGACCCCCGACTTTCACCGCAGCCGCGATGATCGCCAAGCTCAAGGCGATCAACTCGCCGATGGTGGACGTGGCGGCGCTCACGCCCAAGCTCGAGCAGATGGAAGTGGTCGAGCGCTACAACTACCTCGCGGGTGCGCACCTGCAGCCGCCGGTGCCGCCGCTGCCCCCGGAAAAGGGTAATCCGCTGCGTCGCGATGCGGTTCAGGCCAAGGCGGCCGGCCGAAAATTCACCGGCGGCAATTTCACGGGCGCGGACTTTTCCGGGCTCGATTTCAGCGGCGTGGATTTCCAGCATGCCTGGCTCGAGCGCGTGAACTTCGCAGGGGCCAACCTCACGGGTGCCGATTTTTCCTTCGCGGTGCTGGCCCACGCCGACCTGACGGACGCGGTCGCTACCGGCGCGAAGTTCGTGGCCGCGAATCTGGGCAAGGCCAAACTGGCCGGCGCCAATTTCGACCACGCCGACCTGTCGAACGCCAATCTGTCCAGCGTCGACTTCTCGGAGACCTCATTCAAGGCAGCCAGCTTGGCCCATGCGACCTTGCTCGAAGCCAAGTTCGGGCCGGCTGACTGGTCGCACGCCATCGTCGGCGCCGCGCTGTTCCACCAGGCGAGGATCGACGGCCTCAACTTCGACGGTGCCTTCCTGGAAGGAGCCAACTTCATCGAATGCGATCTCGCCGGCTCCAGCTTCCGCAGCGCGAAGCTCTCGGCAACCAATTTCATCGCCTGCAGCGCAGCGCACGTGCCGTTCACCGGCGCCGACCTCGCGAACGCGGTGTTCACGCAGCAGTGCAATCTCGAGGGCGCCGATTTTTCGGACGCCAACCTGGAGAAGGCCAACCTGCGTGGCGCGAACATGAAGCTTTGTTCCTTCGCGGGCGCAAACCTTGTCGGCGCCGATCTTTCGGAAGCCGTGCTCGTCGGCGCGGACTTCACCGAGGCCAACGCCGCCGACACGCTGATCGTGAAATCGGACCTCTCGATGGCCAAGGCTCAGGGCATGAACCTGATGCAGTCCATCGTGCAGCGATCGGACCTTCGCGGCACCGACTTCGCTGGATCCAACCTGTTCGGCGCCGACGTGTCGCTCACCCACGCCGACATGAGCACGCGCTTCACCCGCTGCTACACCGTCCGCTGGCGCACGCATCCGCGCCGCCCGCCCACCCCGGCGGCCTGAACCATGCTCGGTCTCGAGGAACTCAACATCCTGGTCCGCTTCGGCGAGACCGTCAGCGGCCAGGATTTCAGCGGGGCGAAGCTGTCCAACGGGTCCCTGCCCGGCGGCGTCTTCCGCCAATGCAACTTCGCCGGCGCGGACTTCAGCGGTTCCGATCTGCGCGAGTGCATGTTCGACGAGTGCAACCTCACGGGCGCCACGTTCTCCGGATCGGTTCTGCGCGGCTCCACGATCCACGCCTGCGAGGCGAAGGACGTGGTGATCGAGTCAGCGTGGGTGCGCAACGTGAACCTGCTCGAGTCCAACTTCGAGGGAGCCCGTTTCGGACATAGCGATTTCAACCTGGCCACCTTCAACAAATCCGGCTTCGAGGGCGCTGACCTCTCGGCCACCCTGATCGATCGCACCAGCATCATCGAATGCAACCTCGATCGCGTGATCTTCGACGGCGCGTTCTTCCATCAGGCGATCCTCTCCAAGGCGAGCCTCGTCGACGTCAGCTTGACCGGCGCCACCTTGCGCAACATCACTTTCCACCAGTGCACGTTCGGCAAACGGTCCTTTGCGGGGCTGCGCCTGGAGACCTGCCAATTCATCGAGACCCCCATTGCGGGCTGCGACTTCAGCGGCGTCGACATCCGGGGCTGCCTGTTCAAGGGCGCGGACCTGACCGATACGCTGTTCGTCAAAGCCAATGCTGTGCGCGCGCTGTTCCCCGAGACGATGGGTGAGCGCGCAGATTTCACCGCCGCCAATCTCGCCCAGGCGATCTTCGCGGCCGCGAAACTTCCGCGCAGTCGCTTCGAAGGTGCCAACATGCGCGAGGTCTACGCCGCCAAGGCCGATTTCAGCCAGTGCGTCTTTGCCGACGCGGACCTGGGCAGCGCCGACCTTTCGCATGCCAATCTCGCCGCGAGCGATTTTCGCGGTGCCAAGCTGATGCGCTGCAAACTGCACCAGATCAAGGACCAGGACGCCGAGTTCACCGACCGTGCTCGCGCGATCGAGACCGACGAAGCCCTCGCCCGCGCCGAATCATGGAAGCCGGGCTGGATATCGACTTGAAGGAGAAGAACCATGGACCAGCTGCCCGCCGTTCGTAATGCCAAGCGTCCCCGCCGCCAGTCGGCGCCCGCCGCCGCTGTCGTCCTGCCGCTGCAGGGCACCGGCAGGGTCCGCGTGGCCGGGGCCGAGCACTACAGAATCGACGTGGATGGCACCAGCCTGCGTGCGCGCCGTGCCACGAGCTGCCTGCTGCAACCCGAAGTCGGTGACTGTGTGGCCTGGTGCCGTGGCGAAAAATCCAGCTTCTTCGTCTACGCCGTGCTCGAACGCGAATCCACCGGTCCGCAGCAGCTCGTCCTGACCGGCGATACCCGTCTGAGCGTTCGCGACGGCAGCCTCGATCTGCGTTCCGACCGCGCTATCGCGATCGCGGCCCCGAAGATCGATGTGCACGGCGATGCCCTCGAGGTACGCAGCCCCAAGGCCACGCTGGTGTTCGAGACCCTGGAGACCATTGCGCGCAGCTGCACGGCCACGCTCGCACAGGTCAAGCTGGTCGGGACGCAGATCAGCAGCATCTTCGAACGTGTGCTCCAGCACGCACAGCACCAGCGGCGGGTGGTGGAGGGGCTGGACACCGTCGAGGTCCGCAACGCCGACTGGCGCGCGAAGTCGCTCATGAACCTGCAGGGAAACACCGTGCTGACCAATGGCGAGCGCCTGGTCAAGACGCGCGGCGCCCAGATCCACCTGGGCTAGGATCGAACCATGTTCGCGCAATGTCAGTTGGGCGGCCAGGCGATGGGATTTCCCGACGTCTGCCTCACGCCCGCTCCGCCGGCACCCTCGCCGATTCCGCTTCCCTACCCCAACATCGCCATGGGCAACATGGCGATTCCCAATGTCACG
Source organism: Panacagrimonas sp. (assembly GCA_046594215.1). Classification (GTDB taxonomy): domain Bacteria; phylum Pseudomonadota; class Gammaproteobacteria; order Nevskiales; family Nevskiaceae; genus Panacagrimonas. The sequence goes on from JBKJPX010000113.1 coordinate 38,475, forward strand.
CAGGTGCTGATCATGGGGGGACCCGCTCACAACATCCAGACCGTGGTCCCGCTCAGCTCGGGCGACGAGCCGGGCGTTGCCGGCGGCGTCGTATCCCACCTCATCAAGGGTCCATTGCGGATCATGACGGGCGCCTTCACCGTGCTGGTGTTCGGTGCACCGCTGGCCCGGATGACCTCGGTGACGATGCACAACAAGGACAACGCCTGCCCCGGCGCCTTCATCGCCCCGGCGCAGACCGCGGTGATCGTCCTGGCCGGCTGAGCGTGGTCAATGCCGGCTGACATCGAGCGGAAACTCGATTTCAAGCGTTCGGTACATGCCTGACGCCGTCCTGACGTAGCCTCGAAGCAGAACAACGGGACATAGCCATGAACGACATGATCGAGATCCACTCCCCGCTCGGGTCGGGTCTCCTGCTCCGCCAGATGAGCGGCGAGGAAAGCCTGGGTCGGCTGTTCGAATACCGCGTGGAGCTGCAGAGCCCGAAAGGCGAACTGGACCCCGACGACCTGCTCGGCAAGAGCGTCACCATCAAGCTCGAACAGCCCGACGGCGGCGAGCGCTGCTTCAACGGGCACGTGGCACGCGTCGAGCAGACCGGTCACGACGGGCGGTACTTCACGTCGCACGCAGTGCTGCGCCCCTGGCTGTGGTTCCTCACGCGCCGCACCGACTGCCGCATCCACCAGGAACTCACGGTTCCCGAAATTCTCAAGCTCGTCTTCGACGAGTACGCTGACATCGCGGTGGTCGACTTCCGCCTGACGGGCGAGTACCGCAAGTGGGAATACTGCGTCCAATACCGCGAGAGCGACTTCAACTTCGTCAGCCGCCTGATGGAGCATGAAGGTATCTATTACTTCTTCGAGCACTCGGCGACGCAGCACAAGCTGGTGCTGGTCGATTCCTTCAACGCGCACAAGGACACGCCGGGCTTCGAGAAGGTGCCCTACTACGCCGAGGGTGAGCGGGCGCGATCGGGCGTGGAGTTCGTGCAGCAGTGGCGACATGCGCAGGAGATGCGCAGCGGCCAGTTCTCCACGCGCGACTACGATTTCAAGCTGCCCAGCAAGGCGGTGCAGGCGACCAAGCTGAATGCGTCGCCGCCCGGCCTGGCCGAGGTCGAGGTCTACGACTATCCGGGCGGCTACATCGAATCGAATCATGGCGAGCACTACGCCGAGGTGCGGCTCGGCGAACTGCAGACTGGCCATGAGTCCTCGAGCGGGACCGGCAGTGTGCGCACGCTGTTTGCCGGATCGACGTTCGGTCTCACGCAGCACCCGACCGCGAAGCGCAACACCCAGTACCTCGTGACACGCACCACGATCCAGGCCTCGCTGGCACACCACGAGTCCGGCGGCGACCCGGCGAGCTTCGCCTGTTCGTTCTCCGTCGTCCCCGCGCGCCAGCAGTTCCGGCCGCGCCGCTCCACGACCAAGCCGATCGTGCAGGGCCCGCAGACCGCCGTCATCGTCGGCGCCGACGGCGACGAGATCTACGTCGACAGCTTCGGCCGCGTGAAGGTGAAGTTTCACTGGGACCGCCACGAGCCCAAGGACAACAAGGAGGAAAACCGCTCCTGCTGGATCCGCGTGTCGCAGGCGATGGCCGGCAAGAACTGGGGCTTCGTGGCGATTCCGCGCGTCAAGCAGGAAGTGATCGTGGACTTCCTCGAGGGGGACCCGGACCAGCCCATCATCACGGGGCGCGTCTACAACGGCGAACAGATGCCGCCGTATGACCTGCCGGGCAACGCCACGCAAAGCGGCCTGAAGACGCGCTCCAGCAAGGGCGGTTCGCCGGCCAACTACAACGAAATCCGCTTCGAGGACAAGAAGGGCTCGGAGCAGGTCTACATCCACGCGGAAAAGGACAAGAGCATCCACGTCGAGAACGACGACTCGACCTTCGTCGGTCACGACCAGAGCATCACGGTCAGGAACGACCAGACCAGCACGGTCACGCGTGACCAGAAGCTGACGGTCACTCACGACCGCAGCGTGCATGTCGAGAACGACGAATCGCACCTGATCGACAAGGTGCAGAAGATCAAGGTCGGCACCAACCGCTCGGTCGAGGTCGGCGGCAACCAGAACACCTCCGTGACCGGCGATCGCATCACCACGATCACCGGCAACGAGACCAGCACCACGGCCAAGGTCCGCCTCGACGTTACCGGCATGGACCACATCGCCAAGGTGACGGGCAACCAGAACATCGACGTCACCGGCAATCTCGACTACAAGGCCAAGCGCATGGTGTTCGAGGCCGAGCACATCGAGCACATCGTCACCGGGGCCCACTCGCACAAGACGGAATCTCCAAACGGTCCCTACGAAATCTTCGCCAAGGAATTCACCGTTCAGAGCAGCACCAACGCGACGATTTTCGCGGCCGGGGACATCAACCAGATCTGCATGAAGAACAACGTCACGACCATGGGCCCCTCGGAATCGAGCCTCATGTCCATGGCGACGTCGGTCAAGCTCGGCATGACGAGCGACACATTCCTCGGCGTGAAGATGTCGACGTCGGTGAGCCTCGAAAGCACGACGAGCATCAGCGCCTCGTCGACGCTGTCGCTCGGCGCCAAGCTCGACAGCTCGATCGGTCCCAGCCTCGCATTTCGCACCATGCAGGCCTACCTGCCGCCAGGTGGCGCGGCCGCGGGAGGCGCCCTGCCGGGAGCCAAGGTGGGCGAGGCGCTCGTCGCAGGCGTGAAAGCCGCCAAGGCGCTTTCGGCGGTCAACCAGATCCTGCCCTTCATCGGTGTTCTGACCTCGATCGTCACGCCGATCGAGGACATCAACAAGAAGAAAGCAGACAAGGCGGAAGCGAAGTCCAAGGCGCTCGACGCGGCACGGCGAGCTTTCGACGCCGGGCATCCGGCGCTCGCACTGCGCATGTTCTGGCTCGCGGGCGGCAGTGCCCTGGTCGACACCCGGCTCGCCACGGGCTCGACCGACGCGTTGCCGGAATCGCTCAAACCACTGGTGGACTACGCGATCGACTCCGCGAGAATGACGCCGGGCGTGGCCGAGCAGGCCAAGGTCGTTGAAGCCGATCCTGCGGCACCGCAGCCGACGCCGGTGCCCGTCACCATGCCCGACCAGAAGCCACCCGCGAATGACGACTACGTGATCGAGGACGACCCGGCGCCCGCGCCGCCTTCCGACGATTCCAAACCCACGCCCTGAGAATCCCGGCCGGCCTCCCGACCATGCACGTCATCAAGCCGCAAGCGATGGGTATCTGCTTCCGTCCGATGGAATACCGGAAGCGGTTCGGCCTGTGCGTGTCCGGTTATCTTCACGTGCCGTTCGCACAGGCAGCTGGCGGAACACTCTGGGGCGAGCAATCGATGTGGAATTTCCTCTCGACCGAGATGGCGGTTCCGCTGATCGACGAAGGCGTGGCCAAGCTCAGCTCGGAATTCCTCGTGCACGGCCATGCCTACAGTCAGCCAGGGCATCCGAACGCGGTCGCGGTCCGCGCACGGCTTGGCGACACGCAGAAGATTCTGCTGGCCTTCGGCGATCGGCACTGGGACCGCGACCGACCCAGCGAGCCTTTGCCCTTCGAATGCATCGCGCTGGACTGGCGCCAGGCCTACGGCGGCCCCGACTACCCGGACAACCCCGTCGGCAAGGGGCGCGTCCCGGTCGATGGCCGGCGACCGCTGCCCAACCTCGAGCTTCCGGACGATCGCCTGGTCGAGCCGCGCCAATCCGTCGCGCCGGCCGGTTTTGGTCCGCTCGAAGTCGTGCATCCGCAGCGCGCGTCGCTGCGCGGCACCTACGACGAAGCCTGGCTCAAGGACCATTCGCCAGGCTTCGCGCCGGATCTGAGCTGGAAACACTTCAACCTCGCGCCGCGCGACCAGTGGCTGGACGCCGTGCTGCAGGGAAACGAGCCCTACGAGCTCGAGCACCTGCATCCCACCCGCCCGATGATCGCGGGCACGCTGCCCGGCCTCAGAGTGCGCGTGTTTGCGCGGCGCAGACCCGCGGGCGCCCCCGGAAGCGCCGGCAAGCTGCGCGAAGTATCGATGCGGCTCACCACGGTCTGGTTCTTCCCCGCCGCGGAACGCATGGTGCTGGTCTTCCACGGCCTCGCCGAAACCACCGAAGACGACGGCAGCGACATCGACCTGCTTCTGGGCGCCATCGATCGCCTGGGCGACGACAGCAAGCGCGATGACGCGCATTTCCTCGAGGTTCTGGCGAAGCGATCGCACCCGGACACGGCGCAGTACGAGGTGCTCAACGACGAGGATCTCCTGCCGCCAGGCCTCGACACCTTCGACCCCTCCCGGGAAGCAGCCGAGGCCCTGATGCGGCCCGTCGGACTCAGGGAGGATGCTGCACACCGACGCGCGCAGGTCGACGTGTCGATGGCACGCGAAAAGATTCTCGCCAGCGGCGGGGATCCCGACGCAATGGGCGTGAAGCTCTTGCCGAAGCAAAAGCCGCCGACACCGTCCGAGCTGCCTGCCTACATGCGGCGTGCGCAGGAGGAAGAAGCCGCGCGCAAGTGGGCCACGCTGGAGAAGGCCGTCGGCGACCTCGAGCGCCTGCAGGCGCTGATCGCGAACAAGAAGGTCGATCCCGCGAGGCTCGTACCGCGAGGACCGCCGGCACTGCAGGCCGCCGCGCCGATGATCGCGACGATGGAGAGGGCACAGGCACGCGCCGGGGTCCCGTTCGACCGCGAGGCCGCCCTTGCCAAGTTCGACCAGCTCGAGATTGCCCGCAAGCGCAGCTATCTCCAGGGGGCGCACCTTCAGGCGCCGGCGTTCGCGCTCCAGGGTGCACTCGCGATGGAGCGGCGCGCCGAGGTCGAGTGGTTGCTGTCGCAGGGCCTGCGCGACTGGGCCTACTTCGATTTCACGGGCGCCGACTTGTCAAATCTCGACCTCCGCGGCGTCAACTTTTCCGGCGCCTGGCTGGAGAGCGCAAATCTTTCCGGCTCCAACCTTAGCCGCGCGCGGTTCACTGCCGCCGTACTGGCACACGCCAACTTCGCGGGCGTGATTGCGGTGGGCGCGGACTTCGTCGGTGCCAACCTGGGTGGCGCGGATTTCGAGCGGGCCCTGCTCGACGGATCCGACCTGACCGGCGCCACGCTGATGCGCGCGCAACTGCACGCTACCGAAATGCGCGGCGTGATCCTGGATCAGGTCAACGTGCTCGAAACGAGCTGGAAGAAGTCGGAGTTGTCGCCGGCGTCGGCGGACGGCGTGGTGTTCCTGCAGCTCGATCTCAAAGGCAATCTGCTCTCCGGCGCTGAACTCAGAGGCTGCGCCTTCGTCGAGTGCGACCTGTCGGGCGTCGACCTGCAGCGGGCGAACCTGGCGGGAGCAAGCTTCACGACCTGCAACGCGGAGGGCGCGCGTTTCTCCGGCGCCGACCTCACGGGAGCGATCTTCGTCTCGGGGACGCGCCTCATGAAGACGGATTTCACGGGCGCGACGCTCAGGAACGCCAATCTCGGCGCCTGCGACGCCAGCGGATCCGGTTTCGCCAGGGCCGTGCTCGACGGCGCCAATCTCGCGGACGCGACGCTGGCCGACTGCGACCTGCGCGGCGCGCGCGCCGTCGGCGCACTGATGCGCAAGGCAGACCTGCGACGCACGCGATTTGAGAACGCTGACCTGCGGGATGCCATCCTGCAGAAGGCCGACGTGCGCGGCGCGAACCTCACGGGCGCACAGTTCTTCGGCGCCGACCTGTCGCGCATGCGCCTGGACGGCGACGTCAAACTCGATGGCGCGGTCCTCGAGCGCGCGCGCACCTATCCGCGTCTGACGCCGGCGCAGCAGGAAGGGCGCGCCTGACCCCATGGATACGGAGCTGCTCGCACTCGCGGTGACCTTGGGCGAAGTCCTGGTCGAAAAGGATTTCCGCAACGTGGCCCTGGACGGCAGCTATCTCGCCGGCGGCACCTTCAGCCGTTGCAACTTCGACGCGGTCGACCTTCATGCCGCGGACCTGCGCGAAGCCGTATTCGATGAGTGCAGCTTTCGCGGCGCGCTGATCACGAGCGCCAATCTGAGGCTGGCCGTGTTCGCCCGATGCGATTTCTCCAAGGCCAAGCTGCACGGCGGCAATCTGCACATGGCCAAGTTCAGCGACTGCGTGCTCGACGACGTGCAGCTCACCGGATCCGAACTGTCGATGGCGATGTTCTCGCAGTGCCGCATGGATCGGATCGACATGAGCGGCTCCCGCCTCGATTCGGCCGTGTTCACCTCCTCGAGCCTGGTCGGCGCGAAAGCCGACGACACGAACTGGGCACATACGACCGTATACGAATGTGATCTCGCCGAACTCAGCTGGACCGGGGCACGCATGCAACGCGCGATGTTCGTGAAGGTCTCGCTGATGCGGCGGTCGTTCGACGGTCTGAAACTCGAGGGATGCCAGTTCTCCGCGGTGAAGCTCGCAGGGTCGACATTCCGCGGCGCGCAACTGCCGCAATGCAATTTTTCCGAGTCGGACATTTCCGACTGCGATTTCAGCGGGACCGATGCGCCGCTGGCGCTGTTCTGCGGCAGCACCGGGAGCGGCGTCATCTTCACGAAGGGGCGACTGCGCCAGGCGCTGTTCACGAACTGCCGCCTGCCCGGCGCACGTTTCGACGGGGCGGATCTCTACCAGTGCCATTTCGGCGGCGCCGAGCTTGCGGGTGCGAATTTCGATGGATGCGAGCTCACGTACGCGGACTTCAGCCACGCCAATCTGGAATCGGTCAGCGCCCAACGCGCGACCCTGTACCGGGCACGGCTGCACCGGGCGAAGACCGAGAACGCCAGGCTGTCCGACCGTTCACGTGCGCTGGAAACCGATCCGAAACTCGCACGCGCGGAAGACTGGAATGCGGCGGTCCACTGACAACGTCAATGAAATCTGCGGAGACCCAGCGATGAGCAACCTGCCCGAAACCGCAGCACCCGCTGCACGGACGCCCGGCGCTGCGCGCCGACTTGCGCCCTCGCGACGCGCAAGGCCCATTCCGGCGTCGCAGTGCGTCGGCATCGTCACCGAAGCCGGGTCCTCCGGCTTCGTCGTGACCAGCGGTGATCTCGTGGCCAATGCAAGGCGCGCGGCGAGCTGCCTGCTCGAGCCGGCGCAGGGCGACAGCGTGGCCTGCCTGCAGGTCGCACCCGACGAGCTGTGGATCCTGGCGGTCCTGCGTCGCGAAGAGGGTGTGGACAATCTGCTGCGCTGCGAAGGCCCGACGCGGATCGAGATCGGCTCTGGTCCGCTGGTCGTGGCGGCAGACAGGATCCGGATGCAGGGCCGCGTGCTGGAGATGGACGTCGACCGCGCCGAACTCTGCGCCGACGAGGCACAGCTGCTGGGTCGTGAACTGCGCGTGATCGGTTCGGTGTTCAGGCTGGTGGGCAAGGCGCTCGACACGGTCTTCGACCGCGTGAGCCATTTCAGCAAGCATCACCTGCGGACCACCGAAGGCATCGACCGCGTTCAGTCCACGCACATCGAACTGCAGGCCGAACAGACGGTTCAGGTGGCGGGCAAGCACGCGCTGATCAACGGGGAAAAGCTCGTGAAGACCCGTGGCGGCCAGATCCATTTCGGCTGAGCAACCGCATGTTCGCGAACTGCCAGATGATGGGACAGGACATGGGTTTCCCCGATGTCTGCCTGACGCCGGCGCCGCCGGCACCGGCCCCGATTCCCATTCCCTACCCGAACGTCGCGATGGGCCCGATGGCGATCCCCAACGTTCCCAACATCCTGATCCTGGGCATGCCGGTACATAACCTCGGAACCACGATCCCGATGACCAACGGCGACAACGCGGGGCTGGCGACGGGCGTGGCCTCGGCCACGGTGATGGGCCCGAGCCGTCACCTGACGGGTGCTTTCACCGTCCTCTACGTCGGGATGCCCGCCACGCGCATGACCAGCATCTCCCTGCAGAACAGCACGAACTGTCCCGGCGCCCGGCTGATCCCGAGCCAGGCGCTCGTGATGATGCTGGCGCCGTGAATAACACCATGCCGGCACTCGTCCTCGACGTCATCAACGCCAACGGCGAAGTGCCGAAGGCCCCGATACGCGCGACCATCGCAGCGGCCGGCGGAACCATCGGACGGGCCAGCACCAACACGCTCGCCCTGCCCGATCCGCAGCGGACGGTATCGCGCGTACACGCGCAGATTTTGCCGCGACCGGGCGGCGTCTGCATCGTCTCGCGCAGTTCCAACGGCCTGACCGTGGACGGCGTGGCAGTCGAATTCGGTGATGAGGTTCCGCTGGTTCACGGGAGCACCCTGGTCATCGGCAACTACACGATCAAGGCGTCCGTGAGCGCGCCGCCGCGCCGGGAAGGACCGGACGACACCACCGTCCGGGTCTGAAAGCCCGGCGCGAATATCGGAGAACAGCGATGAGCGGATCCAGCCCAGGCGTACTTGGTGTCGACACCCCGAGCGCGGATCGTCCCGGCGGCCCGACCAGCGCCGCGAACCTGCTGGCCGGCGCGGAGCGGACCGGGCCGGTAGGCATGAACACGCCGACCACGCCGGCCGAGGAGCTCAAGGGCGGCGGCGTGGTGGACGCCCAGAAGATCCTCAACTTCGCGAGCACCAATAACGGTACCAAGGTCGGAAACGGCGAGTGCTTCGACCTGGTCGACAAGGCCCTGCGCGCGGCCGGCGCCAAGAGCGCGGCGGACTACGGGAAAGTGGCTGCCGACGCAAATTATGTCTGGGGCAGCCCGGTGACGCTGGCCACTGTCCAGCCGGGCGACGTCATCCAGTTCAACAACTACGTCGCCACCACCGTGATCGATACGCCGAAGGCCACGGACAGCACGCATGCCGATCGGCCCCACCACAGCGCGATCGTCAAGTCGGTCGACGGCAATGGCGTGATCACGGTCTGGGAGCAGAACGCGCCGGCGGGCGGCGAACCCGTGGGCAGCTGCGCGCTGGTCTTCCAGGACTCCAGCAAGAAAGAAGGCGACGAAAAGACCGGGTTCACGACGACGACCGTGACGGTCACCGGAACCTTCAAGTTCTACAGACCACAACCAAGCAAGTGATGAGAAGCGCATCCCAGTCGCCGACGGAAGTCGAGAATAGAGGATCCCCAGCGCCTTACGGAGGGAATGCATTGCCCGTAAACTCCCTCCATTCCAAGGGTGCCCGGGAGGCATGAGGTGATCACCGTCGAGGTCGTGAGCATCGGCGGCCTTTCTCCGCCGCGTCCCTTGTCGGCGAAGATCGACGAGCGCGGCGGGACCGTGGGCCGTTCGCCCGATTGCACCCTCGTGCTCAACGACGACAAGCGCGCCGTATCCCGCGTACACGCGGAGTTCACCTTCCGCGACGGCGGGTTCCATGTCGCGGACCAGGGCACCAATCCGCTGAAGGTCAATGGCGCGCCGCTGGGCAAGGGAAACTCGATCGCGGTCCGCAATGGCGATCGCCTGAACATCGGCCCGTTCGAGCTCGAAGTCCGCGAAGAAGGATTCGCCCTGGACGCCGGCTCTGGCCAGTCGGATTCGCTGGAGGAGGACTGGGGCGCCCCGATGGCACCGCCTCCGCCCCCTCGCGCGGCACCTCCACCGCGTGCGGCCCCACCGCCGCCTCGAGCCGCAACACCTCAGCCCTCGGCGAGTTCGTCCAACCCGTTCGACGACATCCTGGGTATCGGAGCTGGAAGCGGCGGCGCCGATGCGGGCATTCCGCGGTCTTCTGATTCCCTGTTCGACGAGCTGGGCTTCGGTTCGGAGCCGACACCTGCGCCGCCTCCGGTCCAGCAGATCCCACGTCCGCGCACGCCGCAGGCGGCGCCGGCGCCGCCGGCCAAGCCTGCGGCCGGATTCGGGGCATCCGCCTTCCCGGACGATTTCGACCTGATGGCGGCGCCGCCGTCGGAAGCCCCTCCAGCCGCGCAGATCGGGGATTTCGACGAGGGATTCGATTCCCTGCTCGGCGTCGGCGGTCCCAAGGCGCCCGGCGAAGGAAGTCTGGATGCCATGTTCGGCCTTTCGTCCGGCGCTTCGACCGATCCCTTCGCCAGCGGACCGCTGGGCAAACCGCCGCCGTCGCACGCCGGCGGAACCGATAGCGGGCTGACGCAGTTCCTGGGTGGGAACAACAAGGCGGCGCCCGCCTCGATCTCGGACCAGGTCCCGGAGTTGAATTCGGCGTTCACGCCACCCAGAGGGATCACACCCACACCGCTGCCGGAGGCGCAGATACTGGACCTGGACGCCTTCGGGCTGCCGGAGCCACCACCGCCGCCGCCAAGGCCGGCACCCCCGCCGCCGCCGCGGATCGACCGTCCCGCGCCACCGCCGCCGGCTTCGCGCCCGCCGCCGTCGCGACCGACACCGCCGGCCGCCGCGCAGCCGCCGATGCCCCCTGCGGCGCGCCCGCGCCCGAGCAGCGGTCCCGCCGCGGTGCCCTCGGACCTGCTGAGCGCCTTCATGTCCGGCTTGAATGCGCCGGACCTGGTGATCGACCAGATGACGCCGGAACTCATGTACAAGATCGGCGCGCTGATGAACGAAGCCACCTCCGGAACCATCGCGCTGCTCAATGCCCGCGGCAGCGTCAAGCGCGAGATGCGCGCCGACGTGACGATGATCGCCAGCGGCCGCAACAATCCACTCAAGTTTTCGCCGGACGCGGGCTTGGCGCTGCGCTACTTGTTCGGCCAGCAGATGCCAGGCTTCATGGAAGCCGATGAGGCCATGCGCGACGCCTATGCCGATCTACGCGCGCATGAATTCGGCTTCATGGCCGGACTGCGCGCAGCGCTCGCCGGGGTGCTCAAGCGATTCGAGCCTTCGCAGCTCGAATCGCGGCTGCCGGACAAGGGCGGCATCAATGCGCTGGTGCCGATGAACCGCAAGGCCAAGCTCTGGGACCTCTTCGGCGAGCTCTACCGCCAGATCGCGGTCGAGGCCGAGGAAGATTTCCACGCGCTATTCGGAAGGGAGTTCCTGCGCGCGTACGAGGAACACGTGGCCGCGCTTGAACGCGGCCAGCAACAGCAGCGTCGGTAGCGCAAAAGTAAGGATTCCGCGGGGCTGTCCCGCGTATTTTTGATCGGGGAAGGGTCGCATGACGGTACAGCTCCAACAGGGACGCAGGATCACGCTCGTGGCGATGCTGGCGCTGTGCGCCGCGCTGATGACCGGCTGCTTCGGCAAGAAACCCCCGCCGGTACCCGAGCCGCCCAAGCCGTCGAAGCTCGAGCTCTCGGCGGTGGCCAGCGCCAACCTCAACCCCGACGCCAGCGGCCGCGCATCGCCGCTGGTCGTACGCGTCTACGCGCTGCGGTCGCTGGCCGAATTCGAAAAGGCGGATTTCTTCGCGCTGTACGAGAAGGACGAGCAGATACTCGCCGCCGACCTGGCCAAACGGGACGAGTTCGTCGTCAAGCCTGGCGAGTCGATCCTGCAGCCGCGCGAATATCCGCCCGACGTACGCTTCATCGCCGTGACCGGCGCGTACCGCAATGTCGAGAAGTCGACCTGGCGCGCGTGGACCAAGCTAGAAGAAGGCACCAAGGGCGTGCTGCGCATCGAGCTCGGCATTAAAGCAGTGTCTGTGTCCGTCGAGCCCGAGGCCGAGACAAAGAAGAAGGATTGATTCCCCGGCGCGCCGCCGGATCCGCGCGTGCCGCATCGCTGAACCACTGGAAAGCCTGCTATGTCCTGGAGCAAGAAAGTCGTCTGGTCGGAGGGCATGTTCCTTCAGCCGCAGCATTTCCAGCAGCAGGATCGCTATTTCGAGCGTGCACTGGAAAACCGTGCCGGCGAGATCAGTCCCTATCCCTGGGGCTTCGCGCACCTGGTGGTGGACGAAACCGCACTGGCGCTGGGCAAGGTGTCGATCTCGGCCGCTCGCGGCGTGATGCCGGACGGCACGCCCTTCGATTTCCCCGAGCGCGATGCCGGCCCTGCCCCGCTGGAGATTCCGGTCAATTCGAAGAACGAACTGCTGATGCTGGCAGTGCCCGTGCGTCGCCATGGTTCGGTGGAGGTGGATTCCGGCGACACCTCGGATGCCACGTTCGCTCGCTACGGGGCCGTCGACACCGAGATTGCAGACCACAACAGCGGTTCCGACGCACGCGCGCCGATGCGCTTGGCCGACCTGAAGATGCGCCTGCTGCTGGCACGCGACCAAACCGACGCCTGGGTGACGCTCGGCGTTGTGCGCATTCTCGAGCGGCGCGCCGACAACGTCGTGGTGCTCGACCGCCAGTACATCCCGCCCACGCTCGCGGTCAGCGTCAGCCCCGTGATGTCGGCCTACCTGCAGGAACTCGAAGGCATGCTGCACCAGCGCGGCGAAGCCCTCGCCTCGCGGCTTGCGCATCCCGGCCGCGGCGGCGTCGCCGAGATCGCGGACTTCCTGTTCCTGCAGACGGTGAACCGCTACGAGCCGCTGGTGGCGCACCTGCGCAACATCGGCCCGCTCCATCCCGAAACACTGTTCCAGGTCTGCGTGACGATGGCGGGCGACCTCGCCACCTTCCGCGACGGTCGTCGTCCGGCCGCCTATCCGAAATACCTGCATCCCCAGCCCGAACGCTGCTTCCCGAAGGTGATGGCGGAACTGCGGGCAAGCCTGAGCACGGTGCTCGAGACCACGGCCATTCCGATCGAGCTGCAGGCGCGCAAGTACGGCGTGCACGTGGCCATCATTCCCGACCAGGAGCTGATCCGCACCGCGAGCTTCGTGCTCGCGGTCAACGCGCAGATTCCGGCCGAGCAGTTGCGAGCGCGATTCCCCACGCAGACCAAACTCGGCCCGGTAGAAAAGCTGCGCGACCTCGTGAACCTGCAGCTTCAGGGCATTGCTCTCAAGCCGCTGCCGGTAGCGCCCCGTCAGATCCCGTTCCACGCCGGCTTCAACTACTTCGAGATGGACCGCGGCGGCGAGATGTGGAAACAGCTCGAGAAGTCCGGCGGACTGGCGATGCACATCGCCGGTGAGTTCCCCGGCCTCGAGATGGAATGCTGGGCCATCCGTTCCTGATGCATCAAGCGTAGACGTCCGAAGGCACTCCCATGGCGACCGATCCCGACGATCCCTTTGCCCCTCGCGCCGACGACCGCACGGTCATGGTGCCGACACCGCGACGCGCGCAAGCGAAGCCGGCCGAACCGCCGCCGCCACCTCGCGCAGCGCCACCGCAGGCCGCTCCGCGTGCGCCCCAGCCGGCGCCCCCGCTGGACCATCTGCCCGATGCCGTCGGACTCAACCCCCTGGTCACCGCCGCCACGCCGCTGCTCGACCTCATCCCGCAGCTGCGCGTCGCCGCTCAGGCGGACTCCTCGCAGGTCAAGGCACGGCTCGTGGACGGCATCCGCTCGTTCGAGCAATCCGCGCGCCGCGCGCAGGTTCCGTCGGAACAGGTCGTCGCCGCGCGCTACGTGCTGTGTACGTTCGTCGACGAAACCGCGGCCAACACGCCCTGGGGCGGCTCCGGTCAATGGAGCGCACAGAGCCTGCTCGTGACATTCCATAACGAGGCCTGGGGCGGCGAGAAGACCTTCCAGCTGCTGGCGAAGCTGGCCGAGAACCCGAAGCAGAACCGGGATCTCCTGGAGCTGCTTGAAATCTGCCTCGCCCTTGGATTCCAGGGCCGCTTCCGCGTGCTCGACAACGGCCAGGCGCAGTTGCTGCAAGTGCGCGAGCGCCTGTTCGAGATGCTGCGCAAGGAGCGCGGCGAACCCGAACGCGAGCTCAGCCCGCACTGGAAGGGCGCGCAGCTGCCGCGCAACAAGGTGCTGGACGCGATCCCGGTGTGGGTGGTCGTGGCCGCGACCGCGCTGATCCTCACGATCGCGTACGTGGCGTTCAACTCCATCCTCAATCGCAAGTCGGACCCGGTGTTCGCGGGCATCCGCGGCATCAACGCGCCGCAGGCCGAGCAGCGCGCCGCGCCGCCGATGCCTTCCAAGCCGGTGCCGCCGCGCCTGCGCATCCTGCTGGCAAGCGACATCACGGCTGGCCTGGTCGACGTTGGCGACTTCGCCGATCGGAGCATCGTGACGATCCGTTCCGACGGCTTCTTTGCGCCGGCGAGCAACAGCATCCCGGACAAGATGCTCCCGCTACTCGAGCGCATCGGCGCCGCGATCGCAAAAGTCCCGGGCAAGGTGCTGATCATCGGGCACTCGGACAACCAGCCGATCCGCTCGCTGCGCTTCCCGTCGAACTGGCACCTGTCGACGGCGCGTGCGGAGGCCGTGGCCCAGCACCTGTCGGGCAGCGTCGACGCTTCGCGCATCCGCTCGGAAGGACGCGCCGACTCGGAGCCGCTCGCACCGAACGACACGCCCGCCAACCGCGCCAAGAACCGGCGCGTGGACGTGCAGGTCCTGGTGAACTGATTCATTCGATCGCCGCGACGACAACCTCGCATCCCAACGGATGACCGCTACCGTATGAGCAAGATATTCGGCTTCTTCACCCACCCGCTGCTGGTCACCCTGGTCGGGATGATCGCCGCCGCGTTGGTCATCTGGTACGTCGGCCCGATGATTTCGATCGGGTCCCTGCGTCCGTTCGAGCCCGAGTGGGTGCGCTGGTCGCTGATCGCGCTCGTCGCGCTGATCCTGATCGGGCGACGCGTCTGGCGGTTCATGCGCGCGAAGATGGCGAGCCGCAAGCTCATGGACGGGCTCACCAAGAGCCCGGCCAACCGTCCCGCGGGCCCGAGCGAATCCCAGCAGGAAATCCAGGTGCTCGGCCAGCGCTTCGAGGAAGCCGTCTCGACGCTGCGCAAGGTGCGCCTCGAAGGCCGCTCCGGCCGCGTGTCCAACCTGATCGCGCGATCCAGCAGCCAGTATCTGTACGAGCTGCCCTGGTACGTGTTCATCGGCCCGCCGGGCTCGGGCAAGACCACGGCGCTGATCAACTCGGGCCTGAAATTCCCGCTGGCCGAGAAGCTCGGCTCGCAGTCGATCAAGGGCGTGGGCGGCACCCGTAACTGCGACTGGTGGTTCACCGACGAGGCCGTGCTGATCGACACCGCCGGTCGCTACACGACGCAGGACTCCGACCAGAACGTTGACAAGGCAGCCTGGGACGGCTTCCTCGACCTGCTCCGCAAGTTC
This sequence comes from Panacagrimonas sp., assembly GCA_046594215.1. Lineage (GTDB taxonomy): Bacteria > Pseudomonadota > Gammaproteobacteria > Nevskiales > Nevskiaceae > Panacagrimonas. The sequence continues at coordinate 53,598 of JBKJPX010000113.1, forward strand.
CGTCCCCGTCGTCCCATCAACGGCATCCTGCTGACGATCAGCGCCAGCGACATGCTCACGCAGTCGCCGCGCGAACGCGCCGCGCACGCCGAGGCCGCCCGCGCGCGCATCGCCGAACTCTACGAACGCCTGCAGATCCGCTTTCCGATTTACGTGCTGGTCACCAAGGTCGACCTGCTCGCGGGCTTCACGGAATTCTTCTCCGACCTGAGCAAGGAAGAGCGCGCGCAGGTCTGGGGAACCACGTTCAAGTTCTCGCAAGAAGCCAATGCGCCCGATCCCCTGCCCTCGCTCGACGGCGAGTGGACATCGCTGGTGCGTCGCCTGTTCGATCGCCAGCCGCAACGACTGCGTGACGAAAAGGACCTGCAGAAGCGCGCGCTGATCTTCAGCTTCCCGCAGCAGGTGGCCGCGCTCAAGCCCGCCGTGCTGGACTTCCTGGGCCAGGTGTTCGTCACCTCGCGCTTCGGCGCCGCACCGCTGCTGCGCGGCATGTACTTCACCAGCGGCACGCAGGAAGGCCGCCCGATCGACCGCGTCGTTGGCAACATCGCCCGTGCCTTCGGCTTCGACGGCAGTCCGCTGGCGCTGCAGACCTCCAGCGGCCGCAGTTACTTCCTCACGAAGCTTCTCGACGACGTGATATTCGAGGAGCAGGCGCTCGCCGGCACCAACATCAAGTGGGAGAAGCGGCGTCTGGCACTTAAGTGGGGCGCATACATCGGTTGCGCGGTGCTCGGTGTGGGGCTGCTGGCGGCCTGGGCCCTGTCGTACGGACGCAACAGCTCCTACGTCAAGGAAGTTGACCAGCGCACAAACGTGGTTCGCCAGGAGGTCGCAGACCTGCCGCCCAAGGCCGACACCAACGTCGTGGCGCTGCTGCCCATCCTCGACGCGGTTCGCGGCGTGCCTCGTACCGAGGCAGTGGCCGACGGCGTGCCGATGTCGATGACCTACGGCCTCTACCAGGGCGGCAAGCTGCAGGCCGGCGCCGACCAGGCCTACCGGGGCCTGCTGCGCAATGCCTTCCTGCCGCGGTTGATCTACCGCATGGAAGATCGCCTGCGCAGCATCCCGGCGACCGATCTCGAGCAGACCTACGAAGTGCTGAAGGTCTACCTGATGCTGCAGGACCGTACGCACCTCGAACCGGAGTACGCGGCCGCCGCGATCGAGTTCGACTGGGACGACTCGCTGCCGCGCGACGTCAGCACCGACCAGCGCGCAGCGCTCGGCGAGCATCTCAAGGCGCTGCTAGCCCAGGACGACTACTCCTCGCCGCTGCCGCCGGATCCGCTGCTGATCGCGAGCGCGCGCAGCGCGTTGACCCGCTTTGGTCTTCCGCAGCGCGTGTACAGCCGCCTCAAGCGCGAAGGCATCGGCGCCGACTATCCCGAGTTCAGCGTCGCGTCGAAGGGCGGACCGAGTGCCTCGCTGGTGTTCCAGCGCATCAGCAACCAAGCGCTGACCAAAGGCGTGCCAGGCCTGTATTCGTATGACGGCTACCACAACGCCTTCCTGAGCCGCGTCGGCGAAGTCTCCAAGCAGCTCGGTGACGAGCAGGCCTGGGTGCTCGGCACCGCCGAGGCCAGCGTGGCCGACCAAGCCAAGGATCTGCTGGGCGGGGAAGGCGTCTCCGAACAGGTCCGCCGCCTGTACCTGCAGGACTACGTGCGCGTGTGGGAAGAGTTCATCGCGGACGTGAAGCTCAAGAAGGCCACCTCGCTGTCCGAGAGCATCCAGACCGCGCGCATCCTGTCGGCACCCGATTCGCCTATCCCGCTGCTGATGAAGGCGATCGTGCGCGAAACGACGCTGACCACCAAGCAGGAAGCCGAGAAGGACATCACCGACAAGGCGACCGACACGATCGCAAGGAAGAAGAAAGAGCTCCAGAAGATGTTCACCAGGACCGAGCCCACGCAGGCCTCGGCGACCGCGGGCAAGACGCTGGAGAGCATCGTCGACGATCGCTTCGCGTCGCTGCGTTACTGGGTGCTAGGGCCTGGGGGCGGCGCACCCGCGCCGATGGATGGCGCGCTGACCCTGGTCAACGACGTCTACATCATGCTCAGCAACACCGAGACCGCGGTGCAGAGCGGCAACCCGCCGCCGCCAAGCGACGCCCCCGCGCGCGTGAAGGCCGAGGCGGCGCGCATGCCCGACCCGTTCAAGTCGATGCTGCAGGATCTGTCCGGCGTTGGTGCGAGCCAGGCGCTCGAGAAGACGCGCGAAAACCTGTCGAGCGGCATCGCGCAGTCCTTCGGCGATTTCTGCGCCAAGGCCATCAACGGACGCTATCCCTTCTCTTCGGGGAGCAGCAAAGACGTGACCAGCGACGACTTCGCCGCGCTGTTCGCCAGCGGCGGCATGATCGACCAGTACTTCCAAAAAGCTCTGTCGCAGTACGTGGACACCGCGACCAAGCCGTGGAGCCTCAAGAAGGTGGAGGGTGTGCCGATGGGCTATGCCGGATCGCTGGCCAACTTCGAGCGCGCCGACGGCATCAAGAAAGTGTTCTTCCGCATGGGCTCGCAGGCCTCGTATCGCTACGAGTTCAAACCGGTGAACATGGACGCTGGAATCTCACGCTTCCTGCTCGATGTCGACGGACAGAGCGTGAGCTACGCGCACGGACCGGTGCAGCCCAAGTGGGTATCCTGGCCAGGTCCGGGCGGCGCGTCGATCGTGCGCCTGACCGTGGAACCCGCAGGCGCGTCCGGCTCCGGCTACACGACGGAAGGGCCCTGGGCGCTGTTCCGCCTCTTCGACAAGGCCACCGTCGAGCGCACCGCGCAACCCGAGAAGATGTTCGTCACGTTCTCGTTCGACGGACGCGAGGTGAAGTTCGAGGTCACCGCGGGCAGCGTGCAGAACCCTTACGGCCTGCAGGACCTGCGCAGCTTCTCGTGCCCGCGTGGCCTGAACTGATGAATGCGGCGACGGAACTGCAGGCGCTTCCCGGGTGGTACGGCAAGCTGCCGTTCCTCGGAGATTTCGCCGGCCGTCGCCTTCCCTCGTCATTCGTGCGGACTTGGGACGACTGGCTGCAGTCCGTGATCTACGGCGCGCGCTCCCTGCTCGGAGAAGCCTGGCTCGAACGCTACCTGCAAAGTCCGATCTGGCACTTCTGCCTTGCGCCCGGTGTGTGCGGCAACAACGCCTGGTTCGGCTTGCTGATGTCGAGCGTAGATCGCGCCAACCGCCACTTCCCGTTCACGCTTGCGCACGGCGTTGTGCCCGAAGCGCTGCACGACCTGCCGCTGGGCTCGATCACCGCTTGGCTCAACGCGCTCGAGGCCGAAGCCATCGCGATGCTCGACCTCGATGGATCGGTGCAGGCGCTCGAAGATCGCCTCGCCTCGTTCGCGCCGCCCGAAGCGCTGGACGACACGCGTCCGCGCATTGCGGAGAACTTGGCGAGCTTTTTCGATCGACCGGTGCACGTGCACGCGTCGGAAGTCCCTGCCTTGCTCGCCGCCCTGGCCAACGAGTCGACCCGTTCCGGCGGCGCTTCCGCCATCAGCCTGTGGTGGAGCAGCGCCGACGACCAAGGACAGGGCGCAATGGTGTGGGCCTGCCACGGCCTGCCCTCCGCCGAAGGCTACAGCGCGATGCTCGGCGCCGGCTGACTCGCTTGGCGGGGTGAATCCCGCTGCAAAGCACACGATCACAGGGTGAGCGGCTTGCTTACCGCACGATGCGGACCACGTGTTCGTGCACCCTGCAACCACGGGCGCTCGCGTGGCGAACGGCACATCCGTTGCTTGATCAGATCGTCAACGCGCTCCATTTCGTCAGGACGATGCCTCGCTGCACGATCGTGCGAACACGAGCGTAGAAGCAGTGAGCCTTGCGACCGCGAGCGAACGTGATGCGCGACAACTTCGACGCGAAACACACTGGCATTGACGTGCCGGAAGTCGAGGACTACGGTCGGGCAAGGGATCGCGAGACGAAGGAAAAAATTACTCCCGCGAATTTCACCTTTTGTGCGGTCTGATGGCTTGCAGAGGGAGACGCCATGAATCTGTTTCCACGATCCCGTCCCGGCGCTGTCGCTGTGTCGGTCCTGCTGACGACGAGCACCATGCTGCTGTCTCCGGGCATCGCTTCCGCGCAGGGGGCCGCAGCTGAACCTGCAAAAGCTCCAGAGAACGTGGCTCCCGAGGCCGATACGATCGTCGTCACCGGCTCTCGCATCAAGCGCGAGATCAACAAGCAGGGTCCAACGCCGGTCACCACGATCACGCAGGATCAGATCGACAAGCTCGGCTACACCACGGTCGAGGAGATTCTCGGCAACCTCACCAACAACGCGGGTGGCTCGTTCGGAACCGGACAGAGCTTCTCGTTCGCCAGGAGTACGCAGTCGATCGATCTGCGCGGCTTTGGCGCGGGACGAACGCTCGTGCTGCTCGATGGCCGCCGCCTGCCGGTGTTCCCCCAGGGCCTGGGTGGCACGGACGCGTTCGTCGACCTGAGCAGCATTCCCGCCTCGCTCGTCGAAAGGGTCGAAATACTTCTCGACGGCGCGTCGGCTGTGTACGGATCCGACGCGATCAGCGGCGTGGTCAACATCATCACCAAGAAAAACCTGACCGGTTCCGAGATCGTCGCGCGCTACAGCGATACGGACGACGGTGGCGGCGCGGCCAGGCGCGTGCAGTTCCTGCAGGGATTGACCGCAGGCGAAACCTCCGTGCAGCTGGTCGGCGAGTACACCAAGCAGGACGTTCTCAAGTTCACGGATCGTGATTTCTCCGCCTCGGACTTCGGCAATGGAGGCAACGGCAGCGGCTTCGGCAACACCTTCATCGACGCCGAAACGGGCGCGTCGCTCGCGATCGACCCCAACTGCGGCCTCGCGGGCGGCGCGCTCGATGGCCGCGGCGTCGTCGTGGGATCGACCTGCCGATTCGACCGCTCCAAATACCGCCAGTGGATTTCGCCCAGTGAAAAGGGGTCCGTCTACCTGCGCCTCGACCGCGCCTTCGGCGAGATGAAGGGCTTCGCGCGCCTCGGCGCGTCACGGAACCGCGTGGTGACCGAGCAGGAACCCAACGCCTATCAGGGAGGTGATTCGCTGTCGTTCACGTCGAACCGACTCGTTCCCAACACGAGGTTCGATCCGAACTTCGGTCCCGGCTACGTGGCTCCTGGCGCGATCAACAATCCCACCACCGGCAGCGGCAACGAGCGCGGTGGCTTCTTCCTGCGCCGCCTCACCGAATATGGCCCGCGCGGGGGCGATGTGAGGACGCAGGCCTACAGTGGTTTGGTGGGGCTCGAGGGAGATATCGGCGCGTTCTCCTGGGATGTCGGCGTGCAGCACAACGAGATCAGGCTGGATGCGTCCACTCCCACGATCCTGAGTTCTGTCCTGGACAACGAGGTGTCGAACGCCGGGCTCAACCTGTTTGAGCGCATCCCCGACGATGTCCTGGCGCGGACCCGGCACACGCAGACCGAAAAGGCGGTGTCGACCACGAACGGCGTCGACGCCACGATCAGCGGCCCGATCGCCCCGGTTCAGTTGCCCGGCGGAGCGCTGAAGTTTGCGTTGCACGGCGACTTCGAAAAGCAGCGCTACAACGACAAATTCGATGCCCTCTCCACCCTCGGCGACGTGTTTGACGGCAGTAACGGCGGCGGCGGCGACCGCAAGTACACGGGTGTCGGCCTCGAGTTCGTGGCGCCGGTGTTGCGCAACCTCGAGTTCGGAGCAGCTGGGCGCATCGACATGTACGCCGACGACTCGGAGACGGGCAAGGCCTTCAGCCCCAGCTTCCGCACGGCCTATCGTCCGCTGGACATCGTGTTGCTGCGCGCGTCCTGGGGCAAGAGCTTCCGCGCGCCCGATCTGCAGCGCCTGTTCGGCGCCAACACGAATGCCTTCGAAGACGTGATCGACACGCCGCTGTGCCTGCAGTCCGGCGGCACCCCGGGACAGGGAGCCGAGGTCTGCCAGGTCATCCAGAGCGTGCCGGAGGTGATCGGTTCGAACGAAAAGCTCAAGGAAGAGAAAGGCGAGAATTTCAACTTCGGCGTCGTCGTGGAGCCGGTGCGTGACCTCACGCTGCATCTGGACTACTACGAGATCAAACTCGACAACGTTGTGCAGGAACTCTCTGGGCAGCAGTTACTGGACGTCTGCGCGTCGAGCGGCGCGTTCTGCGACCAGATCACGCGCGCAACCTCCGGTCCCAACGTGGGGTTCCTTGGAAATTCGCAGACGGGCGGCGATACCACCGCGCTGATCCGCGCCAACGCGCAGAACCTGTCAAGCCAGGAAATCGCGGGCACGGACTTCGGCGCCCAGTACATCCTGCGTTTCGATCGCGCCGGCGTGTTCACCACCGATTTTTCTTGGTCGCATGTCCGATCGCTGAAGGTTCAGACGCAACCGGGCGACGACTTCGTCGAGCAGATCGGCTTCGGTCAGACCGTGTTGCTGCCGGAAGACCGTTACAGCCTGAGCACCGACTGGGACTATCTCCAGTACGGCGTAACCGTTCGCATCGATCGCGTCGGCAAATATCCGGGCTCGAACGCCTTGACTGCGCCCGCGACGCACGACGAATTCGTCGATCCCTACACCACGGTGAATCTGCAGGGCCGCGTCGACTTCGGAAAGTATGGATTGCTCCGCATTGGCATCGAGAACCTCTTCGACGAAGACTTCCCGCTCGATCCGACGTTCCTCGCCGACGCCGGCACGCCCACCGTGCAAAACCAGTTCCTCGGTGAGGCGACGTCCTACTTCGCCGATCCGCTCGGGCGCAGAGGCTACCTCCAGTACGAGATCAAGTTTTAAGCGGTCGGACCAGTCACGCGCACCGGATCCGAGGCAGTTCGTGATCCGGCGGCGCAAGAAGGAGAAGTCCATGTCGTACCTGTACTCGATGATCCGCCTCGCCCTGCTGGCCGCCCTCGGCACCGGCCTCGCCGCCTGCTCCGATCGCAATGACGCGGGCACGCCTGCCGGTCCTCCGCGCACCGACCTCGGTGACGTTTTCGTGGTGACCTCCACCAACCGGATATTGAGCTACGCGCTCGCAACACCGGCTCAGCAACGCACTGCCGTCGCCATCACCGGGCTCGATGCGGGCGAAACGATCCTGGACATCGACGCCCGGCCCAAGCCGGCCGACAGTGACGGCACGCTGCGCCTGTACGCGCTGAGCAGCACCGGAAAGCTGCACCTGCTCGACCCGGCGACGGGTGCCACGACCTTGGTCGGCACGCCGCTGGTACCCGCTGTTGGCGCGAACTACGCCATCGATTTCAATCCGCTGGTCGACCGCCTGCGGGTGGTCAGCAGCACCGGCGACAACCTGCGCGTGAACCCGGACACCGGGGGACCGGCGGCCGCCGACACGGCCCTCGCGCGGGCGGACGCGGCCCCGCTCGGCGTCGCGGGTATCGCCTACTCGAACAACTTCGACGATGGCTGCGCCACGGCGCTGTATTACGTCGATCCGACCACTGACGAAGTCCTCACCACCGCCAACCCCGGCGGCGGCGTCCTCACCTCGGTCGGCGCCCTGGGCGTGGACGCGACCGCCGTGGGCGGCGTGGACCTCGTCGGGGGTTCGGGCAATGCGCTGTCCCTGCTCACCGTGGGCGGCACGCCCGGCCTGTACTTCATCAACCTCCAGACGGGTGCGGCGACGCTGCGAACGCCAGTGGCCGGACTCGGCGCGGGCGAGACTCCCGTGGGCCTGGCCAGCGTGATCGTGGACGGCGACCGTCCGCTGGGCGACACGGCCGCCGTGACCGCAGGCGACGCGCCCAAAATCGTCACGTTCAATCGCGCCGACCCGACGCGAATCTGCACCACGGCAGACCTCGCCATCCTCGACGCCGACGGCGAGCCGATCGATGGGCTCACTCTCAAGGGGATCGACGTCCGGCAGTCCGACGGAACGCTCTACGGCCTGGCGAGCGACGCGGACAATGGCGGCAGCATCGTGACGGTCGACCCTGCCACGGGCGAAGGCGCCGTAGTGCTCGAGAGCCTCGTGAGCAATGACGGGACCGGCACCGCCACGCCGGTCGTGCTGGACGGCGCGGCCTTCGGCGTGGACTTCAATCCCGTGGTCGACCGGCTGCGCATCGTCAGCAGCAGCGGTCAGAACCTGCGCGTGAACTTCGCCCCGATCGACGACCCGGCGACCACCACCGTCGACGAGTCGCAGTTCAACACCACCGTCGACGGCGCGCTGAACATCGGTGGCGTGACGCAGAGCAATGTCGCCGGCGCCGCCTACATCAACAGCGACCCCAGCGCCGCCGCTCCCACCGTCACGCAGCTCTACTACGTGAAGGTCGACACCGACCAGTTGTTCACGACGACCTTGCCCAATGCCGGCACGCTCACGCTGGTGGGTGGCCTGGGGATCGACGCGGATCTCGCGGCTGGCTTCGATATCCAGTTCGATGCCGCGGGGCCGGACAACACCGGCTTCCTGGTAACGAACGCGCCGGGCGTGACCACGTCCTCGCTATACAGCGTGAACCTGGGCACCGGCGCGGCCACGCTGGTGAACGGCATCGGGACCGGAGCCCTCGTTCCGCCCGGCCTGCTGAGCGCGGCGGCGGTCATCGCGCCATAGGTTTCGCACCGGACGAGGAACCGTTGTAGTAGTCCGGAAGAAGGCCAGGAACTCGGAGGGGCGGCGTGCGCGCTGTGGCGTCGCGTTCGAAGCAGGCCAGCGCGGCGTCTTTCGCCTCGCGAACGCTTGCACCGATGCCTGCAAGGCGTCGCGTGCGGAAGTGGACACGGTCATCTCGAAGTCCATCCTCGCGATCCTCGAGGGAAATCATGCCTCGAAGCGGATGGACGAACTCGCCCGGCTCATCGCGCCCGAGCGTATCGACCTTTCGCCCTCAGTTCCCTTCCGGCGCGCCCTCGAGAATCCAGGCCAGCACCGTGTCGTAGCGGCTGCGGTCGCCGCCGGCGAGATCGAAGCCGGGTAACTTGCCGCCGTTGTGGTGGCGGCCGGTGGGCTTGGTCAGCAGCGGACTTTCTTCGGGTTCGTTGAAGTTGATGCGCGCGCGCACCTCGTCGTACAGGTCGCGGTTCTCGCCAGGAAGCGGTTCGGTGTAGAACACCGGCGGCAGCACCGCGCCGTTGCCGCCCGGCTTGTGGCAGGCCACGCAATCGTCCTGCAGGATCGGCTTGATGTCGGCCACAAATCGCAGCGCGGAGGGCGCGGGTGTCATCGCCGAGTCCACCGTCACGACGACGCGATCCGCGGGGCTCACCTGGCCGTTGCCGGAGACGACGAGTTCGAGCGCGTACGCGCCATCCGTGTCCGCGACGAGCTTCGTGCGCACCGACGTCGGCGCATCCAGGCTCGCGATCGATCCAGGCGGCTGCGACACGATGCGCCAGGCGTAGGACTGCGCGAGGCGGCTGGCGATGCCGCTGACGGCGATCGGACTGGGGGCGCGTCGATCGGGTCCGGCATTCGCGATCGGACGACCCGGGCGCAGCACGGTGCCGTTGGCGGCGACGCGGCTGAACGTCGGAAGGAAGGACGCGATGCGCTCGATCGCCCCCGGCGTGTCAAAGAGATTCCGGTAGGGCACGAAGGCCAGCGGCATGCGCCCGCTGTCGTAGACGAGCGGCTCGATCTGCGCGGCGTGCCCGACGAACTTCGCGAAACTCGTGAAGTCGATATCGTTGTTGTCCTGCGTGCCCCGCAGCAGGTGGCAGGTGCGGCAGTTGTCCGCGACGACCTCGCGGTAGAGATTCTCGCTGCCTGCCGGCGGGTAGCCCGTGCCCGGGTCGTGCACCCACCCGGTCGGGACATAGCTGTCGTTGAATACCGTCGCCACGCCGCAGGGATCGCCGCCGTACCACGCGGCGATCATCTCGCGCGCCAGGGTCGAGTTCCATGTGCCGGGCCGCGGCGTGGCACTGGGCTCGTAGGACTTCTGCACCTCGCAGTTGAAGGCCTTGAGGCCGACTTCCACCTCGGCCTGCGTGGCGCCCGCCTGCGTCGAGAACCCCAGCGTGTCGACGTCGATCGACTGCAGGTGACCGCGCGTATCACCGCTGTGCGGGAAGCGCCCGTCGGGCAGCAGGGGATCCGCGCGCCCGCCGTGGCAGGTGATGCAGGGAACCGGCATGCCCTTGTCGCCAAGGCTGTCCATATCCACGGCCACGCGACGCGTGTACGGCGGCTCGGGGTTGAAGGTGTAGAAGCGCACGAAGTAGTCGTCGCGGTCGCCGTTGGTGTCGCCGTCGCCGTCGACGTCGTCGGGGACGCCGTCACCGTTGGTGTCCACCGGCCCGTATTCGAGCGCATTGGTGCCGATGTGGAAGTCCTTGACCTCGCCCACCGCCGCGTCGAGGTTGATCGCGGTGTAATTCTGGCCGGGGACGTTCTGGATCTGGTAGTTGTCGACGTAGAAGGCCACGGTGCCGTTGGCGCCGCGCTTCATGTGCATGTTGCGGCCGTAGCCCAGGTCTTTCGTATCGAGGAATACGGCGACCGCGTCGTTGCCCGCGTCGAACCCGTTGGCCTGCTTCCACTTGGTCAGCGTGTCCTTCTGGTTCAGCGGATCGATCGTGCCGTAGTAGGCCGTGGCGTAAGAGCGCGCATCGGTCTTCGACTCCGCCAGCGCGATCAGCGCGTCGGTGCCGCCGCCACCGTTGTCGTCCTGCGCAACGACCGCGCCGCTCGCGTCGAGCAGGAAGAGCACGACGTCGACACCGGAGGTGAGCCGAGCGCGCAGCCCGCCGGGCCGCGGCAGGCTCAGTGCATGTCGCGGGTTCTGCGGCGAGCTGGCGTCCGCGCCGCCCGAACCGGTCCAACTGCCGCTGAAGTTCTGCGTGCTGCCGTCGTCGAGCGTCACGGCCAGCGTGTAGGAACCCGCCTGCCCCGCGCTCGCGGTGGCCGCCACCAACGTGTAGTCGCCCGCGGCGAGCGCCGGCTGGCGGTTGAGAAACTGCAGGAAGTTCTTCGTCCCCAGCTCCGAGCCCGTCAGCGGCGCTGCTTCCTCCGCGGCGCCATCGCCCGGAGACGAACAGGCCGCCACGAGGGCTGCCGCCAGGGTGACGAGCGCGAAGCCCCGGAACGTACGGCTACAAATGGCTCGCGATCGCATCAGAACCTCGCCAGCAGGCCGACTACACCGATCAGGCGGTCGTACTGATTCCCGAAATCGCCGTCGACACTGATCGACTGGAACTGGGCATCCACCGCCCAATCGCGCGCGAAGCGCCAGTTCACGCCGGCCGTAGCGATGCGCGTGCGGGCATCGATGCGATACGCGAACTCGTTGGCCGCGATGCCGCCGAACGCGTCGTCGGGTTCGATGACCTCGGCAGCGCGCGCGATGCGCACACTGGGCGCCGCCGACGAGAAGCTGTCGCCGGTCTGGTATTCGAAGCCGACGCTGGTCGAGATCACCGGGGTTATCACCCAGTTCAGGCTCAGCGCCGCGCTCTGCCCCGAGAGATCGAAGACCGCGCCCTTGGACTCACGGTGGAAGCCCTTGCCCTCGAGCTTGACCACGATGGCCGTCGTCAGCTGCTGGAGCACGAACACGCCTCCGCGATACTCGTTGCCGGTACGGATCTCGCTGCCGTATTCGAGCCGCGCTGCCGAACCCCAGGCCGACAGGATGGGCGTGAAGAAGCTCGACCCCGGTTTCCAAGCCAGGCGCAGCAGGCCCAGCGCACGCGTGTTGGAAAGGTCGTCGAAGCGATCGTAGGTGTCGCGCTGCACCTGCCCGCGCACCGTGGCCGCCACGTCCTCCCCGACCGGCATCACGTAGTCCGCCGCCAGGAGCAAGGAGTAGAACCCGCTGTCGACCTTCTCGTTGTTGGCCTGCGAAGCGCCGATGTTGCTGTCGTAGCCCAGGCTGCTGCTGCCGTTGAGGCGTAGGCGTGGAGGCGCGGCCAGTGCGCTTTCGCATGTCATCAGGCCGACCACGCCGGCGAGCAGCAGGATGCCGCGTCCCGGGAATTTCACGAACCGCGTCTCCGGTTTCTATAGAAGCTCGCGAACGCCAGCGTCCACAGTCCCAGCAGCATCGAAAGGTCAGTCGAGCCGCCTCCCGATTTGCCGCTGGGCGGCGGTTCCGGATCCGCGGTCGGCGCTACGGCCGCGCCGCCCGGATCGCGGACCCGCCCATTGGCTTCGCCGTCCGCGTCGTTGGGGCCACCGTCCTGCAGGGTCAGTCGCACGCAGCCGTGCAGCGAGGTCAGTCCGTCGACGTAGGCAGGGCTCGACGGCGCCGGGCACAAGCCACCGACGGCCGCGGCACTGGCCACGCGGTTCGCGGGATCGATGACAAAGTCGCGCCAGCCGCTCAGGCTCGCGTACTTACGCCACACCGAACCCGGTCGCAGGCCGGCCTGCAAGGGAATCACCACCGAGGTCGAGGCGCCGGGCGTGATACCGACCAGCTCAAAGTCGAACAGGCCGCCGACGTTCTCCTGCCCGTCCGTTCCATTGCTCACCGGACCCGAACCGTCGCCGAACCCGACCACGTCGGCCGGCGACACCAGCGCGCCGCTACGCCCCGCGGCGAGTGCGGTGGCGCCCAGGCGCAGGCGCACGCCCGATGACGCCTCGAGCAGCCGGCGCGTCGCCGGAGCGCCGTTCTGGTCGGCGACCACGAAGGTCTCGGTGTAACGATCGAGGTAATCCGGCGCACCGTCGCCATCGGCATCGACGAAGCCTTCCACGTTGTCGGCCAGTCCATCGCCGTCGGAATCCTGCGGAGTCAGCGCCGGCGCCGAGGCGCGCAGCACGAGCGCAATCTCGACCGTGCTCGCCGCGCCCCCCGCATCGCGCGCCGTCACGCGCACGCGGTAGGTGCCAGGCGCGAGCGCCGCCGGATCGAAGCCGAAGCCCGTGGCGTTGCCCGCCGGCGCGCCGAGTGCGACGTCGGTACCCGTGAAGTCGAGCGTGACCGTGTCGCCGGCATTCGGATCCACGGCGGTGGCGGCAATCGTCACCCCGCCCTGGTCGGCGAAGATCTGCGCACGCGGCTCGCCCATCTGCGTGGCGAGCAGCGAAGCCTGCGGCGCCACGTTGCGCTCCGTGATGGTCGTGGTCTGCGCCACTCGCGTGCCGAACACGCCTCCGTTGTTGGCCGTCAGCGTCACGACGAGCGTCTCGTCGGGTTCGCCGGTGCCGTCCGCGGTGATGTTCGCCGGGATCACACCGCCTAACCCGCTGGAAATCACGAGGCGTCCTGATACGGCATCGTGGTCCGCACCGTTGGCGGTTCCTCCGACCGTGTAGTCCACGGTCACCGGGTAGATGGGCGCCAGCCCATTCAAGACCACGGGGACGCCGATGGCGCGGCCTTCGCCGGTCACCTGGTCGGGTCCGAGTTCGATGCGCGGCAGCACGTCGAGCTGCTGCGTCGCCGTGACCGTGTTGCTCGCGGCATCGCTTGCGGCGTAGGTGATGACGTAGCGGCCTGGGCGGAACGGCCCTGCCGGAGTCGGCCCCTGCACGACCCGCACGCCGTCCTTCACGTCGGTCGCGGTCGCGACCCCGAGGTCCACCGCGGTGAGGAAGCCCGTGGACGCGACCTGCAGATTGGCAGGCACCACCAGCACGGGCGCCACGTCATCGGCGTCCGGATCGAGTCCCTGGGTGTATTCGTCCGTGTTACTGCGCCCGTCACCATCGCGATCGGCCGCGCCGTCGGCGGGATCGGCCGGGTCGAAGCCTTCGGCATTCTCGTAGCTGTCCGGCATGCCATCGCCGTCGCCGTCCGGCGCACCGACGGTGATCGAGAAAGTCTGCGTGGCCGAGCGCTGCACGCCCTCCCCACCACCGGCATCGGTGACGGTGACCGTGATCGGGCCGACCGTATACGGCGCAAGGCTGGCCGAGATCGGCGGCGTCCACGTCACCAGGCCGCCGGCCGAGATGCTCATCGGCGTTCCCGTCACCGGCCCGCCCGTGAGGACATAGGTGAATGCCGTGTCGTCGACGTCGCTCTGGGTGACCTGGTAGCGGTACTGCAGCGCATCCGCCGCCGTTACCAGCGCGGTCGAGGTGATGACCGGCGCGTCGTCGACCGGCGCGACATCGACCGAGACCAAGGTCGTGTCGGTCAACCCCGTCGAATCACGGATCGTGTACGTGAACGTCTCCGTTCCGTTGAAATCGATGGCCGGGTTGTAGCGCACCGCATTGCCTGGACCTGCGCCGAACACGCTGATGGTTCCACCGCGATCGCCCGTCGTCACCGCGGTGACCTCGCGGGTGTCGTTGGCGTCCGGATCGGAATCGTTGGCCAGCACGGTCAGATCGAACGGTCCCTGGTCCTCGCGGAAGATCAACGGCACCGGCGGAAAGGTGTCGAGCACGGCGTCGGGCGGGTCGTCGCTCGGTGTCACCGTGATCGACACGGTGATCTCGCCGGATAGGAGATTGGCCGAATCCTTCGCGCGGTAGGTGAAGCTGTCGCTGCCCGCGAAGTTGGGGTTCGGCTGGTAGGTCAGCAGGGCGGTGCCGCTTCCTGACAGGGTCCCGCTGGAGGTCGGGGAGGTGACGACGGCGACCAGCGTGTCGTTCTCGGCATCGGTGTCGTTGGCGACGACGGCGAAGCGATTGGCAGGGGCTGTGGCGAGCGAGTCCTCGGCGATCGTGAAAAGTCCGTCCTGGACCGCGACCGGCGCCGTTCCATTCTGGACTGTCACCGCGACCTGAGCCACGGCCGTCAGGCCACCGTCGGTGACGGTGTAGCTGAGCAGGCGTGTGCCGGAGAAGTTCGAGGGCGGCGTGTAGGAGAGCGTGAGACTGCCCGCGCTCACCGACAGCTGCTCGCCAGCGACGGCGGGCGAGACGATCGAGGCGCTGGCGATGCTCAGTCCGCCGTTGAGCGGCGGCGAGAGTCGGTCCGGATCGCGGTCGTTAGCGAGGACGGCCAGCGTCTGGTTGCTGGATCCGCGCGGGACGCTGGCGGTGTCATCAACCGCCACGGGCGCATCGGGCCGGCAGTCGACATTCACCGTGACGGTCGCGAAGTTGCTCAGCAGCACACCACTCGTCGCGGCGCTCGCACGATCGCGAACGCGGTAGGTGAACGTCTCCTGGCCACAGAAGTTGGCCGCCGGCACATAGCTCACATTGCCGCTCACGATGCTCACCGAGCCGCCGTCCGATCCCTGCGTCACGGCGTGAATGAACAGGCTGTCGCCGGCGTCGATGTCGGTGTCGTTGCTCTCAAGGGCCGAAAACGTCGCCGACGTGTCCTCGATCGCTGCGACCGTGTTCGTCACTGCTACCGGCGCGTCGTTCACGGCCGAGATGTTGATCGTCACCGTCGCGCTGTCGGTCGCGCCAATCGAATCGCTGATGCGGTAGGTGAACGAGTCGGTGCCGTTGTAGTTGGTGTCCGGCGTATAGCGGACCGTGTTGCCGCTGCGCGTCACGCTGCCGTGGGGGGTGCTGACGTTGGCGCCCGACAGGCTGTTGATGCGGTCGATCGAGATCGAGTCGCCGCCGTCGTTGCCACCGGCGCCGGAGAAATCGTTGCCCAGCAGGTTGAGCGCGGCGGTCTGGCCGCTGTCCTCGGCGATATTTACCGTGTTGGCGTTGGCCGTCGGGCTCGCATTGACGACGATGCTGCGCGTCGTGCACCCGGTGGACGTGCCGTCGCCCGTGTCGTCGGCGCCGGAACCGTTGAGGTTGACCGGGTTGACGCAGACGCGCAGGGTCGCGTTGCCAACGTTGTCGCCCGCCACGAAGCGCACGACCCAGGACGGAGCAGAGCCGACACGCGGGGCGTTGTGCGTAAGTTCTCCGCTGTCGAGATAGGGCACCGACCCGGCATCGCCGCCGTCCACGCCGTCCTGCAATGAACCGCTTCCCGTCACCGACATGTTGAAGCCGCCGGCACTGGCGTTGGTCCCGCCCGCGTTGGTCATCTGCACCGTGAAGTTGGCGCCGGCGCCGGGCGCAATCGTGCCCAGCCCGCCATTGATCGCCGAGGTGTAGTTGAATGCGCTGGCCACGACGTTGCTGCCGTGGCAGCCGGAGCCACGACAACCGGCAGTCGACCGCCCGGTGATGCCGCCGGAGGACGCCTGCGCCACGCCGCTCGCACACAACATCAGGGTGCCCGCGAAGGCTGCGGCCGCTCTTATCGCGAGACTTCCAGCCGCGTTCCGATCCACGAATGTTGGCTCCCTTGCCTGAGGGGATTCTTGATCCTGACTTCCTCCTTGTAAAGCAAACTGGCGCACAGTTTTTTTCGCGCCTGCCGCACCACCCGGGTTGCGCGTTCGAAACGCGATGTATGCTCGCGACGAGTCCGCAACGGCCGACCGCACGGCACGCCAACATGTCCAAGCGCGTTTCAACGGAAGAATTCGATCAGGCGCGCCGTGCGCTGCTGGTGAAGGCCATGTCCCTGGGCCTGTTCGCGGGCGGCATGGGCTGGAACCTCGAGGCGATGGCGCAGCTGTTCGGTCGCGTCCCGCGCAGGTTGCCCGAGGGGCGCTCGATCTTCGAGCTGCGCGGAAAAGTGCTGGTCAACGGCGTGGCGGCGACGCACGACACCAGGATCGGACCCACGGACAAGATCGAGACCTCGCACGGCTCGATGCTGATCGCAGCAATCGGCGGCACCGCCTTCATCATGCGCGAGCGCACTTCGATGGAACTCGACGGCAAGGCGCTGCTGGTGCGCAGCATGCGGCTGCTCAGCGGCAAGCTGCTGACCGTCTTTGGCAAACGCAGTCAGGGGGAGCACGCGCAGATGCGCACGGCCGTGGCCACCATCGGCATCCGCGGCACCGGCGTCTACGCCGAGGCCGACCCCGAGAAGACCTACCTCTGCACCTGCTACGGCGACACGGACATCACGTCCGAGCAGGATCCGTCGCAGACCGAGAACATCGTGTCGAAGCACCACGACGCGCCGCGCTACATCCTGGCGGAACCGGATGGCGGCAAGCGCATCGTGCCGGCGCCGTTCCTCAACCATACCGATCTGGAACTGATGACCATCGAGGCCATCGTCGGTCGCGAAGTCCCGTTCGGGCTCACGGGCAACGAGTATGAAGGTCCGCAGCGCGATTACTGAACGCGGCGGTTCGTAGCCCGGACCCAGCCCGGTGGGTTTCTGGAATCCTGACCCGACCCGGGCTTTTTCGCTTTTCGAAGTTGAACGTCCGGGCCAAGGGTCACGGCTGGATTGCGCGCCTCACCGGGGCGGCATCATCCCCGGCGGAAGCTTGTTGCCCAGGCGGCGCAGCATCTTCGCCATACCGCCACCCGCGACCTTCTTCATCAGGTCGCGCGAGGTGTCGAACTGGCGCAGCATCTTGTTGACCTCCTGAACCTCGACGCCGCTGCCCGCGGCGATACGACGCTTGCGTGACGCCTTGATCAGGTCGGGGAATTTTCGCTCCTGCGGCGTCATCGAGTTGATGATCGCCACCGTGCGCCGCATTTCCTTCTCGGCGTTCACGTTCTTGAGCTGCGCCTGCATCTGCGCACCGCCCGGCAGCTTCTCGAGAATCGATTCGAGGCTGCCCATGCTCTGCATCTGCAGCATCTGCTCGCGGAAATCCGCGAGGTCGAAACCCTTCTTGGACGTGAGCTTCTTCGCAAGCTTCTGCGCCTGCTCGGCGTCGACCTTCTTGGTGGTCTCCTCGATCAGAGTCAGAACATCGCCCTGGCCGATGATGCGGTTGGCGATGCGGTCCGGGTGGAAGACCTCGAGCTTGTCGGTCTTCTCGCCGACACCCAGGAACTTGACCGGGCGACCGGTGACGGCGCGTACCGACAGCGCGGCGCCGCCACGCGAATCGCCGTCGACCTTGGTCAGCACAACGCCGGTCAGCGGAAGCACGTCGGCGAAGGCCTTGGCGGTGTTGGCCGCGTCCTGGCCGGTCATGGCGTCGACGACGAACAAGGTTTCGGTAGGCGATACCGCGGCGTGCAGCGCGGCGATCTCGGCCATCATTTCCTGGTCGACGGTCGTGCGGCCAGCGGTGTCGACGATCAACACGTCGGCGTACTGCTTCTTCGCGTAGGCCAGCGCGTCCCTGGCGATCTGGACCGGTTCCTGCCCCACCGCGGACGGGAACACGTCCACCCCGACGGCGGTGGCGACGATGCGCAGCTGCTCGATGGCCGCCGGTCGATAGACGTCGCAGGAGACGACCACGACGTTCTTCTTCTCGTCTTCCTTCAGGCGCCGCGCGAGCTTGGCGGTGGTCGTGGTCTTGCCCGAACCCTGCAGGCCGGCCATCAGGATCACCACCGGCGGCTGCGCCCGCAGATTCAGCGGTTCGGTAGTCCCGCCCAGGGCCTCGGTCAGCTCCTGCTGCACCACCCGCAGGAAAGCCTGCCCGGGGGTCAGCGACTGCGTGATCTCCGCACCCAGCGCGCGCAACTTGAGCTTGTCGATGAAATCCTTGATCACCGGAAGCGCGACGTCGGCTTCAAGGAAGGCCATGCGCAGTTCACGCGCGGCCGTGTTGATCTGGTCTTCGGTGAGGCGCCCCTGCCCACGGATGGCGTCGAGCGTGCGGGTCAGGCGTTGTGTCAGGGATTCGAACATGGACTTCGCAATGCAGGGGACAGGCCGCAAGCTTACGTGGCGCGGCGCCTCGAACCTAGACGCCTCCGTAGCACCGACGAAGTCCGGTATTGCTGGGCGCCCTCCATAAGGCCCAAACCCGGACCGCGTCCGGGTTACGGTGGCGATCAGACGTCGATCACGACGCCGCGCTTGAGGTGCTTGTAATCCCAGCCTTGCAGCGCCCGCGCGCATTCCGAATGCAGGGATTCCTCGCAACCCGGCTTGCCGTGCGTAAGCAGCAGCAGCGGCCGATGGCGCAGCTTGGCCAGGTCGCGGCCCAGCAGGCTGGGGGTGTAGTGCCGCGAGATGACGCCCAGCTCGGCCTGTTCGTCCGGGAACGCGACATCGATCATCAGCTTGTCCAGGCGCGGCAGGGCGTTCAGAAAATCCCACATCGGCTCGCAGGCGCCGGTGTCGCCCGTGAAGGCGAATACGCCGGTGCCGGATTTGAGCACGTAGCCCACCGCGGGAATCGTGTGCAGCACGCCGAAGGACTGGACGCTGCGCCCGCCGCCCAGGTCGTGGATCTCGCCGGCCTTCGACTCGCTGAACACGATCAGCGGATCCTGCGTGTTCGGAAGCGCTGAGAAGTCCGGCCAGAGCTCCCAGTTGAACAGGTGGTTGCGAATCGCCGTGATGGTCTGGGGGATGGCCGTGACCTTGATAGGGTGCGACACCTCGCCAAACAGATTGTCGGCCATGAACGCCAGGCCGCAGACGTGATCGAGGTGGGCGTGGGTCAGGAAAACGCGCGAGATCAGGCGCATTTCGGCCAAGGACAAATCACCGACACCGGTGCCGGCGTCGATGAGCGTCTCCTCGTCGAGCAGCAGACTGGTGGTCCGCAGGTCCGGCCCGACGCCACCACTGCAGCCCAGCACTCTTATCCGCATGGTGCTCTCGCGATCACCAGCCGATGCTAGCACGCGACTCGCCGCGCTCACGTCGAGCAACTGTGACCCGCAGCGCAGGGCAGACGACATCTCCTGCCTGTCCGGGCCCGCGCTGCCTGGGTGATATTCTCCCGCGCATCCATGAGCCACCTGAGCCTGTCCGTCCTGAGCCTCGCCGCCTACCTGGGTGCGGCGTGGGTCCAGTGGTACCGGAACGGACGGCCCGGTTGGCTGGCCCCGCTGGGCCTGCTGCTGCACTTCGTCGTGCTCGCGTTGAGCCTGATCCACGACGGGAATTTGCGCATCGGTGTGACCGAGGCGGCTTCACTGTTCGCCTGGCAGTCGGCGTTGCTGCTCTGGCTGTTCGCGTTCCGCGAGCCGATCGCCATCAACGGCGTGGCGATCTACCCGCTGGCTGGCCTGTTCGCGGTCTGGGCCGCGCTGGTTCCCTCACCCGTCAGCACGGTCCAGGTCAACGAGTGGCAGGTGAGCGTCCACGTCCTGATGTCGCTGCTCTCGGCCGGCCTGCTGACCCTGGCCGCGGTGCAGTCGGTGGCGCTGGCCGTGCAGGACCGCCTGCTGCACCGGCACCGCGCGGCGCCTGCAGGCGGACGCATGCCACCGTTGCAGACCATGGAGCGCGTGCTGTTCCAGCTCATCGCGGTGGGCTTCGTGCTGCTGAGCCTGACCTTGCTGTCGGGACTGTGGTTCGTGCACGACTGGATGGCCCAGCACCTGGCCCACAAGACCATTCTTTCGATCACCGCCTGGCTGATCTTCGGCACCCTGCTGTGGGGTCGCTGGCGGCACGGCTGGCGGGGTCGAACCGCCATACGCTGGGCGCTCGCGGGCTACGCGACGCTGATTCTGGCCTACTTCGGCAGCAAGCTGATTCTCGAACAAATCTTTGGGAAACATTGGGTTTGAGCGTAGACCTACAGCAGACGAAGTTGACAGCTTCATCCGGCATTCAGTAACAACGGAATCGAGCGACAACCGTTCTGACCTTCGATTTGGACAAATACGAGCTTATTGGCAGCTTCGCGCTGCTCGCCTTTCTCATCTTCCTGTCTGCATTCTTTGCAGGGACTGAGACGGCTCTGATGGCGCTCAACCGTTACCGGCTGAGCCATCTCGCTCGGGCCGGTCATCGGGGTGCAAAACTGACCGAGAAACTCCTGGCACGACCCGATCGACTGATCGGCATGATCCTGCTGGGAAACGTTGCGGTGCACTCCGCCTCGATCGCAATCGCGACCTACGTGACGCTCAAGCTGTATGGCGAGAACTGGATCGCGATCTCGACCCTGATCCTTACCGTTTTCATCCTGATCTTCGGCGAGATCGCGCCCAAGACCCTCGGAGCACTCCATCCGGAGCGGGTCGCCCTGAAGGCGGCCTACGTGTACTGGCCTCTGCAATACGTGCTGCAGCCTTTCGTGACCCTTGTCGGTGTCTTCTCCAACGGCTTCCTGCGCCTGCTCGGCGTCTCGCCCGAGGAGGCGGCACAGCACAGCCTGTCGACCGAGGAACTGCGCACGGTGGTGGCCGAGGCTGGCGCGATGATTCCGCAGCGCCACCAGAAGATGCTGCTCTCCATCCTTGACCTCGAGAAGGGCTCGGTCGAGGACATCATGGTCCCGCGCAACGAGATCATGGGCCTGGACGTCTCGCAGCGCTGGGAACAGATCCGCGAGCAGATCAGCTCCACACAGCACACGCGACTGCCGCTGTTCAACGGCTCGATCGACGAGCTGGTGGGCGTGATCCACGTGCGCCGCCTGATGCCGATGCTGGCCGACGGCAAGCTCGATACGAAATCGCTTATCCAGATCGCAAAAGAGCCCTATTTCATCCCGGAAGGCACCCCGCTGAACCAGCAGCTGCTGAACTTCCAGAACCAGAAGCGCCGCATCGGCTTCGTCGTCGACGAATATGGCGACATCCAGGGCCTGGTCACGCTAGAGGACATCCTCGAGGAAGTCGTCGGCGAGTTCACCTCCGACCCGGCGACGCGGATCAAGAACGTCTACGCCGACCCGGACGGCAGCTACCGCATGTCCGGCTCCGTGACGCTGCGCAGCCTCAACCGCTCGCTGGGGTGGAAGCTGCCTACCGATGGACCCAAGACGGTCAACGGCTTGCTGCTCGAGAAGCTCGAGAACATTCCTCAGGCAGGACGACAGGTGGAGATCGGCGGATACCTGTTCGAGATCACCGAGACGCGCTCCAACGCGGTGAAGGCCACGCGCGTGCGGCCACCGCAGAAGCCGGTCGCGGAGAAGAAGAAAAAAGCAGCCTGACGGTCTCCTGGGCGGAGAGCTTGCCCGCCACGGCGTCTTGCGAAGTGCCGGGGTCCGCAGGCCGAATCGCGCTTCGGGGGAGACGAAATCCTCCTGCAGGAGAACGCCGACTCCAGCGGCCGCCGATCTACGTCGGCACGACCCTTTTCACCTTCACCGCCGGGGTGGTCGTGGCGAAGAACCAGGCGCCCAGCGCCGGCAGCAGGCACACCGCGCCGATCATGTTCACGAGGAACATGAAGGACAGCAGCAGCCCCATGTCGCCCTGGAACTTCAGTGCCGACAGGGTCCAGGTCCCGACCGCCACCGACATCGTGATCGCCGTGAACACCGCCGCAGTGCCGCGCGTCCGCATCGCCTCGTAGAAGGCCTCCTCGAAATTCCGGCCTTCGCCCATCTCGTGCTGGATGCGCTCGAACAGGTAGATGCCGTAGTCCACGCCCACGCCCACACCGAGCGCGATCACGGGCAGGGTCGCGACCTTCAGGCCGATGCCGAGCATCGCCATCAGCGCGTTGCAGAAAATCGACACGATCGTGAGCGGCACCAGCACGCAGAGCGTGGCCTTGATCGAACGGAACGTGAGCAGGCAGAGCATCGCCAGCGCGCCGAAGATCGCCAGCAGCATCGTCTCCTCGGCCTCGGCCACGGCCTCGTTGGTGGCGGCCATGACGCCCACGTTGCCGGACGCGAGCCGCAGCTTCACGCCCTTCACCTGATGATCGCCGATGAAGCGCTTGATCTCCGAAATCACGTGCGCGATGGTCTGGCCGTCGTGGTCGCGCGTGAAGATCAGGACCTGGATGGCCTTGCAGCCCTCGTTGTTGAAGCCCAGGTTCGGATCGAATGCCTTGGAGCCCGCCGAAAGCCCGGCCTGCGAACGCGGCAACGCGCGCCAGCGCGGATTGCCCTCGCTGAACGCCGAGATGATCAGCCGGCCGATGCCGGCCACGCTGAGCACCGACTGCACGCCATCCACGCCGCGCAGGAACAGCTCGAACTGGTCGATCGTGCTGATCACGTCGTACTGCAGGCAGGATTCGCCTTCGAACTCCTTGGCCTCCACGATCACGGTGAGCACATCGGTACCGATGTCATAGCTCTTCGCGATCTGGCGGTTGTCCTTGTTGTAGCGCGAGTCCGCGTGAAGTTCCGGCACGCCGTCGCCGGAGTCGCCGACCACCAGGTCACGCGACAGCACGGCCGAACCCGCCAGCAGCGCCAGCGTGACCGCGAAGATGCCGACGGCGATCTTCGGCTGCGCGCACTTGGCGATGCCGCGCCAGATCGACGCCATCAGTTTGGACTCGGGCTTCAGCGAATGCCGGCGGCAGTAGTCCTCCAGCTTCACGTGCGTCAGGCAGATCGGCAGGATCATCTTGTTCGTGACGATCATGAGCAGAACGCCCAGGCAGGCCGTGATGCCGAGTTCCTTCACGATCGGAATGTCGATGAACATGATCACCGCGAATCCCAGCGCATTGGTCAGCAGCGCCACGGCACCCGGGATAAAGAGCTTGGAGAACGCGGCGCGCGAGGCGTCCTTGGCCGTCGCCCCGGCCACCACTTCCTGGCGCCAGGCATTGGTCATCTGCACGGCGTGCGACACACCGATGGAGAAGATCAGGAAGGGCACGAGGATGGACATCGGATCCACGCCGAAGCCGATGATGGGCAGGATGCCGACCAGCCACAGCACCGGCAGCAGCGCCACGACCATCGCCACCACGGTGAGCTTGAGCGAGCGCGTGTAGCCGAACAGCAGCGCCAGCGTGATCGCGAAGGCCAGAGCAAAGAACCCGAACACGCCGAGCAGGCCCATGATCACGTCGCCGAGGAGGCGCGCGAAACCGATGATGTTGATCTCGATGTCCGGGTTGTACTCCGGATTCTTCACGGCCTCGACGTCGAGCTGGTCGCCCTTCACCGGGTAGCTCTCGGCGCCATCCGCGCCCTCCAGCGTCTTGAGCACCTTGAAGGTGTTGAACCGCAGCAAGGCTCCGTAGTCGACGAAGCCCTCGAGCACGGTCTCGCCGGCCTTGAAGGGCCCGCTGTCCGCTTTCATCTTGTAGACGTACTTCCGCGGGCTCTCGAAGCGCCCGCGGATCTCCGACAGGCGCTCCTGCACTTCCCAGTAATCGACGCGCTGGCTCTCCTGTCCCTTGCTCGGGTCGTAGTCCTGCAGGTCCGCGCGGATCATCGCGGCCTTCAGGTCGTTGGCGACCAGCAGGCCGATCTGCCCGGACAGGCGCACGTTCTTGCGGATCTCCGCGAGCTCCTCCGGCTGGCCCGAGTAGCGCGGCGGCACCACCGGCGCGCCGTTGAAGCCGTCCTCGGTGATCTCGATGTAGTAGGTGCTCGGCGTGAAGATCGACGCGACCTTGGTGCGGTTGATCCCAGGGATGAAGAACACCTCGTCGGTGGTCTTCTGCAGCGCGTCCATGAAGGGCTTGTTGTAGATCTCGCCCTCGCCCTTCCAGCGCACGTTCACCAGCAGCGTGTTCGCCCCGGAGAAGTCGCGCAGGTAATCCATCATGGTCCGCATGTACGGATGTTCGATCGGAATCAGCTTCAGGAACCCCGGGTCGAGCTTGACGCGCGTGGCGCTCCAGCCGAAGAACACCGTCATCGCGAGGAACAGCACGGACAGCGGGTGGCGCCAGGCCACGAGCCGGCGCGCGATGCCCTCGACGATGCGCTCCATGCGGCTCGTGCTCACGACTTGCCTCCCGGCCTGCGCAATCCGACGCCGGATTCACCGCCGACGAGCCAGCCCTCGCCCTGTGCGGGCAACACGGCGACCAGGCGATTGCGCTCGCCGGCCGAAGCGATGCTGAAGTTCCTACCGCCGTCGGTCGAACGCAGCACCGTCTCGTTCTCGCCCACGAGGATGATGGAGCCATCGTCGTCGAGGGTTCCGCCGAACAGCGAGATCTTTCCAGGCACCGCCGACTGCACCCACGTCTGCCGGTCCTGCGTGACGAAGGCGTTGCCGCGCATGCCGAACACCAACAGGCCGTTGTCCTTGAGCGCGATCGCACCGAAAAACGAGCCCGCGTAGATCTCGGGCAGCGCGGTCCAGCTCGCGCCCTTGTCGCAGGACACCGCTAGCAGGCCGCGCTCGCCGACGATCAGCAGGGTCCCGTCACCGAGCTGTGTCATGTCGTTGAGGTGATGATCGCCGAGCGCTTCGTGCGTCACGCGCTGCCAGGTCTTGCCCCCGTCGGTCGAGGTCAGGTACTGGCCGAACCCGCCAATGGCGTACAAGGTGCCGTCATAGGGGCCCGCAAGCGCCAGCAGCGGCTCGGATCGCTCGGCGTCGAACAGCACTTCCTTCCAGGTCTCGCCGCCGTCCTCGCTGCGCACGATCCAGCTCTCGTGTCCCACCGCGAGCGCGATCTTGTCGTCGACGAAAAGCAGGTCATTGAAATTGGATCCGCGCTGCGGCGCCACCTTCGCCTCGTGCCAGGGTCCCTGCTCGGACTGCGATACCAGGATGCGGCCCTGCTCGCCGGCCGATAGCCAGCGATTGCCTCGATGCGCGATCTGCGTGACGAGCAGATCCCTGGGGTGCACGACGGTGGCCGGGGCCTCGGGGTAGGTGCGCGGCGAGAACGAGTACACCGCGGCCGCGGCGACGATCAGCGCGACGAGATAGGCAGGCCAGGCGGCGACGAAGCCGCGCTGCTGCTGGATCCGGCACGAGCGATGGGCCCGATGCTGCGTCATGCTGCCTCCTCTTCACGCCGGGCGGGACATGGCCGCCGATCCGTCCTACGCTGCAACTTCGAACAGCGCGGCTGCGCCCATGCCACCACCGATGCACATGGTCGTCACGACGTACTTCACGCCACGCCTGCGACCTTCGATGAGCGCGTGCATCGCCAGGCGCGCGCCGCTCATGCCGAACGGATGGCCGATGGAGATCGCGCCGCCGTTCACGTTGAGCCTGTCGTTGGGAATGCCAAGCTTGTCGCGGCAATAGACCACCTGCACGGCGAAGGCCTCGTTCAACTCCCACAGTCCGATGTCCGACACCTTGAGCCCGTGCTTCGCGAGCAGCTTGGGCACGGCGAATACCGGGCCGATGCCCATCTCGTCGGGACGGCAGCCCGCCACCGCGGTGCCGCGGTAGATGCCCAGCGGCCTCAGGCCGCGGCGCTTGGCTTCGACGCTGCTCATCACGAGCACCGCCGCGGCGCCATCGGACAACTGCGAGGCGTTGCCGGCCGTAACGTGGCGACCTTCCTTGATCACCTGTCCGTTCTTCCACACCGGCTTGAGCGCCTGCAGGCTCTCGAGCGTCGTCTCCGGGCGATTGCCCTCGTCGCGCGCCAGCGTGACCGACTCCTTGCTCGTCGGATTGCCTTCCTTGTCGAACAGCTGCTTCGAGGTCGTGATCGGCACGATCTCCTCTGCGAAGGCGCCGGCCTTCTGTGCCGCAGCGGTGCGCTGCTGGCTCTGGAACGCGTACTCGTCCTGGGCCGCGCGCGAGATGCCGTAACGCTCGGCGACCGTTTCCGCGGTTTCGATCATCGGCATGTAGGCGTTCGGCTGGAGTTCCAGCACCGCCTGCGACTGCGCGCGGTAGTTGTTCTTGTGGCTGTTCTGCACCAGCGAGACCGACTCCACGCCGGCCGCGACTACGATGTCCTGCTCGCCCACCATCACGTTGCGCGCCGCCAAGCCAATGCTCATCAGGCCCGAAGCACACTGGCGATCGATCGTCATGCCCGCAACGGTCTCGGGCAGGCCGCCGGTGTACACGCACAGGCGCCCGAGGTTGTGCGCCTGGGTGCCCTGCTGCGCCACCGCGCCCAGGATCACGTCGTCCACTTCCCTGGGGTCGACGCCGCTGCGCTCGATCACGGACCGGATCACGTGGCCGCCCAGCACCGGCGCCTCGGTGTCGTTGAACGCGCCGCGATACGCGCGGCCGATGGGGGTGCGGGCGACGGCGACGATGACGGCTTCGTTCATGGGACCCTGCGGCTCAGAAGTAATAACGCGCGATGGAATCGGCGACGCAGCCCGGCTTGTCGCCGTTCTCGATCTCGATGGTGACGCGGATATTGGCCTGCATCCCGCCATCCCTGGTCGCTTCTGCCGACGTGAGCAGCGCCCGCGCGCGGATGCGGTCTCCGACCTTCACCGGCGCCGGGAATCGCACCTTGTCCACGCCGTAGTTCACGCCCATGCGCATGCGCAGTTCGAGCAGTTCGGGCATGAAGCGCGAGATCAGCGACATCGTCAGATAGCCGTGCGCGATCGTCGCGCCGAACGGACCTTCCTTGGCGCGCGCCGGATCGACGTGGATCCACTGGTGATCGTCGGTGGCGTCGGCGAACAGGTTCACACGCGCCTGGTCGATGCCCAGCCACGCGCTGACGCCCAGCTCCTGCCCCACGTGCGTGAGCACCGATTGATTCGAGTCGAATACGGTCTTGGCCATGGGAAATTTCAGGGGTGCTGGCTGGAGGCCGAGATCGTCTCGCCCACGAGGTAGGAGGCGTAGTCGGACGCGAGGAACACGATCACGTTCGCCACCTCCCAGACCTCGGCCGCGCGGCCGAAGGCCTCTCGGCTGGCGAGCTGCTGCAGCAGTTCCGCCGGCGCGGTCTTCTTGAGGTGTTCGTGGAACGCGATCGATGGCGACACCGCGTTGATGCGCACGCCGAACTCGGCCGCCTCCAGCGCCGCGCAGCGCGTCAGCGCCATCACGCCCGCCTTGGCCGCGGCGTAGTGCGCCTGCTCCTTCTGCGCGCGCCAGCCCAGCACGGAGGCGTTGTTGACGATGGCCCCGCGACCGCGGGGCTGCATCCGCCTGAGCATCGCGCGCGTCATCCGAAAGGTGCCCGTGAGCGTGACGTCGAGCACCTTGCTCCACTCCTGGTCGCTCATGTCGACCACGCGCTTCGATCCGCCCAGTCCCGCGTTGTTCACGAGCACGTCGACGCCGCCGGCCCGGTTTTCCGCGAACTCGACCAGCGCCTGCACATCTGACTCGATCGTCACGTCTGCGAGCTGTCCGTCGACCTGGCGATCTGCGAAGTCCTTGCGCAGCGTGGCGACGGCCTCTTCCAGCCGGCGCGGATGGATGTCCGCGATCACCAGCGCCCGGGCACCCTCCTCGAGCACGCGACGCGCCGTGGCGAAGCCGATTCCCCCGCCCGCGGCGGCGGTCACCAGCACCGAGCGCCCGGCCAGCAGCCCATGCGGCGGCACGTACGACGGCGGGTTGGCAGCGGATGGCGTCATGGCGAGTCCAGGCTATCGGCGCGCAGTGTTGCCGCCGCCCGCCGGCGGCGCTTCAGCCGGAAGGACGAGAAAACGCGGCAGGCCACCGCTTCAGCCCGCTCATCCCGGATAGCGGCGAGCTTCCGGCCGCGCGTCGAGGCATCAGGGTTCCACCGGCGCCCAGTTCTGCAGGGTCGCCAGGGTCTGCGCCTCGTTTGCCTGGTACTGCAGGAAGGCCTCGTATACATCCATACCAGGGTCGACCGGACGCCCGCTGCCCAGGTGGATGATCTGGATGAAGTACCAGCCCAGCGCGCCGAAGGCCTCGACCAGGTCGCGCACCGCCTGGTTTTTTTCCTCGGGCAGGTGCGTGGGCTTGAGGCGCAAGCCGCGCTCGTGGATCGCCGCTACAGGCAAGCTGCCGTCGATCAGCTTGCGCGGTGTGGCGGGGTCCACGCACATAGGGCGACCCAGGCCGATCATGTCGCAGGCCTTCGATTCGAGTGCCCCGATCATCGCATCGCGGGATCGGAAACCGCCGGTGATCATCAGCGGCACCGTCGCCACCGGGCGGATCTTCTCGGCGAACTCCAGGAAGTAGGCCTCGCGCTTGCGCGTGCTCTCGCGGACCGCCGGTGCGTCGCCCCCTTCGCCGTCGCCGCCGAGCATCGTGAGCGCCTCGTAGCTGCCACCCGAGATCTCCATGAGGTCCACGCCCTCGGCCGACAGCCATCGCACCACGCCCAGGCACTCGTCGCTGTCGAACCCGCCTTTCTGGAAGTCGGCCGAATTCATCTTCACGCTGATCGGGAAGTCGGGGCCCGTGGCCTTGCGAATGGCGCGGTACACCTCGAGCAGCAGGCGCGCGCGGTTCTCCAGCGAGCCGCCCCAGGCATCCCTGCGCAGGTTGCCCAAGGGGCTCAGGAACTGCGACAGCAGATAGCCGTGCGCGGCATGCACCTGCACACCCGTGAAACCCGCCTCGCGCGCCGTGGTCGCGACATGGGCGAACCGCCGGATGATGTCGAGGATCTGTGCCTCGTCCATCGCGCGCGGCGGCGCGAACTTGTCGCCGACGAGATTCAGCGGAATGTCCGACGGGGCGTAAGGCGCGCCGTTGAGTTCCCTGGGCGTCTGGCGCCCGGGATGGTTGATCTGCATCCACAGGTGATTGCCGGCGGAAGTGCCGGCCTTCGCATAGGCCTTGAGCGCCTCGAACCCGCCGTTGCCATCGATCACCACGTTGCCCGGCCGTTCGAGATGCGTGCGGTCGACCTGCACGTTGCCGGTGACGAGCAGGCCCGCGCCGCCCTCGGACCACTGGCGGTACAAGCGCACGTGCCGATCGGTTGCGCGATTCATGCCATCCGCGAGGCCCTCGGTGAGCGCGGCCTTCGCGATGCGGTTGGACAGGGTCGCGCCGCAGGGAAGCTTCAACGGCTGCGCCAGCAGGTTGTTCGAAGTTGCGCTCATGGGATCTCCGGGTTCGATGCGCCATCCTTGACGGCCGCCCGCCTCGCGGCAATCCGGGAATGCCCCTGCGGAGTCGCCCCCGGAGAAACGCCGTCTTCCGCGCCACGCTGGAACCTGCGGCCTGCAGGATTTTGAGTGGCGCTCAGCGAAAGCGCAGGCGCGCCTTCAGCCTGCCGCAGGCGGCGCGGCGTACCGGAACAGCGGCAGCGGATCGATCGGGCGCCCCTTCCACCACTGCTTCTCCGGGCCGAGCTCGAACACCGCGAAATGCAGGTGAGGGGCGGCGGGATTGGCGTTGCCGGTGCTGCCGACATAGCCGATCGTGTCGCCGCGCTTGAGCACCTGCCCCGCCGCGAGCCCATCGGCATAGCCATCGAGGTGCGCGTAGTAATACGCCACCGTGCGTGTGGGATCGAACTGGTAGAGGGTGAGTCCGCCCGGCTTGCTCAGGAACAGCGTGGCGACGACGCCGTCGTCGACCGCATGCACCGGCGTGCCCCGCGGGGCGAGGATGTCGATCGCCTCGTGCGCACGATCGGTTCCCCGACGATCGGAGAAGCTGTCCACGAGTTGCGCCGCAGGGACGTTCTCGAGCGGCACGCTGAGCGGAAGCGACGAGCAGATCGCGCTCGCGACCGTTTCGGAGATCGCACCCATTGCCGGCGGCTCCACCACGACGTCAGCGGCGGTCACCGCGGCGGTCACCGCGGCACCGCCGCCGAAGACGACGATCACGAGGGCGATGACGCCCAGCGTCGCCGTCCCCAGCGCAAGGGCACGGCGCAGCCTCATCTCTGCAGGAGCGCTGGCATACCCGGCGACACCGACGCGGCAAGCGTCATCGCATCCCAATTCGTGAGCCGGATGCAGCCGTGCGACTCCGACTTGGAGATCTTCGAAGGCTCCGGCGTGCCGTGGATGCCGTAGTGGCTCTTGCTCAGGTCGACCCACACCACGCCCACGGGATTGTTCGGCCCGGCCGGAATCACGGCCTTGGATTGCTTCGAATTGGCGTCCCAGAACAGCGCCGGGTTGTACTTGAAGACCGGATCTCGGCCGACGCCGTTGATCTTCCACTTACCGATCGGCAGCGGATCGTGCTTGCTGCCGGTCGTGGCGGGGAACTG
>JBKJPX010000055.1:0-9965 GCA_046594215.1 Panacagrimonas sp.
GTCGTGGCCCTTGGCGGCGGCCAGGTTCGCGAGGTACTGCTCGATGCCGGCCTGCTTCATGTCGAACTCGAAGTTGCACTGAAGGTGCTCCTCCAGGGCCGCGAGGGTTTCGAGGTCGCGGTGGCGTTGGGCCAGTGATTCGAGGGATGCGGGGAGGTCCATAGTCACAAGTCCTGTCACAGAGGTTTCGTCACGACATCTGTTGCCATGTGGCAACTATCGAGACCAAAAAGAAAACCTAGGGGAATCCCTAGGTTAGTCAAACGGTTATGCAACTCTTGCCGCGTGGCAAGCGAGAGTAAAGAGATTTTAAGTCCCCGGCGTCTACCGATTCCGCCATTCGGGCACTGCTTCGGGAGCGCGGCCATGCTAGCCGAGGAAGGCGACTCCGAGGGACGCTCCGCGAAGGCTGAGCCCGGACGAAGCGGGGGCACTCGGGCATCGACGGCGGCCGCAGCGAGGCCTGCGCAGAGCTGCGCGAGTCCGACGTCCCGGACTTGGCGTGGGCACGCAACGAGGGCTGGTGGATCACCCCGCGTGGCAAACTGATCTCGCGGATCTTCCCCGGCCTCGATGGCTTCTCGAATCGCATCATCGTGGCCCCCCGGCGTCGCCGGGGCTCGCGCAACGAGCGGCGCACCGAGGTGTCGCAATCCAGCGTGCGTATTTCGCGGCTCGCCCGGTCAATCCGCACGACCCTTGACCAGATCGCGGTTCAGGCCGCCGATCCATGCGGCAGGGGATTTCGATCGCGCTCGCAGCCGCTTCATCGACCGTAGCCTCCTGAAATGGGGCGTACCGAAGGGGCAGGCACGGCGCTTGAACATCCTCGGTCCCCAACAGGAAACCTAGAATCATGAACAAGCAACAGCAGCAGGACGCTCGTCTCCCCGCGGCAGGTGATGCCAACCGCGATCCGATCACCAAGGCACCGGGCGCACATCCGGTCGGCACGGGTCTGGGTGCCACCGTCGGCGGTGTCGCCGGTGTTGCGGCTGGCGCCGCCGCTGGATCGGCACTGATCGGCTCCGCGGTCGCAGGCGCCACCATCGGCACGGCCGCCGGTCCCATCGGCACCGCAGCGGGACTGGTGATCGGCGCCATCGCCGGCGGACTTCTTGGCAAGGGCGCGGCCGAGAAGATCGATCCGACCGTAGAGGACGCGTACTGGCGCACGCAGTACACGAAGGAGCCGTACTACGCGCAGGGTGCCCGCTACGAGGACTACCACCCGGCGTACAGCACGGCGTACCGCCACTACGGCACCTCGACCGGCCGCAACTTCGAGCAGGCCGAGCCGACGTTGCGCGCCGATTATGAGAAGAACCGCGGCGACTCCACGCTCCAATGGGATCGCGCCCGCGATGCCAGCCGGTCAGCGTGGAATCGCCTGGACCGCGTCCTTCCGGGTGACGGTGACCGCTCCCGCAAGTAAGTAAGGTCGCCGGACCTGTTCCAGGTCCGTGCGTGTGACACGAGATCCCGCGAAGGCAGAGCCTTGGCGGGATTTTTTTGGAAATCCGGAGCGCTGTTACAAAGCGCCGAGTCCGGATGCGTGGGCATTCAATCGAGCGCAGGGAGTCGTTGCTTCGTGCGGAGGAAATCCGCCCAGGGGTCCTGCCGGCGCTTGGCGATCCATCGCGGTGCGCTCTTGACGGTGAACTCCTTCGGATCGAGCCCTTTCAGGTCCTTCCACGCGACAGGCATCGCCACCGTCGCGCCGGGCCGCGCCCGCGGCGAGTACGGCAGTACCGCGGTGGCTCCCTGCGCGTTGCGCAGGTAGTCGACGAAGATTTTGCCCGCTCGCTTGGCCTTGGCCATGGTCGAGACGTAGCGCTTCGGGTTCTGCGCCTCGAGCGACCGCGCGATGGCCTGCGTGAATCCCTTGACCTGTTCCCAGCCCTGCTCGGGCTTGATCGGCACCACGACGTGCAGTCCCTTGCCACCGGTCGTCTTGATCCAGGACTGCAGCTTCAGGCTCTTCAAAGCCTCCCGCACTTCGAGTGCGGCCTCGACGACGTCGGAAAATTTCAGCGAGGTGTCGGGGTCCAGGTCGATCACGAACCAGTCCGGATGATCCGGATCGTTCATCGTGGCGCCCCATCCGTGCAGTTCGATGGCGTTGAACTGCACGAGCTCGATGAGCCCCACGACCTCGTCGACGAACAGGATCTCGTGCCCCCCTGCCCGACCCTTGTGCACGTGCTTGCCGACGCCGGGCATGACGTGCTTCTGAAAGAAGCATTGGTGAGCGCCGCCGTCGGGACAGCGCACGAGCGACAGCGGCCGGTTGGCGAGATAAGGCATCGCGAGCCGCTGCACCGCCTCGTGGTAGCGCGCAAGGTCGAGCTTGGTGACGCCGGACGAACTGTCCATCACGCGCTCGGGGTGCGAGATGCGCACGCCCATCACGTCGCCGTCGTCCTCCTTCGCAGCTGATGATGACGATCTGGGCGAGAGGGACGTCTTCACCGGCACCGACTTCTCGCGTTTGACCTGGCGTGCAGGCTTGTCCTCGCGCAGTCCCTGAAATGACGGGTGACGCAGCGACCCATCGGCGGTGATCTCCGCGTACTGGACCTCGCACACGAGGTCGGGCTTGACCCAGGTCACGCCGGACAGGCGCGGCGCGTTTTCCAGCGGCGAAGCGTCGACGATGCGGGGTTTGAGCTTCCGCGCCAGGTCGCGCAACGATTCCTGCGTGAACCCGGTGCCGACGCGGCCGGCGAATTTCAGCGGGCCGTCGTCGCGCGTGCCCAGCACAAGCGAGCGAAAGCCTTCACGTGAGCCGGTGGCGCGGATGAATCCCGCGATCACGAATTCCTGCCGCTTCTGGCATTTGAGCTTGAGCCAGTCCTTGCCGCGCCCCCCGCGGTACGGCGCGGGTGCGCGCTTGGCGATCAGGCCCTCGAGACCGGCGCGGCAGGCCTGCAGGAAGGCGGTGTGGCCGTCGCCCTGGATGTGATCGCTGTAGGCAAGCGGCGGTTTCGGCTTGGTTCCGAGCAGCTTCCTCAGAGCGGCCTTGCGCTCGACCAGCGGCTGCGCACGCAGGTCCACGCCATCGAGATGCAGCAGATCGAAAACGAAATAGACAAGGTGCTTCGAGGGCGTTCCGCCGCCCTTGCCACGCGGCATCTGGTTCTGCAGTTTCTGAAAGCTGGTCTTGCCACTGTCGTCGACATGGCAGAGTTCGCCGTCGAGGATCGCGCGACGACACCCGAGGGTCTTGAGCGCGTCGACGATGTCCGGAAGCGTCCGGGTCCAGTCGAGGTCATTGCGCGAGCGCAGTCCGACGGTGCGCCCGTCGATGGACGAGAGCATGCGGTAGCCATCGAACTTCAACTCGTACAGCCAGTCGCTACCGGGCGGCGGGCCGTCAACCAAGGTGGCGAGCTGGGGCTCGACCGAACCCAGAGACGGCATCGCGGCATCGGAATTTTTTTTGCGCCCCGGGCGCCTGGATTTTCGGCTGGGCTGCGCGGTCGCTTTTTTCGTCGTAGCCATCGGGACGTC
Organism: Panacagrimonas sp.; assembly: GCA_046594215.1. Taxonomy (GTDB): domain Bacteria; phylum Pseudomonadota; class Gammaproteobacteria; order Nevskiales; family Nevskiaceae; genus Panacagrimonas. The sequence goes on from JBKJPX010000055.1 coordinate 3,514, forward strand.
CTCGATCTGTTCGACCCGCCGACCGCTGAGCACGCTCTCGGGTCGGCTCGCGGTGATGTCGGCGGCGGGGCCTGCGAGCGCATGTTCGTCACGGCTCTTGAACAGGAGCCAGTTGCTCTTGGGGCCCTGCTGCACCTTGCCGCGCAGGCGCACGAGCTGAAACCGGCCTTGCAGCTTCTCGCCGTCGAGGCTGAAGCTCAGGTGCCCTTTTCGCATGCCGGCGTCCGGATCGATCTCGGGGTCCCAGCTGCCGCGGTCCCACACGATCACGGGACCACCGCCATATTCGCCGTGCGGGATGTGTCCTTCGAATTCGCGGTAGCTCACCGGATGATCCTCGGTTTGCACGGCCAGGCGTTTGCGAGCCGGATTCAGGCTCGGACCCTTGGGAACCGCCCAGCTCAGAAGCACGCCGCGATGCTCAAGCCGAAAGTCGTAATGCATGCGCGTCGCGTCGTGCTGCTGGATTACGAACGAGCGTCCCGCAGTTGCGGGCGACTCGCCACGTGGCTCGGCGGTGCGCGAGAAATCCCGCTTGCGGTTGTAGGAGCGCAGCCGCGCCGGGAGAGCGCTTTTGCGCATCGCCTTGTCACCCGACGCCCTTGACGGACTTTTTGGCGCGGTCGCCATGCCGGTGTCGGATGGTGATTGAGGTCAGGTCGCGCCCGCCGTTTGATCTCGTCGTGGCCGGATCAGGACAGCAAACGGTGCAGGTCCGTCATCGTCAGCGGCTTGAGCAGATGCTCGTCGAACCCGGATTCGAGGCTGCGCCTGCGATCCGATGGCTGTCCACGACCCGTCAAGGCCACCAGGCGAGGCGGTCTGCCGTCCTCTTGCGTGATCTGGCTCGCGACCTCCCATCCGTCGAGTCCTGGCATGTCGATATCGAGGATCGCCAGATCGAGCGGCGTCTCACGAAGCGCCGCCAACGCGGCGTGGCCGTCCCGCGCTACATGCGTTTCGCATCCCATCGCCTCGAGCAGGATGCGCATCGACTCGGCCAGTTCTTCCCAATCCTCGGCGATCAGGACGCGCCTCGGCCCTTTGGCAAGAGTCCATGCCACCTGAGCCGACGTGAGAGCCGAACCATCGACATGCTTCTTCCCAGCGATCCCGCGCACGGACTCGCGTCCGGCAGCGATCGGTGAAGCTTGCCCCACTCGGGGTGCGACATCGCAAACCATAAGACCCTCGATGAAATTGCGTAGGCCAAGCGCTGGGTGACCCGGATTGCGGGACCAAGATAGGCGGCGGAACGAAGCAGTCTGCGTGCCTGAGTGCTGCTGTAGCCCGCGGGTTCGAGAGCACTTCCTCCACGAGAAGGTGCGATGTCATGAACGAGGGCATCGAGCGCCGCGTCGAGCAGCCCGTAAATCTCGCGTCGGCGACCAGCAGATCGCGGCGGCGTCGGCTGGGCCGCTCTCCCCAGTCCGAGCCACTGACGCCAGCGGAGAACCACCAGGAGCAGGCGATGGACCGCATCGCTCGTGCATGCGATCTTCCTCGGCGTTAGCCGGTCCCGCCACCCGGTGCCGACGATCCCATGCACGTTCAAAAACCGACTCGTAAGAGTCCTGGCCCGTCCGGGGCCCGTCTCCGTCGGCGCGTGTCCACGGCACGCGCTTGGGAACGCGCGCCCTCTCTTTGTTCGTGCGCGCGAAGCCTCTGTGCACACCTTCACAGTTATAATTGAACGGCACTTATTTTATCGCTTCATACTGGGCAGACTGAGGCGGTCGATTGGAGGGAGGGCGCCATGTCATCGGATCCAACTGAGGGGAGCGGCTCGCAGTCCTGGATCTATGCGGTGGTGCTTGGGCTGGGCGGCGCCATCCTGGAGCACGGGCCCATCGGCCTCGTGACCGGCGCGGCGATCGGATACCTCTTGGGCCGCGTCATCCATCTCGATCGCCGACTCGGCGCGTTGCGGCGCCGGCAGGACGCGTGGGAGGCGGAGGCGAAGCATCCCCTGGCAGTTCGCGAGGTCGCTCCAGCCGTACCGCGCGAACCCGTCATCGTCCCGCCAGCAGCCTCGCCACCACCGTCCGCCGCGGTCGAACCGCCGCCGCCGTTTGCAGAATCGCCGTCGCAAGTCCGCCCGCTGCCGCAATCGCCCCCCCGCGCGGTGCCCCCGCCGGCACCGCGCAAACCCGGCGTGCTCGACCAGGCGTGGACCTGGTTCAAGGGCGGCAACCCGCTGGCCCGCGCCGGCATCGTCATTCTCTTCTTCGGTCTCGCATTCCTGGCGAAATACGCGTCCGACCACGCGATGCTGCCGCTGGAAGCGCGCTTTGCGCTGATCGCGACCACCGGCCTGTCGTTGCTCGTCGTCGGCTGGCGCCTGCGCGAACGGCGCGCGCTCTATGCGCACCTTCTGCAAGGCGGCGGCGTCGCGGCCCTGTACCTCACCGTGTTCGCGGCGACGCGTCTCTACCATCTGCTGCCGGTGAGCGCGGCCCTGGGCCTCATGGTGCTGATTGCAGCGACCGGCGCGGTGCTGGCGGTGGCGCAGAACTCGCTGCCGCTCGCGGTGCTGGGGACGGCCGGCGGCTTCCTGGCCCCGCTGCTGATCTCCACCGGCAGCGGCAATCACATCGCGCTGTTCACCTACTACTCGATCCTCAACCTCGGCGTGTTCGCGATGTCCTGGTTCCGCACCTGGCGCGTACTCAACCTGGTCGGTTTCGTGTTCACCTTCGGAATCGTCGGCTTGTTTCGCGCGGCCGCGTTCGCTCCGGAAAAGCGCTGGAGCACCGTCGGGTTCCTAGCGTTCTTCTTCCTGATCTACGCCGGTATCTCGGTGCTGTTCTCGTTGCGCCAGAAGCCCAACCTGCGCGGATACGTCTCCGCCTCGCTGGTCTTCGGCCTGCCGGTGGCCGTCTTGGGCCTGCTGGCCTCGCTCGTGCGCGACGTTCCGTTCGCGCTGGCGTGGAGTGCGATCGCGATCGGCGCGTTCTACCTCCTGCTCGGCACCTGGCTGTACCGGCAGCGCAACGACAACGTGCGCTTGTTGAGCGAGGCGTTCGCGGCGCTGGGCGTGATCTTCGGCAGCATGGCGATTCCGCTCGCCTTCGATCACCGCACGACGTCGGCGATGTGGGCGATCGAGGGCGCCGGCCTGCTCTGGCTGGGCGTGCGCCAGGACCGCTTGATCGCGCGCGTGTTCGGCACGCTGCTCCAATTGCTCGCGGGTGCGGCGTACTTCGCGCGCTTCGAGGTTCCCGACGGCTGGCCGCTGCTGAACGCGATCTATCTGGGCCAGGTGCTCATTGCCGGCGCGGGCATGCTGTCCGCCTGGTGGCTTCAACGAAACACTGCGGGGCTGAAGAAATGGGAAGCCTGGCTGTCCTCGACATTCCTGTTGTGGGGCCTGGTGTGGTGGCTCGCGGGGACGCTGGAAGAGATGGGGCGCGGCTGGCCCCCTGTGGCCACCGGCGGAATGCTCTTGTTCCTCGCCATCAATGTCACCGGCGGGTGGGCGGTGTCGCGTCGCCTGGATTGGCCGGCGCTCGGCAGGACCGCATTCGCATTGATCCTGCCCGCGGTGCTGCTCGGCCTGGGACGCAGCATCGATCACGGACATCCCGCGGCACAGGCGGCGTGGATCGGTTGGCCGGTGTTGCTCGGGGTCTGGTACCAGGTGTTGTGGAAGATCGACCATGAGACGGTCGACGGCTTTGCGCCCGCACTGCCGATGGCACATGTCGGGAGCCTCCTGCTGCTCGCCGGCCTGGTCTCGTGGGAACTGTCCTGGCAGATCGACCAGTACGCCGACGGGATCTGGCCTGGCCTTGCGTGGGGCGTGGTGCCGGCGGCTTTGCTCTGGATGCTCGGCTCCACCCGGCCCTGGCCGGCATGGCCGGTCGCGCGCCACGCCGAGCACTATCGCGGACTCGCGGGGTGGATCCTGCTCGCGATCGCCGGCTCGTGGACGCTCGTGATCAACCTCGCCAGCGATGGCGACCCCGTGCCCCTGCCCTACGTCGTGCTCTTCAATCCGCTCGATCTCGCCGTCGCTGTCGTCCTGATGGCCGCCGTGCGCTACCTGGTGAGCCGGGACAGGTTCGGCTCGCTGCGCCAGGGAGACCGCCGCGCGCAGTTGCTCGTGATGGGCATCGCCGCGCTGGTGTTCCTGTGGATGAACGCGATGCTGGCCCGAGCGCTGCACTGGTACCTGCCCCTCCCGCTGGACCTGCGCGCCTTCACCGGGTCCACGATCGCGCAGTCCGCGTTCTCCGTGTTCTGGAGCGTGATCGGCGTCATCACGATGATCACCGCCAGCCGGCGTCGCTGGCGCGGCGTGTGGATCGCCGGGGTGGCGTTGATGGCGATCGTGGTGGTCAAGCTGTTCCTGGTCGACACCGCCAACAGCGGGACGCTGGCGCGCGTGTTCTCGTTCATGACCGTCGGTGTCTTGTTGCTGGTGGTCGGCTACGTGTCGCCCCTGCCCCCGGCCACGGGGGAGACGGCGGAAGAAGAGGTCGCATCATGAATCCGCGTCGTGTGACGTTTGCTGCGCTTCTGGGAATGCAGCTGGGCAATGCCGGTGCCGTCGGCCTGCAGGACTTCGTCGCCGGGATCGAGATCCAAGGCGACCCGAATCGACCGGTGTGGCAGCTCGAGATTCCCGACGCCGCCTATGCCGGGACCACGCGCGCGCGTCTCGAGGACCTGGGCGTGTTCAATGCACAGCAGATGGCTGTGCCGCACGCGATCTGCAGTCCCGAGGAAACCACGGTGGCCGAGCCGCCGCGCGCGCACGAGGTGCAGCTGCCCGTCTTTCCAGTGCAGGGCGGTCGTCCCGCATCGGATGCGTCGGAATCGGGAACCGAGGTATCGGTGAACGCCGGGCGCGACGTTTCCGTGAAGGTCGACGTCTCTCCGTCGAGCGGCGCCCTGTCTCACGACGCGCCACCGCCACCGCCGGTGCGCGGCTACGTGATCGATGCGCGCGGTGTCGGCGAGCCGCTCACCCAGTTGCGACTCGTGTGGCGGACCGCCGACGGCGCGTCCGAGATCGGCGTGCGAATCGAGGCCAGCGAGACGCTGGAACAATGGCGCGTGGTGGTGCCGCAGGCCGTCCTCGTGCGCTTGCAGGCACAGGACGCCTCGATCGAGCGCGCGACGACGGCGCTACCCGTCGCTCGCTACCAGTACCTGCGCCTGGTGCGCGCCGACGACGGTCCCGCACCGGTGATCGACGCGGCGATCGCCAATGCCTTGACCTATCCGCCGGCGAGCACGGTGAACGATCGGTGGTTCGAAGCGAAGAGCCAGCCGGTGCAGCCGGACGCATCGCCGTTCGACTACGACGCCGAGCGTCGGGCGCCCGTGCGCCGCGCCCGGATCGACCTCACCGGGCGCAACCAGATCGCGACCGTCACGCTGCTCAGCCGTCCCGATCCGACCGCCCCCTGGGTGACGCGGTGGCAGGGCGAGCGCTTCCGCTTCGAGCAGGATGGCGAGGTACGGACCAGTGGCGACATCGTCTTCCTCGCAACGGCCGATCCCTTGTGGCGCGTGCAGGTCCGCGACGGCCGCGAGGCGTTCGGCGATGCGGCGCCGGTCTTGCACCTTGGATATGTGCCCGACCTGCTGCGCTTCGTGACACAGGGCGAGCCGCCGTTCGTGCTTGCCTACGGCAGCGTGCGTGCGCCGGCGGCGACACGTCGCGCCTGCGAATGGTGGCGCCAGGCCGTCTCCTCGCGGGATGCCTCGACGATGCTCGGCGCCGCACGCCCGGGAGCGGCGCGGACCCTCGCTGGCGACGAGGCGCTGCGCGCGGCGCCGGTGCCCGTCCCGGTGCGACGCTATGTGTTCTGGGCGGTGCTGACGGTGGCCTCGTTGTTACTCGTGGCGATGGCCATCAGCCTGCTGCGGCGGGTGCGGCAGGACTGAGGCGACTGTTGGCGTTGCTGGCGTCGAGGGCTCGCAGCGCGCACACAGACCTGCTCGGGCCTGGGCGCTGCTGGCGAAGGATCTCTCGCGTACCGTCGGATCGCGGTCGTCACGACCTCCTCATCACAGGGGGAGACACCTGTCCGCAGTCCTGCAGTGCACGGTGCGCGCCGTTTAGAGCGCCCCGCGATTTTCGAGATGCGACGCAGGACGACTGATACTTCGTAGGGCCGGATGTCACCGATGATCCGAGCAGCGGGCCTCGAGAACAGCTCGACCTCGAAGCGGCGCAACAGGCGATGGGCGTGATCCGGCACTCAGGTCAGCGAGAACTTAGCGTGTCACTCGCGTGCAACCACTCGATCTCCGGTCGGAGTCGCCGCCGTGTAGATGGCCGGCCTCGAGCTGGTACGGCGAGCGGGCGTCACCTGAAGATCAATGGAGGCTGGGGTCGGAATTGAACCGGCGTACGCGGATTTGCAGTCCGCTGCATAACCACTCTGCCACCCAGCCCCGGGTCCGCGATTCAAACGACTTGTTCGATACGAAAAACC
>JBKJPX010000056.1:0-21897 GCA_046594215.1 Panacagrimonas sp.
GACCAGTTCGCGAGTCATGACTCAGCCCGACGGAGCGCGACGCCACAGGGCCAGGTACTGATCGAGCGCCCGCTCGAGCGAGAACGATGCGGCATGCGCACGCAGTGCATCGCGGTCCGGCGCGGGCTGCTGCAGCGCGTGGATCATCGCGCTGGCCAGCGCCCCGACATCGCCGACAGGCACGAGCCGGCCCCAGCGGCCCTCCTCGAGAATCTCGTCCGGCCCGCTCGGGCAACGCGTAGCCACCACGGTCATGCCCATCGCCAGCGCCTCGATCAGCACGGCCGGCAGGCCCTCGCGCCGCGACGGCAGCACGAACAGGTCGGCACACGCCATCCAGGGCGCGAGCGATCCGACGCGGCCCGGCATCTGCACGGCATCGGTGAGCGCCAGCTCGCGTACCTGCGCCTCGAGATTCGCGCGTTCCTTGCCTTCGCCCAGGATGATCAGCCGCGCATCGGTGGTCTGTCGCAGCAGGGCGAACGCCCCGAGCAGAGCATCGAAACCTTTGACGTGATGTAGGCGGCCGGCCGCGATCACGAGCGGTCGGTCCTTCTGCATCAGCCAGGGATGATCGACCGGTGCCTGCGCTGCGGCCACGAAGCTGGCGCGAAAAGCCGGGTTGTAGATCGTGTGCAGGCGCGCCGGATCGACGCCGAAGTTGTCGCGCAGATCTTCGGTCAGCCCCTGGCTGACCGAGACCACGGCATCGGCATGGCTGAAATGCTTTCGCACGCCCTGCACCGCTCTTCGGTACTTGCGCTGCGACAGCCAGGATGCGTCGGCGCTCAAGTTCTCGCGCTGCGTGAGCATCACGTGGACGCGCGAGCCGAAACGCTGTTTCAGCCGCGCTGCGGCGATGTTGTAGTGGTTCAGCGCAGACACGACGCGGACCTCAGGGTGGGCCCGCACATAGGCATCGAGCCTGAAGCGGGCGACCAGGCTGCGTCCCAGTATCACGCGCCCGACCCGCGGATCCAGCAGCGGCTCGTCGATGAAGCGCCGCGCCGGCGCTTCGCACAACATGTCGACCGCGAGGCCCCGCTGGACCAGCGCATTCGCCATAGTGAGCGCCCACTGGCGTACGCCCCCACTGGAACGCTTCGGCCATCCCATGAGGTTGCAATAGAACGCGATGCGCAAATCCTGGGCGCTGGAGGGGTTGTTCACGAAGGTTCGGTGATTTTCTTAATATTGTTTCGCCGCGGAACATAAAACGACGTATCGGAACGGTACCAAACCCTTCGCCGTGCACAAAATGAAAGTGGTCTTTCCGTACCTGGGGCAGCTGCACCAGGTGTTTCACTCGTTGCCGATCGCGGCACAGCTGGCCGCGCGCCATCCGCAGGTCGAGGTTCACGCGGCCGCGGCCATGCCCATGCACGTCGAGTTCATCCGGAACCTGCTTGCGAAATATGCGCGCGACGCACCGGTGAAGGTCGACGCGCTGGAACGGCCGTTGTGGGATTCGCTGGGCGCGAAGAAGCGCACCATCCTCAAGAACCGGGCTTACATGCGCGCGTTCGACGCGATCGTGACACCGGAACGCACCTCGCTGTTCCTGCGCAAGTCGCTGCTCATGCGCAATCTGGGCCTGGACCGGACCCGGCTGATCTGGACCCGGCATGGCGCGGGGGATCGGGCGGTCGGATTTGCGCGCGACGTGGACCAGTTCGACTACGTGCTGCTCGCCGGGCCGAAGATCGAGGCGCGCCTGCTCGGCGCCGGCCTGATTCATCCCGGGCGCTACACCGGAGGCGTCTACGCGAAGTTCGACTGGCTGTTGAATCGCCCCACTCGAGGCCGCTGGTTCGACAATGATCTCCCTGTCGTGCTGTACAACCCGCACTTCGAATCCTCGCTCTCCTCATGGCCGGTGCACGGGATGGCCGTGCTGGATTTCTTCGCCAGCAGCGGCCGCTACAACCTGATCTTCGCGCCGCACGTGCGGCTGTTCGACCCACCGACTCCACGCAAATTCCGCGCGTTCGCGCGCTTCGCGGATCATCCCAACATGCGCATCGACCTCGGCAGCGAGTACTCGATCGACATGAGCTACCTGGATGCGGCCGACCTCTACCTGGGCGACGTGAGCAGCCAGGTCGCAGAGTTCGTGTACAGGCCGCGACCCTGCGTCTTCATCGATTCGCATCAGGTGTCGTGGCGCGACGATCCGAACTACGGCTTCTGGGCCTTGGGGCCGGTGATCCGCGATATCAGCAGCCTCGCATCGACCCTTGATGCGGCCCTGGCGCGGCCGGCCGAGTTCGCCCAGCTGCAGGCGAATTATGTGGCCGCCACTTTCGGCGTCGCCGCCGGAACCATGTCGGCGGCTCGCGGCGCCGATGCCATCGTGCATTTCCTCGAGAACGGCACGGGCTAGCGCAGCACGCCGCGACGCCTGAGCTGCAGGTAGACGCCGGGGGCGGCCAGCAGTGGATGCCGGCGCTGCCAATCGCTGATCTGCAGGCGCAAGCCGGAGTGACGCTCCACCTTCCACGCTACGTAGTCGGCCGCGCCGTCGAAAGTGCAGGCCGCCTTGAGCAGGCGCAGCGCGTTCAGCGGCTTGCCCATTCGTTGCCGCCAGGCCCAGCGATGAGCGACCTGGCTGCGCTGGCTCTCCGATAGCGAGGGCGTGAATCGTCCTTGATCGCCAACGGTGTACGCGATGCTCGCCGCGTCCCAGGCCAGCGGCAGCAGCGCGGCGTAGCGCGCCGCGTCGCGCGTGACGAGGTCATCCGCACGGCCGGCGCGCTCGACGCGGATCTCGGCGACGTAGGTGCGCGCGAACAACGCACGCCAGTAGTCTTCGGCCGCGCCGGACTGCGGGCCAAGCCCGGCGGCCCAGGCCGCGGCAGTGCGCACGGCGGTCTCGACAGCTGACGCCACCACCGCGCGGTCGGCGTCCGTACGCGCCAACACGCAACGACAAGGTTGCGAGAAGCGCGCCCACAGCGTGGTGTCCAGCGCCTCGCGTTCCATGCCGCTGGCGAACTGCGCGACGCTCATCACGGCGATCTTCGCGCGCAGCGTGCGACCGTCGCGTTCGACCTCGAGGTAGGCGACGTTCGGCGGCAGCACGCGGTTGGCCATTGCCGCGAGCCACGAGCCGGGCCAGGCGCGCACGTCGTCGAGCAGCACGTAGAAGTCCAGCACGCCATCGAGCGCCTCGTCGCGCAGGCCCGACCCGTAGAACAGCACCGCGGCAGTCGCATCGCCGGCGCGTGCCGCCAGTTCGCGCGCGAGTTGCGTGACGGGCTCGGGAACGCCTCGGCGCAATTCCTCTTCGATCCGTTCGCGCAGCGTCTGGCTCACGCGTTGCCCGGGCTCAAGACGCGAGCCAGGAGCGCAACGGGCCATGGCGGCGCGCGAGCGCGGCCTGCAGGATCCGCAGCGCATGAACGACCAGGCAGAGCACCACCCAGGCGGCGACCCACTCGATGCCCCAGTCCGGCCGGCCGATGAGGCAGGCGAAGGTGAGGATGATCAGGTTGGGATTTCGTCGCGCGGTGATCAGGCGCAGCCGGCTGTCGAAGCGCTTCCACACGTGCATGTCCATGCCGAACGCGGCCATGAAAATGCCTTCCTCGGCGCGTTGCAGCACGTAGCCCGCCACGATCACGGCGAGGATGAAGCCCGGCTCCACGAGCGGCAGGTGCGCCGCGTTCAGGCCGACGATCCAGGCCCACCACCAGAACGGCGGGTGCACCAGGTCGATGCCGTGATCGAACACGTTGCCGAGCTTGGACGACGTCAGCGTCACGCGCGCGAGCTTGCCGTCCACGGTATCGAGGAAGGTCATCGGCCAGGCCGCGATCAGGCCCCAGCCGTAGTGGCCGGTCCAGAACGCCCACATCGCGAGCAGCACGAGCACGGCGCTCATGCTGGTCACCTGGTTGGGCGTGATGCCGAGCTTCGCGCAGACCCGCGTCACCGCACGTGCGGGCGCCGGCCACAGGTAGAGCGTGACGAGGTCGGTGACGCCCTTGTACGAGGCGCCGAACACGCGTCGCTCGATCGCCGGCAGGTTCTGTGCGGTCAGCGGCATCAGGAAAGGCGGTTCGCGCTTGCGCAGCGCGTCGTTGTAGCCGTCGGAGAGGTCCGAGGCCGTGACCGCGCGCGTGCTCGCGGATTTGATGCGTCCCTCCGCCAGCGCGGTGGCCGCGCCGTCGGCGTCGGCGGCCGCGACATTCAGCGCGATACGCGATCCATCCGGGGCCAGCAGCACGATGTCCTCGGTCGCGGTCGTCAGGCCGCGCACGACGGCATCGTCGAGCACCCAGTCCGCGCGGATCACCACGACGCGCGCGGCGTCCGGCGTGTCCAGACCCACGCCGAAGCGGGCGAACTGGCGACCCAGGCGCTCCGGGCTGGTGAGGCTCCAGATGCGCAGCGACGAGGAACCGACGACGCGCCCGGACACGCTCGGCGCGACGCTCACGGCAGGCAGGGGCGACCGCAGGAGGGCGGCGAGGCGTGTGGCATGATCAAAACGCTCAGGAGACAAAGCGGATTATCGATGAACCCGGTCACGTTGGCGCATGTCTCGGACCTGCACCTGCCGTTCGAACCGCGACTTTCGCTCGCGCAGCGCTTCTCCAAGCGCCAGCTCAGCGCCTGGTCCTGGCGCCGTCGTCGCCACCTGCAGCGACCTGAAATCCTGGAAGCCCTGGCCGCGGACCTGCGTGCACACGCGCCCGATCACGTCGTCGTGACCGGCGATATCACCAATTTCTCGCTGCCCGAGGAGTTCCGGCACGCTGCCGCCTGGCTGGAGGCGCTGGCGCCGGCCGGGCAGCTGAGCCTGGTGCCGGGCAACCACGATGCGCTGGTGGACGTGTCGCCCGTGGAAGGGCTGGGGCGATGGAGCCGGTGGACGCGGCTCGAGTCCCAGTGGCCGTTCGTGCACCACGTGGACGAACGCCTCGCGCTGATCGGGCTGAATTCGGCGTTGCCGACGGCGCCGCTGCTCGCGCGCGGGCGCCTCGGGCAGGAGCAGTTGCAGCGACTCGAAACGATCCTGGCCGAGGAAGCGGCGGCCGGGCGCATGCGCATCGTGCTGCTGCATCACCCGGTGGCGGCAGGTGCGGTGAGCTGGCGCAAGTCGCTGGCCGATGCGTCGGCGCTGCGCGCCGTATTGCGTCGCTGCGGCGCGGAGCTGGTGCTGCACGGGCACGCACGGGATGCGCGGCTCGATGCGCTCGACGGACCGGCCGGTCCGATTCCCTGCCTGTGCGTGCCGTCCTCCTCGGCGCTGCCCAATCCGCGCGACGAGGGCGCGCGCTGGCATCGCCTGCGGCTGTGGCCGGAGGCGGACATACCGCGTGCGGAGGTGCTCGTGCGACGCTGGTCGGTCGAGCAGGGTGCGTTCGTCGATGCCATCCAGTACGAGCTGAGCCTGTCGCGCGGCCTGTAGCCCGGACGGAGTCGGGAGCGACTCCCTTGTGCCGGACGGTGGGCCAAGGGACGCGGATGGATAGAATGCGACGGACCGACTGTCCCGCGGCGCGGCAAGGCGTGGCGGCGCGAACGAACGGATCCCGAAAGATGACCAATCCCACCGAAGCGAAGTTCGGCGATCCTGCGACCCGCATCGCGCAGACGAGCCACTGGACGGTGCTACTACGGCCCAAGCAACCGACGCTCGGCTCGCTGGCGCTGGTGTGCCGCGAGCCGGTGCTGGCGTTCGCCGACCTCAGCCCCGGCGCCTACGCCGACCTGCGGGGAGTGGTGCGCCGCATCGAGCGCGCGCTGCGCGAGGTCAGCGGCTACGAGCGCATCAACTACCTCATGCTGATGATGGTGGACCCCGACGTGCACTTTCACGTCGTCCCGCGGTACTCCGGCGCGCGTGCGTTCGCCGGTCAGCAGTACCCGGATGTGGGCTGGCCCGGCCCCCCGCAGCTCGACGCCTTTGTCACGCCCGAAACCGCAGCCCGCGACAAGCTCGTCGCGACGCTGCACGCGGCTTGGGACCGCGCGGAGGACTGACGTACGGTGTCTTCGACCGGACGTCTCGTCCCCGACCGCCTCGACGCCTACACGCTGCGGCTGTTCGCGCCGCCGCTGATGTTCGCGCTCGGAACGCTGTTGCTCGCGCAGATGCTCGAGCGCCTTCTGCGATTGTTCGACCTTGCCGCCTCGACCGGCGCAGATCTCGGTGCGGTGATGCGGATGGCGGGGAACCTGCTGCCGCACTACCTGGGACTCGCGATTCCCACGGCTTTCACCGCGGCGATCTTCATGGCGGTGGCGCGCCTGGGCGACAACAGCGAGCTCGACGTGATGCTGGGCACCGGTCGCTCGATCACGCGCATTGCGATTCCGTACTTCGTCGTGGCGCTGCTGCTCTGTGGGTTCAACTTCTACCTGTTCGGCTATCTGCAGCCGATGAGCCGCTACCGCTACCACGTGGCGGTGAACGACGCGCTACAGGCGGGATGGGACGCACGCGTGGAGGGCAATCGCTTCGTCAACGCGGGCCAGGGCTTTCGCCTCAGCGCGACGAAGGTAGGTCCAGACGGACGCACGCTCGACGGCGTGTTCGTGCAGCGGCGCATCGGTGACGACGACGAGATCACCACCGCCAGGCACGGCCTGCTCAAGCCCTCGGCCGACGGCCGCCGCCTGCTGCTCGAACTCGAGGACGGCGCCGTGGTGCGCGAGTCGGCGGACAAGACCGCCTCGTACCTGCGCTTCCAGACCGGGCTTATCAACGCGGACTTCACGCCCAAGGCGCCGGCGTTCCGTGCGCGCGGCGACTCGGTGCGCGAGCTCACGTTCGAGGAACTCTGGGACGGCCTGCACGGCCGAGGAGAGAAGCGCGACATTCCGATGCGCAAGATGGCCGGTGAATTCCACGCGCGCATGGCGCGCTCGCTGATGCTGCCGTTGTTGCCCCTGCTCGCGCTGCCGCTGGGCATGGCCTCCAAGCGCGGCCGTCGCGCACCGGGCGTGGTGTTCGCGTGCCTGACCCTGCTGGCCTTGAACCACGCGCTGCAGTTCGGCGAAAGCATGGCCGAGAGCGGACGCGCTGGCGCCTTGATCGCGGTGTGGCTGCCGCTGTTCGTGTTCGGCGTGTTCGTCACATGGCTGTTCCATGGCAGCCTCGCCTGGCCGGGCGACAACCCGGTGACGCGCGCAATCAGCGCTATCGAGGGCGGCTTCGAGGGCTTCGGCGGTCGCGGAACGAAGAAGAAATGAACGGCGTGCTCGCGCGTTACCTGCGTCGTCGCGTAACCACCCAGGTAGTGGCGCTCGCGCTGGTGTTGACCGCCCTGATGCAGTTGCTGGAACTGCTCGACGTCACCACCGATGTGCTCGATCGCAACCTGGGCATGTCGGGCCTGGCGCGCTACGCGCTGCTGCGCACGCCCAGCGAAGTCGTGCTGGCGCTGCCGCTGGCCGTGCTGCTCGGCGCGATGTCGGCGTTCTACGCGATGGCGCGCAACCACGAGATCGTGGCGATGCGCTGCGCCGGCATGAGCCTGAAGCGTCTCTTGCTGCTGCTGCTGCCGGTACCACTGGTCCTGGCGGGCATGCAGTTCGCGGTGTCCGACCGCATCGTTCCGCGCGCCGAGGCCGCGCTCAAGTCCTGGTGGGACGAGACCGCTCCGCCCGAGGAAAAGCCTGAGCCGCGCTGGGTGCAGACGCGCGATGGGCCGGTCTCCTTCGATCACGCCAGTTCCGACGGGCGCCGGCTCACGGCCCTGCGCATCTACGAGCGCGGTGCCGGCGGCCTGTTCTCCCGGCGCATCACCGCTGCGAGCGCGGACTGGGAGGGCGGCGTGTGGCAGCTCTCCGGGGTCGAAGAACTGCGCGTGGGCAAGGACAAGATGAGCCGCGTGGACGAGGCCAGACAGACCTGGACCGCAAACCTGCGGCCGGACGACGTGATGCGGCTGGACCTGGTCCAGCCGCACCTGTCGAACAGCATGCTGGCGGGCGTGCTCAGCGGTGAGCGCGTGGGCGGGCAGCCGCTGAGCTTCTACCAGACCGTCTTCTATCGCAGTTTCACGACGCCGCTGACGGCCTTCATCATGCTGCTGCTCGCCGCACCGACCGCGCAGATGATGGCGCGCAGCGGGGGCGGCGGCGGAAGCTTGCTGATCGCGCTGGGCCTTGGCCTGGCCTACCTGCTGTGCGATGGCATCATGGCGGCGATGGGGACCAGTGGCCGCATTCCCGCGCTCGCCTCGGTGGCGGCGGCGCCGGTGTTGTTCACCCTGATCGGCCTCATTCAATTGCATCTCTGCGACCAAACATGAATCTATGGATTGAGACCTCGGGCTTGGCGAGAGCCGAGACCCTGTTCGGCGTTCCGCCGCTCGAGCGACTGCGTCGCAGCGTGGCCAAGTCGGGAGGGGATGCCGTCATCCTGTCCGGTGCTGCCAACGCGAGCTGGCCGGGCGCTACGGTCGACGCTTCCAGCGAGCCGCTCGGCACGCGTCTGCGCCGTGCGCTGACCAGCGCACCTGCGCGCCTGGTCGCGATGGACGGATCGAATGTCGTCGATCCCCGGCTCATCCGGTTCCTCGGAAATTCCGCGGTGCCGGCGCTGGCGTCGCGCGGAACGGATGCGCGACGCGCCGTCGTGCTCAATCTCGACGCGTCCATGGCGGACGCCATTCCCGAATCGGCGGCCAACCTGGGCGAGGTCGCGGACGCGCTGTGCGGTGCGGGGCGTATCGCGCCGCTCGACGAGCGGGCTTTCCCCGCGTACATCGACAAGCTGCGGCGCAGCCTGCCGTACTGGATCCACGCGGTTGACAGCGCGCAGACGCGACGCGCACTGGAACGGCAGCTGTTCTGGGACAACTACAAGGGTTCGACCGACCTGCTGACGCGGTACGTGTATCCGCCGCTTGTCTGGCCGCTGACCCGGTTTTGCGCGCGCTTCGGCATTCACCCGAACGTGGTGACGGTGCTCTCGATCATCTTCGCCTTCCTCGCGGTACCGCTGTGGATGGACGGCCAATGGGTCGCGGGGTTCGCCTCCGCCTACGCGATGAGCGTGCTCGACAGCGTGGACGGGAAGGTGGCGCGGCTGACCCTCACCGATTCCTGGATCGGAAACCTGCTGGATCACGGGCTGGACCAGGTGCATCCGCCGTTCTGGTATTTCGCATGGGGCTGGGCGCTCGGCGGGCATCACCTGGTCGACCCCATGTTCCAGGTGATGCTCTGGTTCATCGGGTTCTATCTCGCCGATCGCCTGGTCCTGAGGGTCGCCAAGCGGCGCCTCGGACACGCGCTGCATTCGAGCACGCGCCTCGACGAACACGTCCGCAGCATCATCGCGCGTCGCAACATCACCATGAGCGTGATGGCCATCGCCTTGATGCTCGGCGACGGCGTGGCGGGATTCGTGATCGTCACAGCGTGGCAGGGGCTGACGTTCCTGTGGCACACATTCCGCACGGTGAAGCTGGGATATCTGACGTCGGAGTATCGAACCCGGGAGGCGGAGTGAGTCCGGTAGAGATCCTTGCGGCCGTGACGCCTGCGCTGATGAAGCGCTTCATCGGCCTGCCCGCGCGGCTGTACGCCGCGGACCCGCATTTCGTGCCGCCGCTGCTGATCGAACGCGAAGAAGCGCTGTCGCCGAAGAAGAACCCGTATTTCGCGCACGCAGAATGGCAGTTCTTCCTGGCCTGTCGCGACGGCCGCGACGTGGGGCGCATCAGTGCGCAGATCGACAAGCTGGTGAACGACCCGACCATCGGCCACTTCGGGATGATCGTGGCCGAGGACGACCCGGCGATCTTCGATGCGCTGTTCGCCGCCGCCGAGGCCTGGCTGCGCAAGCGTGGCCGCACGACCGTGCGTGGACCCTTCAACCTGTCCATCAACGAGGAGTCGGGTCTGCTCGTCGACGGCTTCGACACGCCGCCGATGATGTTCATGGCTCACGATCCGCGCTACATGGCGGCGCGCATCGAGGCACAGGGCTACGGCAAGGCCAAGGACCTGTTCGCCTACCTGTACGACATGCGTCACGACCTGCCGCCGGCAGCACGCAAGTTCATCGACCGGCGCAAGCCGGCCGCGATGACGGCGCGGAACCTCGACATGAAGAACTACGACGCCGAGTTCGACATGATCACCGAGATCTTCAACGACGCCTGGAGCGGGAACTGGGGCTTCGTGCCGTTCACGCCGGCCGAGATCCGGCACATGGCCAAGAGCCTCAAGCCGCTGATCGATCCGACCTGGGTGGGCATCGTCGAGATGCACGGAAAGCCGGTCGGCTTCGGCGTCACCCTGCCCAACCTCAACGAGGCGATCGCCGACTTCAAGGGCCGCCTGCTGCCGTTCAACTGGATCAGGCTGCTGATGCGCCTCAAGCGGGTCCCGAAGAGTGCGCGCGTGCCACTGATGGGTATCCGCCGCAGCAGCAACGTCGGCCTGCTGGGCGGCGTGATCCCGTTCCTGATCATCGAGAAGATGCGCCAGGGCGTGCTCAGGAGCGGCCGCGTCGAAAAGGTCGAACTCTCCTGGATTCTCGAGGACAACATGCCGATGCGTCGCATGATCGAGTCGCTCGAATCCGGCCCCTACAAGACCTACCGCGTGTACCAGAAATTGCTGGCGTGACGAAGGCGAGTCCGCTCACCGCGCTGGTGCTGGCCGGCAGCCGCGCTGGCGGCGACCCCCTGGCTGATCATGCCGGCGTGAGCCACAAGGCGCTGATCGACATCGGCGGCACGACGATGATCGAGCGCGTGGTCGCGGCGCTCGCCGATTCGCCCAGCGTCGGCCGCATCGTGATCTGCATCGAGCGCCCAGAGATCCTCGAATCGCTCTCTGGCCTGCGCGCCCCGCGTTGCACCAAGCCGGTGACGACGATGCCGGCCTCGTCCGGTCCCAGCGCGAGCCTGGCCGCCGCGATCGACGAGCTGGGCACGCCGTTGCTGGTGGTTACCGCCGATCACCCGCTGATGCAGCCGGAATGGATCGAGACTTTCCTGGCGAACTCGCCCGCGCACGCCGACGTCGCCGTCGCCTTGTCGCGCAAGGCGGCGGTTTGCGCGGCGGTGCCGGACACGCAGCGCACCTGGCTGCGCTTTTCCGACGACTCCTACTCGGGCTGCAACATCTTCCTGATGAGACGGCCGGCCGCGCGCGGCGTTGTCGAGCTATGGCAGCAGATCGAGGCCGAGCGCAAGCGGCCGATCCGCATGATCGTGCGGCTCGGCGTGGGCTACGCGTTGCGCTACAAGGCCGGGCTGCTCAGCCTGGCCGACGCGCTCGGCCGGCTGCAGGAGCTGTCGGGGGCTCGCATCGCGTGGGTCGACATCGCCGACGGCCGCGCCGCGGTGGACGTCGACAAGCCGGCCGATCTCGAGCTGGTGCGAAGACTGATGTCGCGTCAGGGCTGAGCTTCGCGAGCCTCGGCCGCGCTGAAAAAACCCAGCGCCGGCCCCGGCGCCGACTGCGGCGCAGTCATGCGCTGGTTGCGCAGGAATTCCACGATCGCGTCGGCGCCTCGCGCGGCCGAGGTGTGCTGCGCCGGCAGTTCGAAGGTTTCCTGGAAGTAGCGCCGCTGCGCGTCCTCGTAGGACGCGTGGCTGGCGAAGGCGCCGTCGATCTGCGCCTCGAGCTGATCGACCGCGCGCGTGACCGGGCCGAGGTTCCAGAACGCGAAGTTTGGATCGCCGCGCCAGCCATGTCCGTTCGGGTTCAGAAACAGGCAGGGACGCGGACGGTGCACGAACTCCGCGACCTGGCTGCTGACATCGCCCAGGTACAGGTCGGCGGCGCGCGTGTAGCTCATGTCGATGCTGCGCTCGCTGCCCAGGTCGATGCGCAGGTGTGGCAGGCGCATGAACTCCGCGAAAGGCTTGTAGCGCGAGGGGCGCGGCGGATCGAACAGCCGCACGTGCGGCGCGAAGATAAGGTTGTAGCGCTCGCTGCGTGCAAAATGTTCGAGTACCTGCATGCCCAGCCGTGGCCACGACGACAGTTCCGGCGAGAAGTGCGGGTTGTAGAGCACCGTGGGCCGCGTGTTGTCGAACAGACGCGTGCCCGAGTCCAGCGACTGCTGGAGCCAGTCGAACTTCGCATACACGCCGGTGGAATAGGCGCCGGGGCGGATCAGGTTCGCATCGAGCAGCCGCTGCTCGATGCGGCGACCCGCCATCAATACGAAATCGAACTGCCTGACGTTGCGGGAGAACCCGACCTCGCGATCGCCGGCGCCGTGGCGCGTCCAGATCAGGCGTGGGCGGGTTACGCCGATGCGGCGCAGGAACAGCGAGGTGCGCTCAGGCGTCGCGATGGCATCGAAGCCGCGGAAGTATTGGCGGTTGACCAGCATCGCGAGCTTTTTCAGCGGCACCAGTCCGTGCGCGCGGCGCAAGCGGTTGACTGGGTCCAGGCGCATCGCGTCGTAGTGCAGCGGCGCGTCGGATGCATATTCGGCGACGAGGCGGCGGATGAAGGGCAAGGCGCCTTGGCCTGGATAGGCGACGTGCACTTCGCACTGCGGATGGCGCCGCGCGATCTCGATGGCGATCGGCAGCGAGTGCGGGATCTGGTGGTGCTGCGCCAGGTAAGGGAAGACGATCCTCATCGGTCCTCGCTGCCGGCGCGAGCGGTCCGAGGCAAGGGGCGGGGGCAGGTCATCGGAACGTGCGTCGTTGCGAGGGCAGGGGACGAGTTTGTTTCAGGGTGTATCCGAATTTCGTGAACGCGCCGTTAACAATTCGTTGACGTGTGGTCACGACCTCGGGCAACCGGTCGGTGCGAAAAGCGGATGCTCACGGGGAGCGTCCACATGCCCAGGATGAGACTCGCGGCCTGCGCCGACGCATGCGCCAGACTGCGGCGAGGCGGCGTCAAGCTTTTCGAAGCATCTATCGCTTCGAATCCGCGCGCGCCCCGGCTGCGGGGCGGGTCGTCGGGGTGACGCTCGCCGGTCGAGCGCGCCGCCTGATCAGGCGGCGGCTCCCGCCTTGCGTGGAGCCGACGCGGTGTCCGCTTCGAAAAGGCCGCGCTGCACCCAACCGCTGGCGATCTCGCGGTTGCGCTCGAGGTCGGCCGGAAAGTCCAGCTCGCCCCACTCCAGACCTTCGATCGACGCCACGCGCACGTCGGCGCCCGTATTGGCCAGGCGATGGATCGCCGACAGGTACCAGAGGCCGGGGCCCTCGGGCGTCCGCATCGTCCGCTCGATCTCGGCGACGAAGGTCGCCGCGCCCGCGGCGTCGAAGCGCAGGAAGCCGATCGATTCGCCGGTGGTCTCTTCCGGCTTGAGCTTCTTGCCGATGGCGCGCAGCCGCGTGCCCTCGGTGTCGACCTTCATGTCGTCGGCGTCGTACGCGCCCTTGCGGTCGATTGTCACGGTGATTGGCGCGGCCGGGGCGCTGAGCAGGCGGCGCGCGATCTCGGGCTCGAACAGGGTGTCGCCGTTCAGGATCAGGCAGGGGCCGGCAGACAACTCAGCGCGCGCCATCCAGCAGCTCGCGAGATTGTCGGCCAGCTTGTAGAACGGGTTGTACAGCGTACGCACGCGCATGAGCGGCGGTGTATGGCGCTGGATCGCATCCTCGACTTGATTGTCGCGAAAGCCGGTGACGACCACGGCCTCGCGGACTCCGGCGGCCTCCAGCGCCATCAGCTGCCACTCGAGCATGCTGCGACCGGCCAGATCGAGCAGCGCCTTGGGCATGTTCTCGGTGTGCGGCAGCAAGCGGCTGCCCTGACCGGCACTGAGGATGATCGCCCGGTGGGGAAATACGGCACGAGGGGTCACGTAGGAGACTCGGGAGAATGCGATTCGTAAGTTTACAGCAGCGTTTCCGGGTCCAGCCGGACCAGATCGACGATCGGATGCGCTTCGGCGCAGGCGAGGTGCGCAACGAATTCAGGGCCAAGGTCCAGCGCAGTAGTGTGCCAGGCGCTGCCGTTGGCGCGTGCCCGCGCGCCTTCGACCTCGACGGCGCGCAGATCGCGAAGCCCGCGCAGTCCGGCCGCCTTCGAGACCGCCTCCTTGCGTGTCCACAGCGCGTAGAAGCGCATGCAGTCGTCCCCGGCCCAGGCGCGCTCGGCGGGCGCCAGGTA
Source organism: Panacagrimonas sp. (assembly GCA_046594215.1). Taxonomy (GTDB): domain Bacteria; phylum Pseudomonadota; class Gammaproteobacteria; order Nevskiales; family Nevskiaceae; genus Panacagrimonas. Next base: position 14,065 of record JBKJPX010000056.1, read on the forward strand.
CAGGCCCGAGGTTCCGGCGGTCAGGAGCCCCAGGCGTTCCACGTCCAGGCCCACTGGTGTGCCGGTCGTCACGGCGCAGCCCACCCGGCCCTCACAGTGAGCAAGGCTGAACTCGTACGGGGGATCGATGCGCGGTTTGGTGCCTTTAGGGTGACGCAGGCTGGCGAAGATTGCCGCCGGAGCGCCCACACGCTGCAGGCCCCGCTGCAGCAGGCGGCTGCCGAGCAGCGAGCGCTGACGTGCCCGTGCGTCCGGCCAGTCGAGCAGTTCGCGCTGGCGCGCCATGGGCAGGTGCGCGAGGCAGTCGGCCTCCTGGCATTTGGACAGAGCTACGTCGTCGACGATCAGGACGCTGATGCGCATGGGCGATAGCATGGCGGGTTACGAAGGACGTGCGACTGCCGGATGACCCAGACCCCGACACAAACGCTGGCACCCGGGCCAGAACGGCCCTGGGACATCGACGCCAATGACGAGAGCCTGCCGGTGCTGCAGGACCTGCGGGGCCGCTACGGTGATGTCGTCCGTGTTCGCACGGTCACGCGGGCCTCGGACAGCCTCGTCGTGTCCGGTCCCGACGAACTGCGCTGGATCCTGTTGGCCAACCGCCAGAACTACAAAAAAGGTGTGGGGCTGGAGCGCGTGAAGATGCTGCTCGGCAACGGCCTGATCGTCAGCGACGGCGACTTCTGGGCCCGGCAGCGCCGCATGATGCAGCCGGCCTTCCACAGCCGGGTGATCAAAGGGTTCACGGGGCTGATCGAGCGCCACAACCTCGCGTTGCTGGAGCGGTGGGCGCAGCGCGCGGCCGATGGACAGCCGATCAACCTCACGCGCGACACGAGCGAGTTGTCGCTCAACATCGTGCTGCAGGCACTGTTCAGCGTGGACCTGGACAAGCTCACCAACGAGGTCGGAGAGCACCCTTTCACGATGATCGCGCGCGACAGCCAGCGGGACCTGCGCTTCGCCCAGCAATTCCGCGCGCTGACGAAGCACGTGCGCCAGATGATCGAGGACCGGCGGCGCGAGCAGCGCGTGGAGATGGATTTCCTGTCCATGCTGATGGAAGCGCGCGACAAGGATACGGGCGACGCCATGCCCGAGCGCGCGCTGGTCGACGAGATCATGTCGCTGATCGTGGCCGGTCACGAGACCACCGCGGCTACGCTGAACTGGACCTGGTACCGGCTCTCGCAGCATCCGGAGGTGGAGGCCAGTCTGCACGCGGCGGTCGACGCGGCGAGCGCTGCGCCCGTGCCCTATGCCGAGCAGGTGCTGCACGAGACGCTGCGCCTCTACCCACCGGTCTGGCTGTTCAGCCGCCGCGCCATCGCGGATGACCGACTCGGCGGGTACCGCGTGCCGGCGGGCACGGACCTGTTCGTCTGCCCCTGGCTTCTGCACCGCGACACGCGCTTCTGGACCGACCCGGAAGCCTATCTGCCTGAGCGCTTCGCGCCCGAGATCGACGCGGCGCGGCACAAGTTCGCGTTCATCCCGTTCTCGGCCGGCGCGCGTCACTGCATCGGCGAGGGCTTCGCGATGATCGAGATGAATCAGCACCTGTACCTGGCAGCGCGCCGGTTCCGCTTAAAATACCTGGGTCCGGTTCCGCCTCCGGCCGAATTCCAGATCAACCTTCGTACGCGCGAAGACCTGTCGATGCAGGTCGTCGCGCGCTGAGAGCCTGCGTGTCCCTGCCCGAGTCCCGTTTCCCCACGCTTCACGCCGCGCTGCAGGCCAACCTGCGCGAAGACCGCCAACTCATCCTGATCGACGGCGAGGACGACCAGCGCTCGCTGAGCTTCGTCGAGCTGCGCCGTCGCGCGCTGCGCCTGCTCGGCGCACTGCAGCGCAAAGGCTTGAAGGCGGGCGATGCGCTGATCCTTTTCGTCAACGACAACGAACGCTTCCTGGAGATGTTCTGGGCCGGCGTGCTGGGCGGTATCGTGCCGGTGCCCATCGCCGTGGGGGTGAGCGACGAGCATCGTCGCAAGCTGTTCCGCGTCGTCGCGCAGTTCGAGCGCGCCTGGATCTTCACCGACGCGCGGACGCTCGAGCGCATGGACGCCTTCGCGACCGCGCAGGGGCTCTCGGCTGAGTACGCGCGCATGCAGACGCAGACGCTTCAGGCCGGCGCGCTGGACGCAACCGGCGCGCCGGGACGGGAGCACGCGGCCTCGCCGGACGACACCGCCTTCATCCAGTACTCCTCGGGCTCCACGCGTGACCCCAAGGGCGTGGTCCTGACGCATCGGAACGTCATGGCCAACATCGCCTCGATCCGCGAAGCCGCGCAGTTCAGCGATCGCGACGTCGCGCTGAGCTGGATGCCGTTGACCCACGACATGGGCCTTATCGGCTTTCACCTGCACATGCTGGCCGTTGGCATCACGCACGCAGTGATGCGCACCGAACTGTTCGCGCGACGCCCGCTGCTGTGGCTGAACAAGGCGACGGAACTGCGGGCCACCATCCTGTGCTCGCCCAATTTCGGCTACCAGCACTACCTCAAGCAGTACGAAGCCAAGCGGCCGGAGGGCTTGGACCTGTCCGCAGTGCGCTTGGTGTTCAACGGCGCGGAGCCGATTTCGGCCGAGCTTTGCAAGCGCTTTGTAGAGACGATGCGGTCGCACGGCCTGCGCGCGGACAGCATGTTCACGGTCTATGGGCTCGCGGAAGCGAGTCTGGCGGTGACCTTCCCCCGACCTGGCGCGCCGCTCGGGGTGATCCACCTGGATCGCGCCGCGCTGACGGTGGGGCAGCCGGTGGTTCACCTGGAGGCGGGGCAGTCGCGGGCCGCGGCGATGGTCATGCTCGGAACCGCAGTTCCGGGCACCCAAGTCCGTATTTCCGACGATGCGCGGGCGCCGGTCGCCGAAGGCGAACTGGGCCATGTCCTGATCCGGGGCGAGAACGTCACCCGCGGGTACTTCCGCGATGAGGCGGCGACGGCGGCTGCCGTGGCCGCGGATGGCTGGCTGGACACCGGCGACCTCGGGGTCCTCGTCGACGGTCAGCTGGTGATCGCCGGCCGGACCAAGGACGTTATCTTCGTCAGCGGCCAGAACTGGTATCCGCACGATCTCGAGGGCATCGCAGAGCAGGTCCCCGGGATTGAGACCAACAAGGTCGTCGCTGTTGGCGCCCGACCCTCGCTGGCAGAGGGTCCTGAGGACTTGGTCGTGTTCGTCGTCCATCGGGGAGAAATGGCGGAATTCGCGCCGCTCGCGCGCGAGTTGCGAAGGTTTCTCAACCAGCAGACCGGCCTGGAGGTCGCGCAGGTGCTGCCGGTGAGCCGCATTCCCAAGACCACCAGCGGCAAGCTCCAGCGCCACCTGCTGGCGCGGGCATTCGAGGCGGGAGAGTTCGACCAGGCGATGGCCCAATTAGCTCCCTTGATGGCGCTGTCAGGCGAGGGAGAAGGTGTCGGTGCCTCCTCGCAGGGCACCACTTTGGGGCGGCTCCAGAAGCTCTGCGAACGTCTGATCCCCGATAAACGAATCGATCCAGGGACCAATCTCTTCGAGATCAACCTCAGTTCCCTGACCCTGGCCCGCCTGCACGAGGGCATCGACGAGGCGTTTCCCGGACGGCTGGACGTCATGGACCTGTTTGATTACCCGACACTTCAGGACCTGGCCATCTTCCTTGAAGGTGCGGCGCGTTGAGCGACTTACCGATCGTCGGGCGCACCATCTGCGCGTGGCAATGAAATTGCGCACTTGTTGCGCAGACATTACAGTGACAGACGCTGACGTTCGCTTACGGGGCGCTTACGGGGATGCGTTCGATCGAAGCGTGTGATCGAACGGTGCAAATTGCGCCGAACGCGGGTACATGCCGGAGCTGAATATTTGGACGGTGCCTTAGCTGCTGTTGACCGATTGACCCCCACGGAAAGCGGGATCGAGCTTCGTCGCGCGGACTTTGCCACGCTCACGGAGGCGCTCGACTACGCCGCCCAGGGAGCAACCGGCTTCAATTACTACGACGGACGTGGCGATCTCACGGCCGCCTTGCCCTATGGCGAGCTGCGTGCGCAGGCGCGCGAGTTAGCGCTGCGCCTGCAACGTTTTGGTCGTGGTAGCCGTGTGGCCCTCGTGGCGCACACCCACCCCGATTTCGCGGTGATGTTCTACGCCTGCCAGTACGCGGCCGTGGTCCCGGTTCCGCTCCCGGCGGCGATCCATCTCGGCGGGCGCGATGCCTACGTGCGTCATCTGCACGAAATGCTGCGCGATTGCCAGGCTACCGCTGCGTTCGCGCCCGCTGACTTCGTGGACATGCTTCGCGAGGCATCGCAGGGCCTGCACATGAAGCTGGCCGGCACGCGTACCGAATTCATGGCACTGGAGGCGGCCACCGCGCTGCCCAAGCCGCCGAAGCCCGAAGAGTTGGCGTACCTCCAGTACACCTCGGGCAGCACGCGCTTCCCGCGCGGCACGATGATCAAGCAGTCGGCTGTTCTGAATAACCTCGAATCGATCTTCAACCATGGCTTCCGCATGGAAGCCGCCGATCGTTTCTGCTCGTGGCTGCCGTACTACCACGACATGGGGCTGGTGGGCATCGTGCTGGGCTGCGTGGCCACGCAGCGCTCGGTCGACTACCTCGCCACCCGCGAGTTCGCGATGCGCCCGCGCCTGTGGCTGAAGCTGATGTCGCAGAACCGCGCGACCATCTCCTTCAGCCCGCCGTTCGGATATGCGCTGTGCGCTCGCCGGCTGCGCCAGAAGGATGCCGAGGCGCTGGACCTGTCGTCCTGGCGCGTGGCCGGCGTCGGCGCGGAAATGATCCACCCAGAGTGGCTGCAGACCTTCGCCGACGTGCTGGCACCTGCAGGCTTCAATGCGAAGGCCTTCCTGCCGAGCTACGGCATGGCTGAATGCGCGCTTGGGGTGAGTTTCGCGCCCATCGGCGAGGGCTCGCAGATCGATCACGTCGATGGCGAATACCTGTCCACCCACGGTCAGGCCCGCGCAGTGGGACCCGATGTAGCGCGCAGCAGTGGCTACATCAACTGCGGAAAGCCGCTGCCGGGCTTCGAAGTCGAGATCCGCGACGAGCGCGGCGGCCTGCTGCCCGACCGTTACTGCGGGCGCATCTTCCTGCGCGGCCCGAGCGTGATGTCGGGCTACTTCGGCAACGTGGACGCCACGCGTGAGGCGCTGTCGATTGACGGCTGGCTGAACACCGGCGACCTCGGTTATCGCGTGGATGGCAATTTGCACATCACCGGTCGCGCGAAGGACCTGTTGATCATCAACGGCCGCAACATCTGGCCGCAGGACATCGAGTTGCTGGCCGAACAGCAGCCCGAAGTGCGTCCGACCGACACCTCGGCGTTCTCCATCGCGGGCGAGGATGGCGGTGAAGTCGCGGTGCTGGTCGTGCAGTGCCGTGAAACCGATGCCGCTGCGCTGACCTCGCTGGTACAACGCCTTCAGCAAGCGATTTATGCCGAGTTCGGCATCCACTGCCTGATCGAGCTGGTTCCGCCGCACACGCTCCCCCGCACCTCGTCCGGCAAGCTTTCCCGCAGTACGGCCCGCAAGGAGTTTCTCGAGCGCCACAGCGGTGAACGCTGGAAGGACGCCCCGCGCGCCCTGATCAGCGACGGCGCGCGTGCGCGAATCCGCAAGGGCGAAACGGCCGACTTCGCGCCGTAAGCAACGCGGTGAGATCCGGGCTGCGACGCGACCAGGTCGGCCGAACTGGTTCGCCTTCGCCTGCTTTGCGATAATTTCCGACCCGCACACCGCTCCGGCGTCTTTCGCCGGATGCGATGTTTTTTGCTCTGGGCAGGAAAGGACACGGCTTCGATGACGGATACGACCTCCAAGGTCGAAAAAGCGGTACGCGCGGCGCTCGAATCGGTTCGTCCCGACGCCGCGGGCATCGACGGCCGCACGGACCTCACGCGCGAACTCGGGCTCGACTCCCTTCAGGTAATGGACATGGTGATGGAGATCGAGGACCACCTGGACGTGTCGGTGCCGGTGGAAACGCTCGCCGACGCGCGTACCCTGGACCAGCTATGCGCCGGTATCGTGCGTCTCTTGGAACGAAAGCCCACGTGAGCTTGTTCGACAAGTTTCAGGCCTTGGCCGAACTCAAGAAGGAGCTCGGGGAGGGCGCGCAGCTATCTGCTGTGGCAACGCCCATGGACGAGGTCCACTCGGCGACCTCCGCGGTGATTCGAGGGCGCAAGGTCGTCCTGGCCGGCACCAACAACTACCTGGGCCTGACCTTCGACGACGCCTGCCGCGACGCGGCCATCGCCGCGATCCGGTCGATGGGGACGGGCACCACCGGTTCGCGCATGGCCAGCGGCAACTACGCGGGTCATCGCGACCTGGAGCAGGCGCTCGCTGGAGCGTTCCGCTGGCCCGCCGGCATCGTCTTCTCCACCGGCTACCAGGCGAACCTCGGTACCCTGTCCGCGCTGGCCAGCACCGGGGACACGTTGGTCATCGATGCCGACAGCCACGCGAGCATCCACGACGCCTGCCGGCTGAGCCACGCGACCACCATCCGCTTTCGCCATAACGATCCCGAGAACCTCGATCGGCGCCTGGCCCGGCTTGGAGCGGAGGCCTCGCGGGCGCTCGTCGTGGTTGAAAGTCTCTACAGCACCCTGGGTGATCGCGCACCGCTGGCCGAGATGACCGAGATCACCAAGCGCTACGGCGCCTGGCTGATCGTCGACGAGGCGCACTCCTTCGGTTTGTTCGGCGAGCGGGGTCTCGGAATCTGCGAAGAGCTTGGCCTGCTGGACCAGATCGACTTCATCGTCGGCACGTTCTCCAAGAGCCTGGGCGGTGTCGGCGGCTTCTGCGTGAGCCGCCACCCGGAACTCGAGCTGATCCGCATGGCCAGCCGGCCCTACATCTTCACGGCCTCGCCGCCACCCGGCGTGATCGCGGCGACGCGTTGCGCGCTGGACCGCGTGCTCGCGGGACAGGATCTGCGGGCGACGCTGTGGCGTCACGTCCATCGTCTATACGCGGAACTCGAACGACTGGGCTATCGAGTCGGCACGCAGACGCCGGGTCCCGTCGCCGCGCTCGTATTCGGCGAGCGGGACGAGGCCAAGGCACTTTGGCAGGGCCTGCTCGACGCCGGCGTCTACACCAACCTCATGATTCCGCCGGCGACACCGATCGGCATGAACATCGTGCGAATCAGCCTGAGCGCCGCACACAGCGACGACGAGATCTCGCACATCATCGCGGCTCTCGAGCAGCTCGCGAAGCGGCGGCCGGCGGCGGCTGCGGCCTGATTCCGGTCGTCGTCGGCTCGCTGCAAAACGGGGCCTCCGTTACACTTCCGCCCGCAGCACGCATTCAAAAGCGCTCGTAGCTCAGCTGGATAGAGTACTGCCCTCCGAAGGCTGGGGTCGGACGTTCGAATCGCCTCGGGCGCGCCACTCGGTCCGCAGTCACCGGGTGCGAATTCCCACCCAACAGGGTTTCGGCAACCGGGCTGCTTCACCGATTCGCGACCGCCCATGCCGCCAGCCTCCGCTCCCCAGCCCCGCATCGGCGGGCACATCCTCGTAGACAGTCTGATCACCCAGGGCGTCGACCTGGTGTTCGGCGTACCGGGCGAAAGCTACCTGGCGGTGCTCGACGGGATCTACGAGCGCCGCGATTCGATCCGCTACATCATCTGCCGCCAGGAAGGCGGCGCGGCCAACATGGCCGACGCCTACGGCAAGCTGACCGGCCGCCCGGGCGTATGCATGGTGACGCCCGGGCGGCCTGTCAGCTTGCCATAGGTGGCGGCCATGTTGGCCACGCCGCCTTCCTGTCGGGAAGTGATGTA
>JBKJPX010000087.1:0-30892 GCA_046594215.1 Panacagrimonas sp.
GCGGTCGTTCTTCTCGAACACGGTGACGGTGTGGCCGGCGCGGCAGAGCTGTTGCGCGGCCGCTAGGCCCGCCGGGCCGGAGCCCACGACCGCGACCTTCTTGCCGGTGCGCACCGTTGCGAGCTGCGGCATGATCCAGCCGCTTTCGAACCCCTTCTCGACGATGAATAGCTCGATCGACTTGATGCCGACCGGGTCGTTGTTGACGTTGAGGGTGCAGGCAGCCTCGCATGGCGCCGGGCACACCCGGCCGGTGAATTCCGGGAAGTTGTTGGTGGAGTGCAGCGTGTCCAGCGCGTTGCGGTAGTCCTGAGTGAATACGAGGTCGTTCCAGTCCGGGATGATGTTGTTCACCGGGCAGCCCGTCATGCAGAACGGCGTCCCACAGTTCATGCAACGCGCGGCCTGCGTCTTGGCCTTGTCGTTCTCCAGCACCAGAACGAATTCCTTGTTGTTCTTCACGCGCTGCGTGACCGGCAGGTAGGACTCCTTCTGCCGATCGAACTCCATGAAACCGGTGACCTTGCCCATCGTGTCGTTCCTGTTGACCGCTGCCATCCCCAAAACTTTTCAACGCAAGGGCGGCGCAAAGGTTCAGTTGCGCCAAGAATGTCCGCGACATTCCTCGCCGCTTTCTGCTTTTATCCCTTGCGTGCTCTCTCTTCCCTTTGCGCCCCCGCGTGAACCGTTGCCGTTCCTAGGCCACCGCGGCTTCCTTCTTCGCAGTCACCGCCGGCTTGGGCCCGTACATCTCTCCCAGGGCGCGCTTGTACTCGCCCGGGAAGACCTTCACGAACTGCTCGCGCGCGTTGGTCCAATCGTCGAGCAACGTGCGGGCGCGCGTGCTGCCGGTGTAACGGAAGTGTCGCTCGATGAGGGCCTTGAGGATCACCTCGTCGGTCTGCGCCTGGCCGTCACGCTCGACACGGTGCCACAGCGCCTTGTCGAGCTTCGATTCCTGTTCGCCGCTGCTCGCGAGGGGCTCGACCGCGACCATCGCCATGTTGCATCTCGACGTGAACTCCCCTTGCGGGTCGTACACGTACGCAATGCCGCCAGACATGCCCGCAGCGAAGTTGCGCCCTGTCTCGCCCAGCACCACCACCGTACCGCCAGTCATGTACTCGCAGCCGTGGTCGCCGGTGCCCTCGACGACCGCGACGGCGCCGGAGTTGCGAACCGCGAAGCGCTCGCCCGCGACACCGTTGAAAAAGGCTTCGCCCTGGATCGCGCCGTACAGCACGGTGTTGCCGATGATGATGTTGTCGACCGCTCGGCCACGGAAGTCGGTGTTCGGCCGCACGATGATGCGTCCGCCCGACAGGCCCTTGCCGACGTAGTCGTTGCCTTCGCCCACGAGATCCAGCGTGATGCCGTGCGCCAGGAACGCGCCGGCCGACTGGCCCGCCGTGCCCTGCAGCTGGATGTGGATGGTGTCGTCCGGCAGGCCATCGTGGCCGTAGCGGCGCGCGACCTCCGACGACAGCATCGTGCCCACGGTGCGGTTGAGGTTCTTCACGGGCGAGATGAAGGACACGCGCTCGCCCTTCTCCAGCGCCGGCATGGCCATCGCGATCAGCTTGTTGTCGAGCGCTCGCTCAAGTCCGTGGTCCTGCGTCAGAACGCGGTAGCGCGGCTCGTCGGTGGGCGGCTGGTAGAAGATGCGGCTGAAATCCAGCCCGCGCGCCTTCCAGTGCGTGATCGCCTTGTTCTGGTCGAGCAGGTCGGAACGGCCAATCAGGTCGTTGAACTTCCGAATGCCGAGCTGCGCCATGATCGTGCGCGCTTCTTCGGCGATGAAGAAGAAGAAGTTGACGACGTGCTCCGGCTTGCCCGCGAACTTCTTGCGTAGCACCGGGTCCTGCGTGGCCACGCCGACCGAGCAGGTGTTGAGGTGGCATTTGCGCAGCATGATGCAGCCCTCGACGACCAGCGGCGCCGTCGCGAAGCCCATCTCGTCGGCGCCCAGCAGACCGGCGATGACGACGTCGCGGCCGGTCTTCATCTGACCGTCCGCCTGCACGATGATGCGCGTGCGCAAGCCGTTCAGGACAAGCGTCTGCTGCGTCTCGGCTAGGCCCAGTTCCCAGGGCGCACCCGCGTGCTTGACGCTCGACAGGGGCGAGGCGCCCGTGCCGCCATCGTGGCCGGCGATCACGACGTGATCCGACTTGGCCTTGCACACACCCGCGGCCACGGTGCCGACGCCGACTTCGGCGACCAGCTTCACCGAGATGTCGGCCTGGGGGTTGGCGTTCTTCAGGTCGTGAATGAGCTGCGCGAGGTCCTCGATCGAGTAGATATCGTGGTGTGGCGGAGGGCTGATGAGACCGACGCCCGGCACCGAGAAGCGCAGCTTGGCGATGTACTCGGACACCTTCTTGCCGGGAAGCTGGCCGCCTTCGCCGGGCTTGGCGCCCTGTGCCATCTTGATCTGGATCTGGTCGGCAGACGTCAGGTACTCCGCGGTGACGCCGAAGCGTCCCGCCGCGACCTGCTTGATGCGCGAACGCAGCGAATCTCCGGCCTTGAGCGGGATTTCCGCCTCTACCTGCTCGCGACCGATGATCGAAGCCATCGTGTCGCCATCCTTGATGACGATGCCCTTCTTCTCGAGCCGGTAGCGCGCGGGATCCTCACCGCCCTCGCCGGTGTTCGACTTGCCGCCGATGCGGTTCATCGCAACGGCCAGCGTCGCGTGCGCCTCGGTGCTGATCGAGCCGAGCGACATCGCGCCCGTCGCGAAGCGCTTCACGATTTCCTTGGCGGGTTCGACCTCGTCGAGCGAGATCGCCTTGCTCGGGTCCAGCTTGAACTCGAACAGTCCGCGCAAGGTCATGTGACGCTTGCTCTGGTCGTTGATGATCTGCGCGTATTCCTTGTAAGTGGAATAGCTGTTCGCGCGCGCCGAATGCTGCAGCTTGGCGATGGCGTCCGGTGTCCACATGTGCTCTTCGCCGCGCACGCGGAACGCGTACTCGCCGCCCGCGTCGAGCGCGTTTGCAAGCGTCGGATCCGAGCCGAATGCCAGCTTGTGAAGGCGCAGCGCTTCCTCGGCGATCTCGAACACGCCGATGCCCTCGACGTTCGAGGGCGTTCCGCTGAAGTACTTGTCGATGCACGCCCGGCTCAGGCCGATGGCCTCGAAGATCTGCGCTCCGCAGTACGACATCCAGGTGCTGATGCCCATCTTGGACATCACCTTCATCAGGCCCTTGCTGATGGCCTTCTTGAAGTTGTAGACAGCCTTCTCGGGCGACAGATCGCCGCTGAGACCCTTGGCCATGTCGGCCAGGGTTTCCATCGCGAGGTACGGGTGGATCGCCTCGGCGCCGTAGCCGCCCAGCAGCGCGAAGTGATGCACCTCGCGCGCCGAACCCGTCTCCACGACCAGGCCGGTCGAGGTGCGCAGGCCCTTGGCGACGAGGTGCAGGTGGATCGCGGAGGTGGCGAGCAGCGCCGGGATGGCGACGTTGTCCGCGTCCATCTTGCGGTCCGACAGGATCAGGATGTTGTGTCCCGACTTCACCGCGTCCACTGCCTTGGCGCACAGCGAGGCCAGGCGCGCTTCCACGCCTTCCTTGCCCCAGGCCGCCGGGTAGCAGATGGAGATCTCCCGCGATTTGAACTTCCCGCGCGAGTGCGAGGCGATGTCGCGCAGCTTGGCGATGTCCGAGAAATCGAGCACGGGCTGCGAGACCTCGAGCCGCATCTGCGGGTTGAGGTGCGCGGTGTCGAGCAGGTTCGGCTTGGGGCCGATGAACGACACCAGCGACATCACCATCGCCTCGCGGATCGGATCGATCGGGGGATTGGTGACTTGCGCGAACAGCTGCTTGAAGTAGCTGTACAACAGCTTGTTCTTGTTCGACATCACCGCCAGCGGCGAGTCGTTGCCCATCGAGCCCATGGCTTCCTCGCCGTCGATGAGCATCGGCGACAGCAGGATCCGGATGTCTTCCTGCGAATAGCCGTAAGCCTGCTGGCGATCGAGCAGGGGCACGGTCGGAAGTTCCTCGGCCGGCGGCGGAGCGACGCCCTTGGGAGGCTTGAGCTCGTCGAGCTTGATGCGGACGCGGCTGATCCACGTCTTGTAAGGCTCGGCGCTGGCGTAGGTGTCCTTGAGTTCCTCGTCGTCGATGATCCGGCCTTCCTCGAGGTCTATGAGAAACATCTTGCCGGGCTGCAGGCGCCACTTCTTCGTTATGCGCGCGTCCGGGATCGGCAGCACGCCGGATTCGGAGGCCATTACGACCAGGTCATCGTCGGTGACGATGAAACGGGCAGGGCGCAAGCCGTTGCGATCGAGCGTGCCACCGATATAGCGGCCGTCGGTGAACGCCAGCGCGGCGGGTCCGTCCCAGGGTTCCATCATCGCGGCGTGATATTCGTAGAACGCGCGGCGGTTCTCGTCCATCAGCGTGTGGTTCTCCCACGCCTCCGGGACCATCATCATCATGGCCTGCGCGATGGGGTAACCCGCCATCACGAGCAGTTCCAGCGCGTTGTCGAAGCAGGCCGTGTCGGACTGCCCTTCGTAGATCAGCGGGAACAGCTTCTTGAGGTCGTCGCCGAGTTCGGCCGACTTCATAACGCCTTCGCGGGCGCGCATCCAGTTGAAGTTGCCCTTGACCGTGTTGATCTCGCCGTTGTGCGCGATCAGGCGGTACGGGTGGGCCAGCGGCCACTCCGGGAAGGTGTTGGTCGAGAACCGCTGGTGCACGAGCGCGAGCGCCGACAGGCAGCGCTCGTCACGCAGATCCTTGTAGTAGACGCCAACCTGGTCGGCCAGCAGCAGTCCCTTGTAGACGACGGTGCGCGCCGACATCGACGGCACGAAGAACTCCTTGCCATGGATGAGGTTCAGGCCGCGGATTGCATGGCCGGAAGACTTGCGGATGACGTAGAGCTTGCGCTCCAGCGCGTCGGTCACCAGCACGTCCGGACCGCGGCCAATGAAGATCTGCCGGATCACCGGCTCCTTTGCGCGCACCGTCGGCGACATCGGCATATCGAGATCGACCGGCACGTCGCGCCAGCCTAGAACGACCTGGCCTTCCTCGACCACGGAACGTTCGATCTCCTGCTCGCAAGCGATGCGCGACGCGTTTTCCTTGGGGAGGAAGATCATGCCCACGCCGTACTCGCCCGCGGGCGGTAGTTCGACGTTCTGTTTGGCCATCTCCTCGCGATAGAGCATGTCGGGCACCTGGATCAGGATGCCGGCGCCATCGCCCATGAGCTTATCCGCGCCCACGGCGCCTCGATGCTCGAGGTTGCGCAGGATCCTCAAGCCCTGATCCACGATCGAATGGCTCTTGTCGCCCTTGATATGGGCAATGAATCCAATGCCGCAGGCATCGTGTTCATTTGAGCGGTGATACAGACCATGCTGCTCACCGTGCTGCTGAAGATCCTGGCTCAAGTGCGCCATCGCACACGCTCGATATCTGGCTGGCGGGGACCGCGGAGCTTAGTGCACCGCAACATCGATGCCAAGCACTTTAATTGGGGTCAGAACCCAATTAAATGCCTCCGCTGAGACGAAGTCTTCAATGGGGGACAGATCTACGCAGCTTCATTCTTCAGAGGGCACGAAGGGCCGGCGTCCCGGCTTTCGCTTCGCTAATCGGCGGCCGGTCCTGCTTCCAAGATCCGCGAGGAACGAGTTGTCTCCGAGCGCCCAGCCTTTCAGGGTCGCATCGGTCAGGGCCCGCTCGACGTCCCCTGCCAGACCCTGCGCGACCAAGTCGCCGTAACGTGCCTCGCGTTCGAATGGCGTATTTCCGAGCTGCCAGTAAACGGGGTGTGGCGTCACCCACTTGTCGACGCGCATGCCCCGATAGTGCGCATAACTGGACCAGACATAGTCCTCCGGCCGTTTCACGATGCCGGCCCGTACCGGATTGAGATCGATGTAGGCCATGCAGGCAAGGCAGTAGGGATCGGTCTGCACCGTCGTGGCGCGGTACCGCCCTTCCCACAAGGTGCCGGTGCGCCGATGACGCCTGTTGAAGTACTGGACGTAAGTGCGGCCGACCCCCTGCATCATCCGCGGAATGCCGATCTGGGTCTGGGGGGTCAGCAGCAGGTGGAAATGGTTGTCCATCAGCACATAGCTATGGATCGCGACCTTCTCCCGGGAGGCGTACTCCCCGAGCAGGCCGAGTAGGCGCTCCTGATCGCCGGCGTCGCGGAAGATCGGCTGCCGGTCGTTGCCCCGCTGGATGACGTGATGCGGGAATTCGGCGACCGTCAGGCGAGGCAGGCGAGCCACGAACGGCGCCCGGCGTCAGCGCAGGCGACGCGGGTCGAACAGCCGCTCGTGCTCGTCGAGCGCGTAACGATCGGTCATGCCGGCGATGTAGTCGGCCACCGCCCTCGCGCGACCGGCAAGGCCGTTCGCCTTCTCCATCGCCTGCGCCTCGACGAAGAACTCGGGCGGCATCAGGCGCGGATCCGGGAACAATATTCCGAAGAGGTCACGAATCACGGCCCGTGCCTTGGTCATCACACGATAGACCTGGTGATGCAGATAAAGGTTGTCGAGCAGGAAGCGCTTCATGCGGCGATTCTCTTCGCGCACGTCGTCGCTGTATCCGATCAGCGGAGCAGGCTGATTGCGCACCGCGTCCAGGTCCGCGGGTCGCGCGGCGTCCATGCGTTGCCGGCTCGCGTCGACGAGGTCGGTGACCAGCGAACTGATGATGCGGCGGATGGTCTCGTGGCGTTCCTGCTTTGGACTCATTCCCTGGTGCGCGCTGCGCGCCGCATCGTGATGACGCGCGAACAGGGGAACGATACGCAACTGTTCGATAGCCAGGAGGCCTGCGCGCAGGCCATCGTCGATGTCGTGGTTGTTGTAAGCAATCTCGTCGGCGACGTTGGCGATCTGCGCCTCCAGGCTTGGCTGCTTGTGATCGAGGAAACGTCGTCCGACATCGCCGAGCAACGCGGCGTTCTTCGGCGAGCAATGCTTGAGGATGCCCTCACGCGTCTCGAAGCAGAGGTTGAGGCCCCGAAAAGTCGCGTACTTGTCCTCTAGCTCGTCAACCACGCGCAGCGACTGGAGGTTGTGCTCGAAACCGCCGTACTCATTCATGCAATCGTCGAGCGCGTCCTGGCCCGCATGCCCGAACGGCGTGTGCCCGAGATCGTGCGCCAGCGAGATGGTCTCGCACAGATCCTCGTTGAGCGACAGGGTCCGCGCCACGCTGCGAGCGATCTGCGCGACTTCCAAAGAGTGTGTCAGTCGCGTGCGGAACAGGTCTCCTTCGTGGTTGACGAAGACCTGCGTCTTGTACTCCAGCCGGCGGAACGCGGCGGAGTGGACGATGCGATCGCGGTCGCGCTGGTACTCGGTGCGCAGCGACGGCGGCGGCTCTTCATAGCGTCTGCCCCGGCTGCGTGCCGGATCGGCGGCGCAGGGAGCGAGACCCATCAGATCGACACCGCGAACGCGTGGGCAGGCCCCGCGCTGCAGAACTTCTGCAGCGTCGCATCGAGCGCGCTTTCGTCGAAGTCCGCGCTGAGCACCGCCTCGCCGATGCTGCGCAGGAGTACCAGCCGGAGTTTTCCTGCTTTGACTTTTTTGTCGAGTCCCATCAGCTCGCGGAACCCTTCCGGCGTCATGCCGCCCGGGGGACTCGTGGGCAATCCCACGCGCCCCAGCAGGCGTGTAGCGCGATCGAGCTCGGCCGGCTTGATCCAGCCGAGCCGGTGCGAGAGGTCCGCGGCCATGCACATGCCCGCCGCCACCGCCTCTCCGTGCAGCCACTCGCCGTATCCCGCGAAAGTCTCGATCGCGTGTCCGAAGGTGTGACCGAGATTGAGGAGCGCGCGCGGACCACCCGAAAGGTTCTCGCGTTCATCGAGGCCGACGATGCGGGCCTTGATCGCACAGCAACGCTCGATGGTCTCCGCAATGAACTGCGTTTCGAGTGCGAGGATCCGGTCAAGGTTCTTCTCGAGCCAGCTGAACAGGATTGGATCCGCGAGTAGTCCGTACTTGATGACCTCCGCGAGTCCAGCCCTGAGTTCCCTCGGCGGAAGCGTCGTCAGCGAGTCCGTGTCAACCACCACCGCGATGGGCTGATGGAAAGCGCCGATCAGGTTCTTGCCACGCGGATGGTTCACCGCCGTCTTGCCGCCAACCGACGAATCCACCTGCGAAAGCAGCGTGGTCGGCAGCTGCACGAAATCGACGCCGCGCTGGTAGAGCGCCGCGCAAAAGCCCGCGAGGTCACCGACGACCCCGCCGCCGAGCGCCACCAGCGCGCCGTCGCGACCGAGGCGCGAAGCCAGCATCCAGTCGAGCACAGCACCCGCCTGTTCCCAGCTCTTCTGCGACTCACCGGCCTTCAGTATCAAGGCCTGGTCGCGCGGCAGCTTGAGCGCTTCCAGCACCGGGTCGAGGTGGTGACGCGCGACGTTTTCGTCGGTGACCAGCATCGCGCGCCGGCCGCGCAGTAGCTGGTAGCTGACGGGATCGCGTAGCAGGCGGCTGCCGATCCGGATCGGATAGCTGCGCGTGCCGAGTTCGACATTCAGGATGCGGGTACTCATACGGTTCCAGCCGGTCGATGTTCCAGGTGTTCCTCGATCTCGCGGGCCAGCGTCCTTGCATTGCGACCATCCGTCGGCAGGACGAGGTCCGCGATCTCACGATAGAGCGGATCGCGCATCTCGAAAAGGTGACGCAGGATGTCGCGACGGTCTCCGCCGGCCTGGAGCAAGGGACGGTTGTCCGTCCGCGCGGTACGGTTGACCTGCTGATCAAGGCTGGCGTGCAGGTAGATCACGAAGCCGCGCGCGGACAGCCACTGGCGGTTGTCAGGTTCGAGGATCGCGCCCCCGCCCGTGGCCAGGACGATGCCGTTGCGCTGCGTCAAGTCGCCGATGACCATACGCTCGCGCTTGCGAAAGCCCTCCTCGCCTTCCTTCTCGAAGATGAAGGCGATATCGACGCCCGTGCGTGCCTCGATCTCGATGTCGCTGTCGAAGAATTCCATTCCGCGCACGTCGGCCAGTCGCTTTCCGACGGTCGATTTGCCCGCGCCCATCGGACCCACGAGAAAGATATTGCCGCGCAATGTCGTCTGCCAGGATTGGTGGGACGGCGCCGTAGAACTCATGCGCTCGCACCGCAGTGCCCATCGTTGAGCCAGGCCGCGCAAACAAAAAGCGCCCCAGCAGGGGCGCGATTATAACGACACCGACCCGTCCGGCCTCGAGGGCCGGACGGGTCCGGCTACTAGCGGATCGCCAGACCCTCCTGGAGGATCTTGGGCGTCACGAAGATCAGCAGCTCGTCCTTGTTCGCCACAGTGAGCCGGTTGCGGAAGGCGGCGCCCAGAATGGGGATGTCGCCGAGGAAAGGGACCTTCTGGACGTCGTCGCGGTTTTCCTGAACGAAGATACCGCCGAGCACGACGGTGGCACCGTTATCCACCAGGGCCTGCGTGTTGACCTCACGCGTGTTGATCGCGGGCGCGGTCCCGCCGTCGCCCGTGGGCACGATGTCGCCTACGGTGTCCTGCGTCACGTTCAGGTCCATGATCACGCGATTATCTGGCGTGATCTGCGGCGTGACCGTCAGGCTGAGCACGGCCTTCTTGAACTGGATCGTGGTATTACCTCCTCCACCACCAGCCGACTGCTGATAGGGAATTTCGACGCCTTGCTCGATCGAGGCCTGCTTGGCGTTAGCCGTCAACACGCGCGGACTGGAGATCACCTCGCCACGACCTTCGGCCTGCAGGGCCGAAAGTTCGAGATCGACTGCGTAATCGGAGCCGAGGATCGCCAGGCCTAGGCGGCCTGCATTCGTCGACGCGGGAAGGTTGAAGTTCAAGCCACCGTTGGCCAAGCCCGGCACGACGCCGCCTTGGGCGGTGCGCGCCCCCTCGGCGCTGCCCGCGACACCGACGGTCGACGAGTGACCCAGGCTGTTGACGTGGCTGACGCCGAACCGCGCCCCGAGCTCCTTCGAGAAGTCGTTGTTCGCGATCACGACGCGCGACTCGATCAGGACCTGCTTGACCGGGATGTCGAGCTGTGCAATCAAGGCGCGGATGTCGCTGATGACCTCGCGCGTCTCGAGCACGAGCAACGAATTCGTGCGCTCGTCGACGTTCACGCGACCACGCTCCGACAGGATCGTGTTCTCGCCCGCTTTCAGCAGTGCTGCGATTTCGGCTGCCTTGGCGTAGTTCACCTGGATCAGTTCGGTACGCAGCGGCGCCAGCTCGGTGCGCTGCTTCTGCGCCTCGAGTTCGATCTTGTCGCGCTCGGCGAGTTCTGTGAGCGGGGCCACGAGCATGACGTTACCCTGCTGACGCATGCCCAGACCCTTGGTGCGCAGGATGATGTCGAGCGCCTGGTCCCAGGGAACATTCTGGAGGCGGATGGCTATGTCGCCCGTGACCGCGTCGGACACCACCATGTTGGTTCCGGCGACGTCCGCGATGATCTGGAGCAGCGAACGAATGTCCACGCTCTGGAACGAAAGCGAGATCTTCTCGCCTGTGTATTCGGGCTCGCGCAGCTTGCGCTCGTCGAGTTTCTCCTGCGACAGCGGCTGCAGCTCGATCGTGAACAGGTTGCCCGCTTGGTAGGCGACCTGTTCGAAGTCGCCGCCGGCGATCGGGGTCACGCTGATCTCGGCGTTGATGCCAACGCGGCTGGCGTCGATGAATTTCACGGGCGTGGCGAAGTCGAGCACGTCGAGTCGACGCACCAGCGCATCGGGGACAGCTGCGTTCTTGAACCTTGCGATGACCTTGCCACCTTCTTCCACGACGTCTACGGCGGTCGCCGGATCGCTCAGCGTCACCACCACACGGCCCTCGCCCTTGTCACCGCGGCGGAAGTCGACAGCGCTGATGCCCGGACGCGTCTGCGTAACAGCAGCGGTCGGCGGGACGTACGCCGGACCCGAGCCCGCGGGGCCGTCGAGCGTCAGGAAGACGCGATTGCCGTCGATGCGCACGGCATGCGTCGTCAGTTGCGTCAGTTCAAGGACGAGCCGCGTGCGCCCTTCTGCTTCCGCGGCCGCAATCGCCTTCACGACGCCGACGTTCAGCTTCTTGTACCGCTCAGCAACGGCAAGCCGCGTATCGGGAAGATCCAGCGAAAGGCGCGCGGGTGAATCGACCGTGAATACGGTCGGCTCCGGCGCGGGACCGGAGAGCGTGAGCGTCAGCAGGAGGCGCTCCCCATCCAGCGCAACGGCATCGATCGACTGCAGTGCCCGTCCGGACTGCGCTACCGCTGCCGGCGAGATCAGGGCGAGCCCGACCAAGGCGGCCAGTCCGCAGAGGGTCGCCCGCCAGGTCGCGCGAGCGCGTCCTGCGATGCTTGCGACTTGGGAATGGTTCTTCATGGATTGCGCGCTCCCTTCAAATCTATTCCGCGAGGGCCAAGGTGGCCGGCCGCGAAATCCAGCCGCCGAAACCGTCCGGGACGATTTCCGCCAGTGTGATTTCGGATTCTTCGATCGACTTGATCTGGCCGTAGTTCTGGCCCATGTGATTGCCGACGGACACGCGGTGGATCACCCCGTCCGGCGCCTTCACCAGCGCGTACACCGCCTTCGGCGTCTCTATCACGCCCTGCA
This sequence comes from Panacagrimonas sp., assembly GCA_046594215.1. GTDB lineage: Bacteria > Pseudomonadota > Gammaproteobacteria > Nevskiales > Nevskiaceae > Panacagrimonas. Next base: position 11,618 of record JBKJPX010000087.1, read on the forward strand.
TGCGCAGCGCGTCGAGCGGAAACTCCTCCAGCGGCTCGCGGCTCCGGTTGAGATCAGGCCGCGGCCCCGATGCGACCTGCTGACCCGGATCCGGCTGCGACTGCTGGAAAGGGTCACGCCGCTCGTTGGGCAGATATGCGAAAGCCTCGAACTGCTTGACCTGCGGAACTGGCTCGACTTGCTGGGATTTGCGGCTCTTTACTTCAGCCACCCGCTGCTCCAAGTCCTCCATGCCGCTACCGCAGCCGCTTAGCGCCACACAGCTCGCGACGATCAGCCCCAGACCTCGATGTGGGATTCGCATCAGGGCTGCCCTCCAGCGCGCTTGGCAGCCTTCTTGGACGCTTCCGCCGCGGCGAGTTCGTCCTCGTCGAGATAACGGTAGGTCTTTGCTACAGCCGTCATCCGGAGGTTTTCGGGGTTCAACGTCGGCTTGATGCTGTTGCCAGGCTTGGCCGCACGGATCTCCACCTCGTCCACGGTCACGATGCGAGGCAGCGAGGCGACGCCGCTGACGAACGTGCCCATCTCGTGGTAGCTGCCGATCACGACGATCTTGTTGGGGATTTCGGCGTAGAAGTCCTTCGGCTGTTCCGGCAATGGCTGGAAGAGTTCTTCGTCCAGGCTGCTCGCCACGCGCGTCTGGGAGATGTCGTTGAGCAGGTTGGCCACCTCGCTGCGGCTCGGCAGCTGCTTGAGCATGGCGCCGAAGCTGCGCTCCATGTCCTGCAGCTGTGCCTTGTAAGCGTCCAGCGCCACGACCTTCTTCTGTTTGCGTTCGAACTCAGCGAACAGGGCGGTTTCCTTCTCGCGCGCCGCGCGCAGCTCGTCCCTCATGTCGGTGAGTTTGACGTAGGTCCCCAAGCCGATCAGCAGCACGGCGGTCAGGACTGCAGTAGCGACATGCACCCACGTCGGCCAAGTCCCCGGGCGCTGAACATCGAGCGTCTGGAGGTCATTGATCGCGTCCTGGAAATTCATTCCACGATCTCCCCGTCATGCGCCTTGTCGGCATCCGAGGTGGCATTGGTCAGATTAGTGACCTGCAGCGTGAAGTCGCTGCGACGCTGCGAACCTGTGTCCGTGGTCTTGATCACCACCAGCTTGGGATCGTTGAACCACGGGGACGCCTCGAGATTCTTCATGTAGGTGGAGACACGCCCGTTCGATTCGGCGGCTCCTTCGATCGTCACCTGGGCGCCGATCTGCTTGATCGAGGTGAGCGTCACGCCCTCGGGCACGGTGTTCACGAGCTCGTCGAAAAAGTGCACCGTCGCACTGCGTGAGGCCTGCAGTTCCTCGATCACACGCATGCGCGCCAGAAGGTTGTTCTTGACCTTCTCCAGCTCCTGGATCTCCTTGATCTTCTGGTCAACGTCGGCGATCTGCTGGTTCAGGTAGTTATTGCGGTCGTTCTGCAGGTCCAACTCGTGCTGCATCATCAAATAAGCAATGCCGAAAACGGCAAGCGCGGTAAGCACCGCCACACCCATCATCGCGAAGAAGCGCTGCTTGCGCTGTTCTCGCTGCTGAGTTCGCCAATCGAGTAGGTTGATCTTCGTCATGGCTCAGGTCTCCGCGTCGAAAGCGCGGAAAGCCAGCCCCGCAGCGATCAGCATGGAGGCTTCGTCCTTCGCAAGGACCGAGGGACGCGCCTTGGCAGAGACACTCATCGACGCAAAGGGCCGCGCGATCACCGTTGGAATGCGCAGACGCTCCTGGATGAGCACGTCCACATTGGGAATGTGCGCGCAGCCGCCGGCCAGGATCACTTGGTCGATGTTGCTGTGCTTGCCTGAAGCGGCGAAGAAGAACTGGAGCGAGCGATCAATCTGCTGGCCCATATCCGCGACGAAGCCTGGCAGCACTTCGGTCTCGTAAGTCTCCGGCAGATTGCCGAACTTCTTGGCCTTGCCCGCCTCCTCGTAGCTCATCCCGTACTGCCGCATGATCTCTTCGGTGAGCTGCCTGCCCCCGAACGTCTGGTCTCGCGTGTAGATGGTCTGGAGGTCATGGAGCACGAGCAGCGACGTGGCATTGGCTCCGATGTCCACGACTGCGACCGTCTTCTTGACGCCCTTGGACGGCATCTGGTGACGGAGGAACTGGCAGGCGTTCTCGAGCGCGTACGCCTCGATGTCGACGACTTTCGGAACCAGGCCAGCCATCTCGGCGGCGGCGCAGCGGCTTTCGACCTGTTCCTTGCGGCAGCCGGCGAGCAGCACATCCGAATTGCCGGCACCCCGGTCGCTACCCCCAAGAACCTGGAAATCCAGGTTTACTTCCTCGATCGGGTACGGGATGTACTGGTCGGCCTGCGCCTTGATCTGCTCTTCCATGTCGTGCTCGGAGAGCGCGGACGACATCTGGACGATCTTGGTGATGACCGACGCGCCCGCAACTGCGAGTGCCACGTTCCTGGTACGCGTGCCGGCGCGGCTGATGGCGCGCTGGATGGAGTCCGCGACCAACTTCACGTCGGCGATTTGCTTTTCGTTGACTGCGTTGGGCGGCAGCGGTTCCACGGCGTAAGTCTCGACGTGGAAACGGTCGCCCCGGCGGGAAAGCTCAAGCAGCTTGACGGCGCTGGAACTGATGTCGAGACCGACCAGTTCCTGGCTCCCCCCGCCGAACAGCGATTGCATGATCGACATTGCGCCTCTTCCGCTTGCGCGGCCCCAATTTTTTAGTCCCCCGAGGACGAATGACTCCGCCCCCATTGGGCCGTAATATACCCCAGACGTTCTCCCAAGCAACAATAAGTTGTGTCAACAACTATCTGATGTTGCTTCATAAGCCGGAACGTCATTCCGGGTACCGCCGGACCTCCGCAAAGCGCCAGACGTGTCCCGACCGCTAGTCATCTCTCTGTCCGTACTCGGCGGCCTGCTGCTCCTGGCAGTCGCGGCGCCCTTCATCCTGTTCTATGGCGCGCGCTGGTATTACGAGCCCACCCTGCCGTCCGTCGCCTCCCTGCGAGAGCTCAAATTACAGGTTCCGCTGCGCGTATACACGCGCGACGGCAGGCTCATTGGCGAGTTTGGGGCTGAAAGGCGCGCGCCAATGGCCTACGCCGACATTCCGCAGCATGTCATCGACTCCTTCCTCGCGGCCGAGGACGACCGTTTCTTCGAACACCCGGGCGTGGACTGGCAGGGCCTGGCGCGCGCGACGCTCAAGCTGATGACAACCGGCGAGAAGAGCCAAGGCGGCAGTACGATCACCATGCAGCTCGCCCGCAATGTCTTCCTGAGTTCGGAGCGCAGCTACGAGCGAAAGATCCGCGAAATCCTTCTGGCACTGCGCATCGAGCGCGAGATGACCAAGAAGGAGATCCTGCAGACCTACCTCAACAAGATTTTCCTCGGCCAGCGCGCTTACGGCGTAGGCGCCGCCAGCCGTGTGTACTTCGCCCGTGAGCCTGCCGAACTGAGCTGGGCGCAGACAGCGCTGCTTGCAGGCCTGCCCAAGGCTCCCTCGCGCGACAACCCGGTGATCGCGCCCGCGCGCGCCAAGGATCGGCGCGACTACGTGCTGCGCCGCCTGCGCCAGCTCAACAAGATATCGGAGCTCGACTACCAGGCCGCCCTCGCGGAGCCGGTGCTGGTGAAACTGGCGCCGCCCCAGGTCGAGGCGGACGCGCATTTCGTCGCCGAGATGGTTCGCGCCGACGTCGTCTCGCGCTACGGCGACACCGCCTATACCTCGGGCTTCCGGGTCACGTCCACGGTGCTGTCCGCGCGCCAAGAAGCGGCCAACAATGCGCTGCGCTCGTCCCTGCTGGCTTACGACGAGCGCCATGGCTGGCGCGGCGCCGAGGCGCGACTGCCGCCCGACCTGCTGACGGAAAACGGCGAAAAGCGTGAGGCCATCGAGGAAATCCTGTCCCAGCGCCCGCAGGTTGCCGGCCTGCGCGCGGCGGCGGTGGTCAGCTTCCGCCCCGAGCGAATGACGGTACTCATGCAGGGCCTACGAGTAGCCGACCTCACGTTGGAAGACTTCAAGTGGGCGCAGCTGAGCGGCCGCAAGGCGCTGCATCCCGGCGACATCGTGCGCGTGCGTTCGGTGGACGATCGCTGGCGGCTATCCCAGGTCCCCGAGGTGCAGGGCGCGTTGGCGTCCATGAATCCGCGCACCGGCGCGATCGAGGCCGTCGTCGGCGGCTACGATTTCCTGCTCAACAAGTACAACCGGGCCACGCAGGCCCGCCGCCAGCCCGGCAGCGGCTTCAAGCCCTTCCTCTATGCCGCCGCCTTCGATCGCGGCTTCACCCCGGCCACGGTGATGCTCGACGCACCGATCGTGTATCGCGATTCCGAGATCGAGGGCGCCTGGCGACCGGAGAATTATGACGGAGACTTCAAGGGTCCGATGCGCCTGCGCGAAGCCCTGGTCTATTCGCGCAACCTTGTGACTATCCGGCTCCTGCAAGCGGTCGGCGTGGACACGGCGCGCAGCTACATCACGCGTTTCGGTCTCTCCAAGGAGCGGATTCCCCGCGATCTTTCGATGGCGCTCGGAACCGGGTCGTTCAGCCCCATGGAGATGGCGACGGCCTACTCGGTGCTAGCCAACGGTGGCTACCGCGTAGATCCCTACGTGATCGAGAACATCGCCGACGCCAACGGCAAGATCGTCTACCAAGCGCACCCGGCCTCCGTCTGCGACGACTGCAAGCTCGAACCCGATGCGCCAGAAGCGCAGGGGGTCTCGCTCGAATCCGGCGCCGTCGAGCCGCCCCGCAACGCACCGCGCGTGGTCGACGCGCGCGTGGTCTGGCTGGTCGATGACCTGTTGCGCGAGGTGGTCGTGCGCGGAACCGCGGCCCAGGCGCGCAAGCTCGGGCGCGCCGACATCGCGGGCAAGACGGGCACGACCAACGATGAGACGGATGCCTGGTTCAGCGGATTCAACGGCGACCTGGTGTCGGTGGTCTGGATCGGCTTCGACCAGCCTGCCCCGCTGGGACGCGGCGAAGTGGGAGGCCGCGCCGCGCTCCCCATGTGGATGGATTACATGCGGGAAGCTCTGAAGGACGTTCCGGAGACCGAGCGGCCGCGACCGCCGGGCCTGGTCGACATCCGCATCGATCGAAACACCGGCATGCTCGCCGCCGGCGGCGACCCCGACGCGATCATGGAAGTCGTGCAGGACGATCACGTGCCGGCCTCGGGTAACCAGAGCGGCTACGGCGACGAAGTTCCGCTCGAGGAACTTTACTGAGCCCGCGCAGCCCGGAATGTCCCGCCGCAGCCTTGCCTCCGCCGCCGACCTGATCGAGGAAGCCGCGCGCCTGATCTGCGATGAGGGCTACGCGGACTACCGCATGGCCAGGAAGAAGGCGGCCGAACGTCTCGGCCTGGGGCGTGGCGTGAACCTGCCAGACAACCGCCTGATCGAGGCCGCGGTGATCGACCGCCAAGCGTTGTTCGGCGGCGACGCCTACCGCACCCGGCTGCGCTCAATGCGCAACACCGCCCTGCGTGCGATGAAGTTGCTGGCCCAGTACGAGCCGCGCCTCGCGGGCAGCGCGGTCAGCGGCGCGATCGGCGAAGGCCACCGGGTGCAGGTGCATCTCGTCGCCGATCACGCGGAGGAAGTCGAGCTTCTGCTGCACGACCGCCAGATCCCGTTCGAGCAGGACGAGCGTCGCTACCGGTTCGCCGACGGCCGGGAGCTCGAGGTTCCCCTGCTGCGGTTCGAAGCGGACGACGTGGGCGTCGACCTCGCGGTGTTCGACCCGGGCACGACGCGCAATCCGCCGCTATCGCAGGTCGACAGCAAGCCGGTCCGCCGGCTGACGCCCGAACAGTTGCGCGCCCTGCTCGAGTCGGAAGCCTGATCCGACGAAGCCCCGCGTAGGCGGGCTTTCGCTGTTGCCGCTTCGCGCGTCGGGATCAGCGCGTGGCAATCGCCGCCACGTCGCGCGTCGCCGCGCCGGTGTACACCTGGCGCGGACGGGCGATGCGCATGCCTGGATCCGAAATCATCTCGATCCAGTGCGCCACCCAGCCCACGGTGCGCGCCACGGCGAACATCGGCGTGAACATGTTCACCGGGATGCCGAGCGCCTTGTAGATGATGCCCGAGTAGAAATCGACGTTCGGGTAGAGCTTGCGCGACTTGAAGTAGTCGTCGCTGAGCGCGATCTCTTCGAGCTTCATCGCCAGTTCGAGCTGAGGGTCGCTCACATTCAGCGCCTTGAGCACCTTGTGGCATTCGGCGCGGATGATCGTCGCGCGTGGGTCGAAGTTCTTGTAAACGCGGTGACCGAAGCCCATCAGGCGCACGCCCGAGTTCTTGTCCTTCACCTTGTCCATGAAGCCCTGGACCTTCTTAACGTCGCCGATCTCTTCGAGCATCTTGAGAACGGCCTCGTTGGCGCCGCCATGCGAAGGACCCCACAACGCCGCAATGCCCGAGGCGATCGCTGCGTAGGGATTCGTGCCGGTGGAGCCCGCCATGCGCACGGTCGAGGTGCTGGCGTTCTGCTCGTGGTCCGCGTGCAGGATGAAGAGGATGTCGAGCGCCTTGGCCGCGACCGGGTTCACCACGTACGGCTCGGCCGGCACCGCGAACATCATGTGCAGCAGGTTCGAACAGTAGTCGAGGTTGTTCTGCGGATACATGAACGGCTGGCCGAAGTATCTCTTGTAGGCCGCCGCCGCGATCGTCGGGATCTTCGCGATCATCCTGTGCGCGAAGATTTCGCGGTGACGCGGATCCTTGTTGTTGGTGGTGTCGTGGTAGAACGCCGACAGCGACCCGACCACGCCGGTCAGCATGGCCATCGGATGCGCGTCGTAGTTGAACCCGGTGAACAGGTTCTTCAGCGACTCGTTGATCATCGTGTGCTTGCGGATGCTCGCATCGAAGGCGCCGAACTCGGTCTTGTTCGGCAGTTCGCCGTTCAGGATCAGGTAGGCCACTTCGGTAAAATTGCAGTGCTCGGCAAGCTGCGCCACCGGATAGCCGCGATACAACAGGATGCCTTCATCGCCGTCGATGAACGTGATCGCCGACTGCGTCGAGCAGGTCGAGGTGAATCCGGGGTCGTAGGTGAAGGCGCCGAGCTTGTCGTAGACCTTGCCCACATCCAGGCCCACGGGCCCCAGCGTGCCCTTGATGGCGGGGAGATCGATCTTTTCGCCCGTCTCATTGTTGACGAGGCTGTACGTGGCGCTGCTCATCCGCTGGCTCCCAAGAATTCGTCGTGGAACTCGTTCACATCGCTGGCAGTGGCGCTCGCCCCGACATGGCGCGAACCGCTCCGCCGTTGCACCGGTGCGCTGGCGGGTCGAAAAACCACCGGATTCCGCGCACCGTTACCATCAGGCAGCAGCACGGTGACAGCGGACGACAAGCTTAGCGATTTTCCGGACCAGGCCGCCAGCACCGACGGCTCTCCTCGCCCCGATTTGGACTGCACGCCCCGTGCCATCCGCGGGACTGGGCGTTTCGAAAAAACGGCGCTAACAAAAAAGGCCGCGACGGATCGCGGCCTTCTGCGTACAGCGCAAGCGAATCCTCAGGCCTTGGTGCCGAAGCGCTTCTTGAACTTGTCGACGCGACCGCCGACTTCCACCTGGCGCTGCTTGCCGGTGTAGAAGGGGTGCGAGCGCGAGGAAGTATCCAGGTTGACCAGCGCGTACTCCTTGCCGTCCTCCCACTTGATCTTTTCCTTGCTGGTCAAGGTGGATCGGATACGAAAGGTGTGGCCGGCCGCGTTGTCCTTGAAGACAACGTAGTCGTACTTGGGGTGGATGCCTTCTTTCATGTTGACGCCCTGCATGCCGCAAAAAAGGGCGCGAAGTGTAGGTCCGCGACACGGCCGGCGCAAGCCGAAGTCCGGGCGCGGGCCTGAGAGGCCCGGGGCGAAGGCACGGGCGTGGCATACGTGGCCCGGTCGATCGGCGCGATGCGCTGAAGAAGGGCCAGTTAGACGACGTGAACTCAGTATCACCATCGGGTTGCCCGCGCCTCGAGGGGATCCCTGGCGAGCCGCGAACGGTTGCAAAAGGCCCGTCCTTCGCGCGGGCCTCGCCCGGCAATACGCCGCGACGAAGGCTCGAATCGGTACTTGGGCGGACCCTCCGGGGGCCGCCTTTTGCTTGCGGCGCCGCGGAGCGTCAGACCTGCGGGATGACGCGTGCCTTGCCGTTCATGAGGCGCACCGGCTTGCTGAAGCGCAGCCAGGCCGCCGCGAAGAAGCCCACGGCGGAGAATGCAATCGCCACCGGAATCAGCGTCTGAATGTCCATTATTGTTCGCCCCGCGACCGTCGGCCGCATCGCTGTTGTTGAGAGTTTCGAAGTTCTGCCGCCGGGACAGCGTGGCGTGCGGAGTGATTCATACCGCGCGCGCCGCCGGGGTCGCCCGGGGGTGCCGACCAGTGGAGCGAGTCGTCGGGCGAAAGAGACGAGCGGTACTCGCCCAGGGACGGGCGGCTCAGGCCGGGGTGGCCGGCGGCTCGCTGCGCGCAGCCCGCAATTCGCGCGTCTTGGTCGGCGCGCCGGTGATCAGGCGGTCGCCGATCTTTCGCGTGAAGTACTTCCATGTCCATAGCACGAACACGCGCAGGCGCTGGGCGCCGTCGATGAGCGCCATGATGTGCACGAAGGCCCACGTGAACCAGCCCACGATGCCGGTGACCTTCATGAATTTCAGGTCGCCGACGGCCTTGTTCATCCCGATCACGGCCATGGTGCCCATGTCGAAGTAGCGGAAGGGCTTCGGCGCGCCCTCGCCTGCGAGGCGATGACGCAGGACCTTGGCGACGTACCGACCCTGCTGGATCGCCGCGGGCGCAAGGCCCGGCACTTCCACGCCAGCAGCGTCGGTCAGGCGCGCCAGGTCCCCAATCACGAAGATCTCCGGATGCCCAGGCAGCGAGCAATCGGCCTGCACCTGCACGCGACCCGCGCGGTCCAGCGTCCCACCGGCCTTCTCGACCAGGATCCTGCCGAACATCGACGCCGTGACGCCAGCTGCCCACAGCACGGTGCGCGTCGCGAGGGTCTGCACCTCGTCACCGGCGCGCGTGCGCACATGGTCCGCCGCGACGTGCTCGACGCGCGTGCCCGTGAGCACGGTGACCCCGAGCTGTTCCAGGTGGCGCGTGGCCGCCGCGCGCAGCTTGGGCGCGAAGGCGGGAAGAATTTCGGCCGTGCCCTCGACCAGCAGCACGCGCGCCTCACGCGGGTCGATCGCGCGGAAATCCCGCACCATGGTCCTGTGCGCGAGTTCGCCGATCGCGCCCGCGAGCTCCACGCCGGTCGGCCCGCCGCCGGCAATAACGAAGGTCATCAGCGCCTTGCGGATGTCGGGATCACGTTCCACCTCGGCCAGTTCGAAGGCGCCGAAGATCTTGCGGCGGATTTCGATGGCGTGTTCCACCGTCTTCAACCCCGGCGCGAACTCGCGCCATTCGTCGTGCCCGAAGTAGTGGTGCTTCACGCCCGTGGCAACGATCAGCGTGTCGTAGTCGAGTTCGCCGAACTCGTGAACGAGCTTTTTGCGCGCCGGATCGACGTCGTACGCGGTCGAGGTGAGGCACTGCACCTTCGGAAACTTCCGCAGAACCACGCGCTGTGGGATCGCGATGTCGCCGGTGGTCAGCGAACCGGTCGCCACCTGGTAGAGCAGCGGCTGGAACAGCTGGAAGTTGCGCTTGTCGAGCACGGTGACGCGACATCCCGCCTTGCCCAGTGCCTTCGCCGCGTTGAGACCTCCGAAGCCGCCACCGACGATGACGACGTGGTGCCCGGCTGTCGCTGTTGTTCCTAAGGACGACGGCATGGTGATCCCGGTGATTCCGACGAACCGATTGTTCGTCATCCCATGCAAGAACCGGATCGCCGTTGCGCCCGCGGACCTCGGCGGCTCGACGGTGTTAGGTCACCGGTGCGCGGTTGGGGGTCTCGCCACCGGCGTCAGTTGCCCGGCATCGACGACCAACGCCTGCCGCGAAAGCCAGAACCTCGAGCTCACTCCGGCTTCTCGATCGTGGCCCTGCGCTTCGACGGCTTCTTCGGTTCTTCGGCAATCGGCTTGATCGGCTGCGGCGCCGGCGCGCCCGTGAGCCAGCGCTCCTGGAACACGTACCGCGACACCTGCGCCACGTCGTACAGGTACCAGGCGTTGACCGAACCGCCGACGATCGCGCCGAGCAGGGGAACCACGCCCACGGCCTTGCGCTTGCCCAGGTTGATGCCGAGTTTCGATGCGAGGTTGTGCAGCGAGAATACCGCTGCTTCCTTGGCGAACTCGCGTTCCGCGGCGCGCTCCACGCCGTCGCGCCACGCCGAGGCGTCGAGCGAACCCGCGCCGAAATCGCGCAGCGCCGACACGGCGAGCTGCTTCTCCTCGAGACTGTTGGCCGAGACCAGCGCGAACACGCCGATCGCGAGCTGCCGGTAACGGGGCTGTCCCAGGTCCTCGCCGTAGCACAGGCCCACGCGGTGGATCGTGCGCAGCGCCAGCGCGATCAGCGCCGGCACGTCCGCGATCATGCCGGCCGCACCGGCGATGCCGAACGCGGCGCCGCCGACGCCACCCATGGCCATCGCGCGCCGCTGCTCGCTGCGCATCAGGTCGTCGCAGGTATTCAGGCTGGAGTTGCGCAGCTCGTCGAGCGAACTCACGCCGGCGCGCTTGAGGATCGAGCGACCGTCCGAAAGTTTCTCCGCCATCCGGTTCATGCCGTCGAGCGCCGCACGCAGAGCGTCTTCCGGCACCAGCGCCTGCACTGCGCTGGCGATCTTGCTGCCGGGCTTGGCCAGCAGCCGGGTGCCCCAGCCCGGCGATTCGGCCTGCCAGTCGCGGATCAGCTTGAGCTGGCGTGCCTCGTAATCGGTCAACGTTCTCATGCGGGGTCGTTGCATCTCATGACGGGGTACGCCGCATTGTAGGCGCGCGCCCCGCGTGGCCCGAGTTGAACCCCAGCGCTTTCGCGCTCAGTGGGCCAGGACGAAGGTCTCGCCGTCGGGCAGCGTCACCGCAGCAACTTTACCGACGCTCATCGTATGCATCGCGGTGCCGTTGATCCTCATGCCGTTGACCTTCATGCCGTTGACCTTCATGCCGTTGACCTTCCAGCCGTTGATCTTCATGCCCTGCAGCGTGACGCCCTGCAGGCTGCAGCCATTGAATTCGGTGCCGTTGAGCTTGAGACCGTTGCAGAGGTTGCAGGCCTGCGCCGGCGTCGTCATGGCGACGAGGGCGAATGTGCAGACGGCGGTGGTGGAGAGAACGAAGCGCTTGAACTTGGTCATGGTGGATTCCCCGGTGGCTGTGCTTGCGAAGGAGGTGCCCTTCGATGGGAATCAGGTTACGCAGCGCCTGTGTCCAGGATGATTCCGCGCACTGGAATCTTGTGTCGGACGGGTTTCCTTGCCCGACTCTGCCCCGTGGCCAACCGTCGCGACCCGCGAGTCGTCCGGACGAAGTCCGCAATTTCCCGGGACGCAACGCAGCGCATCCCGGACTTCGCCCCAATGGCACTACCTTAAGGGGAGAGCGCGCCACGCCGTGCCGCGCCGTAGGCGGCAAACTTCTTTTCGTTTGCCCACGCGTGCGGGCGACGGCGGAGGCGCGTGGGCAAGTGAAGCCTGCCCACCCTACGGTCGCAACGGTCACCGCCCGCCGCTCAAGGTAGTGCCATTGGGACTTCGCTCAGGCTACAGCGGCTCCGCCCAGCCCTGCCTCACTGGATCTTCGAGGTGTTGAACATGCGCGCGCCTGCCGCGCGCGCACTGGCCTCGTCGCAGACCGCCATTTTCGCGATGCGCGGACACTGTGCCTTCAAGCCTTCCAAGGTCGCGAGATCCGCCCAGCGCACGTGTGCCACGCAGATCGCGCCTTCCGGTGTCCAACCCGCCTCGAACACGAACGCGCGATCGTTGGGAAGGCCGCGCGTCTCGATGCCGGAGTCGTCGTAGTTGTCGATCGTGGTGCGTTCCTTGGTGTGCGCCTTGCCGTCGCCGCAGTAGTCGGCGCGCACCATGCGTACGCAGGCCGCATGCAGCGGGACCAGGTCCTCGCCCTTCGGCCCCTTCGACCAGGTCGGGTAGCCGAAGCGCACGCACTTGGCGACCGCGCCATTGGTGCAGGTGATCGTGATCGCACCCTCGCGCCCCGGATGCCCCACGGGCAGCGCGATGGGAAACCCCCAGCGCTCGCCGTACGCGTTCGGCTGGCAGGCTGGCATCCAGTCGCCCTTCCCGTCCGGAACTTCGAAGTCGTGGCGCAGGATCTCCGGGTTCTCGGGGTCGATCGCGATCGACGCGATGCGCAGCGGCGCAACCTCGCCCCCGCCCATGGCCAGGTGCACCACCGCGCCGACCAGCTGCGTGCCGCGCAGCACCTGGCCCTCGGGGGTGCTCAGCACGAAGGCAGTGCCTTCGACGGTCAGCGAGCCGGCGGCCGTGCTATCGGTCGCGACGGGGAGCGAAGAAGGCGCAGTAGATGGCAGCGCCTCGTGGACTTGGGCCTGAGTCAGCGGCGCCGTCGCCCCTGCTGCGGCCTCCCGATCTGCCTCCGGCGCCTTTCCGCAGGCCGCGAGCAGCAACACCAGCACCGAGGCAAGGACTGGACGGGCACGCATAGGGACAGGCCTCGAGTGCGGGGAGGGCACGATTGTCCGCACGCAGGAAAAAAAAGAAACCCGCCGACGTTCGGTCGGCGGGCAGCGGGAGGAGAGGATAACGAAGAAGACGGGTTTACTTGACCCGCACCATGCGGCCGCCGGCGAGCGTCACCGCAACTGGCTGGCCGATGCGCACCGGGCCGGTCGACGCCGCCTGGAGCTGCGCATCACGCGCAGCCATGCCGTTCAAGGCAGCGCCTTGGAGGACAGGACCCTGAAGGATCGGGCCCTGGATCACCGGACCCTGGATCACCGGACCCTGGATGACCGGACCCTGGATGACCGGACCCTGGATCACCGGGCCGTTCAGCGCCGGGCCGTTCAACTTGATGCCGCCGCAACCAACGCAAGCCTGCGCCGGCGCCGAGATCGCCACGAAACCAAGCGTGGTCGCGGCGGTGACGACCGAGAGGACGAGAGACTTGAAGGTTTTCATGGCGGTGCTCCTGGAGGGCCGAAGGCGTTTTCCTTCGATGGATTCAGGCTACGCGCCGACCGTTTCCGCCTCAGTTCCATCGCCTGACATGCGATGTCAGGCTGATGTCAGCGAACTGCCCACCCGCGCTTCAGCGCCCGAGCCGGGTCCGTCGCCCGGCAGGTACTCCTAGCCACCGCCATGCCCGCGGACCGTCCTGATCACGGTCGGATCGCCCGGCGTGGGCTCGACCTTCTTGCGCAGGCGCGTGATGCGCATATCGATGGGGCGGTCGAACACTTCCGCCGGATCGATGCCCGCGAGTCCGATCACCTTGTCGCGCGACAGCACGATCTTCGGGTGCTCGGCGAACATCAAACGAATGCGGCTTCCCGCCGGGAATGCCATACCGCCGAAGCGGCCGGATCAGCTAGCGCCCGCGATCATTTGCCGGTGCGCGCCACCAGGCGCGAACGATTGAAGATCAGCGCGCCAGCCTTGCGGGCCGTGGCCTCGTCGCAGCCTTCACCGATGCCCAGCCGTGGGCAGTCGAGTGACAGCTGCTCGCGGGTCTGCAGTTCCGGCCAGCGCGTGCGCGCCACGCACACCGCGCCGGTCGGCGCCCAGCCGGCCTCGAACGCGAACTCGCCGTCCTTGTCCGTGCCCATCTTCTGGATGCCGAGATCGTCGTACAGGTCGATCGTGGTGCCGTTCTTCGTGTGCGGCTTGAAGTCCCCGCAGTAGTCCGCCGGCACCATGTGCACGCAGGCTGCGTGGTAGGGCAGCAGGTCTTCGCCCTTCGGGCCCTTGCCCCAGGGCGTGTAGCCGAAGCGCGCGCACTTTCCCACGGCGTCCGACGAACAGGCCAGCGTGATCTCGCCCATGCGACCGGGATGTCCTTCGGGCAGCGTCACCGGGAAGCCCCAGGTCTCGCCGTCGTAGTTGGGCATGCACGCGGGAATCCACTCGCCCTTGTCGTTCTGGACGCGGAATTCGTGGCGCAGGATCGAGGCGTTCTCCGGGTCCGGCTTGATCGATTCGAGCTTCACGGAGGCGATGGCGCCGCCTTCGATCGCGAGATGGACGATGGCGCCTTGCATCTGCTCTCCTCGCAGCACTCGGCCATCCGGCAGCTTGAGCACGAACGCGGAGCCTTCCACCTTCAGGTCGGGCGACAGCACGGTGGGCGGTTCGGCTTGCGGCGCGGCCGGTGCCGAAGCCGACGCGGCCTGCGGCGCGGTGCCGACGGGCGCACTTTCGGCCTGCTGCTGTTGTCCGCAGGCGCACAGGCAGATCAATAAAGCACCTGGCAGGGTCGAACGGATCATCGAAGTGCGGCTCCCATCATCGTGAGAAAAACGCGGCCCGGAAAGACGCCAGAACGGGTCGCTCCGCGAACGAGCGCCCGGCGAACTATGCCAAGGATGCCCGAGGGCAGCGGCCTGGCCGGAAGTCGAGACCGGACATCGGCGACGTCGTGGCCCGGATGACACAATCCGGCCATGTGCCTGATCGCCCTGGCCTGGAAGGCCCATCCGAAACATCCGCTCGTGCTCGTCGCCAATCGCGACGAGTTCCACGCCCGCGCCGCCGCACCGCTCGCGTGGTGGGACGACACACCGGATGTCCTCGCAGGTCGCGACCTGCAGGAAGGTGGAAGCTGGCTCGGCATATCGCGTTCCGGGCGCATCGCCGCCGTCACCAACGTGCGCGGGCCTGAAGCTGCGATCCGCAAACCGCTGTCGCGCGGCCGGCTCGTCGCCGATTTCCTGAAGCGCAGCGAATCCGCCGAGGCCTTCGCCGCCTCGCTCGAAGGCGAAGCCGCCGCCTTCGGAGGCTTCAACCTGCTGCTCTTTGATGGCCGCGAAGTGCGCTACGTCAGCAACCTGCCGGAGTTCCAGTCGCGCACGGTCGAAGCCGGCGTGCATGCGCTGAGCAACGCGCAGTTCGACACGCCCTGGCCCAAGGCGCTGATGGCTAAGAAGGCGATGGAGACCTACGCCACCGCAGAGACGCCCGACGAAAAGGCGCTGCTCGGTGCGATGGCGAGCCCGGCGCAGGCCGAGGTTTCGCAACTGCCGAGCACTGGTGTGAGCCTGGACATGGAGCGTCTGCTCTCCTCGGCTTTCATCTCGACGCCGTCCTACGGCACGCGCTGCACGAGCCTAGTGCGGCTGGATCGCAGCGGCGAGGCGGTGTTCTTCGAGCGGCGCTTCGACGCGTCAGGAAAGGTCGCGGGGGACACGCGCGAAGAATTCGAGTTGCGCGAAACCTGACTCGCGAAGTCGGGACGTTGAATTTCGCGAAGCGGGAGCGCGGGCTCTCTCGTTGATAGAAGCAAAAGCGTCGGCGACTTCGTGTCGGCTACGCGGGCTTCAATGCCGCCCGGTGTGCCCGAATCCACCCGCGCCGCGCTGGCTGGATTCGAACTCCGACACCAGTTCGAACTCCGCGCGCACCACCGGCACGATCACCAGCTGCGCGATGCGCTCGCCGGGATTGATGACAAACGGGGTCTGACCCCGATTCCAGCAGGAGACCATGAGCTCGCCTTGGTAGTCGGAGTCGATGAGGCCGACGAGGTTGCCCAGCACGATGCCGTGCTTGTGGCCCAGGCCCGAGCGCGGAAGGATCACGGCCGCCAGGCCCGGGTTGGCGATGTAGATCGCCAGGCCCGTTCGCAGCAGCGTGGTCTGGCCCGGCCCCAGGTCGAGCGGCGCGTCGATCAGTGCGCGCAGGTCCATGCCGGCAGATCCGTCGGTCGCATACGCGGGCAGCGGCAGTTCGCGGCCCAGGCGCGGGTCGAGAATCTTGAGCTGGATACGGTTCATTTCCTGTTTTTCTTCTTTGAGCGTTGCGGAGACTTGTTGTCGGAGCCAAACCGCTCGACGATCAGCGTCGCGAGTTGGCGCGAAATCTCGTCCTTGCCGGCATGGGCGAGGTCGCGGCTGCCACCGTTCCAGAACACGCTGAGCTGGTTGTCGTCCCGATCGAAGGCGCGGCCATTGCCCACCCAGTTGGCGGCGATCAGGTCGAGCTTCTTCTTCTCGAGCTTCTCGCGTGCATGTTCCTCGAGCTTCTCGGTTTCTGCAGCGAATCCGACCATGAAAAGCTTCGGCTGCGCGGCGCGCACGCGCACCAGGATGTCGTCGTTGCGGATGAGCGCAAGCGACAGCGCATCCGCCTTCTTCTTGATCTTCTCGGAGGCGATCTCGGTCGCGCGGTAGTCCGCCACCGCCGCGGCGCCGACGAACAGGTCGGCGGTCTTCGCGGCCTCCAGCGCCGCGTCGCACATCTGCTGCGCGGACTCGACGTCGATACGGGCGACGCCCGCCGGCACGCCCAGGTGGGTCGGGCCCGAGATCAGGGTCACCCGGGCACCCAGCTGGGCCAGCGCGAGTGCCAGCGCGTAACCCTGCTTGCCGGACGAGCGATTGGTGATGAAGCGCACCGGGTCGATCGGCTCGCGCGTCGGCCCGGCCGTGACCACCGCGTGCTTCCCGGACAGGGGACCCGAGTTCAGCAGGGCGGCGACGTCCGCGCGCAGGTCGAGCGGTTCGCGCATCCGGCCTTCGCCCACTTCGCCGCAGGCCTGGAAGCCTGCGCCGGGGCCGAGCACCTGTACGCCACGCTCGACGAGCTTCGTGATGTTCTCCTGCGTGCCCTTGTTGGCCCACATCAGCCGGTTCATTGCCGGCGCGATGGCCAGCGGCTTGTCGGAGGCGAGCACGAGAGTCGTCAGCAGGTCGTCGGCGCGGCCCTGGGCGAGCCGGGCGATGACATCGGCCGTAGCCGGCGCGACGAGTATCAGGTCGGGCCAGCGCGCCAGCTCGATGTGGCCCATGTGCCCTTCGGCCTGTGCGTCCCACAGCGAATCGCGCACCGGTTTTCCCGACAGGGCCTGGAAGGTCGCAGCGCCGACAAAGTGCTTGGCGCCCTCGCTCATGACCACCTGGACCTCGGCGCCCGATTCCATCAGCCGCCGCGTGAGGTCCGCCGCCTTGTAGGCCGCGATGCCGCCGGTGACGCCGAGTAGGATGCGGCGGCCGTGCAGGCTGGGGACGGGTGGCGTGGTGTTCATGCGCAGAGTCTAGGGCACCGGTGCGATTTTCCCCCTCTCCCCGCGCGGCTTGATCGCGGGAGGGGCAAGGCTCAACCGGTCCGCTGCTGCTGGACCGCCGTGTGGTTCGCCTCCACCACCGCCAGCGCCACCATGTTGACGATGCGACGCGCCGTCGCCGACGGCGTCAGGATGTGGACGGGGGCGCCGCAGCCCAGAAGCACCGGCCCGATCGCCACGTTGTTGCCAGCGGCGGTCTTGAGCAGGTTGTACGAGATGTTGGCGGCGTCGAGATTGGGCATCACCAGCAGGTTGGCCGACCCGCGCAAGGTGGACTCCGGCAGGATCGAATGGCGCAGCTTCTCGTCCAGCGCGCAGTCGCCGTGCATCTCGCCATCTACCTCGAGTTCGGGCATCCGCTCCCTCAACAGTCGGAGCACTTCCTGCATCTTGCGCGCGGACGGCGAGTCCCAGCTCCCGAAGTTCGAGTGCGATAACAGCGCCGCCTTGGGCTCGAGGCCGAAGCGGCGGATGTTCTTGGCGGCCAGGACCGTGATCTCGGCCAGTTGCTCCGCGGTGGGATCCAGGTTCACGTGCGTGTCGACGATGAAGACCTGCCGGCTGGGCAGGATCAGCGCGTTCATCGCGCCGTAGCAGCTTGCGCCCGGCTCGTAGCCGATCACCCGGTCCACATACTGCAGGTGGCGACCGTAGTTGCTCACGGTGCCGCAGAGCATGCCGTCACCCTCGCCTTTCTTGAGCAGCATCGACGCGATCAGGGTCGGGCGGCGACGCATCTCGAGCTTGGCGTACTGGGCGGTCACGCCGCGCCGCGCCATGGTGTGGTGGTAGTCCTGCCAGTACTCGGCGTAGCGCTGGTCGTTCTCGGGATTGACGATCGTGAAGTGCACGCCGGGCTTGAGGCGCAGCCCGAATTTCTTGATGCGCTTTTCGATCACGGCGGGACGGCCGACAAGGATGGGCACCGCGAGCTTGTCATCCACCACGATCTGCACGGCGCGCAGCACGCGCTCTTCCTCGCCCTCCGCGAAGATGATCCGCTTCTTCTCCGCCGGAGCCTTGCGCGCGCCTTCGGTGACTGGCCGCATCATCGCGCCGCTGTGCGTAGTGAAGCGCTCCAGCTGCTCGCGGTAGGCTTCGAAGTCCACCATCGGACGCGTGGCGACGCCGGACTCCATCGCGGCGCGCGCCACGGCCGGCGAGATGTTCACGATCAGGCGGGGATCGAAGGGCTTGGGGATCAGGTACTCGGGGCCAAACTGCAGGTCCTCGATGCCATAGGCGCTGGCCACGACCTCGCTCTGCTCCATGCGCGCCAGGTTCGCGATCGCATGCACCGTCGCGATCTCCATCTGCCGCGTGATCGTCGTGGCGCCCACGTCGAGCGCGCCGCGGAAGATGAACGGGAAGCACAGGACGTTGTTGACCTGGTTCGGGTAGTCCGTGCGACCGGTCGCGATCACCGCGTCGTCGCGCACCGACTTCACCTCTTCCGGCAGGATCTCCGGCGTGGGGTTGGCGAGCGCGAAGATGAGCGGCCTGGCGTTCATCTTCGCGACCATCGCGGGCTTGAGCACCTTGCCCGCCGACAGGCCCAGGAACATATCTGCGCCCTCGATGACTTCCGAGAGTGTGCGCATCGCGGTGGGCTGCGCGAAGCGCGACTTGTCCGGGTCCATGAGTTCGACGCGGCCCTCGTAAACCAGGCCGGCAAGATCCGTCAGCCAGATGTTCTCGCGCGGCAGCCCCAGGTCCAGCAGCAGGTCGACACAGGCCAGCGCCGCGGCGCCGGCGCCGCTGACCACGAGCTTGATCTTTGCAATGTCCTTGCCCACGACCTTGAGGCCGTTGATCGTGGCGGCACCGACGATGATCGCCGTGCCGTGCTGATCGTCGTGGAACACCGGGATCTTCATACGGCCGCGCAGCGCGCGTTCCACGTGGAAGCACTCGGGCGCCTTGATGTCTTCGAGATTGATACCGCCGAAGGTCGGCTCCAGCGCCGCGATGATCTCCACCAGTTTGTCCGGGTCGCGCTCGTTGATCTCGATGTCGAAGACGTCGATGCCCGCGAACTTCTTGAATAGCACCGCCTTGCCTTCCATGACGGGCTTGGCCGCGAGCGGACCGATG
>JBKJPX010000086.1:0-8336 GCA_046594215.1 Panacagrimonas sp.
TCGCGGCGATGCTGTTGCTGGCGCTCTCGGCCTGCGCCAGCGTGCCGCAGCCGCCGACCGAGGCCCTGAAGGCCGCGGAACTGGCCATCGCCAACGCCGAAAAGGCGCGCGTGGCCGACTACGCCTCGCCGGAACTCGGCGAAGCGCGCGACAACCTCACGGCCGCCCGCGCCGCCGTCGAGGCGGAAAAGATGGAGCTGGCCTCGCGGCTCGCCGAATCCTCGCAGGCCAACGCGCAGCTCGCGACCGCCAAGGCCGAGGCCGCCAAGGCCAAGGTCGTCAATGACGAGATGCAGAAGAGCATCGACACCTTGAAGCAGGAAATGCAGCGCAACCCGGGAGCCCGCTGATGAACACCGCCAACACATTTTCCAAACGCCTGATCGTCATCGCGGCCACCGCGCTGCTCGCCGCCGCCTGCTCGGCGCCGATGGTGCGCCCCGACGGCGCGGACAGCGCACGCGCCAAGCTGACCGCCCTGCAGTCCGACGCGCAGCTCGCCAGCCGCGCGCCGGTCGAGATCAAGGACGCCGAGACCGCCGTTCGTGCCGCGGAGGAACCGCGCGAGGACGCCGATCTGGGACGCCACCTGGTGTCGATCGCGGATCGCAAGGTCGACACCGCGTCAGCCACGGCGCAGGCGCGCCTGCTGGAAGACCAGCGCAAGACGCTCGCCGAACAGCGCGAAACCGCGCGGCTCGATTCGCGTACTCGTGAAGCGGACCGCGCGCGAACGGATGCGAGCATCGCGCAGGATCAGGCCACCTCGGCCCGCGCCGATGCGGATGCCGCACGCACGCAGACGACCCAGGCCCGCAGCGAAGCCGACGCGGCTCGTCTGCAGGCCGAAGAGCTGCAGCGCCAGGTCGCCGACCTGAACGCCCAGGCCACGGACCGCGGGCTGGTCGTGACCCTGGGTGATGTGCTGTTTGCGACCGGCAAGGCCGAGCTGCGCGGTGGCACGCCGAGCAACCTCGCCAAGCTCGCCGCCTTCCTCAACAAGTACACGGATCGCAGCGTGACCATCGAGGGACACACCGACAGCGTCGGCAGCGAGGAGTCCAACTTCAGCCTGTCCGAGCGTCGCGCCGCCTCGGTGAAGACCTACCTCGTAAACCAGGGCGTCGCCGCCAGCCGCGTCACTTCGACGGGCAAGGGCGAGGGCGCGCCGGTGGCGGGCAACGACACCGCGACGGGACGCCAGCAGAACCGGCGCGTTGAAGTGATCATCGCCAACGCCCTGGCCGCGGCCAAGTAATCCGGCACGGGCGCCGGGCCAGGAGCCCGGCGCTCGGTACGTTGGCGTACCGACGTCGCCGGCGCCCGCAGCTACTCTCGAAGCTCAGGCTCTGGCGAGCCCTCGCCCGCCGCGCAAGAACATCGAGACATGAAGCGAAGAGTGCCCTTGTTGAAGCGGGATCTGACCGGACTCGCCTGCGCTGTGGGCATGGGATTGCTCGTGCTGCTGGCCTGGGCAAGCCTGCCGCGCTCGCCGGAGGCTGACGACGGCCTGCAGAAAGAATCGCCGACCGAACTGAGCTCTCCATTCGCTGCGCCCGTGGTCGACGTGGATTCGCCCGGGCTGCCGGCGCCGTCCCGGGCCGTCCCCGGAAGCGGGGCGAGGTCCTGAACATCCCCTACGATCTGGCCCCCGAAAAGAAACGAACGCGCGCCGCTGCATTGCCGGGCGGGATCGTGCCCGTATCCCGGTCAATCCTCGTCGAATGGCTCGCGCTGCGATGGCGGGCCCTTCCGGGCGGAGTACTGGGCATCGCACTACTCGGCCTCGCGGCCTGCGCCACGCTGCCCGATGCGAAGCACGACCGCGGCGCGCCGCACGCGCAGCAGGTCGACTTCGAAGGGCCGCATGGCCCGGTCTCGGACGGCCGCAGCGACGCCATCATCGAAAAGCTCGAAGGACCCAACGGCGAATCCGACCTGCTGGCGACCCATCTCGCCTACGAACAGGCGGTCAACGCCGACAGCCCGCTCGTGCTGGGCAACCGTCTCACCCTGCTGCAGAACGGGCCGGAGACCTACACGGCCATGTTCGCCGCGATCCGCGAGGCGAAGGATCACATCAACCTCGAAACCTTCATCTTCGACGACGACGAATCCGGCCGGTTCTTCTCGGACCTGCTGCTCGAACGACAGGCCGCCGGCGTGCAGGTGAACCTGATCCACGACGGCATCGGCAGCCTGTCCACGCCGGCGGCATTCTTCGATCGCCTGCGCGCTCGCGGCGTTCGCGTGCTCGAGTTCAACCCCGTGAACCCGCTGGCCGGAAACAAGGCGGAATGGGCGCTCAACAACCGCGACCATCGCAAGCTCCTCGTGATCGACGGCCGCATCGCCTTCACCGGCGGCATCAACATCAGCGACACCTACTCGAGCGGCCCCTCGGGTTCGGGCCGGCGCAAACGGGCCGCGGGCATGCCGCGGACGACGGTGGGCTGGCGCGACACGCACATCCGCATCGAAGGCCCCGCCGTCGCGGAATTCCAGAAACTTTTTCTCGACACCTGGCGCCGCCAGAAGGGCGACGCCCTGCCGGCCCGCGCGTATTTCCCCGCGCTCCAGGTCCAGGGCGACGAGATCGTGCGGGCCATCGGCAGCACGCCGGACGAGCCGCAGAGCCTGATCTATCTCACGCTGCTCTCGGCGATCACGCATGCCCAGCACAGCGTGCACCTGACGATCGCCTACTTCGCGCCGGATCCGCAGCTGTTGAAAGCGCTGACCGATGCGGCAGGCCGCGGCGTCGAAGTCAGCCTCGTGCTGCCGAGCCAATCGGATTCATGGGCGGTGTTCGCGCTCGGCCGCTCGTACTACACCACGCTGTTGCAAGGCGGCGTCACCATCCACGAGCGTCGCGGCGCGGTGATGCACGCCAAGACCGCCTGCATCGACGGCGTGTGGTCGACCATCGGCTCGACCAATCTCGACTGGCGCAGCTTTCTGCACAACGACGAGATCAACGCGGTGATCCTGGGGCGCGGCTTCGCAACGCAGATGAACACGATGTTCACCGCGGACCTCCACGAATCCGACGCCCTGGAGCTCCGGACCTGGCGTCACCGGTCCTGGCTGCTGCGACTCCAGGAGCAGGCGGCGCGGATCGGCGCCTACTGGCTCTGAAATGAACCTGGGCGTCCTCCATCTCATCGGATCTCTGCGAGCGCGTCGCAACGCCTCGGCATGGCGCGCAGATCCGGAGCGTAAGATGACCCACGCGCTCAGCCGCTCCCAGGTCAGGTCACCGGGTCGATCATGACCCCTTCGCACAGCCCCAATCAGAACCAGCTGCTCGCGGCCCTGCCCACCGCGGAGTACGAACGCCTGCTGCCCGATCTCGAGCTGGTGCCCATGCGGCTCGGCGACCTGCTCAGCGAATCCGGCGAGGCCGCGCAGCACGCCTGGTTTCCCACCACCGCCATCGTGTCCCTGCACTATGTAATGGAGAGCGGCGACGCCTCCGAGATCGCGGGCGTGGGTCACGAAGGCATGGTCGGCGTCTCGCTGTTCATGGGCGGCAAGACCACGCCCAGCCGCGCCATCGTGCAGACGGCCGGCCATGGCTACCGCCTGCACGCGCAGCCCCTAATCCTGGAGTTCGACCGCGCCGGGCGGTTCATGCGCCTGATGCTGCGGTACACGCAGGCGCTGATGGCGCAGATGTCGCTGAGCGGCACCTGCACGCGGCACCACTCGCTGTTGCAGCAGCTGTGCCGCTGGTTGCTGACGACGCTGGACCGGATGCCCACGAACGATCTCGTGATGACGCAGGAGCTGATCGCCGGAATGCTGGGCGTGCGCCGCGAGGGCGTGACCGAGGCGGCTGGACGCCTTCGCGACCTCGGCGCCATCAGCTATCGCCGCGGTCACATCACCGTGCTCGATCGCGAACTCCTGAACACGCAGGTCTGCGAGTGCTACGACGTGGTGAAGAAGGAATTCGCCCGCCTGCTAAGCGACGTACAGCACCGACAGGAAGCTGTCGCTGGAGTGAAATGATGCGCATCGTCTCATTACAGGAATCGTCCAAAGCCATGGCCAACGACGCACCGCGTCGTCCACAAGATGTCCTGCTGCAAACGCAGGCTCTGGGCAACGCCATTCTCAACAGCGCGACCTTCTCGATCATCGCCACCGACGAGAAAGGCATCATCCAGATGTTCAACGTCGGCGCGGAACGCATGCTCGGCTACAAGGCCGACGAAGTCGTGAACCGCATCAGCCCGAGCGACATCCACGATCCGGCCGAGGTCCTGGCGCGCGCGCATGCCTTGAGCCAGGAGTTCTCGACACCGATCACGCCCGGTTTCGGCGCGCTCGCCTTCAAGGCCTCCCGCGGCATCGAGGACAGCTACGAGCTGACCTACATCTCCAAGAACGGTGGCCGCTTTCCGGCGATCGTGTCGATCACGGCGCTGCGCGACGACGACGAGGAGATCATTGGTTACCTGCTGATCGGCACCGACAACTCCGTGCGCAAGCAGGTCGAAGAGGAGCTGCTCCAGGCCAAGGCCGCGGCGGAAAAGGCCAACTACGCGAAGTCGGATTTCCTTTCCAGCATGAGCCACGAGCTGCGCTCTCCGCTCAACGCCATCCTCGGCTTCGCGCAGCTCATGGATTCGGACAAGACGAAGCTGACGCGCGACCAGAAGAGCAGCGTCGGCCACATCCTCAAGGCGGGCTGGTACCTGCTCGATCTGATCAACGAGATCCTCGACCTGGCACTGGTCGAGTCCGGCAAGCTGCAGCTGTCGCAGGAGCCCACGGCACTGGACCGCGTGCTGCTCGACTGCCAGTCGATGATCGAACCGCAGGCGCGAAGCCACCGCATCGAGATGGACTTCTGCCGCTTCGAGGAGCCCTGCTACATCCACGCCGACCACACCCGCGTCCAGCAGGTCCTGCTCAACCTGCTGTCGAATGCCATCAAGTACAACCGCGCCGGCGGCCGCGTGAGCGTGAGCTGCGACCACTCCTCGCCTACGCGGGTGCGCATCAGCGTCACCGACACCGGCCTGGGTCTGTCGACCGAACAACTCGCCCAGCTGTTCCAGCCCTTCAACCGGCTCGGCCAGGAGTCCAACGGGGAAGAAGGCACCGGCATTGGCCTCGTGATGGCCAAGCGGCTGGTCGAACTCATGGGCGGCGTCATCGGCGTGGAGAGCACGGTCGGCACCGGCAGCGTGTTCTGGGTCGATTGGCTCCGCGCCGACGACCCAAAACTCGCCCCCCACCTCGAAGACATCGGCGCCCAGGACCCGGCACCCGCGGTCAACGACGGCTCGCAGCGCCTGCTGCTCTACGTCGAGGACAACCCGGCCAATCTGAGTCTCGTCGAGCAGCTTGTCGCCCGCCGGCCGGACCTGCGGCTGCTCAGTGCGGTAGACGCCCTGCGCGGCATCCGGCTCGCGCGCGAGCACCTGCCCGCCGTGATCCTGATGGACATCAATCTTCCCGGCATCAGCGGCATCAAGGCCCTGCGCATGCTGCGCGAGGATCCGGTCACGCAGCACATCCCCGTCGTCGCGGTCAGCGCCAACGCGATGCCCAACGACATCCGCAAGGGACTCGAAGCCGGCTTCTTCCGCTACCTGACCAAGCCGCTCAGGGTCGACGACTTCATGACCGTGCTGGACGCGGCGCTCGCGTACGCAGAGGCCGGGCCTGGTGGCGCCGGCATCAGGGCGATCCGCTGATGCTCCCTGCCTCCGACATCCTGCAGGCCCGCATCCTGATCGTGGACGACAAGATCGCGGACGTGCACCTGCTCGAACAGATGCTGGCCGGTGCCGGCTATACCGCGGTCAGCTCGACGGTGGACCCGACCCAGGTCGCCGCGCTGCACCGCGAGCACCGCTACGACCTGATCCTGCTCGACCTTCAGATGCCGACCATGGATGGATTCGAGGTGCTCGAAGCGCTGAAGTCGCTCGAGACCGGCAGCTACCTGCCCGTGCTCGCCATCACGGCCCATCCCGGCCACGAGCTGCGAGCGCTCCAGGCCGGCGCGCGAGATTTCGTCTCCAAGCCTTTCGAGCTGCTGCAGATCAAGACACGCATTCACAACCTGCTGGAAGTACGCCTGCTGTACCGCGCGCTGGCGGATCACAACCTGCGGCTCGAGCAGACCGTGCTGGCGCGCACCGCCGAACTGCGCGCGAGCGAGGAGCGCTTCCAGCGGCTCACCGAACTGTCGTCCGACTGGTACTGGGAGCAGGACGCGGCCGGTGCCTTCACCCAGGTCTCGGGTCCCGCGCTGGAAATGCTCGGCATCGTGGGCGACGGCGGCATGCACTGGAACGAGTCCGAGCGCAGCACGCTCGATGGCCACATCGCGGCACGGCGTCCTTTCCTCGATTTCGTCTACAGCCGCGTCGACGGCGCGGGCGCGACGCACTACTTCCAGGTCAGCGGCGAACCGATGTTCGATCCCCTGGGGCGCTACGCGGGCTATCGCGGGGTTGGAATGGACGTGACGGCCCGGATGCGGGCCGCCGCGGCGCCGCGGAGCTGAACGATCTTCTTCCCATGCCGAACTTCACGTGCCTGCGGAAGGACTTTCACCCCGAAGGCTTCGCGCGTTGCGCCAGATGCTGCCATTGAGCGCACCTGGAATCTGGACCCCATTCAATGGCGGATACGCTAGGAAAATGCGGCGAACCCTGCGGGACGCGCGCCAGCGCACCGACGCGGACAGCTGTGCCAGCGGAAGGTGGATCTCCCACTGCCACCCAGCGCCTTCCGATGAATATCCAGTATCCCGCCCCGCCGACCGGACACCCCAACGCGCCGCCGCCGCGCTCGACGCGCAGCTACGTCGGCGACGCCGTTGCCATGGCGATATACGTCGTCGCGATCGCCGGCAGCGCCATGTTCCTCGACGTTCCGTATCCCTGGATCGTCGCGGCTGCGATCGCCTTCGTCACCTTGGTGTTCTTCAACCCCACGGCGACCGCGCCCCTCGGGCAAAGGCCTCGCCCCCGCGCGAAGCCTTGACTCGCGATCGGACCCGCGCACGGCTGCCCGGAGTTCTCGGACGTCTTTGCCCCGACGGGGCATCGGCAGGCCTCGTCCGCCACCCGCCATCCGCCACGCGCAGTTGCGAGTCGACGCGGGAGCATCGACGAGACAACGACATCCACCACGAGCGATTCCCGGGAGCAGAACGATGCGCTGGAGAAAGAGCATGAACCGAGCGGCTACGTCGCCCAGCGTCGATCGGGCTTTCGACCGCTTTCTCCAGGCGCCGATCGACGAAGATCGCCATGAGCGCGTGCTGAGCGTGCTGTCGGCCCTCGCGCGATTGGACCTCGACCCCTGGACGGAGGCCGCTGCACTCGCCGATCTGCCCACCGACGCGGCAATCCAGCGCCTGGCCGCGTTGATCCACACGCTGCCCGATTCATCGGCGGTGCCGCGTGACGCGGCGGGAATCGCCACGCGACTCGTCGCGCGGCTCCCCTCCTCGCGGCCAGTGCCCGGTGATTCGGAAGAACAAGCCGGGGCCGCCGACGGGCACAGGGCATCGCCCGGACCGGAACGTCCCACTTGGCGCAGCGGTTCGCTCATGACGGTCGCCCTCGTTTTCGCCGTGATCGTCCTGGCGATCTCCATGCTCACCGGGCGGCCACCCCAGGCCCTGTTCGGTTCGAGCGAGCCGTCTCCCGGCAGCGCGGCCGCGGCATCCCTGAAGGTCGCGCCCAAGCCGGCGCCGTCTCCGGCGACGCCCATTGACGCGAAGGGCAAGTAAATAGCGGCTGGCCTCGCGCAGGGCGCGGGTGAAGCCGGGCGCTCGCAGCCGTACTGCACGGCCATCGAGGGCGTGAGCGGGTAGTTCGGACGACGGCGCCCGATCTCGCTCCAGCCGGGCTCCGCGTGACGTCGCCGCGGATGTCGCGCCGCATCCTGCGCCGCAGACCGCTACCGGACTGCGTGTTGCAGCGCACCGACGCTCTGCGCCGGGATCCTCAGGCTGCAGGCGTGCGAAACCCGCACGCGTCTCGACCGGAGGCTTCCCGTGAACACCCTCGCCCTCGCTGCCTTGTTGCTCTGCGTCTCGTCGGTCGCCGCCGCGGCCCCGTCCGATGACCGGGCAACCAGCGCAAGGGTCCGCACGGCATTGCGAACCGACCTGGGTTTCGCCGCCCGTCGCATCCATGTTGAGAGCTACGGCGGAACGGTGCAGCTTTCGGGCGACGTCGATTCGCAGTCGACGAGCGAACACGCGCTCCTGGCGGCGACACAGGTCGACGGCGTGAACCACGTGGTCGACGCGATGGTCCCGGCGCCGCTGCGGACGGCCCTGCGCGTCGACTGACGGT
>JBKJPX010000064.1:0-28461 GCA_046594215.1 Panacagrimonas sp.
CCGAGCGACAGCGGCGTGACGTCGAGTAGCAGTACGTCTTTGACCTCGCCTGTGAGCACGCCGCCCTGGACGGCGGCGCCAATGGCCACCACCTCATCAGGATTGACGTTCATCTTCGGCGCTTGGCCGAAGATTTCTTTGGCAACATTTTGCGCGCTGGGCATGCGCGTCGAACCGCCGACCAGGATCACCTCGGTGATGTCGCTGGTCGCGAGCTTCGAGTCCTTGATGCAATCCAGGCACGGCTTGCGACAGCGCTCGATCAGTGACTTGGTCAACTCATCGAAGGTGGCGCGGCTGAGCGAGGTGTTGAGATGCTTGGGCTGGCCGTTGACCATGGTGATGAACGGCAGGCTGATTTCGGCAGTACTCGCTTGTGAGAGCTTTTTCTTAGCGCTTTCAGCCGACTCTTTGAGGCGCTGCAGGGCCATCTTGTCCTGCTTGAGATCGACGCCGGTCTCTTTGCGGAAGGTGTCGGCGAGCCAGGTGATGATCACGTCATCAAAATCGTCACCGCCGAGATGGGTGTCGCCATTCGTGGCGAGCACTTCAACGACGCCGTCACCGACTTCCAGGATCGACACGTCGAATGTACCGCCGCCAAGATCGAAGATCGCGATCTTGCCGGACTTGCCCTTGTCCATGTGGTAGGCAAGAGCGGCAGCGGTGGGTTCGTTGATGATGCGGCGGACATTGAGACCGGCGATCTTGCCGGCATCCTTGGTCGCCTGACGCTGGGCGTCGTTGAAGTATGCCGGGACGGTGATGACCGCTTCTTCGACTTTTTCGCCGAGGTAGTCTTCGGCAGCCTTTTTCAGGTATTGCAGCACCATGGCCGACACTTCCGGCGGAGTGAACTGCTTGCCGCGGATGTCGACTTTCACCAGTTCG
Organism: Panacagrimonas sp.; assembly: GCA_046594215.1. Taxonomy (GTDB): domain Bacteria; phylum Pseudomonadota; class Gammaproteobacteria; order Nevskiales; family Nevskiaceae; genus Panacagrimonas. The sequence continues at coordinate 892 of JBKJPX010000064.1, forward strand.
GTGGCGGCCCCCACGACCTTGTAAGGCACGAGCTTCTCTTCAGCGGCGACTTCACTGTGGCGACGGCCCATGAAACGCTTGATCGAGTAGACGGTGTTTTCGGGATTGGTGATGGACTGGTTGCGGGCCATTTGGCCGACCAGGCGGTCGCCGTTTTCAGCGAAGCCGACTACTGACGGCGTGGTGCGCGCGCCTTCGGCGTTGGCGATGACGACGGGCTCGCCACCTTCCATGACCGAGACGCAGGAGTTGGTGGTGCCGAGGTCGATGCCGATGATCTTGGCCATGGGGCTGGGTGCTCCGGATTGCGAGGTTCGGGTGGGGACCCGGGTTGTAGGGATTTGACGCTGGTTTGACAGATATCTGTTGTCCTTCGTCAGGCTTTCAAGGCCCCGACGCCACGACAGCAGAAGAATCAGGCGCCGTCGGGCGGGGCCTTGGACACCACCACCATCGCGGGGCGCAGCAGCCGATCGTGCAGCCGGTAGCCCTTCTGCATGACGTCCACGACGTGGTTGGGGGGCAGATCGGCCGACGGCAGCATCGTCACCGCCTCGTGCAGCTCGGGGTTGAATGGCTGGCCGCGCGGATCGACCTGCTTGACGCCGTTCTTGTCGAGCAGCGACAGCACCTGCTTCTGGGTCAGCTTCATGCCCTCCACCAGAGCGGCAATCTGGGCTTCCGGCTTGGTGGCGGCGGCAAGGCCCAGATCGAGGCTATCGGCCACGCCCAGAAGTTCGCCCAGCAGCTTCTCGGCCGAGTACTTGGAGGCGTTGGTGATTTCGCGCTCGGCCCGCTTGCGCACGTTGTCGAGGTCGGCGATCGCGCGGAGCTTGGCATCGTTCGCCGCCGCTGCGCTGGCTTCCGCCTCGGACAGCCGGTTCGCTAAGGCCGCGTAGTCGGCCGCCTGGTCGCGGGCAGCCGCCTCACCGTCGTTCAAAAAGGAATCTTCTTCTGGAACGGAGGTTCCGGACATGTCGTTCACGGTGCGGTAGACGTAACAGGCCATACAGTGCGGCCGGGAAGCGGCCTTTCAAGGCAGCAGGACCCATGCCGGCGGGCGGGGCGCGGATTGTACGGGGATGGGCCGCGCCGCGGGGCCGCCTTGTCGACCGGCCGCACCTCTACCCCCATCAAATCCGCCACGGCGACGCGGTTGCGACCGGTGCCGCAGTACCCGATGCCTCGTCGGAAATGCCCAAAGACTCGGACCTACTCAAGCACTCGGAGCTACTCGTCGAACAGACCGACAGGCGCTGGGTCGCGTTGAAACCCATGCTTCTCCGGGATGTGGACACAGGTCGGCCAAGGCAGCCTGAGACGCACGCGGGCGCCGTCTCGGCGTTGGCATTCGGCGGCGGGGCATCGGAATTGCGCACCTCGCGCGCCAGCGGCTCGGGGTCGCCGCGACATTGCCGTCCTCTTGCCGATTGACGAGACTCGCCCCGAACGCCACGGAGGATCACCTGCATGTTTTCGCTGCTCATGAACTGGATGAAGTCGAACAAGATCCTGCCGAGCATTTCGGATACCGAACGCGAGGCCCTGGAGGCCGGCACGGTCTGGATCGATGGCGATTTCTTCCGCGGCAAGGCGGATTTCGCGCGCCTGATCGCCGAGCCCTACTCCAAACTCTCGGACGAAGAGCAGGCCTTCCTCGAAGGCCCCGTCGAGGAACTGCTCGCGCGTACCAATCGCTTCGAGATCGGTCGCACCAAGAAAGTCTCCGACGAACTGATGCAGTTCATCAAGGACCAGGGCTTCATGAGTTTCCTGATTCCGCGCGAATACGGAGGCAAGCAGTTCTCGACGCTTGCGATCAGTACGATCCTGGCCAAGATCGGACCCGTGAGCGCCACGGTCGGCACCCTGGTGGTCATCCCCAACTCGCTGGGCGCGGCCGAACTGATCATTCATTACGGCACGCAGGCCCAGAAGGAACATTACCTTCCGAAGCTCGCGCGCGGTGAGTACGTCCCCTGCTTCGGCCTGACCGAACCGACCGCGGGCTCGGACGCCGCGTCGATCAAGGCCGAAGGACTCCTCTTCAACGACGGCAACGGCGCCGTGAAGATCAAGCTCAACTTCCGCAAGCGCTACATCACACTCGCGCCCATCGCCAACCTCTGCACGATCGCGTGCCGCCTGCGCGATCCGGAGAACCTTCTGGGCCGAAATTCGCGAAGCGCGGACGGCGATCTGGGCATCACCTGCGTTCTCGTGCACAAGGGCACGCCCGGATTCACCAGCGGCGATCACCACGACCCGATCGGCGATCCGTTCTACAACGGCCCGCTATACGGCAAGGACGTCATCGTTGCGCTCGACAACATCATCGGCGGTGCGGAGTACGCCGGACAGGGCTGGAAGATGCTGATGCAGCAGCTGGCCGGCGGTCGCGCGGTGTCGCTGCCCGCCGGCGCCGTGGGCAGCGCCAAGGTCGTGGCGGCCGCAGCCGGCGCCTATTCGAGCGTACGCCAGCAGTTCGGGCTTCCGATCGGCCGCATGGAAGGCGTCGAGGAGAAGGTCGGACGCATCGCGGGCCTGAGCTACCTGCTCGAGGCCGCGCGAGTGTTCGGCTGCTCTGCCGTCGACAATGGCCAGAAGCCGCCCGTGATCTCGGCGATCCTCAAGGCCTACACGACCGAGATCTCGCAACAGCTGGGCATAGATGGCATGGATGTCTTCGCAGGCGCCGCGGTGATGCAGGGCCCGAACAACATCCTGGGCATGGCCTACAAGTCCGCGCCGGTCGCGGTCACCGTGGAAGGCGCGAACATCCTGACGCGGACCTTGATGATCTTCGGCCAGGGCGCCACGCGCTGCCATCCCTACGCGCTGGGAGTGGTCGAGGCCGTGGAGAAGAACGATGTCGGCCTGTTCCGCTCCAAGCTGATCGGCTGGATCGGCCACTTCATCCTCGGGCTGTTTCGTGCGGAGGGTCATTTCCTGACGCGGGGATTGTTCGTGGCGACACCGGACGTGGCACCCGAGACGCGCAGCTTCTATCGACGCCTGGGATGGGCCACCGCACGCTTCGGCGTGATGACCGATCTCGCGATGTTCGCGATCGGTGGCCGTCTCAAGAAGCGCGGCAAGCTAACGGGCCGCTACGCCGACGTCCTCGCGTGGCTGGTGCTCGGCAGCAGCGCGCTGCGCCGCTACGAGGCGGAAGGGCGCCAACGCGAGGACCTGCCGCTGGTGCAGTACGCGGTGGAACACGCGCTGTGGAAGATCCAGGAAGCCTTCGTCGGCATCTACCGCAACTTCGATGGACCGCTGGGCTGGTGGGCCAAGAGCATCGGCGTGTTCGAATTGAACGTGAACCCGCTGGGCGGCCCGCCCAGGGATGCGCAGAGCGCCCGCGCCGCGCGCTGCGTCCAGCGAGACAACGCGCAGTTCCAGCGGCTCGCGGCCGGCATATACCTGCCCAGGGACGAGTCGATCGGACTGGGTCGCCTCCTGCGCGCTTTCCGCATCGTCACGCAGGCGCAGCCGGCCGCCGAACGCATCATCCAGGCGCAGAAGCTGCGCAAGCTGCCACGCGGGTATCTGCCGGCCGAGATCGCGGACGAGGCGGTGAAGGCCTCAGTGATCGACGCCGAGGACGCAAAGCGGTTGAAGCTGGCGCTGGAAGCACGCATCGACGCGATCCAGGTCGACGAGTTCACGCCCGCACAGTATTTCGCCGAGGTGAACGAGCACGGCGGACTCGCGTACCGCGAGGCCGTCAACGCCTGACCCGGTCGAGTCGCGACGGCCTTCGTCGCGGCTCGTTTAAAATCGGGGATGCAAGCTCTTCCTCCCAACTGGATCGAGACCGGCCTCGCCGTCCTCCTCGGCGGCGTGTTCCTCAGCTGGCTGGTCCAATGGCTGGCCAGATCGCTCAACCAGGGCACTCACCTATGGTCGCGCTCGCTGCGCCGGCGCATGGGGGTGCTACCCGAGCGCCGGATCGGCGAACTGCGCTGGGTGGCCCTGACGATCCAGGTCACGCTGTGGCCCGTCCTGGGCTATGTGCTGATGCGGCTGTGGAACCTCGAGGAACTGGGTCACGAGTTCATCGACAAGTTGCTCGGCACCGGCCTCAAGGTCGGCAAGAACACGACGATCGTGCCCGGAAAGGTGATCCTCGGGCTCCTCGCGTTCCTGCTGCTCGTGACGTTCACGCGCTGGTTCAAGCGCAAGCTCGAGAGTGACTGGCTGCCGATGACGCAAATGGAGCCCAGCGTGCGCCTGTCCGTGGCGACGCTCTACGGCTACGTCACGTTCGTCATCGCGATGCTCGTGGGACTGTCGGCCGCGGGCCTGGACCTGTCGAAGATCGCGCTCGTCGCCGGTGCGCTGTCGGTCGGGATCGGTTTCGGTCTGCAGAACATCGTCAACAACTTCGTGTCGGGACTGATCCTGCTGTTCGAGCGCCCGGTGCGGGTGGGCGACTACATCAAGGTCGGCAGCACGGAGGGCTACGTGCGCCAGATCCGCATCCGCTCCACGGAACTCGAGAACGACGATCGCGTCAGCGTGATCGTGCCCAACTCCGCGCTGCTCAATGCCGAGGTCGAGAACTGGAACTACCGCAACAGCCTGGGGCGCGTCGTGGTGGGCATCAACGTGTCGCACGGCACCGATCCGGACGCGATGCGCAAGTTGATGCTCAAGGCGGCGAGCGAGCATCCGCAGATCTTCAAGGCCGGCGAACGCGGCGACATCGGCGGCCCCGGCGTGACGCTCAAGGACATCACCGAGAGCAGCCTGCGGTTCGAACTCGGCGCCGCCGTGCGCAACATCCACGCACGCGGCTCGGTGGCCAGCGACCTGCGCTTCGAGATCCTGCGCCGTATCGCCGAAGCCGATCCCGCGATTCGATTCCCGCAGAACTCGGTATGGATCCACGAAGCCGATGACGCCGCGCCGGCCGCCAAGAGCGACTCAGTTCCCACCGCGACGATCGCTCATCCTGAGGAGCCCAAGAACGCGCACTGACGGGCATGGAGCTTGCCTCGTCCGGGTGGCGAGCCCTGTCGTACCGGTGGTCGTCACGAAGCCTTTTCCGTATGTCCCAATCCTCCGGGCGCATCGTCGCCTCCACTTTCAAGCCGCATCCGTTACTGCGCGGTGCGCACGTGCAGACCATCGCGCCGGCGCTGCTGCGCCCGCAGCCGTCCCTGGCGATGCGCGTGGAGCGGCTCGAAACGCCGGACGGAGATTTCGTCGACCTGGGCTGGGCCGGGCAGGCGACAGGGCCCATCGCGATCCTCGTCCACGGGCTGGGCGGGAACTTCGAATCCAAGTACCTGCGCGGCACCAGCCTTCGCCTGGTCGCCGCAGGCTGGCGCATCTGCGTCCTCCTGCTGCGCGGCGCCAGCGACGAACCCAATCGCCTTGCGCGCGCCTACAACCAGGGCGATACCGCGGACCTGCGTCATCTCTGGCGCGTGCTCCGTGGACGCGAACCTCAGACCTTCCTGGCGAACCTCGGCTGGTCGCTGGGCGGCAACGTCACGCTCAAGGCGCTGGGCGAGGAAGGCGCGCACGCCGCGCCTGACGTGGCCTGCGCGGTGAGCGTGCCCTTCAGCTTGCGCGAATGTGCCGAGCACCTTCGCACCGGTTTCGCACGCCATTACCAGAAACGCCTGCTGGATTCGCTCAAGGACATGGTGCGGCGCAAGAACGCCAGCCTCCCGGTCAGTGCGCCCGCGAGCCTGGAGAAGGCGCTCGCGGCGCAGGACTTCTTCGAGTTCGACGACGCGTTCACGGCGCCGCTTAACGGCTATCGCAACGCCCTGGACTACTACGCCCTGGCCGCCTGCGGGCAGTACCTGCCGCTGATCCGTCGTCCCACACTTATTCTGCACGCGATGGACGACCCCTTCATGGTGCGCTCAGTGGTTCCGCCGGCCTCGCAACTGTCTTCGAGCGTGACGCTGGAGCTGTCGGAGCGCGGCGGGCACGTCGGTTTCATCGCAGCCGGGCCGCTGGGCCAGCCGTACTGCTGGGCCGAAAAGCATCTCGTCGAGCACGTCGTGGCCGCCTACGCGGCTCACGGCGGCAACGGTCACCCGAAGACACCGCTGTCGATCGCGGCGTGACGCGCGCAGTCAGCCGATGACAAACGCCGGCGGTTTGCGTCGCTCAGCGCGCGCCTTGGAGACTGCGGAAACGTCGGCGCAGGGTCGCGCCGAGGCGACGCTCCCCGTGCGCACCGATCGCCAGCATGAGGCTGGCCGCGATGACCAGAGGATGGGCGCCGCAGATCGCGGCGATTGCCGTCAGCACCAGGCTTCCGACCGCGAGCCACGACGTAACGGCGATCGAATGGTCGAAACCCTCGGCGTACCAGCGCACCAGGCGCAGGTCAGCGCGCGAACGGGATCGAACACCCAGGCACTGGCGCGTGAGCTGGCGCAGCGCCCAGGCGTCTGCAAGTTCGGCGAGCAGTACCGCCAGCAGTGCACCCGCAATCACCCAGTTGATCATGTTCGTCTCCATCCTCTTCCTTGCGGCTGCAGACCTGGCCTCAGCCCACTGAAACCCAGGGTGCAAGGCCGATGCCGGGCATGGCGCGCAGGCGGCAACGAAGACCCGATGGAACGACGAGAGGCGGATCCGACCGCGCAGACGGCCGCGCAGCGGTGCTCAAGGCGGGCCGGCCGCCAGCCAGACGCGCACGCAGTTGAACGTCGGCGCAGCGCGCGGTGCTGAGCTGCATGATCGAGCTCGGTCGGACTCCCTGGAAAGTCGTCGATTCCAGGAGCCGCGCCCGGATGCGGCAGAGAAAATGACGGAAATTCGACCTGCATTTGTGGCATCCGGCGGTCGCCGATATTGCGGCGAAAAGTTTCCGGACTCGAAACGTCGCTCGTCGGTCACGACCCACCGTGAATCGATCTTCCGCCGGATCCGCCGCGCGTGGCACAGCGATTGGATGGGAGTACCGCATCCCGCGGCCCGGACCTTGCACCTCACGCCCATGATCGTCCCCACCAAGTCCACCTGGCTCGCAGTCCACCGTCTCTTCGGCGACGCCGGCATCCACGCTGGCCAGTGCCTGGGCCTCAAGGAAATGATGCAGGCGTGGGGCCAGACCGGGCTGCGACAACACGACCTGGCCGACGCTCTTGACAGCCTGGTGCGTCTCGGCTTCGTGAAGCTGTCGATGTCCGCGCAGGGGCCGCTCGCCCATCTCGTCGACGAAAGCTTCGGCCTGCTGCACGCCAACGGCCGCGACAACGCTGCCTTGCTATCGCTCACCCTGCTGCGCGAAACGCGCGACCTGCCGTCCCCTCTCTCGCGCCTGATACCGGAACGCATGGAAAGCCGCCGCAGCGACGACCACGCCTCTCGCAAGACACTCGCCCGCACGGCCTGAGCCGCATCTGCGCCGAGTCCTCGCGCCGCGCTCGCCGCGGCAAGCAACTCGGTCCGCCGAAATCTATGGACGCTCGATCGTCGCCTCGCGGCCACGCCGAGAATCCACGTTTGCGTCCCCAGCGCCCTGCCGCGGGTGCGGTCAACGCTTCAAGCTGCCGCCGACGGTGCATTCCCCGCAAACAAGCGCTTGATCGCGTCCTCAGCAAGCTGCAGCACCAGCATGGAGGTAATCACGCACCGGGTCTTCTGAATCCTCCACGTTCCATCGCTCTCGCGCAGGTATTCGTCGTCGTAGTACGCACCGAGTTGCGTGAGGGTCTTGTCGCGTGTGTTGATGAGCTGGTAGTGCAGGGCCCAGTGGCCCTTCGCGTGACCCGGGGAGACGTGATCGATCCGGGGATTCACGCCGTGGTGCATCTCGACCATGTGCGGGTGGCAGCCGATGGCCTTGAATACTTCGACCAGGGCATCAGCGCTCTCGAAGGTGCCGATCGCGCCGAAGTCGATGTGGACCGGCCCGTCGACGAAGCAGGCACGCATCCCGACCGGATCCTTGGCGTCGCAGGCGGCGAGGTAACGTGACTTGAGTTCGCGGATGGCTTCGCGATCCTCGAGTAACTGCAGGCGGTCGGTGATCGAATGCGGCGTGGTCATGCGCGGCTCTCCTTTAGCTGTCTCTGTAGTCTGCGGTTTCGTCCAGGACTGCATGCTGGTGCATGCGGACGCCGGAGGGCCTACCTCAAACAGGGGACGCTCGCGCCGTCAGCCGACCGTAGCGTCGCGTGGATCGTGCGAAGAGCCGCGCGCCGGCCGTAGACGCCATGCCACAGGAATCAGACCAACAAACACAACCCGCACTGACGGGGCGGATCTGGGATGAGTTCTGCGATTCGCTCAAGCGCGCAGGACGCCAGGTGCTGCGCGAAGAAACACCGGCGACAGAGCTGGACCGCGCCGAGGGGTGGCGCTACCTGACACGGCTCCTGCGCATCGGCCTGGAGATGCACGTCGAGTTCGCGGACCCGGACTTTCCGGGGTTCTTCGCGCCCTCGCACGAGACCGGGAAGATCGGGGCCGACAACCCGGACAACCTGTACCTGATGGCCCGCATCGCGGGTCGCAACGAGTACCGCATAGCGGGTCGCCGCGGCACGGTGCCTTACCTTTCCTTCGGCACGCAGAAGGGCGGGTACGAAGCCGACGGGCGCATGGAGCAAACGGGATTCCTCGACGCCAAGGACCTGCGCTGCGAGGCCGACGGCAGCTTCGAGATCCACCTTTCGCGCGAGGCGCATCCCGGCAACTGGCTGAAGCTGGAGGAAGCGAGCAACGCGGTGATCGTGCGCCAGACCTTCCAGGATCGGGGCAGCGAGTCGCCCGCACAGATGAGCATCTCGCGCGTCGGCGACGCGCAGCTGCGGCCGCAGCCGCTGGACGCGGAACGGCTCGCGCGCGGGCTGGCGCGTACTGCGGGCTTCGTCGAAGGCACCGCCACCCTGTTCGCGAACTGGGCACAAAGCTACCTGCCGCAACTCAACGCGCTGCCCGCCGCCGACCAGGGCCTGTGCCAACGCGTCGGCGGTGATCCGAATATTCACTACTCCCACTCGGCCTGGGAGGTGCGGCCCGATCAGATGCTGCAGATCCGCCTGCCACGCATCCCCGAATGCCGCTTCTGGAACCTGCAGATCAACAACTGGTGGATGGAGTCCCTGGACTACCGCCATCACCGTATCCACTACAACCAGCACAGCGCGAAGCCCGATGCCGACGGCGGGGTGACCATGGTGCTCGCGCACCGCGATCCCGGGTGTGCCAACTGGCTGGAGGCGGCGGGCCACACGCGGGGGACGATGTGCCTGCGCTGGGTCGGCGCCAAGGAGCACGTCGCACCGCTGCTCGATCTGCGCGCCTTCGAATCGAGTGGAGCTGACCGATGACTGCGCGTCACTTCGTTGCCGAGAGCTTAATGGCCGAAGCCGGCGCCGCCGCAGGCGGACTCAAGGACTTCGGCGACCGGAGCTTCCTTCCAGCGCTCGAGGTGCTGTGCGATGCACTCGACGCGGAAGCTCGGCTGTCCGAGAGCGGCCGCTACGTGTTCCGCCTCAAGCTCGTAGGTCAGCTCACGACGCGGCTCCGGGTAGCGGAAGATCTTCGGCTTCACCCGGCGATCGCGGGGGAGATCGTCGAGCCCCCGCTGGTCATCGTCGGACTGCCGCGAACGGGGACGACCAAGCTGCATCGCCTACTGTCGCGCGATCCCCGTTTCTGGTGGATGGCTTTCTGGGAATCGCAGTTCCCCCTGCCCTTTCCCGGCGAAGAACTCGCGGCGCCGCAGGCGCGCATCGCCGAGGGTCACAAGCTCGTCGACATGATGACGACTGCGATGCCCAAACTCATGGCCATCCATCCCATGGCGGCTGAAGAAGCAGACGAGGAAGTGATGCTGATGGAGCACTCGATGCTCTCGGCTTTCGACGCCTACGCGAACATCCCGTCGTACAGCGCCTGGCTGTCGCAGCAGGACCAGGCGCCCGCCTATCGCTTCCTGAAACGCATGCTCCAGCACCTGCAGTGGCAGAAGCGCGCACGCGGTCTAGAGGGCCGGCGCTGGGTCCTCAAGGCGCCGCATCACCTGCAGCGCATGGACGTACTGCTGGACGTCTTTCCGGGCGCGCAGGTCATCCAGACGCATCGCGACCCGCTGCGCAGCATTCCTTCGATCGCAAGCTTCATCGACACGCTGTGGCGCATCTACAGCGACGAGACCAACCCGTTCGACGCGGGGCGCACCTGGAGCGAACGCATGCGGCGCGGACTCGACCACACGATGCGCGTCCGGGACAACGCGCCGTCGCAATTCCTGGACGTGCGCTTCGAGGACACGGTCAAGCAGCCGCTGGACGTGGTGCGCGACATCTATCGCTTCATCGGCTGGGAGCTGACACCCGGGGTGCTTGGGCAGATGCGCGCCTGGCTGGTCGCGGACGAGCAGAGCCACAGCGCGGTCCACGAATACACACCGGAGCAGTTCGGCCTCAGCGAAGCGCAGATCGAGCTCGACTTCGCGCACTACCGCGCGCGCCACATCACGCCGCACGCGAACCCCCGATAAGCCTTCAAGGAGATGCTCCATGCTGCTCAGGAACAAGGTCGTCATCGTCTCCGGCATCGGGCCCGGCCTGGGCGTGAAGCTCGCCATCGAAGCGGCGCGCGAAGGCGCGGCCGCAGTGGTCTGCGCGGCACGGAGTGCGGAGAAACTCGACGACGCGGAGCGCCGCATCCTAGAGCTCACAAAGGACTGTGCGGTGCTCAAGTGCGTCACCGACATAACGGATCGTGCCGCGTGCGAGAAACTCGTGTCACGGACGATTGCGCGTTTCGGTCGCATCGACGCGCTCATCAATAGCGCCTTCGTGCACGGCGAGATGGACTACGCGTCGACCGCAAATCTCGACGACTGGTACGGCCCCCTCAACACCAATCTGCTCGGCACCCTCAAGCTCACGCAGTCGGTGCTGCCGCAGATGAAGTCACAGAAGGGTGGCGCGATCGTGATGGTCAACACCATGGCGGTGCGACAGGTGCCTCCGCTCGGCGAAGCGGGCTACGCGGCGTCGAAGGCGGCGCTGGCCACGAGCGCCAAATACCTGGCCAAGGAACTCGGAGTCTTCAAGATCCGCGTGAACACCGTGCACATGGGCTGGATGTGGGGTGCGCCGGTACAGGGCTATGTCGCCTGGCAGGCCGGGCAGCTCGGCATCACGGAGGAACAGCTCAAGGCGCAGATCGCCGCCGGCATTCCGTTGGGCGAGATCCCGACCGACGACGAATGCGCGCGCGCCGCGCTGTTCATGGTCTCCGACTACGCGAGCGCGGTGACGGGCGCGGCGCTCGACGTGAATGGCGGAGCCTGGATGCCCTGACTTTCACCCCGCCCTGCGCGCACCATGCCCAGGGTGGGCTCGTCGCCTAGGTGTGTTCGACAACTCGCCGGGCCTGCCGCCGCTTCCAGCGAGCGCCGCCTAATCGCTCCAGAGCGCCTCGACCTTCGGGTCGAGCACGTGGATCAGGCGGTTCATCAGCGACTTCAGCGCCGCGGCCTCGCCGGCGCCGAGCTGTTCGATCACCTGCGATTCCACCGCCTTGGCGGCCGAGATCACGCGCAGCGCGCAGGCGCTTCCGGCTTCGGTGAGATGGCAGGCGCCGTCGGCGTCGACCCCGATCAGTCCGCGTGACCGAAGGTCGCCCTTAGCCGCGGCGCTGCTTTCGTCCGAAACGCCGCGCAGGCCTTCCTGCACGTCGTCGCGTTCCAGGCGACGCTTCAGGGTCAAGGTCGAGAGCAGGTAGAACGCTTCGTCGCTCAGCTTCTCCTCGTCGAGCAGCGGACGGATCCGCGCGAAGAACTGGAGGTGGCCGCGCCCCAGCAGATAACCGAGGAATCCCTCGTTGAAGCTGCCCTCGAGCCAGGCGTTGCGGGGCGCGCTGTCGGCGGCCTCGCGCCGCGTCGCATGCGCGTAGCGGCCGGCATGAAACACCAGCGGCGCGACTTCGGCGCGGTCGAAGGCCAACACCTCGCCGACGAAGATCACGTGGTCGCCACCCTGGTACTGGAACGCCGTACGACATTGGAAGCGGGCGCTGCATCCGCGAAGCAGCGGAATATCGCCGACGCCCGTCTCGAGATCGACGCCGGCGAACTTGTCCTCGCCGCTGCGCGCGAAGCGACCGGACAACGCCTCCTGGTCGCTCGCGAGCACATGCACCGCCCAATGCGTGGCGCCGCGGAAGATCGCGAGGCTGTTGGACGTCTCGGCCAGGCTCCAGAGCACGAGCGGCGGAGCGAGCGACACCGAGTTGAAACTGTTGACCGTCAGGCCCACCGGCGCACCCGCGCTGTCGCGGGAGGTGATGATCGTAACGCCGGTCGCGAAACTGCCGAGGGCCTTGCGAAACCCCGACGCGTCGAACGGGGCCGTGACCTGGCTCACAGGTTGTACTTCACCGTGAACGTCACGTAGTCGCGATCGGCGACGGGGTTCTGCTTGACGATGCTGTTCCGGACCTCCGCGCGCGGGTTGCCGAAGAAGAAGTTGTAGCCCAGCGAGAATTCCAGGTTCTGCAGGTACTGCATTCCGGCCGTCAGCGCGAGTCGTCGGTCGCCTTCGCCGAACAGCGGACCGAAGTCGCCGTTGGTGGATGGATTGCCATTGACCGCGTGCGCCCAGGCCACGCTGTTCTTGAGATCCCAGGCCGGAATGAAATTGCGCGATGTCAGCAGCGCCAGCATCTGGTAGCCCCAGGCACGACGGTCGTTGAACAGTTCGTTGCCGTCGCCGACGGGATTGATCCCGTTCTCGGTCCCCTGCTTGTCGACTTGGGCGACGTAGACGTACTTGGCCTCGCTGACGAAAGCCAGTTCGTCGTACCAGAGGATGTGGGGATTGGAGACGTACAGCGCGGAGAGCTGGCCGGAGTACACCTCGGCCGGCACGAAGATCGGGCTCAGCACACCGGAGATGATCGATTGCACCGACACGTCGATGCCGTCGCGGTAGATGAACTCGCCGGCGACGTTGAACGGTTCGAGCACCGTGGAGAAGCTGGTCGCGAACATCTTGATGTTATCGAAGTACTTCACGTTGTACGTCACCGGTACGTACTGGTTGATCACGCCGGTGTCGATGCGCAAGCCGTTGGCGAGGCTGCCGACGTATGCGAAGCCCGGGTTGAGCTTCACTGTCGGATTGTGGCTGTGGTAGTGCAGGTAGTACGCGCCGACGTTCGTCACCGAGGTGATCTGGTAGCGCAGGCCGCCGCCGTACTGGCCGCTGTCGCCCGGGCGGATGTCTGACTCGCGCTGAACGTTGATCGTCGGCGGCGCGTTGAGCAGCGGGCCCCCGATGCCACCCTGGTTGCACAGGGGAGACAGCGGGCCGAGCAGGCCGGGGCAGCCGCCCAGCGCGGCGGGATTGATCGAGCCGTACGCGAACGTGGCGCCCGGCCCCACGAGGTCGGCGGGCGAGAACAGGTCTCCCGCGGGAAACACCTCGGTGGGCTTCCAATCCAGCTGATAGAAACCGAAGGCGCTGAAATCCAGGCCCATCGAGAAATTCACCGCGCCCTGCATCACCGGCAGCAGGATGTCCTTGATCTCGGCACCCGGCACGAACGCCTTGGTCGCGTCGTTGGGCGCCATCGCGCCCGAAATGCCTGGGAAGAAGAGGCTTTCGCCGTAGGCGACCAGCTGTTTGCCGAAGCGCAGGCTCAGGATCGAATCCTCGAACATCGGGAAGTCGGCGTAACCGTAGGCCTCGAGCATGCGTGAGCGCTTGCCGTCGTAGTAGCGCGCACCCCGCGTGAAGATGTCGTTGCTGCCGGTCTTGTTCACCGTCGACGGCGAGTCGTTGTCGTTCTTCTTGTCATACACCGCGTCGTAGAACGCGCTGCCGCTGAACACCGCGCCGTAGTCGTTCCACTTGAACTTCAGCTCGCCGAGCGCGCTGCCACGGTTGTTGATCAAGTCACCGCGACGAAAATTGCGATTGCCGTCGTCGGTGTTGATCGTCATCGACAGACCCGTGTGGGTGAAGCCGATGAGCTGTCCCGGTGGCGCCACACCGGGCTGCAGTGGGTCGACGTCGCCGTCGATCAGCGCGTGGGCCGGGTTGCCCGTGCGCATCGCGAGCGCGTACGAGGAGGTGATCTTGTATTCGACCTCCATGCCGTTGGCGAACTCGACGCTGCGTGCATGAAGGCCCGTGCTGAGAAACAGGCCCAGCGAGGCGCCGATCGCGTTCAGCCATGCGACGCCTGCGCGCAGGGATCCGGCGGGCCGGCCTTCGAGTTTCATCAAGACTCCTCCTCATGCTGCCGCTTGAACGGCTTCTGATTTCCGATATCGTCGATCCGCATGCCGCCCGGCGCTCGATCCCGCAGGCGACGCCGATGCGAATGGCGATGAAGCTACGTTAGGCGGTGCTCCTGCGCCGAGCCTCACCCGAAATGAGTAGCGATGAATCGCTCATCGGAGCGGACGAAGCCGGCCGCGCGCGAATGGCTTATCTAATGACGACGATGGCTTCATGGGGCAAGGTATGCGCGAGGAGAAGAACCAAGAACCAACCCGCGGCGAGAGCGCGGCGAAAGGAGAAATCAGGCATCGCCTGGGACCTGTAGACGCCGCGTTCATCACGCTGGAGACCCCGCGCACGCCCATGAACATCGGCGCGCTGCTCACGTTCCGGCTGCCGCCCAAAGCGCCACGCGACTACCTTCGCAAGCTGTTCGTCACGCTCCGTGAACAGCCCGTCACCCACCCGCCGTTCAACTACAAGCTGGTGCAGAAGCGCCTGTCGCGCATCGTCCCTGCCTGGGAGACGGTGCAGAACCTCGACATCGACTACCACCTGCGCCATTCCTCGCTGCCCTGGCCCGGCGGCGAGCGCGAGCTCGGCGTGCTGGTCGCGCGACTCCACTCGAACGCCATCGACCTCGCACGGCCGCCCTGGGAGATGCACCTGATCGAAGGCCTCGAAGACCGGCGCTTCGCGATCTACTTCAAGGCCCACCACGCGGCCTGGGACGGTATCGGCGCGTTGGGCATGGTCAAGACCTGGCTGTCGACGAGTCCCGCCACGCGCGGCGCGATCGCACCCTGGGCGCTACCGCCCGCCGCCGAGACGAAGGGACAGGAAGTGGCGCAGATGCGCAGCGTGCTGCGGCGGACGCTCGAACTCGCCGGCGATCAACTGCGCTCTGCAGGCGAACTCGCGCGCACGCTGCGCAAGATGAGCAATCGCGCCGAGAATCCGGAAGGCGGCGCCTATTCCGCGCTGGAGACGCCCCGCACGCCGTTCAACGTGGCGATCACGCCGCAGCGACGACTCGCCACGCAGCTCTACGAGCTGTCGCGTTTCAAGGCCATCGGCGAGGCAACCGGCGCCACCATCAACGACATATGCCTCGTGCTCTGTGCCGGCGCCGTCCGCCGCTACCTGCGCGATCTCGGAACGCTGCCCGACAAGCCGCTGATCGCCTCGATGCCGGTGGGACTGGCGCGCGCCGACGGCAAGGCCGGTAACGCGGTGGCCGGCTTGGTGTGCCCGCTGCCAACGCTGCACGACGACTTGTTGCGCGGCCTGGGTGACGTCGGTGCGGTGACGCGGCGCGGCAAGGAGCACCTGCGCAGCATGTCGCCCTCGGCGCTACAGCAGTTCACCTTGCTCGGTATGTCGCCGCTGATCCTCGGGCAGATGACGGGCCTGGCGGCCAAGGCGCCGCCGATCTTCAACTTCGTGGTGTCGAATGTCGTGGCGTCGAAGCAGCGCCTGTACTTCAACGGCGCGGAGCTGGAGGCGATGTATCCGATCTCCGTGCTGTTCGACGGCTATGCGCTCAACGTCACCGTGGTGGGCTACGCGGATCGCATCAGCATCGGCTTCACCGGCTGCCGTGATGCGCTGCCGAGCTTGCAGCGCATCGCGGTCTACACCGGCGAGACCCTGGCGCAACTCGAGCGCGCCATCGGCATCAAACCGGCGATCAAGCCATCAGGCATCCGCCGCGCGAAGAAGAAAGCGGGCGACGTCAAGTCGGTCGGTTGAAGGGCGCCACAAAAAAGGGGGCTCCGAAGAGCCCCCTTGGAATCACCGTCGGATCGCGATCAAGGCGTCGGTAGCGTCACCGTGCTGCAGGCCTGGTAGACATTAACCGTCTGCAGCGTGTTCTCCAGGATGCCCGCGGTCGCGACGCCGGACACGAAGGTCAGCCGCAACGCGTCGTACGGCAGGGTCGGCTGGATCGAGACCAGGGCCTTATCGCCGCCACCGCCCGTGAGCGCCAAGCCCAGCAGGTCAGCACGCAGCGGGATGGTGGGACCCGAGGTCTGCTGCACCACTCCGCCGAGCAGCGTCGTGACCTGGATCTGTGAGAGCACCTCGGCCTCGAGCAGTTGGCCAACCGGACGCGCGATCAGGAAGCCCGCCGAGCCGGCGCCCGGGAAGGGCGTCGCGCTGTTCGATGACACGGTCACCGACGAGGTTGCGTTGAGCAGCGCCAGTGGCACTTGGATCGTGCCGAAGGTGGTGCTCGAATCGTCGATGACATTCGGCGTGTTGCTCACGCTGCACAGCAGGCAGAGCAGGCTCGAGCTCTCCGCCACCGTCGCGCCGGTGCTGGTCGCGAGCGGCACGGTGCAGAGGTCGCCGACAACGGTCACCGTTGTCGAGACGGCGCGCGCCGCGCCCGTGATGCCCGGCGAAACGCCCGGCCCGAGCGTGCCCGTGATCGTCGCGGTGCCCGGCGAAACGCCGGTCACCACGCCGTTGGCATCGACCGTCGCCACGTTCACGTTGCTGCTCGACCAGACGATGTCGGCGTCGGGAATCGGCGCTTCGCTGAGGTCGCTGTAGTTGCCGATCAAGATCGCGCCCGTCGTCGCTCCTACCGCGATGCTGTCTGTGCCCTGATCGATGCGGGACAAGCCGGTCAGTGTCGCCACCGGTGCCGGCGGCTCGGCCGTGCCGCAGGCCTGGAAGACCTGCACAGTCGACAGCGCGGACGCGGTACCCGAATTCACGGTCAGCTGGATGGCGTCGTAGGGCTGCGTGGTCGCAATGCTGACCAGCGCGGTGTCGAAGCCACCCGTCAGCTGCAGGCCAAGGAGGTCGAGGCGCAGCGGCACGACGCCGTTGGACGTCGATTCCTGCACCACGCCATTGAGCAGCGTGCTGACCTGGATCTGCGATAGCACCTCCGCCGTCAGCAGCGTTCCTGCCGGTTTGCCGATGATGAAGCCTGCGTTGTTGCCGGCCGCGAACGGCACCGTGTACGGCGGGGTCGGCCCCGGCGTGACGGTGACGCCAACAGTGGCACCCAGCAGGCCGACCGTGGTGGTCACCGTGGCGGAGTCCTGCGTGTTGGCATTGATGATGTTGCCCTCGTTATCGACCGTGCAGCCCACGCACAGAGGCGACGAGAACTCGACCGCGGTAGCGCCTTCCGACTGAAGCAGCGGCGTCGTGCAGACCGCGTCCGTGACTGTCAGGAGCGCAAAAGCAGTGTCGGACGGCAGGTCCACGCGCGCAGCCTGGACCTGCACCTGGCCTTGCGTGACGCCCGTGGCGAAGCCGCCGGCGTCTACGGTGGCGATGGCGGAGTTGTTGGTCGTCCAGGTGATGTTGGCGTCGTCGATCGGCACTTCGGTGCCGTCGGAGAAGCGGCCGATGGCGACGAACTCGACGGCGCGGCCCGGCGTCGTGCGTCCCTGGGCTTGCCCGGCCGCGGTCTCTACACGCAGCAGATCGGTGAGGACCACACCGGTCACGGTCAGCACACCCTGGCCGGTGATGGGTTCACCCAGCGTGTTGGTCGTGCTAGCAATGATGTTGGTGACGCCGATGCTCACGCTGGTGGCGGTCGTGGTGGCACCGGCGGTAGCCGGCACGGTCGCGACGGCCGGAAGCGAAGACGTCCAATTGACCACGATCGGGCCCATCGAGCCGTCTGTGAAGACAGCAGTCGCGGAGAAGACCTGCGAGCCACCCAGGGCGATCGACGCCGTCGCCGGCGTCACGATGAGCGTGTTGACCACCGGGGCGGTGACGGTGAACGCCGCGGTCCCCACCACGGTACCGGAGGTCGCGGTGATCTGCGTCGATCCGACCGCCGTCCCGGTGGCGACGCCGGAATTGGCGTCGATCATTGCAACGGCTGGATTCACGACCGCCCACACCACGTTGGTCACCGGACAGGGCGCGGTCGTTGCCGAGAACGGCGCGGTGGTGCACTGGCCAGACGCCGTGAACGGCGTCGGACGGCCCAAGGGCGCGCTGAACGGATTCGGCGTCACGTCGATGGAGACGAGCAAGGGCTGGAACGGTCCGACCGTTAGCTGGGCGGTGGCCTGCTCGGACCCGACGATGGCAGTGATCGTGGTCGTGCCCGTCGCCGCGGAAGTCGCCGTGGTCGAAGTTGCTGGACCCGGGGTAACGGTCGCCGTGGCTTGGCTGGACGACGTCCAGGTAGCCTGCACCGGCCCGGTGGTGCCGTCGGAGAACGTGCCGGTGGCGGTGTAGATCTGGGTGCCGCCCAGGGGGATCGTGGCGCTGGGAGGATCGATTGCGATCGAATCGAGTTCGGCGCCAGTCACGGTCAGCGTGGCGTCCTGGGTCGAATCGACGCCGTGTAGCCTGGCGTGGACCTGCGTGCTGCCCGCCGCGAGGCCGGTGGCCAGGCCTGTGCCATCGATGCTGGCGCTCGCGTTGTCGACGGTCCAGTTCACGTCGGAGACGGGATGCTCTTCCGTCGGTGTGTCCGACCCGGGCGGTTGAGTGTAGACGCCCAGAGCACTGAATTGGACCGTCCTGCCGGCCGCGACGCTCGCGGTCAGCGGAATGATCCGGATCGACACGAGTTCCGACGTGAAGTCGGGACTTTGAACACTCCCCTTGCCGCAGCCTGTACCCAGCAGTGCCAGCACACCGATCAGCGTGGCTCTAAGGAAAATGCGCATCGCCCCTACTCCCGTGCAAAGTGAATTCTGATACTCGAAGTTTCGGAAAAGCCTTGTTTTAGGCTTTAGACGTGAATCATAAACATACTCGCACAAGGATGGCTGCGCGCGCCTGCCCACGTGCTGTGATCGCTGAATCGGAGCTTCGAATCGGGGTGCGAGACTACGGCGACGGACTGGAGCGCGCGAGTTGCACGCTGAGCCTGCCTCACCAGGCCGTCCCTCACGAGACTCCTTCAATACCCGCCAAAAAAGGGCCCCTTGCGGGGCCCTTTTATAGCTTCAGTCGTGGATCAGGGTGTCGAGTTTCCGCAGGCCTGGAACACGTTCACCGTGGGCAGCACCGACGCCACGCCCGTATTGAAAGTCACGGAAACGCCGTCGAAGGGCTGGGTGGATACAAAGCTCAGTAGCGCCGCATCCTGGCCGCCGATCGCTCCAAGCAGCGTGACGGACAGCGGAGTCGACAGGGTGCCGCCGGGACCCGCGCTTTCGACGAGAGTGCCGTTCGAGCGCGTGCTGATCGACAACGATGACAGCAGTTCCGCGGTCAGCAGGCCTGCCGGCTTGGCGACGACGAAGCCCGCACGCGAGCCGGCCGCGATGTCAGGGGTCGCCGTGGCAGCGTCGACGTTCAGGGCGACCGTGCCGGCGAGCAGGCCCACCGGCGCCGAGACCGTCGCGAACGAGGCGGCATCGCCATCGATGGCGCCGTCAGGATTGCTGACGCTGCAGCCCACGCACAGGCCGGAGGTCGTCGCGCTGGTCGTCGCGCCCTGGACGAGCAGCAGCGGCGCGGTGCACTGGGCGTCGGTTACGGTCAGCGTCGTGGTGGCCGTGGTCGGGTTTCCCGACGGGATGCTGCTGGTGTCGATGAGCGTGGCGGTGATGGTGGTCGATGAACCACCCGGCGGCACGCCGGTGGCCACGCCGGTGGTCGAAACGATGGTCGCGGCGGCCGTGTTGGAGCTCGACCAGGCAACCTGAGCGGCCGGGATCGCGCCCTCGCGGACCGTGGCTCCCCCGCTGTACTGCCCGATCGCAGTGAAAGTTACCGACGCCCCAGGGGCCACCGTGGGGTTGGACGGCTGGATGCGAAGCAGCGACGTGAGAATCTCGTTGCTGATGGTCACCGTCGAGGAATCCGACTGGGTGGTCGTGCCGCCATTGCCGTCGTCGGACGTGAGGGTGCCGGTGATGATGACGACCTGGCCCTGGCTGCCGGGCTGCGGCGTCACCGTGGTGGTGTTGCCCGGCCCGGGGTTAAAAGTCACGACGCCGGCAGGAAGCGGATTGCCGTTGCCATCGGTGGCGGTCCAGACGACCTGAACCGGGCTGCTGGTGCCGTCAGAATAGGTGCCAGTCGCCGTAAAAGTGATGGTTTCGTTGACCGAGATCGGGGGCGGATTCTCCGGCGTGACCTGCACGGCGGTAATGATGGCCCCGCCGATGCGAAACTTCAGGGAGTTGCTGACTACGTCGTTCTCGGTAGCCGTCACAGTGACCAGGCCGATCGTGTCGCCGACGAGGTGGCCATTGAGCACATGGGCCGTGCCGCCACTGGAACCGACGATGTTGAAGTCAGTGTCGCGCGGGCCGCAGTCGCGCAGGAGCTCACCGTCGGCGCCCACCGCGTCGGCGTCGTCCGCGTGGGTTCCCGGGGGGGTGTTGCACAGGCCGGTCGCGAGAAGCTGGTTGACGTCGGAGTCGACTCCCAGAGGGATGAAGTACTGGGTGGTGTCCGCAGAACTCGAATCGTCGGCGGCGGTCGTTGTGAGCGCCAGCGAGCGCAATTCGCTGGTGAAGTCGGGACTTTGCACCTCGCCGTTCCCGCACCCCGCAAGGCCGGCGGAGCCGATCACCAGCAGCGCCAGCGTTCGTAGAATCTTCATTTTGCCTTCCCTTTCCTTGATCCCAGATCGACTTTCGCATCGCGAGGCGATGCATTCCGTGTTTACGTCCTACCTACTCGCAATCATAATCGAACCACTGAACTTGTTGCCGGGGGAGAGCCCGCACGATGCATTCAGCAAAGTCCGCTGCGCTTTGGGAGTTTTGTGAGCAGTGAGTCAGCGGCAACGGTCCAGTCGGGCCAATATTCGTCATCGGACGATCAAGGTTGGGGAGCATAAGAAAATGTTGAAGTCTTGGAGTTGTGTTGCCGGGCTCGTGCTGGTCGCGGCTGCCGGCGTGGCAAAAGCGGACGGCGAAGCGGCGGCCGAGGCTGATACGCGTTGGTACATCTCGCCGTCGATCGGGGCCATTTTCGCCGACAGCGACACCGGACCCGCGGCCAACATCGGCGTAGGCAAGTCGATCAACAATTTTTTCGGATTCGAACTCGAAGGCGGCTATAGCGAGCTCGACGTGAGTCACTTGCCATCCTCCACGGGCAAGTACAAGCGCATCACGGCCGGCTTGAACCTGCTTGGTACCTTTGGCGATGCAAGCTGGGGCGTGCGTCCGTTCATGCTCGCCAATGCCAACCTCCACTCGATCGATTTCCTCGACGAAACGCTCGACGGCGGCGGAGTCGCGCTGGGCGGCGGTATGTTCATTCCCCTGTCCAAGCGCTGGGACCTGCGACTGGAAGGCCGCTACAACCTCGATTTCATCGGTTCAAAGGGCGACGTCCCCGACGACACTTTCTACGTGTGGACCACGACGATCGGCGCGCGAGCGAAATTCGGCGCCGACCCCGGCGACGATGACGGCGATGGCGTTCCCAACAGCAAGGACAAATGCCCCGGTACGCCCAAGGGCGTGCAGGTGTACTCGGACGGCTGCCCGATCGACCTGGACCAGGACGGCGTGCCCGACTACCTCGACAAGTGCCCGAACACGCCGCCTGGCTCGCCAGTCGACGCCAATGGCTGCCCATTCGACTCCGACGGTGACGGCGTGCCCGACCATCTCGACCAGTGCCCCGGTACGCCGGCTGGCGTGAAGGTCGATGGCCGCGGGTGCCCGCTCGATAGCGATGGCGACGGCATTCCGGACTACCTCGACCAGTGCCCGGCCACCAGGGCAGGTGCGGCGGTCAACGCTCAGGGCTGTGACATCAGCGACAAGGACGGCGACGGCATCCCGGACAACCTGGACAAGTGCCCGAACTCGGATCCCAAGATCAAGGTCGGCCCGGATGGCTGCCCGCTCGACAGCGACGGCGACGGCATCCCCGACTACCTGGACGAGTGCCCGAACACGCCGCCTGGGCTGAAGGTGCTGCCCAACGGGTGCGCGCTGGTCGGCGACTGCCGCCGTCCCAGAGCCGGAGAAGCCGTCGATGCCAAGGGCTGCGCACTGGATCAGCGCTTCATCCTGCGCGGCGTCAAGTTCGAGTTCGACTCCGACAAGCTGACCAAGCCTGCTGAACTGATCCTCAACGACGTCGCCGATACGCTCGCCGCATATCCGGACGTGGTCGTGGAGGTCCAGGGCCACACAGACAGCCTGGGCACCGACGCCTATAACCTCGGTCTCTCGGAACGACGGTCGATCTCGGTCAAGCGCCACCTCGCGGGCCGCGGCGTGAACGGTGATCGCCTACGCCCGGTGGGCTATGGCGAGTCCGCGCCCATCGCGGACAACAGCACCGCCGAAGGCCAGGAAGAGAACCGCCGCGTGGAGTTCCGCGTTATCGAGAAGTAAGCGGAAAACACCGCTGCATAGAGGCCCGGCAGGATTTCCTGCCGGGCCTTTTTATTGGGTGGCGATTCGTCGGTGAAACAGACCGGCACGATGGCGGGCGCCTCCAGGGGGCGGGCGCACCGGCTCGAGTGCTCCGAAACGGGTTGGCTGCGCGGACAAGACAGGCCAACGTTCTCTAACGTTGTAGTCTGACTCAAAATTCTATCTTTAATCACAAACGAAAAAACCTCGAAAAAACTTCCTGAAGTTCCTGCTAGATCTTGTTTTTTCGAAGGATTCAGGAGGCGTCCAAAAGGTCCTGCCAAGCACTCCTCGGGAGCCGTCTGTCGGACACAAAGTGCCACCCGAGCCGGGCGCGAAAAGCAGAGCAATGAGCAAACCCTTCGGGATGCCGGGGACTTAGCGAAACAATCCACAGGCAGGACACAAGCTGCGCAACAAACTCCCACAGCCTTGACCACAGAATGTAGGGGTTGACCCACCTGAAAACCACTAGATATTGTTGCGAGACGGTGACGCGGTGGGTTTGAGACGGCGACGAACAGCCACTCGATCAAACTCGGGCGCACTGGAACTCACACCGCCATTCCGAAGGACTCCAGAGGACCTGTCGCTGTCATTCCCGGTTACCGGGAACGTCGCGATGCTTCGGGTCATCGGGCCGGCGACGGCATTTGGCGCGACATGCTCGATTCACGTCGCGCCAGGTGGCCACTAATCGAACTTAGGAGGGGTCATAACAACATGAGTCTGCAATCCATCGAGACCGGCACCGGCGGCACCGACACGCGGCGCGCCGGCCCCGCTCCTTCGACGCCGTCCACCGCTGAACTCGCCGCCACGGCGCCTGGCGGCATCAAGGTCATCCGCCGCAACGGAAAGCTCACGAGCTTCGATGGCTCGAAGATCTCCATCGCGCTGACCAAGGCCTTCCTCGCGGTAGAGGGCGGCCAGGCCGCCGCTTCCTCGCGCGTGCGCCAACTCGTAGGCGAACTCACCACACAGGTTACGCAGGCATTGACGCGCCACCTCAACGGCGGCGGCACGCTGCACATCGAGGACATACAGGACCAGGTCGAACTGGCGCTGATGCGTGCCGGCGAGCACAAGGTCGCGCGCGACTACGTGCTGTACCGCGACGAACGCGCCAAGGAGCGCGCTGCCGAAGCAGCCAAGCAGACCCCGGCGCAGCGCGCCAAGGCTGCCCTGAACGTCAAACTCGACGACGGAACGATCCTTCCGCTCGACGAGGCACGCATGCATCGCCTGTCGGCGGAGGCCTGCGTGGGACTGACCGGTGTAGATGGCGAGGAAGTGGTCGTGGCCGCCGTGCGCGACCTTTACGACGGCATCCCCGAGGCCGAACTGAGCCAGGCATTGACCCTGGCCGCGCGCGCGCGCATCGAGAAGGAGCCCAACTACACCTACGTATCCGCGCGCTTGCTGCTGGACGCGATGCGCCACGAGGCGCTGAAGTTCCTCGGCGAGCCGCAGACGCGCCCCACCTTCGAGGAAATGAAGGGCCTGTACGCCGACTACTTCCGCGATTTCATCCACAAGGCCGCGGAACTCGAGCTTGTCGACCCGAAGCTGTGCCTGTTCGACCTGCACGCGCTGGGCGAAGCCCTTCTGCCGGATCGTGACGCCAAGTTCGACTACCTCGGCCTGCAGACGCTGTACGACCGCTACTTCATCCACAGCAACAAGGTCCGCTTCGAACTACCGCAGGCCTTCTTCATGCGCGTGGCCATGGGCCTGGCCATGAACGAGGTGGAGCGCGAAGCGCGGGCCATCGAGTTCTACCGCCTGCTGTCCTCGTTCGACTTCATGTCGAGCACGCCGACCCTGTTCAACAGCGGCACGCTGCGGCCGCAGCTGTCGAGCTGCTATCTCACGCAGGTGCCGGACGATCTGCACGGCATCTTCGGCGCCATCCACGACAACGCGATGCTGTCGAAGTACGCCGGCGGCCTGGGCAATGACTGGACGCCGGTGCGCGGCATGGGCGCCTACATCAAGGGCACCAACGGCAAGTCCAACGGCGTCGTACCTTTCCTGAAGGTCGCGAACGACACGGCCGTGGCCGTGAACCAGGGTGGCAAGCGCAAGGGTGCGCTGTGCGCATACCTCGAGACCTGGCACCGCGACGTCGAGGAATTCCTCGACCTGCGCAAGAACACCGGCGACGACCGCCGCCGCACGCATGACATCGACACCGCCAACTGGGTGCCGGACCTGTTCATGAAGCGCGTCATGGAAGACGGCCCGTGGACGCTGTTCTCGCCCGAAGACTGCGTAGACCTGCACGACCTCATGGGCGAGGCTTTCGAGAAGCGCTACAACGAGTACGAGAAGCTGGCCGACGAAGGCCGCATCAAGAACCACAAGCGTGTCCAGGCGTTGGGCCTGTGGCGCAAGATGCTGTCGATGTTGTTTGAAACGGGGCACCCTTGGGTCACGTTCAAGGATCCGTGCAACGTCCGCAGCCCGCAGCAGCACGTGGGCGTGGTGCACAGCTCGAATCTTTGCACCGAGATCACGCTCAACACCAAGGCCGGCTCGGAAATCGCCGTGTGCAACCTGGGTTCCGTCAACCTGCCGAGCCACGTCGTCGACGGCAAGCTCGACGAGGGCAAGCTCGAGAAGACAATCAACACCGCGCTGCGCATGCTGGATAACGTGATCGAGTACAACTACTACTCGGTGGCGACCGCGCGCAATTCCAATCTGCGCCACCGCCCGGTGGGCCTGGGCGTGATGGGCTTCCAGGACGCGCTGTACAAGCTGCGCCTGCCGTACGAGAGCGACGCCGCGATCAAGTTCGCCGACGAGTCGATGGAAGCGATCAGCTACTTCACGATCAAGGCCAGCACCAACCTCGCCGAAGAACGCGGCAGCTACACCACCTTCAAGGGCTCGCTGTGGGATCGCGGCATCCTTCCGATCGACTCCATCAAGCTGCTGTCCGATGCGCGTGGCGCGCAGTACCTCAAGCAGGACAGCTCGCAGTCCGGCCGCTATGACTGGAACTCGCTGCGCACCCGCGTGCAGACCGTGGGCATGCGCAACTCCAACTGCATGGCGATCGCGCCCACCGCGACCATCGCCAACATCACGGGCGTGGCGCAGTCGATAGAGCCGCAGTTCTCCAACCTGTACGTGAAGTCCAATCTCTCGGGCGAATTCACGGTCATCAACGAATACCTCGCCAACGACCTCAAGGCCCTGAACCTGTGGGACGAGGTAATGGCGCACGACCTGAAGTACTACGACGGGAGCGTGCAGAAGATCGATCGCGTGCCGCACGATCTGAAGGAAATCTACAAGTGCGCGTTCGAGGTGGACTCAAAGCGCCTCATCGATGCGGGCTCGCGCCGGCAGAAATGGATCGACCAGGCGCAGTCGCTGAACCTGTACATGGCGGCGCCGAGCGGCAAGAAGCTGGACGAGCTGTATCGCCATGCCTGGACCAGCGGCCTGAAGACCACGTACTACCTGCGCACGCTCGGGGCTTCGCACGCCGAGAAGACGACCATCACCGATGGCCGCCTGAACAAGGTGGGCAACAGCGAAGGCGTTACGGCCTCTGCGGCGCCCTCCGGTCCGATCACGATGCCGCAGCGAGCAGCCACGGACGTGTCGGGCGCGAAGATCTGCTCGATCCTGGATCCGGGCTGCGAAGCCTGCCAGTAAATAGTCCAGGGAGACCTTCGGGAGCCTGATCCAGACCGAAGACTCAACCCAATCACCCGGACCGCGGCAACGCGATCCAAGCTACAGAAGAGAAACGGAGTACCGAACATGCTTTCCTGGGACGACGAACCCGCTACCCCCGCCGCCAAGCCCTTTCCGGGTGCCGCGTCGCGCGCTGCCTCTGCACCACACCCCGCCGTGGTGATGGCGGCCACCGCTGGCAGTAGCGGCAACACCAAGCACGCCGCCGCCGATGCCGCCGCGAAGATCGAAGCCGGCTTCACCGGGCTCGAGAACCTGGACATGGGCGCGCGCCGCATCCAGGTGGACGACAAGAAGATCATCAACTGCCGCGCCGACCTCAACCAGCTGGTGCCGTTCAAGTACCAGTGGGCCTGGGAGAAATACCTCGCCGCCTGCAACAACCACTGGATGCCGCAGGAAGTCGGCATGAGCGCCGACATCGCCCTGTGGAATGACCCGCAGGGTCTGACCGAGGACGAGCGCACCATCATCAAGCGCAGCCTCGGTTTCTTCAGCACCGCCGACTCGCTGGTGGCCAACAACCTCGTGCTCGCGGTCTACAAGCACATCACCAACCCCGAGTGCCGCCAGTACATTCTGCGCCAGGCCTTCGAGGAAGCGATCCACACGCACGCCTACCAGTACATCATCCAGAGCCTCGGCCTCGACGAAGCCGAAGTCTTCAACATGTACCGCGAAGTGCCGAGCATCCACGACAAGGCGGCGTGGAGCCTGCCGTACACGCAGAGCCTTGCCGACGAGACCTTCCACACCGGCACGCCGGAAGCGGACCAGCGCCTGCTGCGCGACATGATCGCCTTCTACGTCGTGTTCGAAGGCATCTTCTTCTACGTGGGCTTCGTGCAGTTGCTCAGCTTCGGCCGTCGCAACAAGATGGTCGGCGCCTCGGAGCAGATCCAGTACATCATGCGTGACGAAGCCATGCACATGAACTTCGGCATCGACGTGATCAACCAGATCAAGATCGAGAACCCGCATCTCTGGACCGCCGACTTCCAGAAGCAGGCCGCCGACATGATCCACGAGGCCACCCAGCTCGAGATCCGCTATGCCCACGACACCATGCCGCGCGGCGTGCTGGGTCTCAACGCGGCGATGTTCACCGAGTACATGCAGTTCATCGCCAATCGCCGCTGCCAGCAGATCGGCATCAAGGCCATCTACCCGGGCGCCGACACCAACCCGTTCCCATGGATGAGCGAGGTCATGGACCTCAAGAAGGAAAAGAATTTCTTCGAGACGCGCGTGACGGAGTACCAGACGGGCGGGGCCTTGAGCTGGGATTGACCGTT
>JBKJPX010000094.1:0-74057 GCA_046594215.1 Panacagrimonas sp.
GGGCCTGTTAACGCTTAGTGGGTCGCTGCGTTGCCCTCTGTGTTCAAGCCAGTCAAGGCGTGACCGAGGAGGTTTGCTCACTGCAAATGACGAGGGAGCAACGCAGGATGGCTTGAACACAGAGCGCAACCCTCCGGGGCCGGCCCGTTTTGGCCCATCGCTGCGTCTGTCCGTCGGCCTTGGGGAGTACCCAAGGCCTCCGCTCACGTACTTCGAGTACATCACGCTCCTCCTTCCTTGCGCTGGGCCAAAACGGTCTCGGCCGCAGCGATCCACTAAGCGTTAACAGACCCTAACGTTCCAGCAGCTTGAGCTTGTCCGGCTTGCCGTCCCAGTCCTTCGCGCCCTCGGGCGCTTCCTTGCGCTCGGTGATCACGGGCCAGGCTTTCGACAGCTCCGCGTTGAGCGGCTTGAAGTGCGCGTGCTCGGCCTTCAGGTCGTCCTCGGCCACGATGGCGTTGGCGGGGCATTCGGGCTCGCAGAGCGTGCAGTCGATGCACTCCTCGGGATCGATCACCAGGAAGTTCGGACCCTCGTGGAAGCAGTCGACCGGGCAGACTTCAACGCAGTCGGTGTACTTGCACTTGATGCAGTTTTCGGTGACGACGAAGGTCATGGCAAATAGTGAAGCAACGGCCGGGGGGCGCAGATTGTAGTGCCACCCGGCCGCATCCGCGATCCGTTCGAGCGGCGCAGGTCGGGGCCAAAGCCCGTCAGGCGAGGCCGGCCAGCCTCGCCTCGATCTGCTCGAGGTCCGGAATCACCGATTCCTGGCCCGCCATGCGCACACGCGACAGCACCAGGTCGTCCTGGTCAGAGGGCAGCAGGTTCACGGAATTGATCGTGCCGCGGTTGATCGAGATCAGGTGCGGATGACCCTGGGCCAGCAGCGCGAAACCGCCACTGCCCATGCGCCGACCGATCGGGTTGACGATCACGATGCGCGAGCGCTTCACCGCTTCGGGCCTCGGCTTGCCGCTCAGGGCCTCGAACGAGAGCACCGGGATGCGGCGCTCCGCCGTGGCGTGCCAGCCCGCGAGCCAGACCGGCGCGTCGGCTGCGGGCGGCTCGAAGCGGTCGAGGGTGGCCACTTCGGAGACCGCGGCATTGGGCAGCAGCAGGAAGTCGCCCGCGATCTGGATCATGACGGCGTAGAGCGCTTCGTTCATGCGTCGCCCCGCCCGATTTCATTCGAGAGCGACGCAAGCGAACGGCTTGCAGGAATGACTACGCAGCTCTTCATGCCGTCTGGGCCTCCTCGGCCGCCAGCAGCTCGCGCAGTTCGGCGAGCAGCAGGTCCTCCTGGTACGGCTTGATGAGGTAACGGTTCACCCCGAGGCTACGCGCGTGCTCGCGGTGCTTATCGCCCGAGCGCGAGGTGATCATGATGATCGGAAGGCGCGCGATGCGCGGCGTATTGCGGATGAAGGCCGCGACCTCGAAGCCATCGGCGCGCGGCATCTCGATATCCAGCAGCACCGCGTCCGGCGCCTCGGTCTGCAAGGACGCCATGGCGTCGAGACCGTCCTTGGCCGTGATCACGCGGTAACCCTTGCGCGTGAGCAGGCGCTCGGTGACGCGGCGTATGGTGATGGAATCGTCCACGACCATGATCAGGCCAAGCGATTCGGAGGACGCTACCGGCGCCGACGCGGCCTCGTCGCCGAGCCGGCGACGCGTGGCCTCTGCGATCAGCGAGGGAATGTCGACGATCAGCATTACGCGACCGTCGGCGAGGATGGTGGCGCCTGAGATCCCGGAGACCGAACCGAGCATCGGTCCGGCCGGCTTGGTCACGATCTCACGGTTGCCGATCAGGCGCTCGGCCACGACGGCCACGCGACGCTCGGCCCCGCCGAGGCCATCGCCAAGGCGCATCAGGATCGCAGGCACGGTGCGCGAATCGATGCGCGTGGGCGCAGGCAGCCCGACCAGTTCGCCGAGCCGGCGGACCTGGTAGTGGTTGCCGCCGTATTCGAGCGGGCGACCGCCCTCCTTCATCATCTCGGCCAGCGCCTCGCGCGGTGCGCGCGCGATACCCTCCACGGTGCCGAGCGGGATGGCGAACAGTTCCTCGCCCACCTGTACGACCAGGGCCTGCGAAACCGCGAGCATCAGGGGCAGGCGGATGCGGAAGCGCGCGCCCTTGCCGGTCTCGGACGCGATGTCCATGGTGCCGCCCAGCTGCTTGACTTCGGCCGCGACGACATCCATGCCGATGCCGCGACCGGCGTCCTGCGTGAGCGTGCGCGCGGTGGAGAAACCAGCCGCGAACACGAAGCGTCCCAGATCTTCGTTGGAGACCTGCGCGTCGGCGCGCATGAGGCCGCGCTTGACCGCCTGCGTACGGATAGCCTCGAAGTCCAGCCCGCGACCATCGTCACGCACCTCGATGAGCAACTGCGAGCCTTCGCGCTTGAGCGAGACGTGCACCACGCCCTCGGCCGCCTTGCCGGCCGCCACGCGCGTGTCGGCATCCTCGATGCCGTGCACGACGGAATTGCGCAGCAGGTGTTCGAGCGGCGCGGTCATGCGCTCGAGCACGTTGCGATCGAGCTCGCTCTCGGCGCCGCTGAATTCCGCGCGCGCCTTCTTGCCATTCTGGTCGGCGGTCTGGCGCACGACGCGCGACAAGCGCTGCACCTGCCGCGAGAACGGCACCATCAGGGTGCCCATGAGCGCCTGCTGCACTTCGGTGTTGATGCGGCCCTGCTGCTGGAGCAGGCCTTCGGCCTCGGTACTCGAGGTGTCCAGCGAGGCGTGCAGCGAACTCAGGTCCGATACCGACTCGGCCAGCGCACGCGACAGCTCCTGCATGCGCGAGTAGCGGTCCATCTCGAGCGCATCGAACTGCGAGGAATCGTAGCGATGATCTTCCTCCCCGCGCGAAAAACCGCGCGCGGCGATCTGCGCCTCGGTCTCCACTTCCATCAGGCGCAGCTGCTCGCGCACGCGCGTGATGGTCTGCGCCATTTCCGACAACGAGCCGCCGAGCGTGGCGTGGTTTTCCTCCAGGCGCGAGCGGTAGATCGAGATCTCGCCAGCCTGGTTGAGCATGCCGTCGAGGCGCTCGACCGGGACGCGCACGGCTTCGCGGCGCGCCTCGGAAGCCGCGGCGGCTTCGACCGGCTTCCAGAACAGTTCCGAGTTCCAGACGCTCGGTGCCGCGGCCATCGCCGCAGGCGGTGCGACCGGCACGAATACGGGTGCCACGGCCGGCCGCGGTGCGACCGCTTCAGGTTCGAAGAAAGCTTCCGGTTCGGCCGCGAATTCCGGCGTCGCCACCGGCTCGAGTTCGCGCGTGGGTTCGGGAGCATGTTCCGGCATCGCAGCTTCGACCGGCGCGGGCTCGGGCTGCAGCTCCACGAAGGGTTCGTGCGCGAATTCGGCGATCGGCTCGGCAACGGGCTCGAGCACGACCTGCGGCGACAGCGGTGCGTCGTCGACGGGCGCTTCGGGCGCCGGGCGCGCCAGCGTGTAGGCCTCGTACAGGCGGTTGAGCCTGTCCAGTCCGACCGCGACGTCCTGCAGCCCCGACTGGCCCACCTGCGCGCCGTTGCGCTCGATGTGCACGAGGCTGGTTTCCAGCGCATGCGCCGCGTTGCCCAGGGCCGTCAGGCCGGACATGCGCGCGCCTCCCTTGAAGGTGTGCAGGTCGCGCTGCATGCCGCGCGAGAAACTCGGATTGCCGGGCTGCTCGCGCCAATCGTGCAGTGCGTTGCCGAGCGACTCGAGCAGCTCGATCGCCTCGGGCGCGAAGATGGCGAGCAATTCGGGATCGTGCTGGTCGAGCGTCGACTCTTCTTCCGGCGCGGTTGCCATCGCCGGCGCGAAATCCTCCACCTCGAGTAGCGGAAGTTCGTTGAACTCGCCCTGCGGTTCGAACGGCATGGACGGCGCCGTCGTCTGCGCGCCGGCCGCCTCGAACTGCGCCAGGATACGGCCCGCCGCGCCGCGTCCACCGGCACGGGCTTCGTCGATCAGCTCATGCAGGCCGTCCACCGCCACGCGCAGGCGCGCCCGGAAACGTTCGCGGCCGGCCTGATCTGCACCACGTGCCTGCTCGGTCGCCGTCTCCAGTCGATGCGCGACGTCGCCGATGCTGTCCAGGCCGGCCACGCGGGCGCTGCCCTTGAGCGTGTGGAGGGCGCGCAGCCACGCGCCGATGACCATCGGATCGTCGGGGCGTGCGGCGATGGCGCCGGAGTTGTGCTCGATCTCTTCGACCAGTTCTTCGCCTTCGTGCAGAAAGATCTCGACGAGTTCGCGGTCCGGCGCGCTGTGGGTCACCGGCACCGGCGCGCCCTGCGACGGGCCGGCGGGGCCGCCCTCGCCCACCGGCGTGGCGTCGTCCAGCGCGGACAAGGTCGACAGCCATTCGGAACCATCTCCGCTGAGCTTGCCGTCCCGGTACTGGTCGAGCTGCGTGTACAGGCCTTCGACGACCTGTCGCATGACGTCGAAGAACGCCGTGCCCGGCTGCGGCGTGTCGCTCATGGAGCCCAGCCGCAGGTTCAGCGCCTGCGCCACCGCGGCGACGGGAGCGCAGTGCGCCATGCCCGCGGCGCCCTTGAGGGTGTGAATGATGGTCTTGAGCGAGTGCGCGTAGCCCGGCGAGCCGGGCGACCTGGCCCAGGCCAGAAGGCCCGATTCAAACTTCTGCACGAGGTCGAGCGCTTCGAACGCGAAGACTTCGGCGAGCTGGCGGTCCTCATCGGTCTGGCCCGACTCGCGGTCGGCGCCGGCACGAATGGCTTCGACGCGCTCCAGCCAAGGCCTGACATCGATGGGTTCGGCGGAGGGCTCGCCGAGCTGCCCGATCCATTGATCAAGGGCGTTGCAGCAGTCGTCGATCAGCGCAATGCCGTCGTCCGAGAGCGGCATGTGCGAGCGGTGCAGCGTGTCGAGGTAATGCTCGATGCTGCCGGACAACTCGCCCACCGCCTTCGCGCCGATGGCCAGTCCCGCGCCGCGCAGGGTGTGGAAGGCGCGCACGACAGGCTCGGGAATGCCGTATTCACCGACGTTGCGATCCTGGTCCTGCAGCCAGCGCATGATCATCTGAAGGCGCGCGTTGGCATCGCCACGGAACACCGACACGAGGTCGGATCCATCGTCGCGCTGGTCGCCCGCCGACAGGCGCTTGGCCCGCTCGGCGAGGCGCGCAGCCTGCAGCGGGGGCGGCGTGCCGTCCCGGAAGGCCGCGATCAGCGCGGGCACCAGCCCCATCGCGTCGCGCACCGCATCCACCACCGCCTGCGAATGTTCGATCGTGCGATCGAGGCAGCGGTTGAGCATGTTCTCGAGCGACCACGACATCTCGCCGATGTCGACCGCGCCGACCATGCGACCGCTGCCCTTGAGGGTGTGGAACGCGCGCCGGATGGTGCCCAGCACGTCGCGCTCGTCGGGGTAACGGACCCAGCGCGGCACCGCGCGCTGAAGCGTCTGCAGGACTTCCTGGGCCTCGTCGATGAAGATCTGGCGGATCTCCGGGTCGACCTCGGAGGGCTCGGGAGTGGCCACCGGCGTCTGCGCGGCGACCGCGGGCGACGGCGCCCTGGGCTGCGACACCGGCGGGGTGGGCGGCGTCGATTCTGCAGGCGCGGCTTCCCTGGGCTCGGGGAGCGGCTCGCCGATCAGGTGGAACTCGGGTGTCGCGATCGGCGCCGGCGGTTCGGGCGCCGGCGCGATTTCCCGGGACACAGCCCCGTATTCGGCGATGGACAGCGCGAACGGCGTTTCCGTGTCGGCCGGCGCGGGCGCGTGCTCGAAGCTGCGGCTCACCGGGTCGAGTCGGGGGAGATGCTCGATGACAGGCGCCTTGGGAAGGATCAGCGGCGCATGCAGGTGCATGACCATGGTCGCGAGCTTGTCCAGCACGTACTCGGAACCCGGCGATCCGTCGCGCCACATCTCGATGTAGTACTCGATCGCAGCGACCGTGTCGGCGAAGCGTCCCGCGGAGGTATTGCTGTCGCGCACGAGCGGGAAATCGGTGGACTGCAGGAACTTCAGCACCTCGAGCGTCAGTTCCTCGGCGCGCTGCAGCGAGAGCATGCGGAAACCCGCCGCGATCTCGTCGAGCATGCGTGCCGCTTCCGGCAGGCCGAAGACGTCCTCGGTTTTGATGTAGGCCTCGACGTAGGTCTTCACGCGCGCCAGGTTCACCAGGGATTCGCGCAGCAGCGCCGCGGTGCCCTCGCGCAGGTCGGCAGTCGACGCCTTCTGCGGCGTGCTGCCGAGGCCGCCCGGCATCGCCTGCAGCTGGCGGTAAAGTGCGGACTCGAGCGAGAGGTCCACCTGCAACACCGCGGTGGCGAACTCCATCCATGCCACCGGATCGGACGCACCGGCATCGCGCAGCGTCTCCACCGGCTGCGCCAGCGCCTGGCTCTCGGCCGTCAGGCCCAGCACCAGCAGGGTGTCAGCGACGCGCTTGAGCCGTTGCGCCGTGCTGTCGAATTCGTCCTTCGAAGCACCCGAACGAAGCGCCACGTCGATGCTGTCGCGAACCTCGGCGAGATCCGAGCGAAGTTCCTCGGCCACGCGAACGAGCAGGCCGGTGTTGGCGCCACGCAGGCGCGCACGGCAGTTCTGCACGACATCCATGCTGGGCAGCCACGTGTCCAGCTGCAGCTCGCGGCGCAAGGCCGAGACGCGCGGGCCGCTGCCGCCGGAACGCCCGACGTAGAACAGAAGTCGCAGCGACACGTCGCTCATCTGCTTGACGGCGCCTGGCTCGCCGACTTCGGCGAGGATCTTCATCAGCTGGCCGGCGCGGCCGAACTGACGCTTGAGTTCGAGCGTGTCGTCGAGCGCGCGAGACAGCAGCGCCTCGATGCCGGCGGCAGCGGTGCGCCAGAGCTGATGCAGCGCCCGTTCGCGCGAAGCGTCGGCGAGGATCTCGGCGATGCGACCGATGCGCGAAAGCGCCTGCAAGCTGTCCTGGTCCTTGAACCAGGCCAGCAGCGACGCCGCGAACATCGGCTGGAGGCGTCCCGCCTCGGCCTGGGCGTCGACTTCTGAACGGTTGAACGAGGCGCGATCCAGGTGCAGACCGAGCACGCGGAACTGCGCGACGAACAGGTCGTCCTCGGTGAGCAGGCTCTTGCCGCGCGCCAGGCGCAACTCGTTGACGATAGGCTGCAGCACCAGCGCGCTGTCGCTCTGGCCGTTCTGCAGCAGGTCCAGGTAGTCCGAGGCCTGCACGCAGGCACCGACAATGGCGGAGTAGGCCGGG
The DNA here is from genome assembly GCA_046594215.1 of Panacagrimonas sp. Taxonomy (GTDB): domain Bacteria; phylum Pseudomonadota; class Gammaproteobacteria; order Nevskiales; family Nevskiaceae; genus Panacagrimonas. The sequence continues at coordinate 7,244 of JBKJPX010000094.1, forward strand.
TCCGGCTCCTGTATCGCGCCACCGGACAGGTCCTGCACCGTCTGCTTCATTTCCTCGGCGAGCAACGCCAGGCCATAGGCCTGGATCAGCACGGCTGCGCCGCGCACCTCGTGGAGATGGTCGAGCGCCTTCCTGAGCGAGGCCGGCTGATCACGATTCTCTGAATGCTGCTCGACGAGCTGGCTTGCGAGCAGCAGGTTGTCGTTGAGTTCGTTTCGCACCCAGTGCAGGCCCGCGGCGACGCCGCGCTGCTGGGTGGCGTTGTGCATCTCGAGTTGCGAGAGCTGCCGGGTGGGGTCGGCCATCACCAACCCGCCCGCCGCAGCGTTTCGGACTGGGCCAGCTTGTGCAGGCTCAGCACCTGCCACGACCGGCCCTCGCGCACGAACCCGCCCAGCACGAAGGGCGCCATGATGTCACCGGGCGAGATTTCCGCCGGCGCCTGCTCGGCTACGGTGAACTGCCGGTAGCCGGCGACCTCGTCCACCAGGAAGCCGGCCGGCATCTGGTCGGAATTCAGGACCAGCACGCGCGCCGTGCGTCCACTGGCGCTGCCGTCTCCACCGCTGAGCAGGCCGAGGTCCACCAAGGCCAGCAGGCTGCCACGCACGTTGGCAACGCCCGCCAGCCAGGGCTTGGCGTTGGGGACGCGGGTGACGCGGGGCGGCGGAATCACTTCACGCACGTCGTCCTTGGGCGTGACCAGCCAGCGATCGCCCTGGCGGAAGGCCAGGCCCTGCCAGATCTGCGTGTCACCGGCCGCCGCTTCCGCGCGCACCGCGCGGAGTCGGCGATCTAGTTCCGCGAGAAGGCGATAGGGGTCCTCGCGCAACTCGCGAAGGTTTGAGTTCATTTGCGCAGGTGGGTGCGGACGGCGCCGATCAGCTCGTCGCGCGTGAACGGCTTGGTGAGGTATTCGTCCGAGCCCACGATGCGCCCGCGTGCCCGGTCAAACAGGCCGTCCTTGGACGACAACATGATCACCGGGGTGGAGGCGAAGCGCGGGTTGGCCTTGATCAGCGCGCAGGCCTGATAGCCGTCCAGCCGCGGCATCATGATGTCCACGAAGATCAGGTCCGGGTGGTGGTCGGCGATCTTGGCCAGGGCCTCGAAGCCGTCCTGCGCGGTCACGACCGTGAAGCCTTCCTTCGCCAGCAACGTCTCCGCTGTCCGGCGAATGGTCTGGCTGTCATCGATGACCATGATCTTTGCCGCTTCCGCTGTCGACACGGTCAATCCCTCGCGCAATAGCGCCGCAGGCGAGCGCCGCGGCAAAGGCGCCGAGGTCGATCTCCCTTAGTAATGGTCGATATTTAGCACAACCGTCGCGACGCGCCTACGTCCACGCCGATGCTCGGCTACGCTAAGACGAAGACCGTCAATTCCGGACCGATCATGCTCGGCACCATCCCCCAGCTTTCAACCGCCAACACCTCGCCGCTGCTCAAGTTCGAGGAACAGCTCATTGCCCGAAGCGCGGACATCGAGGCCTGGTTCCGCGCGCAGTGGCTCAAGACGCCGCCACCGTTCTACTGCTCGGTGGACCTGCGCAATGCCGGGTTCAAACTCGCGCCGGTGGATACCAACCTCTTCCCGGGCGGCTTCAACAACCTGAACGAGGATTTGTCCTCGCTGTGCGTGCAGGCGATCCAGTCCGCCGTGGAGCGCGCCTGTCCCACCTGTACCGGCGTGCTGCTGGTGCCCGAGAACCACACGCGCAACAAGTTCTACCTTGAAAACGTCGCGACGCTGTACGAGCTCATTCGCGAGGCCGGCTTCCACGTTCGCATCGGCACCCTGCTGCCCGAGATCCGCGAGCCGACCACGCTCAGGCTCGAAATCAGCGGGCGCGAGCTCGTGCTCGAACCGCTGGTGCGCGACGGCGACCGCGTGAAAGTGGGCGATTTCTCGCCCTGCCTCGTGCTGCTCAACAACGACCTGTCCGCTGGCATCCCGCCCGCGCTACAGGGCGTCAAGCAGACCATCGTGCCGCCACTCGGAGCGGGTTGGCACGCGCGCCTGAAGACCCAGCACTTCGGCTACTACCGCGACGTGACGGCGGAATTCGGCAAGGTCGCGGGCATCGACTCATGGTGGGTGGACCCGCTGTTCCGCAACTGCGGCGAGATCAACTTCATGAAGCGCGAGGGCGAGGAATGCCTGGTCAGCAACGTGGAGTTGCTGCTGGAGGACATCCGCGAGAAGTACGCCGAGTACGGCATCGCCGAAGAGCCCTTCGTCATCATCAAGGCCGACGCCGGCACCTACGGCATGGGGGTGATGACGGTCCGCAGCGCCAACGACGTCCGCGAGATGAACCGCAAGGCGCGCACGCACATGAGCAGCGCCAAGGAAGGTCGCGAGGTGACCGGCGCGATCATCCAGGAAGGCGTGCACACCTTTGAGACCTGGGGTCCGGACAACCACACGGCCGAGCCGGTGGTCTACATGATCGACCGCTTCGTGGTCGGCGGCTTCTACCGCGTCAACGAGAAGCGCGGCAACCAGGAAAACCTCAACGCGCCCGGCATGAGCTTCAAGCCGCTCGCCTTCGAGTCCTGCTGCAACCACCCGGATCTGTCGCAGCAGCCTGACGCCAAGCCGAATCGCTTCTACGCCTACGGCGTAGTGGCGCGCCTGGCGCTCGTGGCGGCGGCGCGCGAGATCGCAGGGCTCCCGCGCTGAAAAAGCGGGGTGGGTCGGCGCCCAGCGTCGCGGGCGCCTGAGGCACCCCTTCGCACCATCGAGAGGCTAGGGTACGACCAGCAGCTCACCGGGCTCGAACTGGCCGCCGATCGTCGCAGTGCGATCGTGCATACAGGCTTCAACTTCGACATCGGCGGCGTCGTCATCAACCTGAACGGGACCTCCGTCGACACCCTGGTGCGACGCAACGGCAGAATCCTCGTGACGCGCAGCGACGGCAAGGTCATCACCCGCATCGGCGGTTGACGCGGCCGGTCTGGCTTGGCCTGCTTCGCAAATCCTGCGGCCGGCGATCAATCACGACGATCGCCGGCCGCGGGATGAGAAGACAGATCAGGGCACCGGCGTCGTGACCTTCCAGAGAAAGTCCGTCGTCGCGGTGTGCGTGCCGTTGCTCGCCGTCACGACCACGTCGTAGCTACCGGCCTGCGTCGGCGTTCCGGCCAACCGGGCACCCGTTCCGTTGAGGGCGGTCAGGCTGATTCCGGGCGGAAGACCCGCCGCCGCGAACGTCAGCGGCAGCGCGGCCGGGTCGGTACCCCCGACATCAAACGTGACCGCGGTGCCCGCCGCATCGTCGCGGTCCGTCACGGGAGCGATCGCCGGATCGACGGTCACGTCGGCGGACCCCGCGGTCGGGATGAACACGGTGCGCGCCTTGGACGGCACGCCATTCTTGTTCAGCACGAACAGGTAGTAATAGCCGGGCGTCACGTCGCCGGGGCGCGAGGTCATGCGCACGTTCAACGAGATCGAGTTGATCACGGTGAACGGCAGCTCGACGAAACGCTGCTCCATGTTGAAGTTGTGCGTGACCGCCGGCGTCTTGATGAGCACGACGCGCGCCGCCGTGTCGGTCCCGCCAACCGAGGCATAGCCCAGGGTGAAGTTGCGTCCCACGACGAGTTCGGTCGGCGCCGAGGCCACCGACGGACGCGACGCGAGGCGGTTGGATGCGTCGAACAGGTAGGGCGGCGAGTAGATCTCGGCGTTGAGGTTGCCCGGCAGGTCCGGCGGACCCGGCGCGCCGCCGCCGCCCACGAGCACGGTGGCATCGGGCAGGAGCACGGCCGTGGAGTGGTACAGGCGCGGCACCTTCTCGGCGGCGCCCAGGGCCCACACGCCGGTGACCGGATCCCAGATCTCGGCCTTGAGATTGGCGCCGCGCGTGGTGTTGTAGAAGACGCTGCCGCCGGTGGTGAGGACCTTGCCGTCGGGCAGAATCGTTCCGGTCGACAGGCGCCTCAGCGAGGACAGGTCGCCCGAAGGCGTCAGCGTGGGCGCGGCACCGCGGGCGTCGATGATCAACGAACCCTTGGCGGGGGAGTTCGGGACCATGTTGCCGCCGAACTGCAGAATGCGGCCCGGTCGGAACATCGCGACGGTGGCGTCGTCACCCCGGTAGATCGCCGGGAAGGTCCCCGCTGGCGTGATCGCGCCGGCGCCCTCCGGGTTGAGGTAGTACATCGTCCCAAGCGTGTCGTAGCCGAACACTCGCCCGTCCGGAATCACGAAATTGCGCGGGTAGTAGTAGCGCAGCGTGCTCGTGTCGGCGCCGGTCAGCAGCCGATAGCTGCCGTCGAGTTCACGCACCTCGGGGCGGTCGACGCCGCTGATGCGCGTCTCGCTCTTGCCGCCCTGGACCAGGACGCGGCCATCGAGCAGGGTCGCGACGCTGCCGTACCAGCGGCCACGGTTCATGCTGGCGCTCGAAGTGAGCGAGTTGTCGAGCGGATTGAAGATGTTCGAATCGGAGTTTCCGTCGCTGTCGTCCTCGGGAACGACGTCGTCGGTCGGATCCGGGTCCACGAAGCGCGGGAACGTGTCGCCGCCCACGATCACCACCTTGGGGTCCCGTTCGGGCAGGATCAGCTGCGCGCTGCAGAAGATGTCGGTGATGGTCTGGTTGGGCAGCACCAGGTGCGCGTCGGCGCCGGTGCCGTCGGAAGGCGTCCACAGGTCGTAGGTGAAAGCCCCCGAAAACGGCGGCCCCCCATCGCCCGACGGCTGTGTGCCGTAGCTCAGCATGCGGCCGTCCGGCAGGATCGCAGAGTGGATGGGAATCAGCGGCCAGCCGATCAGCGGGCCCCACCTCCCGCCCACCACCGGCAGCACGACGGTCGGATCGGTGGGATCGGGGCCCTGCGGATTCAGGCGCTCGCCGGAGCCGCCACCACTGCAGGCGGCCAGCATCACTGCGGACAACACTGCGGCGAGGCAGCCGATCGGGAATTTTGCGTTGCTCATCTGTTTCAGGCGCTCCGAGCCGGGCGCGGTTGCCGCGACCGCCGGCTCATAAAAGGTGGCTTCGCCGATGTTTGCCGCGAACCGCGGTCGGCGCAAGCCGCGAATTTGACCACGGACGCAGGAATCGCGGGCCGCAGGAATCGCGCCCGGAGCCGTCGGTCGGTTCCAACGTCTGGCAGTACGATGGCGTCAGGTTCCCGGATCACATCGATGAACAGCACCCCCAGCCGCACGCTCGGCGTCGTCATGGACCCCATCGGGTCGATCAAACCCTACAAGGACACCACCCTGGCGCTCATGCTGGCAGCGCAGAAGCGCGGCTGGTCGTTGCGGTACCTGGAGCAGTCAGACCTGTTCGCGCGCGACGGCGTCGCCTACGGCCGTGCCCGGCCGGTCCAGGTCCACGACGACAGGGAGCACTGGTACGACTTCACCGGCGAGGCGCAGGTCACGCCGCTGGGCACGATGAGCGCCATCCTGATGCGCAAGGATCCGCCCTTCGACCTCGATTACATCATGAGCACCTACATCCTGGACCGCGCCGCGATCCAGGGCGCGCTGGTGCTCAACCGCCCGCAGAGCCTGCGTGACTGCAGCGAGAAGCTGTTCACGGCATGGTTTCCCGAACTGACGCCGCCAACCCTCTTCGCGCGCGACTCGGTCAGCTTGCGGGCCTTCCACGCCGAGCATGGCGACGTCATCTACAAGCCCGTCGACGGCATGGGCGGCACCGGCATCTTCCGCGTGGGGCGCGATGGCCTGAACCTGGGCGCGGTGATCGAGGAACTGACGGATCGCGGCCGCCGCATGATCGTGGCCCAGAAATACCTGCCCGCCATCGTCGACGGCGACAAGCGCATCCTGATGGTCGACGGCGAGCCAGTGCCCTACTGCCTGGCGCGCGTGCCGATGGCGGGTGAGACGCGCGGCAACCTCGCGGCCGGCGGCACTGGTCGCGCGCAGCCGCTGTCCGACGCCGACCGCCGCATCGCCGCGCGCGTGGGGCCCGAACTCAAGCGCCGCGGCCTTGTGTTCGTCGGCCTCGACGTGATCGGCGAGCACCTGACGGAGATCAACGTCACGAGCCCGACCTGCGCGCGCGAGATCGACGCCGCGTTTGGAACCGACATCGGCGGGTTGCTGATGGACGCCATCGATCAGCGTCTCTCGGAGTCGGGCCAGACCCTTATTGCCTGAAGGGCGGGCCAGCCGGATACTCGGTTCATGGCCGCCATCCGCATCCCTGTCGCCACCGTCCGCCGACTGCGAGATCGCACCGGCGCAACCCTGGCGGCGTGCAAACGCGCGTTGCAGGCGCACGCGGGCGATGAGGACAAGGCGGAGGCACAGCTGCGTTCCGACAACGCGCTGGACGGCGACGCGTCGTCGCTAAAAAACCAATTCCTCGTCGCCATGCCCGGACTCGAGGACGATAACTTCAGCCACACCGTCTCGCTGCTGTGCGAGCACAACGACAAGGGCGCGATCGGGCTGATCATCAATCGTCCGACCGACCTCACGCTCACCGCGATGCTCGACCAGATGGGCGTCAAGCACGACGCCACGGGCGTGGCCGACCATGTCGTGTTCTGGGGCGGGCCGGTGCAGCCCGAGCGCGGCTTCGTCGTGCACAAGGGCCCCGGCGGCTGGGAGTCCTGCATGCCGATCAGCAAGGACCTCTACATCACCACCTCGCGCGACGTGCTGGCCGCGATCGGCGAGGGCCGCGGGCCGAAGGAATTCCTGGTCACGCTCGGCTACGCCGGCTGGGGCGCGGGACAGCTCGAGACCGAGATCCTCGCCAACTCCTGGCTCAACACGCCCGTCGATCCGAACGTGCTGTTCACCACGCCAGCGCGAAGCCGCTGGCAATCGGCCACGCGACTGCTGGGCCTGGACGTCACGCAGCTGAGCAGCGGCGCCGGGCACGCCTGACGGGACCCGGGACTCGAACACGAACGCTGGGCGGGTTTTTTCTGCAACTCCTTTTCCGTGAGGGATCCTGTTCGATGTTCCGTCGTGGTTCCCCGGTTTCGCTGATCGGCCCCTGAGTGTCCTTCCTGGCTTTCGACTTCGGCCACAAGCGCATCGGCATCGCCGTCGGCGACCGCATCACGGGCACTGCACGCCCGCTCCCCACCATGGCATCCGCGTCCACGCCGGACTGGAATGCCTTGATGAAGATCATCACCGAATGGCGCCCGCAGGCGCTCATCGTGGGTCTGCCACTTGACGAAGACGGCTCCGAGCAGCCCATCACCACGGCGGCGCGCAAGTTCGCGGACGAACTGGGGCGACGCAGCAAACTGGTCGTCCATCTCGCTGATGAAAGATTTTCCTCGCGCGCCGCGGACGACGCGCTGCGCGACGCACGCTTCAGCGGCCGCATGACCCGCCGCGTGCGCAAGGGCGACCGGGACGGTGAAGCCGCGCGGGTGATCCTCGAACAGTGGATGGCCTCCACTCCCCCGGACTGATCCACGGCTCCGACCGAGTCGCGCCTCCCGAAGTTTCTCGATTCCAGCACCGGCGGGCTACAATCTCGCCCTGAAATGACCTCGTCCCTCCAACTCGACCAGCACGGCCGCCTGCGCCATCTGCTGACGATGGATGGCCTGCCGCGACAACTCCTGACGGACATCCTCGATCGCGCGGCACACCTCGCCGAGGCGACCTCGGGCGCGGACAAGAAGCTCCCCAACCTGCGGGGCCGCACCATCGTCAACCTGTTCTTCGAGGCCTCGACGCGCACGCGCTCGACTTTCGAGGTGGCGGCCAAGCGCCTGTCGGCGGACGTCATCAACCTGCAGGTCTCTTCGTCGAGTACATCCAAGGGCGAAACCCTGCTCGACACGCTCAAGACGATGGAGGCGATGCAGGCGGACCTGTTCGTGATCCGCCACGACGCCAGCGGCGCCGCGCACTTCTTCGCCGAACACGCGGCGCCTGGCGTGGCGATTCTCAATGCCGGCGACGGCCGCCACGCGCATCCGACGCAGGGCCTGCTCGACCTGTACACGATTCGCGCCCATAAGGGCGCGCCGGAAAACCTCAGCGTGGCGATCGTCGGCGACGTGCTGCATTCGCGCGTCGCGCGCTCCGACATCCACGGCCTGCGCATCCTGGGCTGTCGGGATATCCGCGTCGTCGCGCCGCCGACCCTGATTCCTGCTGGCATCGAGCAGATGGGCGCACGCGTCTATCACCAGCTCGAGGCCGGGCTCGACGGCGTTGACGTCGTGATCCTGCTGCGCCTGCAGACCGAGCGCATGATCGGCGCCTTCCTTCCGTCGCTCGGCGAATTCCACCGCGACTTCGGCCTGACCCGTGAGCGCCTGAACAAGCTCAAGCCCGACGCGGTCGTGATGCATCCGGGCCCCATCAACCGCGGCGTCGAGATCGCCGGCGAACTCGCCTACTCCGAGCGGTCGCTGATCCTCGAACAGGTGGCCAACGGCATCTCGGTGCGCATGGCGGTGATGGACATGATCCTGGGGAACGCGGAAGGCGGAATTCGGAATGCGGAATAAACAGCCCGATTCCGGATTCGCAAGCGGCTCCCTGCTGTTTGAAGGCGCGCGCGCCCTCGATCCCGCGACCGGCTTCGACGGCACCGTATTCGTCGGCGTGCGGAACGGCCTGATCGAGACGGTCGGCGCCGACCGGCCTGCCGGTGCCTTCGACGAAACCATCGATGCACGCGGACAGTGGCTGATGCCCGGCATCGTCGATCTCGCCGCGCGCTTCCGCGAGCCCGGGGCTTCGCACAAGGCCACGTTCGCCAGCGAAACCCGGGCGGCGCAGTCGGCCGGCATCACCGCCGTCACGATTCCGCCCGACACGCGGCCGCCGATCGCCAATCCCGCGATGGTCGACCGCATCCGCGGCATCGCTGACCGCGCCGGCGGGCTGGACGTGCACCTGCTCGGTGCGCTGACGCAGGACCTCGCCGGCGAATCGCTGGCCGAGATGAGCGCGCTGCGCCAGGCCGGCTGCGTGGGCGTCAGCAACGCCGCATTCGGCCTGCGCGACTCGCTGGTCGGCCGCCGCGCGCTCGACTACGCGCAAGGCCTGGGCCTGACGGTCCACGTGTTCGCGCAGAACCCGGCCCTGGCCAACCGCGGTTGCGCGCACGAGGGCCCCGTGGCCACGCGCCTGGGCCTGGCGCCGATCCCGGCTGCTGCCGAGGTCTCGGCGATCCGCTTCTGGATCTCGCTGGTCGAGGACACTGGCGCGGCCGTGCATTTCGGACGGCTTTCGACCGCGCGCGGTGTGGAGATGGTCGGCTCGGCTCAGAAAATCGGCCTGCCGGTAAGCGCCGACGTCGCCGCGCACCAGCTCTTCCTCACCGCCGAGGACGTCACCGGCTTCAATGCGATGTGCCACGTCCTTCCGCCGCTGCGCTCGGTCGAGGACCGCAACGCGCTGCGCGCGGGCGTGGCGCACGGCCTGATCGCTGCGATCTGCTCGGATCACCAGCCGCACGAGCCGGACGCCAAGATCAACCCCTTCCCGCTGACCGAGCCCGGCATCTCGGCGCTCGAGACCTTGCTGCCCCTGTGCCTCCAGTTGGTGGAGGACGGAGTACTCAGCCCCCTGCAGCTGGCGGAACGCCTCGCGCTTGGACCAGCCCGCGTGCTGGGCGTGCAGGCCGGCTCGCTGAGTCCGGGCACGCGGGCCAACCTCGTGCTCGTGAACCCTGCGCAGCCCTTCGAGCTGCGCGGCGATCTGATGCTCAGCGCCGGCCGCAACACGCCGTTTCTCGGCCGACAGCTGCCGGGCCGCGCAAGCCTCACCCTCCACTCCGGGACCGTCGTCTACCGTGGCGGCAACCCCCGCTGAAGCCCGCATGCAGCCGTGTATAGTCCGAGCGTTCGTGCGGGGGCGCGGACAGAGGCACGGCAGTACTCGCGTGGGGGCAAGGAGAGGCACCAAATGGCACGGGTCATGATCGTCGACGATTCGCCGACGGATGCACTGAATCTGAAGAACATACTGACGAAGGCCGGGCACACCGTGATCGAGGCCAGCAGTGGTTCCGACGCGATTCCGCGCATCAAGTCGGAGCGGCCTGATTGCGTCGTCATGGACGTGGTCATGCCGGGCGTCAACGGGTTCCAGGCCACGCGCACGTTGTCGCGTGACCCGGCAACCGCCGCGATCCCAATCATCGTGTGCAGCAGCAAGAGCCAGGAAACGGACCGCGTGTGGGCTTTGCGCCAGGGCGCGCGGGAGTACCTGGTCAAGCCAGTGAAAGATAACGATCTGCTTTCGAAGATCCGCTCGGTACTTGGCGCCTAAGCCGAAGACACCGCATCACGGGAGGAGTTGTCGATGCTGAAGGGGAAGGTCGGATTCCGATTCGACGTCCTGCTGCTCGTGATCGCGGTGCTCGGCATCGTGATCGGCGGCGGCGGTCTGTTTTACAACGACACCCTGGCCCGCCGGCACGAAGCCTGGATCGCGATGACGCACCAGCTGCAGACGGACTCGCTGGCGACCAACCGCATCGCGGAGGACGTGGGGCGCGGCATCACGCCCGACTTCGCGGCCCTTACCGGCCAGGCCGAGAATTTCGCTGATTCCATCCGCATCCTGCGCGAGGGCGACGACGACGCGGGCATAAAGGCCATGCCCTCGGCCGTGCGCCAGGAAGTGGGTAAGGTCGAACAGGCCTGGGCCACGGTGAAGCTGTCGCTCGACCAGCTTTCGAAGGCCGAGGAACCGGTCGGCAGGGCGTCGACGTCGATCCGCGAGATCCAATCCTCCAGCGAGCAGCTGTGGGACGTCTACCGCGACGTCAGCCAGCGTCTCGTGGCCGCCGGCGCGTACGAGCGGCTGCCGGCGGTGGCGGATCAGCTGGCGCGCACGCAGCGAATGCAGGTCCTCGCCCGGCGCCTGCTTGGCGACGGTCGTGACGCGGGTGCGGTTGCCGATGAGCTCGGCCGTGAAGGCAAGGCACTGAAGACCTCGCACGCCAGCTTGGCGGGCGAAGGCCCGATCGGCAGCCTGCTGCGCGAGAAGAGCGGTCTCGTCGACGGCATCGCGACGGCCGCCGCAGCGCTGGCCGAGGACGGCGCCAAGATCAACGAGATGCAGGTCGCCGCCGGCGTGCTGCCGGGCGAGGGCCGCAATCTCTACTCGACGGCCATTGCTCTCGAAGACGGCCTGGGACCCCTTGCCGGTTCCGGAAAATTCCTGCGCATCCTGATTCTGCCCGCGCTCGGCGTGGCGGTGATCGCATTGATCTTCTATGTACTGATCAACATCGTGTCGGTGCGTCGCCGCATTGCGCGGGCCGAGGAGAACGACAGCAAGCAGCAAGCAGCGATTCTCGGGTTGCTCGACGAGATCAGCAGCCTGGCCGACGGGGACCTCACGGTGCGCGCCAACGTCACCGGCGATTTCACCGGCGCCATCGCCGACTCGATCAACCAGACAATCGATACCCTGCGCGGCCTCGTGGGCACGATCAACGAGACCGTGGGCGAAATCAGCGCCGCCGCCACGTCCACGCAGGGCACCGCCGACCTGATGCTGTCCGGCTCCGAGAGCCAGGCGCAGGAAGTGGTCGAGATCGCGGGCCGCATGAAGCAGTCCACGGAATCGCTCAACGCCGTGGCCACGCGCGCCGAGGAGCTTTCGCAGCAGGCTGGCAACTCCGTGCAGATCGCGCACAACGGCGCTTCGACCGTGGGCCGCACCATCCAGGGCATGGCGGCCCTGCGGGAGCAGATCCAGGACACCGCCAAGCGCATCAAGCGCCTGGGCGAGTCGTCACAGGAAATCGGCAACATCATCGAGTTCATCAACGACATCGCCGAGCAGACCAATACGTTGGCGCTGAACGCCTCGATCCAGGCCGCGATGGCCGGCGAGTCGGGCCGCGGCTTCGCGGTGGTGGCCGACGAGGTGCAGCGACTGGCCGAGCGCGCCGCCGCCGCCACGCGCCAGATCGAAACCCTGGTCAAGACCATCCAGGCCGACACCAACGAGGCCATCGTCTCGATGGAGCGCTCGACCAGCAACGTGATCGCCGGTGCCCGCAGCGCCGAGGAAGCCGGCCAGGCCTTGACCCGCATCGAGGCCACCTCGACCGATCTTGCGCGGCTGATCCAGGAGATCTCGGGCGAGGCACGCTCCGAGGCCGCGCAAGCCACCCGCATCGCCGGCCAGGTCCAGTCGATCCGCGAGACCGCGTTGGCCACCGCCGGGTCGGCACAGCAGACGGCGTCCGCGATCGGCGAGCTCAATTCGCTCTCCACCAAGCTTCGTCAATCGGTCGCGGGCTTCAAGCTCCCGCCCGACGTCTCGCTGGAGACGGGCGCGATGCCGGCGTTCTCGGACCCGAATCCGGCTCACTGACCATTCCGGCGGGGCGCCGGCTGAACGGCGCCTGACGGCGAATTGCCCGCGCGCGTTCCGCTTGCCCCGCATATAGGGGCAGCCATATCCTTGCGGCCCCCCGGCGCTCGCCTCCTTTTTTTGGCGCTGCGAAAATTCAACCCCAGGACCGCGATTCCATGACCTTTCAGGCCGACCTCGAGAAGCTCTTCGGACTCAAAAACGTCACCTACAAGTACGATCTGGGCAAGGAAGCGCTGTTCCACGAGGCGATTGCGAATGACCGTGGCCGCGTGAAGCGTGGGGGTCCTTCGGACGCGCAGAAAGCCTTTCCGACCAAACTCGGCGTCAAGGGCCCGCTCGTTTACTACACCGACCCGGACTGCACCGGCCGCCGCACGAAGGACACTTACGCGGTCAAGTGGCCGGATGTCGCCGACGAGATCTGGTTCAAGGCCGATCTCAGCCCTTACGATCCGCAGAAGTACGAAGCCCTGCTCAAGCGCGTCGTCGATCATGTCAATGCGAAGAAGTCGACGCTGTACGTGAAGGACCTGTTCATGGGGTCCGACCCGGATTTCGCCGTGCCTTACCGCTTTGTCGGCGAATACGCGACGCACGCGATGTTCTGCCACAACATGTTCCCCAAGGAACTGCCGGGCGTGAAGGATGTGGATGGCCGCCGCTGGACCATGTTCAACGTGCCGAGCTTCGTATGCGAACCCGAGCGTGACGGTTGCCGCGCCGAAGCCGCCGTCATCATCGACACGAAGAACCGCATCTGCCTGGTGGCCGGCCGCGCCGACTACTGCGGCGTGAACAAGAAGACCATCTTCACCGTCGGCAACTACCTGCTGCCCAAGCAGGGCCGCCTGTCGATGCACTGCTCGGCCAATGTCGGCAAGAACAACGACGCGGCGATCCTGTTCGGCCTGTCGGGCACCGGTAAAACCACGCTGTCGGCCGATGCCAGCCGGAAGCTGATCGGCGACGACGAGACGATCTGGTCCGACAACGGTCTGTGCAACCTCGAGGACGGCTGCTACGCCAAGCTCATCAACCTCGATAAGCAAGCCGAGCCCGTGATCGCCGCGGCGCTGTCGCAGCCGGGCACGATCATCGAGAACGTGCCGCCGCTTCCGGGCAAGACGATGGCGGAATGCCACCCCGACGAGCTGGATCTCAACGACGGGTCGATCGCCGAGAACACGCGCTTCTCGTACCCGCTCGAAGTCGTGCCCAACGTGATGCCCAATGCCCAGGGCCCTCATCCGCAGACCATCGTGCTGCTCACCGCCGACGCCTACGGCGTACTGCCGCCGGTGTCGATCCTCGATGCCGAGGATGTGATGTACCACTTCGTCTCCGGCTTCACGGCCCGCGTCGCCGGCACCGAAGTCGGCGTGACGGAACCGCAGCCCACGTTCAGCGCCTGCTTCGGTGGCCCGTTCATGGCGCAGAAGCCCAACGTCTACGCCAAGCTGCTCGGCGAGAAGATGAAAAAGCACAAGGCCCGCTGCATCCTGCTCAACACGGGCTGGAGCGGCGGCAAATACGGCGTTGGCAAGCGCATGTCGATCAAGGTGACGCGAGCACTGCTCAATGCCGCGCTCGACGGCAAGCTCGACGGCGTCGAAACCGAGAAGCTGCCAATCCTGAATCTCACCATCCCGAAGTCCTGCCCCGGCGTCGAGAGCGCGATCCTCAATCCGCGTAACACCTGGGCGGACAAGGACGAGTACGACGCGACGGCCACCACGCTGCGCGACGCGTTCCGCGAGAACTTCAAGAAGAAGGGTTTCGCGAGCTTCGGGATCGAAGAGCGCATCTGAGATCGACGCTTCGGACGAAAAAGGCCGGCTCGATGCCGGCCTTTTTCGTGGCGACGCGTTGAACGTAGGCCGGACGAAGCCCGGGACTGCTCTCGCACCTCGGAAAAAGCCCAGAACCTCTTCCGGGCTTACGGGGCTGTCCGGCCGATGCGGGTGTTAGCCGTCGTGGCCGTCGCGCCCGTCTCGAAGAGACGCTGCTCGTCGACCTTCAGGCCGCCTTCCCCGCATTGCTTCATCAAATCACGTGAATCCCGATCGGTGCGGAACACGATGGGCTTCTCCGCGACGCCCGAGCGAGCGCGTGCGACGGCCTCGACGATCCGCTCGTGGTAGGGCGACTTGTCGCACACCGGGTCGGCGTTCTCGGCGTCGCCCGTGATCATGTAGGCCTGGCAACGGCAACCCCCGAGATCCTTCTCTTTCTCCGGGCAAGTCCGGCACGGATCCTTCATCCAGCCGTCGCCGCGAAAGCGGTTGAAGCCCGGCGAGTCGTACCAGGCCCATTCCATCGAGTGCTCGCGCACATTGGGAAAGCTCATGCCCGGCAGCATGCCGGCCACGTGGCAGGGCAGCACGGTTCCGTCGGCCTGCACGGTGATGAAGAGATTGCCCCAACCATTGGTGCACTTCTTGGGGCGTTTCGCGTGGTAATCCGGCATCACGAAGAACAGCCGCATGCGACCTTTCACCTTTTCGCGAAAGGCGTCGGTGACCTGCTCGGCCCGCTCGATCTGCTCGCGAGTGGGCAGCAGCTGGTCGCGATTCAAATAGGCCCAAGAATAGAACTGCGTGTTGGCGAGCTCGACATACTCGGCGTCCATCGCCTCGGCCATTTCGAGGATCTGCTGGACGTGGTCGATGTTGTAGCGATGCAGCACGCAGTTGAGCACCATCGGGTAGTCGTACTGCTTGATCAGCGCGGCAACCTTCATCTTGAGATCGAAGGTGCGCGTGCTCGACAGGAAATCGTTCATCTCCCGCGTCGAATCCTGAAACGAGAGCTGGATGTGATCCAGCCCCGCGTCCTTAAGCGCGGCGATGCGCGACTCGGTCATGCCGACGCCCGAGGTCAGCAGGTTCGTGTAGTAACCCAGTGAACGCGCCTCGCGCACGATCTCCTCGAGATCGTCGCGCAGCAGCGGCTCGCCGCCCGACAGGCCGAGCTGTGCCGCGCCCAGCGCGCGCGACTCGCGCAGCACGCGCTTCCAGTCCTCGGTGGAGAGTTCCTGGTGCTGCTTGGCGTAGTCCACCGGGTTGTAGCAAAAGACGCAGTGCAGCGGGCAGCGATACGTAACTTCCGCGAGCAGCCACATCGGCATGCCCACACCCTTGCGCGTGGGCATGTCCATTTCGTTCTCAGCGGACATGTCGCACCCAGCCCTGCCTGATCGCAGCGGCGATGAAGTCGAGCACATCCTGCGCAAGGCCCTGCACGTCGAACGCGGACTCGCAGTCGGCCGTCACCTGCGCCAGGGTCTGCTTGCCGTCGAGCCGCCTGAGGATCTCGCCCGCGCTCTGGTTCAGGCGAACCATGCCCTCGGGATACAACAGCACGTGCGCGTTCTGCGCCGGCTCCCACTGCAGGCGGAAGAGCTTCGCAACCGCGTACACCTGCTCGATCGTGACGTCCTCGGCCTCGTTCATGCCCTGGGTCCCACGATCTTGATCTCGCACTGGCTGAGCATGATCGCGTCGGCCAGCGACCACAGCACGTCAAGCTTGAACTGCAGGATCTCGAGCGCGCGCTCCTGCAGCGCGCGCGACTGGCTGAAGTGGGCAAGCGTCAGGGTCAGGCCGTGCTGCACGTCGCGACGGGCCTGCGTCAGACGCCCCTTGAAATAGCGCAGGCCCGCGGCGTCGACCCAGGGATACTGCTGTGGCCAGGTGTCAATGCGCTGCTGGTGGATGTGGCCGGCGAACAGCTCGGTCAGGCTGGAAGCCACGGCCTCCTGCCAGCTCGCCTGCCGCGCGAAGTTCACGTAAGCGTCCACGGCGAAGCGCGCCGCCGGCGCTACGTGCCGCAAGGAAGTCACGTCGTCGCGCGAAAGCCCTACGGCCTCGCCCAGGCCGATCCAGGCCTCGATGCCGCCCTCGTCGTCGCCGTAGCCGTCGTGGTCGAGGATGCGCTGCACCCATTCGCGCCGCACCTCGCGGTCCGGGCAGTTGGCCAGTATCGCGGCGTCCTTCCGCGGAATACTGATCTGGTAGTAGAAGCGGTTCGCGACCCAGCCTCGCAGCTGACCCGCGGTCAGCCGACCCTCGGCCATCATCACGTGGAAGGGATGATGGATGTGGTAGCCGGCGCCCTTGTCGCGCAGCTTCTCCTCGAAGACTGGCGCGCTCCAGGGCGCGCGGTCGTCGTCGCTCATGTGGATCTCTTATTTCTCTGCGGGTCCTCTACCGGGACCCGTGGTGACGACTCGAACGCGCAAACAAAAACGCGACAGCGAGATCAAGGCTCACCGCCGCGTTTCCAATCGACCGGTCCGCGGCTTTTTCCTGCGAAGGAGAGGCCGCGAACCGTGATCGCGCTCAGCGAGCCGCGATGTACAGATTGATTTCGAAGCCGTACCGCATGTCGATAGCAGCGGGTTTCGTCCAGGCCATGATGTTCTCCTTCATAGGTGTTCTCGTTGGGGAAGACCGCCTCACGGCGACCGGATCGACCGACCGGCACGATCCGGACCCATTGTTCGCCCCGGCGGGCGATGCGCCTACCGTCAGGGCGCGCGACCGCACCTCATGAAAATCATGAGCCGTGCGCCCGCCGGCTGTCCCCGCTAAGGTTTGCGCGAGGAAGGAGAACGACTCGGTGAGCGACGCAAAGAACGTCCTGTACCCAGCCCCGGCGGCGCACCGGGCGGAGTGGATCGCGGTGGGCGACGGCCACGAACTCTATTTCGAGGAATCGGGCCGACCCGATGGCCAGCCGGTGGTCTTCCTGCACGGCGGGCCGGGCAGCGGCTGCGTGCCGGCGCAGCGCGGCTTTTTCGACCCGGCTCACTACCGTGCCGTGCTCTACGACCAGCGCGGCTGCGGCAAGAGCCGTCCCGCCGGCCTGCTCGAGGCCAATACCACCGCGCACCTGGTCGAGGACCTCGAGAAGTTGCGCGAACACCTGGGCATCGCCCGCTGGATCGTGTTCGGCGGCTCCTGGGGCTCGACGCTGGCGCTGGCCTATGCACGCCGCTACCCGGCCAGGGTGCAGGCGCTGGTGCTGCGCGGCGTGTTCCTGGCGCGCATTCGCGAAGTCGAGTCCTTCGCCTACAACCTGCGCACCTTCCTGCCCGAGGCCTGGCACGCGCTCGCCTCGCCCTTCGGCATCGCCGACGAGCAGGCGGCGCGCGACTTCGATCTGGCCACGCAGGCCGCGAGGACCGTGCTGCGCGGCGCTCCGGATGCCGCGCGCGCCATCGCCACCGCCTGGCTGCGCCTGGAATCCGAGGCCATGGCGATGACGGTCAACGGGGCGGCCGCCGGACCGGTCGGCGATGCCCTGTGCGCGCGCACGCGCGTCTACATGCACTACCTCGAGCACCGCTTCTTTCTGCGCGACGGCGAACTGCTCGAAGGCCTCGAAGTGCTGCGCGACATTCCGGTCGACATCGTGCAAGGCGCGCTCGACCCGGTGTGCCCGCCGATCAGCGCCTGGGAACTGGTGAAGAAAATCCCGCACGCGCGCGTGAAGAAGGTGGCGCTGGCGGGACACGGAGCATTCGAGCCGGGCCTGAGTCGCGCGCTCGTGGACGTGATGGACGAGCTGCGCACGCGATCGTCGTGACGCGGACCCGGCCAGGAGCAACCGCGCCCGCAGCCCGGACAAATTCGGGAGTCTCGTCGCCGTCCACGCGGAAAGTCCTGGACTTCGTCCGGCCGACGGCTTGCACATGACCCTGCGCGTCCGCATCAACCTGCTCGTCACGGCGCTGAGCCTGCTGTTCGTGGCGGCGGGCCTGTACCTGATGCTAGACGAGGTGCGCCGCCAGATCCGGGAAGAGGTCGAAGCCTCGAACCGCGTGGCCGCACAGCTGATGACCGCAGTCCTGTTCAGCAGCGGCATGTTTTCCAGCGGCGCGGCGCAACAGGGCGTGGTCCAGAACTTTCTCACGCGCCTGGGACGTGTGCGTGCCAATGACATCCAGCTCTACGACCGACGCGACGAGCCGGTGTACCGCTCGCCGCCTTCCAAATACAAGGCTGGTCGCGATGCGCCTGCCTGGTTCCAACAGATGGTCGGCCCCGACTTTCCACCCGTGACCCTGGAAGCGGACAGCTTCCGTCTGGTGATCACACCCGACGCCACGCGCAGCGTGCTCGACGCTTGGGACGACCTGCTGCGCGTCGCCGCGCTGGCGGCCGGGTTCTTCGTGGCCATCAACCTGCTGCTGCACTTCGTGGTCAGCCGCGCGGTTCAGCCGGTGCAGAACGTCGTCCGTGGCCTCGCGCGCGCCGAGGGCGGCGACCTGTCGGTGCGGCTGCCCGACTACAACCTGCCCGAGCTGCACGCGATCGGCGTCGGCTTCAACCGCATGCTCGCGGAGCTCGAGCGCGGCCTCGCCACGCAGCGCGACCTCGCCGAGAACCGCCAGCTCACGCAGGTGATCCAGCGTCACCTGGAAGAAGAACGCCGCACGCTCGCCCGCGAGCTGCACGACGAGATCGGGCAGTACCTCACGGCGATCCAGACCCTGGCCAAGGCCACGGCGAACCGCAGCGCGCAGCAGGACCCGCAGACACATGAGGCCAGCCAGGCGATCGTGGCGTCCGCCGCCAGCATCTACGACGCGATGCACCGGATCATCCGGCGCCTGCGGCCGATGGCCCTGGAACGAATGGGCCTGGTCGACACGCTCGGCGACGCGGTGAACGACTGGCGTGCGCTGCATCCGCAACTCGCTTTCGAGCTGCAGCTGCCCGACGGGCTGCCGCGTCTGGGCGACGAGGCCGAGATTGCGCTGTTCCGCATCGCGCAGGAGAGCGTGACCAATGCCGCGCGGCATGCGAAGGCCCGCCGCGTTTGCATCGAGGTCGGCGTGCAGGACGGCCAGGGCGTGTCGCTGGCGGTGAGCGACGACGGCATCGGCATCACCGCGCAGGACCTGCACAGCCCCGACCGCTACGGCCTGCTGGGCATGCGCGAGCGCATGCAGGGCCTGGGCGGTACGCTCGCGATCACCCACCCGCCCGGCGGCGGCACGCGCATCGTCGCGCAGGTGCCCCTCTCCACTCCCGACCGCGCGTGATGACGAACGCCCGCAACAACAAGACGCGTGTGACGCTGGTCGATGACCACGCCGTCGTGCGCATGGGCTTTCGCCTGCTGCTGTCGGGCACGCCCGACATCGAGGTCGTCGCCGAGGCCGAGAACGGCGAGGACGCGTTGCGGCGTTGTGCCGAGACCCCGTGCGACGTGGTCGTGATGGACCTGTCGATGCCCGGCATGGGCGGGCTCGAGGCGGTTTCGAGACTGCTGGCGCGGCACCCTGGCATGCGCATCCTGATTCTTTCCGCGCACGAGGACACCAGTCATCCGCGCCGCGCGCTCAAGGCGGGCGCCGCTGGTTACCTGAGCAAGCGCAGCGCGGCCGAGGAACTGATCCAGGCGATCCGCCAGGTCGCGGCGGGCAAGATGTATGTCGAAGCGAGCCTCGCGCAGCAGATGGCGGTGCAGCCCTACGCCGCCGACCAGAACCCGGTGGACGTGCTGTCGGCGCGCGAGTTCGAGGTGTTCATCTCGCTGGCGAAGGGGAAATCGGTGAACGACATCGCGGAAGTCCTCCACCTCTCGCCGCGCACCGTGGGCACGCACCTGTACAACATCAAGCAGAAGCTGGGAGCGTCGAACCAGGCGGAGATTGCGATCGCGGCGTTGCGCGCGGGACTGATGGACCCGTGACTGCAGCTCCGACCGAGTGCGGGGCTGCGCTCGCGCATCGAAGAAAAATCCTCGCGCTTTCGCTTCGCGAAATTCAACGTCCGGGCTAAGGGATGTCGAGCACCACGTTTCCGTTGGCCTGCCCGCTCTCGACGCGTTCGTGCGCCTCGGCGATCCGCTCGAGCGGATACCGATCTGCCACGTTGTGCTGCAGCCGCCCCGACGCCAGCAGTTCACCGAACTCCGCCAGCTCCCGCGCACGATCCGCCTGCGTGAGGTTGTAGACGATGAAGAAGCGCAGCTGCAGGTTCTTCATGATCCCCTGCACGAAGTTCACGGGTACCTCGGGCACGTTGCTGCCGTAGACCACGACGTCGCCGTTCGCGCCCGCGACCGCGAAATCGAGTTTCACGTTCGCGTGCAGATCGACCTCGATGACGCGGTTCACGCCGGCCCCGCCTGTGAGTTCCAAGACGCGCGCCGCGACGTCCTCCTTGCGGTAATCGATCGCCATGTCCGCACCGGCGGCCAGCGCGAGTTGCGCCTTGGCCTCGCTGCTCACGGTCGTGAGGATCTGCCGGGCCCCGCGCAGCCGCGCGAACTGGATGGCGTAATGCCCAACCGCGCCGGCGCCACCGGCAACCAGCACCGTCTTGTCCTTCACGCCGCCGTCCATCACCACCGCGTGGTACGCCGTCAGCGCGGGAATGCCCAGGCAGGCGCCGGCGGCGTAATCGACGCGATCGGGCAGGCTCACGGCCTGCGCAGAGGGCAGGACGATGTACTGGGCCGCGGTGCCCTGCGCCCGCTGCCAGGCGGCGTTCCAGGTCCACACGCGCTCGCCGATGCGCGCCCGATCCACGCCTGGTCCAACCGCGTCGATGGCGCCGGCCCCGTCGCTGTGCGGCACGATCCGCGGGAACGCCAGCAGCTTGGTTCGAGTGCCACCACGGGTCTTCACGTCGGAAGGATTGATACCGGACGTGGCGAGCTTCACGCGTACCTCGCCAGGGCCGGGCTCCGGCGTGGGCAGCTCGATCAGGGAAAGAACGTCTTTCGCAGGTCCGGTGCGGTCATAGGCGGCAGCGTGCATGCGGGTCTCGGAGTGCTTTGGAAAGGACGGCGAGCGTAACAAAGAGGCGCACCTCGTCCAGTCCGGGCGCGCGCGTACAATCGACGCGACGTTTCGCAACCCGGAACCAGGCCCGAATCGGCATGACCGCACGCCTGTTCAATCGCATCCGCTCGACCCTGCAGCCCGGCGATCATCCCTATCTCAACGGCGCCTGGGCGCCGGTGTTCGAGGAATGGATCGACGATGACTGCCCGGTGGTCGGCGAGATTCCGCGCGACCTCGACGGCGTGTACCTGCGCAACGGCGAGAACCCGGTGCATGAGCCGCTGGGCAAGTACCACCCCTTCGACGGCGACGGCATGTTGTGTGCGATGCGCTTCCACAATGGCCGTGCGTCTTTCCGCAACCGATTCGTCCGCACGCGCGGCTTCACCGCCGAGCAGCAAGCCGGGCGCGCGCTGTGGTCCGGGATCGCGGAAGTGCCGCCGAAGTCCGAGCGGCCGGGCTGGGGGGCGCAGGGTTCGCTGAAGGATTCCTCGAGCACCGACGTCTGCATGCACGGCGGCCGCGCGCTGACCAGCTTCTACCAGTGCGGCGAGCTGTACGCGACCGACCCGCTCACGCTCGACCAATACGGCGCCGTCGGCTGGGGCGGCGAGTTCCCGCGCGAAGGCGTCTCCGCGCACGGCCTGCCCGATCCGGCCACCGGCGAACTGCTGTGGTTCAACTATTCGCGCCAGGCGCCGTTCATGCGCTGCGGCGCGGTGTCGAAATCCGGCGATCCGCTGGAGGCCATCGACGTGCAGCTGCCCGGCCCACGCCTGCCGCACGCGATGCAGTTCACCGAGCGCTTCTACGTCCTCAACGACTTCCCGCTGTTCTGGGACGCGGAACTGATGAAGCGCAACATCTTCGCCGCGCGTCTGCACGACCTGCCTTCGCGCTTCGCGCTGGTTCCGCGACACGGACGCGCCGAGCCGATCCGCTGGTTCGAAGCCAGCCCGACGTACGTTCTGCACTGGACCAACGCGCGCGAGGAAGGCGACGAGGTCATCCTCGACGGCTATCGCCAGCAGAATGCGATGCCGCCGCCACTTGCCGGTGCGCCGAAGAAATGGGCGCAGATGATGGCCTACCTCGACCTGGGCTCGATGAAGCCGCAGCTCTGGCGCTGGCGTTTCAACCTTCGCACCGGCACCACGCGCGAAGAGATGCTCGACGACGCCTTTTGCGAATTCGGCGCGATCAATCCGCACGCCCACAACCGAGTGAACCGCTACGTCTACAGCATGACGGGCGAGCCGGGCTGGTTCCTGTTCAATGGCCTGCTCAAGCACGACCTGTCGAGCAACCGGCACGAGACCGTGCGCTTCGGGGCAGGCGTGTTCGGCAGCGAGACACCGTTCGTCCAGCGTGCCGGCACCACGGGCGAGGACGATGGCTGGCTCGTCACCTACGTGACCGACATGAACCGCAACGTGTCGGAATGCTGGATCTACGCCGCGCAGAATCTTTCAGTCGGACCGATTGCCAAGGTCCGGCTGCCCTTGCGCATTCCGTCCGGCACGCATGCTTGCTGGGCCAACGCCTCCGAACTCCACTGACCACTTGATGAAGATCACGACACCCCGCGCGCTCGACTGGCGCCGCCTCGCGCGTACCTTCCTCACCGGCCTGTTCGTGCTGCTGCCGATCATGGTCACGCTCGCCCTCGTCATGTGGATCATCGGCATCGCGGAGACCGTGCTGGGCGGATTCATCCGGGTGCTGCTGCCGAGCAAGCTCTACCTGCCGGGCATGGGCCTGATCGTGTCGCTGGTGATGATCTTCCTGGTCGGCGTCGCGATGCAGGCGATCTTCTTCCGCGAGGTGATCAAGTGGGTGGAGGAACAGCTCGAGCGCATCCCGCTGATCAAGACCGTTTACAGCGCGGTGAAGGACCTCACGGGATTCTTTTCGCGCGCGGGCGGCGGTGCGAAGCGCTTCGGGCAGGTCGTACAGATCCAGATGCCCGGCATGCCGATCCGCATGCTCGGCTTCGTCACGCTCGAGGATCTCGCCAGCGTCGGCCTCGAGGCGCCCTCGGGCGAGGACACGGTCGCCGTCTATCTTCCGATGAGCTACCAGATCGGCGGTTACACCGTGCTGCTGCCGCGCAGCTATCTCACGCCGATCGACATGGGCATGGAGGAAGCGATGCGCTTCCTGATCACCGCCGGCCTGTCCCGCTCGCCCGAGCACGAGACCAAGACGCCCGAAGCGTCACCTCAGCCAGCGCCCACCACCCCCCGACCCTGACGAGACCAGGGGCCGCCCGCGCCGCGATTACGGCGGCGCGAGGCGGTCCTGCGGAATCTTCACGAAGCTGGTGGTGCCCGGCGTCTGCCAGCGCAGCCGGATCTGCCCGGTGCCGCTGACGTCGTAGTACTCGACCACCACCGCGTACGACTGCCCGGCCACCAGATTGACCGCGCCCGAGGTGTCGGTGACGTTGCTGGAGTGCGCGGTCCAGTTGTCGATCACGCTGGCGTTGTTCACGCGCAGCCGCACGCCATCGTTCGACACGGTCTGGAAGACGTATGAGCCCGTCGCCGGCGCGATCAGCGTCCCTGTCCAGCGCACCGAGAAGCTGTTGGCGCTGACGCCCGTTCCCGGCGAATCGGCCCACGAGAAATCGACCGCCTCGTTGCGCGTGAGCACGATCGGCGCCGTGAGCGTCTTGTTGTTGAAGTAGTCCCCGCGCAGGCCCAGGCCCGGACCGGCCGGCACCGCGGGAGCCGCCTCCTCGCGTCCGATCGATTTCAGGAAGGCCACGAGGTCGGGCAACTCGGTCCCGGTGAACGACAGGCCGTTGTGCGCGGAGACCGCGGCCTCCAGGGTCATGCGAGAACCGTCGTGCAGGTAAGGCGCGGTGGCCCAGACGTCGCGCAGCGTGGGAATGTCGATGCCCACCAGCGGTCCGCCGAGGCGCGAGCCACTGGCCGGCTGCAGGGTTCCGATGTTCACCAGCGTGGCCGCGCCACTGCCGGTGTACGCCGTACCGGCGTGACAGCTCGCACAACCCTTCGCAGCGAAGACCGCCTTGCCCGCAGTGGCCTGGTCGCTGATCGTCGTCGACGTGAGCCGGTACGGCGAATAGTCGAACGACGTCAGCGACGCAACGTACGCCTGCAGCGAATCGAGGTCGGGGCTGATCCCGGCCTTGGGCGTGCCGAGCGGTTGCGCGCGTGAACCGGCGTAAAACGCTGTGTCGTCCATCAGGCCCGTGCCCCCCGCGAGATTGCGGATCTGGCCTTCGAAATCCTGCACCTCGTCGAAATTGCCGCTCCAGTGCAGGAAACCCTGCTTTCCACCGCGACCGTTCAGGGCGATCGTGTTGCGCAGGCCCTCGCCGAAACCGGTGAGATCCCACACCCGCCCGTCCTGTGCGCCGTCGTTGTGGCAGCTCGCACAACTCATATAGCGGTCGAGCGCCAGACGCGTATCGCGCGCGTCGTAGAAAAGCTGCTTGCCAGCGAGTACCGGAGCCGCCAATTTTTCGACGCCGACGGCGGCGGTTGTGGTCACGAGCTGAGCCTTGAGCTGGCCGTCGTTCCAGAACGGGGACAGGTCGTAGACGCCCAGGCTTCGATCCATGAAGTTGGCGACGTAGAGGATGCGCCCGTCGGGCGACACGGTGACGCCCTGCGGCGCACGCCCGACCTCGAACCGGAACAGCTCGGTGGCGGCGTGGGCGTTGACCACGGCGATCTCGCGGCTGGTTTCGAGCGCCACGAACATCAGCACGCCCAGCGGATCGAAGGCCGCGGCGGTCGCCACGCTGCTGTTGTCGTGATCGATGCGCGACGCGAGGTCTTCGACGTCGCCGGGCATGACCACGCGCGAGCTGATTGCGCGCACCGTGTTCTGGAAGTTCAGGCCATTGCCGTCACGTAGCGCGCCGCGCTGGATATTGTCCTGCTTGGACGGAACCCAGGCCTGGCTGCCGTCGGGCGAGATCGCCAACGGTCCCAGGTAATTCGGCACGCCGCGTCCGCGGTTTTCCGCATCCGCTTTTGCGCTGAACGCGAGCACCACCTTGCCCAGCTGCGCGAGGTCCGTCGCCCGCAACTTCACGATCTCGCCGCCCGTAGGCGCGCCGTTGCTGGTGGTCTGAACGCTGGCCGTTGATTCGCCGGGCTGTGGCGGTGTGATGAAGCGCGACACGTAGATCGTTGCGCCATCCGCGGTCACCGACACGTGCCGGGGGTTCGGACCCACCGCCACCGTGAGTAGCTTCTTGAAGTCGGAGGTCCGGTACTTGACCAATTGACCGGTGGCTTCCAGCACCACGTAGGCGAAGTCGCCGGCCGGCGACATCGCGATTCCGTGCGGCTGCGACACGCGCGTCACCGAGATCGTGCGGCTCACGGCCAGCGTCGCCGGGTCGATGATCTTGATATTGGCGCTGCGCTTGTTGGTGACCCAGATCTGGCCCGCCGCGTCGATCGCAATCGCGCGCGGCGAGGTTCCCACGACGATCTCGGAGATCCTCGTTCCGTTCGTGGCGTCGAACACGCTCACGGAATCGTTGTCCGGGTTGACCATCCACACCCGCGCCTGGCCTTCGCCGGCTGGCCGCTCGTACACCACCCCGCTCGACTCGGTCGCGGCCCGCGCTGTCAGCGGCCGATGGACCACCTGCAGGAAGGTCTGGTACTTCTCGGCGCCACTCGCATCGGTCACGGTCAGCGTGACGAAGAACAAACCGGCCAGCGTGAAGCGATGCGTCGCCGTCGGCGACGTCGAGTACGCGGTCGGCGCTGTCCCGTCGCCGAAGCTCCATTTGTACTGCAGGCTCGTACCCGCAGCACTGGCGGTGAACGTGACATCGGTGCCCGTCTGTGCAGGGGCGGGCGTCGGCTGCGGATTGAGCACGAGTTCCGCGCCTTGCACGATGGCCCATGTGAAGCTGGCCGAATCGCTGGCGACGCCGTCGCTCACGGAAACGACCGGGTTGTAAGTACCCCGCGCGGTCGGGGTCCCGCTGATCTGGCCGGCCGGGCTCATCGACAGGCCCGGCGGCAGTCCGGTCGCCGAAAAGCTCAACGCATCGCCATTGGCATCGCTCGCCGTGACGGTCAGCGACTGCGCCACCCCCACGGTGCCGGACTGGTTCGCCGGATGGGTGATCACGGGCGCGGTCTGCGGATCGGGCGCACCGGCGACATTGATCCACACGATCTTGGCGATGGAAGGCACGCCCTGCGCGTTGAGCACGAACAGCATGTAGTAGCCCGGTGGCGTATCAGCGGCGCGCGACGACATCTGCACCGTCAGCCGTTGGCCGGCGCTGGTGAAGCCGAGGTCCAGGAAACGCTGCTCCATGTTCCAGCTGTGCGTGGTCGAGCCGTTCTTGATCAGCACGACGCGAGAGATGCTCGGCGCGTCAGCGAAGTCGAGGGTGAAGCTGCGTCCCACCACCAGCGCGGTCGGCGCCGTCGCGATACGCGGCCGTGCGGCGATCGAGCCACCGCTGCCAAACAGGTATGGCGGGTAGTAGATCTCGGCATTCAGATTGTTCTGCGGCCCCGGCGCGCCGCCGCCCGCGACCAGCACGCTCGCGTCCGGCAGCAGCAGCGCATTGGAGTGATACAGGCGCGCCTGCACACCGGCCGATCCCAGGGTCCAGGTGCCGGTGGTGGGATTCCACATCTCGGCGCGGTTGTTCACGTTGACGAGTTCGTTGAACTCGCCGCTGCCGCCAGTGGCGAGCACGTTGCCGTTGGGCAGCAGCGTGGCGTTCACGAGAATGCGCTGGGTCGACATGGACTGCGTCTGCGTCACCACCGGCGCACTGCCGTTGATGTCGATGACGATGGCCTCGTTGGATCCACCGCCGAACTGAAGGATCTTGCCCGGGCGGAACATCGCGGCGCTGGACGCGTTGCCGGTATACGAGAACTGGAACTGTCCGGCGGTCGTCAGCGATCCGGTGCCGGTCGGATTCACGTAGTACATCTTGCCGTTGCTGTCGTATCCGAAGATCCGCCCATCCGGCGCCACGAAATTCCGTGGGTACTGGAAATCGTAGGCGCTGGTGTTGGCGCCGCTCAGGAGACGGAACGTGCCGTCGACGCCCCGGATCTCGGGCCGGTCGGTGCCGCCGGCACCGCCCTGGATGTACACCTCGCCGTTGAGCAGGGTCGTCGAACTCGAGTACCAGCGCTGCCGCAGCATGTTCTTCGCGCGGGCCAGCGAGTTGTTGGCGTAGTTGAAGAGGTTGCTGTTGTTGTTCCCCGAGTTGTTGGTGCTGTCGCCATTCCAGATGTCGCCACCGGCGAGGAAGACGCCGGCGCCGGTCTGCGGCAGCACCACCTGCGACCCGCAGAAGATGTCGGTCGCGGTCTGGTTGGGCAGCGTCAGGTGTGATCCGGGCCCAAAGCCTGCCGACGGGCTCCACACGTCGTAGATGAAATACCCCGTCTGGTTGCCACTGCCGTCGGATCCATAGCTCAGGACGCGGCCATCGGGCATCAACACAGCGTGTACGGCAATCAGCGGCCAGTCGACCACCGCAGACCACATGCCCTTGGTGTTCGCGTCGGCGGGGATTGGCGTGTCCCCCAGCGCCTTGGGAGCGACGCTGCCGTGGACCGTGACGCTGCCCGGGTAGACCGCCTTGTCAGGCATCTGCTCGCGCGACTTTTTTTCCTGCGCCGGACCATCGGACGATGCCGCCCCGCATCCGGCAAGGGCAAACGAACAGGCCACGAGGCACGCGCCGATCGAGATAGCCGGAATCGACCTGTATTTCATGTAGGGCTCCCACTGCACGGTGACGACGAATGACGACAACCGCTCCCAACACCCTGAAGCGGGCTGTGACGGCCGCCCGGGCACCACCCCGACCGCCGCCATGCTTCCCCTGGTCCTGTCCGGGTGAGCCCTACTCACTCCCGCCGCAGGCCAGACTAGCGCCGTCTGAGCCTGCCGCACGACCAGTTACAACCCAACGCGTGACCTAGTTCTCACAGCATCCAGAACGGCCGCTGAATCGCTTGGACCCTACTCCCGCGCCGGCGATGGCGGCCAGCCCTGTCACCATGCACCCGCCTTCCGAATCCGCAGCGGACCTGACGATGGGATCGCCTTACAAGCTGAGCCTTTTGGGCAGCCTCTACCTTGCGCAAGGCCTGCCCTATGGCTTCTTCACGCAAGCCCTGCCCGTACTGCTGCGCGAGCGCGGCCTATCGCTGGCCGCAATCGGCGCCAGCGGCCTGCTGTTCCTGCCCTGGGCGCTGAAATTCCTGTGGGCGCCGCTGGTCGATCACACCGGCTCGCGCAAGGCCTGGATCCTTTCATTGCAGCTGCTCACCTTCGCCGGCGCGCTGGGCCTGGCTTTCGTGGATCTTGAATCGAGCCTGCTGCCGATCTTCGCGGCGCTGGTGCTGTTCAACTTCCTCGCCGCAACGCAGGACGTGGCCACCGACGGTCTCGCGGTGCGACTGCTCTCGCCTGCCGAACGCGGTCTGGGCAACGGCGTCCAGGTCGGGGCGTACCGCATCGGCATGATCCTGGGCGGCGGCGCGCTGTTGTGGATCTTCGCCAAGGCCGGGTGGTCGGCGATGTTCGTGGGCATGGCGGCGATCCTGTTCCTCACATGCCTGCCCGCGATATTCCTACCCTCGAACCTGCACGCGCAGGCCACGCGACCGGGCGGCGGGGCCTTGCTCGTGGGTTGGGGCCATCGCCTGCGCCAACCCGGCCTGCCCACCTTCATCCTGGTGATCTGCGCGTACAAGTTCGGCGACTCGATGGCCTCCAGCCTCGTCGGCCCCTTCATGCACGACGCCGGCCTGCGCAAGGAGGAGATCGCGATCGTGAAGGGCACCATCGGCTCGGTGATGGGCCTGGCCGGCGCCGCGATCGGCGGCTGGCTGACGTGGAGACTGGGCCGTCGGATGGCGCTGATCGGCTGCGGCGTGCTGCAGACCCTGAGCCTGCTGCTCTATGTCGGCTGTGCGCTCGACCCGTCGAATCGGATCCTGATCTACGCGGCGACCACTGCTGAACACCTGCTCGGGGGCATGGCGACCGTCGCGTTGTTCACGCTGATGATGGACGCCTCCGATCCCGAGCACGCCGGCACCGACTACACGCTGCTGGCCTGTGCGGTGGTGCTCGGCGGAGGGCTTGCCGGAATCGTTGCCGGTTATGTCGGCGACACCATCGGCTATGCCGGAACGTTCGGACTGTCCGTGCTGATTTCGGGCCTGGGCTGCCTGGCACTGGTGACCCTCCTCGATCGAGCCAGCGGTCCGCGCCGACTGGAGGCCGTGTGGCC
The DNA here is from genome assembly GCA_046594215.1 of Panacagrimonas sp. GTDB lineage: Bacteria > Pseudomonadota > Gammaproteobacteria > Nevskiales > Nevskiaceae > Panacagrimonas. The sequence continues at coordinate 36,649 of JBKJPX010000094.1, forward strand.
GCGGCGGGCCGCGTGAGGGTCAATCAGGCGCACCGATCGCGGTGCTAGCGTGCAGCCATCGGTTTTTTCCCTTCAAGGATCTCCGCATGGTCGCCTCCCGAGGCAGCAGCAAGAAGAAAAATCTCGCGCTCGAAAGCTGGAACCGCATGTCGCGGCTTCCGCTGGGCAAGTCCGCGTGGTCGAAGATGGTGGCGGCGCGCGCACCCTACTTCCGCAGCATCTCTCCGCAGATGCTCGAACTGCGACCCGGCTACGCCCGCGCCGCGCTCAAGAAGCGCTGGGGCCTCACGAACCACCTGGGCACCGTGCACGCGATCGCGATGTGCAACCTCGCCGAGTTCGCGGGCGGCCTCGTGGCCGAAGTCAGCGTGCCCGCCACGCATCGCTGGATCCCGAAGGGCATGACGGTGGAATACCTCATGAAGGCCGGCACCCATCTCGAGGGCATCTGCGACTGCGGGCCGCTGCCGACGTTTGGCGCCGAAGGTTTCGACTGGCCGGTCACGGTGAACGTGAAGGACCAGCAGGACCAGGTCGTGTTCCGCGCAGTGATCAAAATGTGGATCAGCCCGAAGAAGTGAGCGCCGGCCCACCACCGGGCTGCTACCTTGCGCGGACGATTGCACCCCGACGGAGAAGCCGTTGTTCGAACACCGTTGCCAGCCTCTGCTCCCGCGCAAGCAGTTCCTCGCTCGGCTGGCCCGCAGCGCCGCCATCGCGCTCGCGCTCGTCATGGCCTCGCTCGGCGTCGGCATGCTCGGCTATCGAATGACCGAGAGCCTGGGCTGGGTCGACGCCTTCCTCAACGCCTCGATGCTGCTGGGCGGCATGGGGCCGGTGAATCCTCCGATGACACTGTCGGGGAAACTGTTCGCCGGCCTCTACGCGCTCTACTGCGGCCTCGCCGTGATCCTGATCGCCGGCCTGTTGCTGACACCCGTAGCGCATCGCGTGCTTCACCGGTTTCACATGGAAGGGCAAAAGCGCTGATGCCCCGATGAATTGCGCCGTGCGATGACGGGCGTGCGCCTCGGCATGCTGTTGCTGGCAGCCGGCCTCGTGTGTCTGCCCGGCTGCGGCAACGAGCCCCGGATCGTTCGTCCCGCGCCGGTCGCGACGGTCGAAGTGCCCAGAACGCTGCGCGCCTACGTGGTCAGCCACGGCTGGCATACCGGTCTGGTGGTTCCGGCAAGGGAATTGAATACGCGGTTCCCGGAGCTGGCGACGCGTTTTGGAGCCACGATCGCGTTCTACGAGATCGGATGGGGCGACAAGGGGTTCTACGAGGCGCAGGACATCACGACGGGACTCAGCTTGCGCGCACTGTTCTGGTCGCCGGGCACCGTCCTGCACGTGTCCGCGGTGCCGGTTTCACCCTTCGAATCGTTTCCCGAAAGCCAGGTCGTCCCGATCTGCGTGTCGCAAGGCGAGAGCGACGCGCTGAACCGATTTCTTTCCGGCAGCTTTTCGCACGACGCCGCGGGACACCTGGTATCCGGCTCGAAGGGCATCTATGGGGACAGCCAGTTCTACGTTGCGGCCGGGCGATATTCGGCGGCCAACACCTGCAACAAGTGGACGGCCAAGGGCTTGGTCAGCGCGGGATTCGACATCGATCCCTCGTTCAAGCTGACGGCGGGCAGCGTCATGAAGTACCTGAAGCGTTCGAACGCGACCCACGGCTGCGAACGGGGTTCCGCCCCGGCGCACGGATGAGCTCGCGCGCGGCTCGACGACCGGGCCACGTGCAGCCGGATGGCGCCGCACAGTAAAACTCCCCTCCCGCGAGGCACGCGGGAAGGGAGCCATTCAACGCTTCAAGCGAGCCCGCCGATGCCGGCCAGGCACGCTGAAGAAGCCTGCTACTTGGTGGTCTTCTTCTTCGGCAACGTCTCGGGCAGCACCGGCACTGGAGTCGCCGGCGTCGCGGGGAGCACGACGGCGGGGGCCGTGACGGTCGGCGAGACGGTCGTGGTCGGCGCGACCGTGGGCGCCGTGTTGGGCGCCACGTTCGCCGTCGGCGCGGTGTTCGGTGCAATCGAAGGCGTCACTGGAGCGGTGACCGTCGCGGCCATTGCGCCAGTGCCGATGAACGAACCGAGCGCGAGCGCGGACGCGAGGAACAACGAGTTGGATCGGGTAAACATTGTGTGCTTCTCCACGTGAAACAGGATTCCCGGATGGATGCAGTCGAATGACTGTTTCCTCGAAGGGCCGCCAGATGCTTTGCGGCCTGCTTCGTTGCGCTGCGGATCGTGATGAACCGTAAGGCTCTGACGTCCCTGGGGCAGGTGAATCCGTTGAGCCGCCACCTTAGTCCTGTCAGGGAAATGTATCGGTGCGGTTCCGCACCCATGCGGTTCGGCTGAGGTTCAGGTCGGTGACGCCCGCGATCCCTGCGGGCAGACTGGACGATCGTGACGACGAAGACGAAACAAGGGATCGCGCGCACGCTACGCTTGCTGCGGTTTCCAGGGACACCGTGCATGGATGTCGAATCGCCTGAGCATCTCGAACGCCTGCGCGAGCTGCCGCAGATCAAGTTCGCGCTGCTGCGCCTGCGCGCCGGGTCGCCGCCCGAGATTCGCTTCGAGCGTTCGGCACGCAACACCGCCTACGGCCCACCCGTGGAAGCGCTCGCGGCCGACTTCATCGCGGCGCGACAGCCGCGCGAGCTGTGCACGCACATCGAGGTCTACGGCCGGCCCTGCTGGTTGATCGCGACCCTGCTCGTGCCACGGACGGACAGTCCGTACGCGATCGCGATCGCCGCGGCCGACGACGGTGCAGACCTCGAGACGCTCGTCGGTCGTCTGAGACAGGTCTGCCACGATTACTGGTACGGCTCGACCTTCTTCAAGTGAGATGAACTTCCTCGCCCACCTCTGGCTCGCCGATCGCACGCAGACCTCGCTCGCGGGCAGCGTGCTGGGCGACGTGGTGCGCGGCTCGGACCTGTCGGCCTACCCCGAGGACATCGCGCTCGGCATCCGTCTGCATCGCCGCGTCGATGCCGCCACGGATCGGCACCCGATCATGCGGACGGCGCGGGAAGGCTTCGGCGCGGGCGACCGCCGATATGCCGGCATCGTGCTCGACCTCGCGGCCGATCACGCGCTGGCGAATCACTGGAGCCATTTCCACGAACGTCCGCTGGCGGAGTTCGCTACGCGTTGCGGCGCTTCCCTGGCGGACGACGGCGACTGGTTCGAGCGCTCAGGCGGCTGGCGGCCCACCGCGTCGGGGTTCGCCGAGCTGCTGCAGTCCTACGGAACCGACCCTGGCATCGAGCGGGCGATTCGTCGCACCTCGACGCGGCTGCGCGATCCGCAGGGACTGGTGGATGCGGGGCGAGGCTGGATGGAGGCTTCGCAGGCGCTGGCGCCGCAGATGCGGACCTTGCTGGACGCCCTGCTCGTCGTGATGCGCGAACGGGCAGCCCCGCTCCCGTAGCGGGGCCCACCCGCCTCAGCCCGTGGCGCCGCTCGCGCTGTTGTTCGCATACACCGGCGGCGGCAGCCCGAGCATCTCTGCGATGCGGGCATCCTTCTCCCTCCACAGGTCGCCGATCCAGAACTGGAACTGCTTGCGGAAGTCGTTGCTGGCCTCGTAATCGCCCCGGATCAGCCCGTCCATCATTCCTTCCGGGAGCTTGAGGGGGCGCAAGTCAACAATCACGCGCCGCACCTTGCCGCAGAGGAAATCCCAGAAGCCCATCGCGCCACCCGGGTAGGCGATGGTGACGTCGATGAGGTCGTGCAGCTTGTCGCCCATGGCCTCCATCGCGAATGCAAAGCCGCCCGCCTTGGGCCGCAGCAGGTGCTTGTACGGCGCCTTCTGGTTGACCTGCTTGGTCTTGGTGAATCGCGTGCCCTCCAGAAAATTCAGGATCAGCACGGGCTGGTTGCGGAACTTCTCGCAGGCCTTGCGCGTGGTCTCCAGGTCCTTGCCCTTGAGTGACGGATTCTTCTTGATCTGGTCGGGCGTGGAGCGCTTCATGAAGGGATAGTCCAGGCCCCACCACGCAAGGCCCAGCACCGGCACCCAGATCAACTGCTGCTTGAGGAAGAACTTGAAGAAGGGCGCGCGTCGGCCGAACGCATGCATCAGCACAAAGATGTCGTTCCAGGTCTGGTGGTTCGAGCAGACCAGGTACTGGCTGTCCGGGCTCAGGTCCACCGAGATGCGCACGTCCCATTCGATGCGATGCAGCCAGCCCGAGAACATCGTGTTGCACGCGGCCCAGTTCTGCGCACACGCCCCCGCCAGGTGCGACAGCGCGTCGCGCCCGCGGCGCCAGGGCGTGACCAGCTTGATCAGCACGACCACGTATAACGGCGTCGACCAGAACACCGTGTTCAGCGCGAGCAGCAGGCCCATGATCACGCCCTGGATCGGCCCCGGCAGTACATGCAGCATGTGGTGTGATCTCCCTCGGGATCGTCCGTATCGTTATGGGGTGCCGCTTGATCTTCCTGCCGGTGCCCTTGCGCGGCGCCGGCGCCCCCGGATCAATGCTTCTTCTTTTTTCTGCCCGCGACCGGCGCCTTGGTGGACGGCTTCGCGGGTGCTGCGTAGTTCGATTCCTTCTCCGTGGCCGCGGCCTTGGCCGCATCTTCCGGCGCGGCCTCGTGCGCGGACCAGTGCAGGTGCACGATCTTCCAGTCGCCGCCCTCGAGCCTCAGGATCGCCGTCTCCGCACCATCGAGCACGACCTTGCGATCCGGCACGTCGATCGTCGTCTGCGTGGTCGAGATCACCCAGGCCATGTTGCCGGACTCGCCCGCCTGGCGCCGCACGACGCGGCGTTCGGTGTCCCGCGCGAATGCGATCGCGTTGCCCAGCTGTTTGCGCAACCACTCGTCGCGTGAGACCTCGGCAAAACCCTGCTCGTAGATCACGGCGTCCGCCGACAGGATAGCCATCACCTTGTCCGGCTGGTTCGTGCGCAGCGACTTGTGGAATTCGTCCAGGACCTCGGAGGGTTTGCCGGCCGCTTGCAGCGACGGCGCCAGCAGCATCAGAAGCAGGCCGCACAGCAGCCCGCGAAACGCTTGGATCACGGTGCGCCCTCGGTGCCGGCGCGAACCTTGCCCGTCTGGTCCACGAGCCGGACGCTGCGGTACTCGCGTTGCGGCAAGGTCACCATCACGCAGGGACTGCTCGGCTGGTCCGAGGACCAGCGCCCCTGCGTGGGCTCGAAGAAGGTCGCCTTGAGCATCAGGTCGGCGCCCTTCATCGCGGCCTGCCGGCTCACGGCCAGGCCATAGCCGCTATTGGGGCGCTGCCCGAACTCGACCACGGCGTAGGGGCTTTCCGGCAAGGCCTTGCCGGTGACGCTGACGAGTTCGATCCCGCGACCCTCGGCCCAGGCTTGCAGCGAAGGAAGGTCCGGCATCACGGCGACGGTGGATTCGCCGCCCGCCGTGCCGCAGACGTTGGCGCGTGCCGCTTCCAGCACCAGGACCTCCTCGTTTTCGCCGCTGAACCACTTCGACGTGTCCGGCGCCCGCACCCAGGCCGGCTTGGCGCAGGCCGACGTCATCAGGGCGAGGAACAGGAGAAGGGAAGGTCGCATCGAACTCGGAGTGGCAAATATCCGCGGCCGTGCGGACACCGCGACGGCGGGGGCATTATGGACGCCCGTACCGCGGGTGCCCACCTGCCGACGGACGCGACGCCGGTTCGGGTCCAGCTGCGATAGCCTTGGCGCATGGCCACCGCACCCGCGACACGCAGCCCCGACCGCCGCCTGAACTTGCAGGAACTGCTCGACGCGCTGCTCGCCGACGGCTTGATCTCCGGCTCGCAGCGCAAGGATGCGAGCATCAAGCTCGACGCGACGCGCGAGAAGCGCCATCCCCTCGACCTCATCACGACCTTCGACTGGCCCGATCCGCGCAAGGCCGGCGCCAAGCTGACGATGGACGCGTTGACGCAGTGGCTAGCGGCGCGCCACAACATCGGCTGGATGCGCATCGACCCGCTGTCGATCGACGTGGCCAAGGTCACCGCGGTGATGCCGTATGCCTACGCCGCGCGCGTGCGCGTGCTGCCGGTGAAGGTGACGCCCAACGAGATCACGATCGCCACCGCCGAGCCGCTCGAGCGCGAGTGGGAAACCGAACTCGCGCGCATCGTGCCCCAGCCGATCAAGCGCGTGATGGCGAGCCCCGGGGATATCGAGCGCTACCTCGTCGAGTTCTATGCACTCGCACGTTCGGTCAAGGCCAGCAACGAGGAGCGGCGTGGGCTGCCGGCGGGTTCGCAGAACCTCGAGCAGCTCATGGAGCTGGGCCGCAAGGGCAAGCTGACCGCCGACGACCAGCACGTGGTCGCGATCGTGGACTGGCTGCTCTCCTATGCGTTCGATTCGCGCGCCTCGGACATCCACCTCGAGCCGCGCCGCGATTCGAGCCTCGTCCGCTTTCGCATCGACGGCGTACTGCACGAGGTCTACCAGATGCCGACGCCGGTGATGATCGCCGTCACCAGCCGTATCAAGATCCTGTCGCGCATGGACGTGGCCGAGAAGCGCAAGCCGCAGGACGGCCGCATCAAGACTCGCTCGCCCAGCGGGAAGGAAGTGGAGCTGCGCGCCTCCAGCCTGCCGACCGCGTTCGGCGAGAAACTCGTGCTGCGCATCTTCGATCCCGAGGTGCTGGTGCGCGACTTCGGACAGCTCGGATTCTCCGAGTCCGATGCCGACCGCTGGAACGACATGATCCGCGCGCCTCACGGGATCATCCTGGTCACCGGCCCTACCGGCTCGGGCAAGACCACGACGCTGTATACGAGCCTCAAGCAGCTCGCGACCTCCGAGGTCAACGTCTGCACGATCGAAGACCCGATCGAACTCGTGGAACCCGCGTTCAACCAGATGCAGGTGCAGACCGGCATCGAGCTGACCTTCGCCACCGGCGTGCGCGCCCTGCTGCGCCAGGACCCCGACATCATCATGATCGGCGAGATCCGGGACCTGGAGACCGCGGAGATCGCGATCCAGGCCGCGCTCACGGGTCATCTCGTGCTCTCGACCCTGCACACCAACGACGCACCGAGCGCCATCACGCGCCTGCTCGACCTGGGCGTGCCGCCCTACCTGATCAAGGCGACCCTGCTGGGCGTGGTCGCGCAGCGCCTGGTCCGTCGCCTGTGCCCGCACTGCAAGCTGCCCGCGGTGCCCGACGCGGAGGCCTGGGCCGAGGTCGTCGGTCCCGACAAGCGCGTGCCGATGCCGGCCGAAGTGCGTCAGCCCGTCGGCTGCCTCGAGTGCCGGGAGACCGGGCACCTCGGACGACTCGGCCTCTACGAGATCATGCCGCTCACGACGGGCGTGAAGCGCTTCATCGACCGCCAGACCGACATCGCCGACCTGCGCCGCCAGGCGCTGCGCGAAGGCATGGTGCCGCTGCGCGTGGCGGGGGCGATGAAAATCGCGGCGGGGCAGACGGACATCGAGGAAGTGCTGGGTGCGACACCGATGGTCACGCTGGACTGATGTCCTGCGCTTTCGCAACCCCGACGCGGCGAGCGGGCCACACGGGACCGCGCGACCCGGGACGCTGATCCTGGATCGCGAGGGCCAGGTCCACGGCAAGTTGTTCGGCGTGGACTACACCGAGCCAGAGGGCGTGGCCGCGCTGCTCGCGGAACTGTCGGCCGCCGATGTGTCCGAGACAGCGGTCGCGCCGCCTTCACCCGACCCGTAGCCGGTCCTACATCGGCGTCGCGGTGATCGGCAGGGCCAGGATCCACAAGCCGAACACCGTGAACGCCAGCATCAGCGCCAGCATCGGCAGCTGGCTGATCGTCGCGCGGCGCGGACTCCTGAACAGCCTCAGCGCCTCGAAGTGCGCGAGAACCACGCTGGCGACATGCCCCAGCAGGATCAGCCCCACCTGCGTGTGCCAGACCCAGTTCATGTCGGGCAACACCGGCCGATGCAGCCACAGCGCGGTACCAAAGAGATTCCAGCCGATGCCGAAGGGATCGGACGCCAGGCGCAGGATCATCAGGCCCTGTGTGACCACCAGCGTGTAGTAGTGCGTGGCGTGGTAGACCAGCGCGATCGGAAGCAGCGTGTAAGCGAAGCGGCAGGCCAGCTCGTGCAGTGTCAGTTCGCTGCGCACGATCCGCTTCATCGCCGCCAGGCAGGCGAGGTAGGCCAGCAGGTAGAACAGCGGCGACATCAGCAGGCCCATCGCCTCGTAGGCGACGAACAGCCGTCGCAGCAACGGGTAGGTCTGCACGATGTTGTCGCCGATCCAGGGCGCGAGCAGGCCGCCGAAGTCCTCCCAGAACAGGCGCGCCCAGGGCTGCGTCGCATGCAGCCCGTCGAACGCGGTCGAGGCGAGCATGAACAGCACGAAGAGCACCTCGCTCATCGAGCGTGCGTGCGACGTCGCCAGGCCCGCGAAGGGCCACTGCAGCCGCACGCCCGATGCGTCCGGCGCTGATGACGTGGCCAGCTGCAGCGGCGCCGCCTTCGACACGAGCGCGAAGAACAGGCCGAAGAACTCGCAGCGCTCGAACCAGTCCCTCGCGCCGATGCACCACGCGCCGACCACGTTGATCGCGCCGTAGGCGACCAGCACCCAGGCCAGGGAGTACGGCCCGACGCGGAAGAACAGCTCCATCGCTATGAACGCGACGTAGAACCCTAGCGCCGGCCAGCAGCCCAGCCGCTCCGGGACCCCCACCCTGCCCTCGAAGCGCGACACCCCGGCGCCCGCCAGCGCCCGCACGATCAGCCTCCAGGGATTGATGTGCGCGTACAGGTTTCCCACGACCGCGCTCAGATAGGTGAAGCCGAGCACGAAGACGATCCAGAAGAACGTCATGTTGAAGTTGAAGTACGCGTTGCGCGTGCCCAGCAGGCCGGTGGCGATGCACAGCAGCAGCCCGAGCAGGCTCGTCACTTTCAGCGCGGCGATCGCGGCCGGACCGAGCAGCGTGCGCCCGAGGATCGTGTGGCCGATCTCGCGCGGACGCGCCTCGATGCTGCGCGGACGCGCCAGCCAGGCCACCGCCACGAAGCTCAGCAGCAGCGCCGCGACCGATCCGCCGGCATAGAGCCAGAAGGGCACGGGCAGGTTGTATGAGGGCGCGAAGGGATGCGCCTGCGCAGAGGGGCAGAAACCCAGCGTCGCCAGCGCTGCATAGAGGCTCTTCCGGGTCGTGAGATTCATCTGGCCGAAGGCGCGAACACCAGCGTTTGGATCCTAGGCCGTAGGGCGGACGAAGTCCGGGAGCCTTGGCCTCTGGCGAGAACATCCCCGGACTGGGTCCGGGCTGCGGTCAGTGCGTCGGACGCGGGGCGGTCAGCCCCGCCGACTGCGTGAACTGCAGGATCTGGAAGCCCGCGCTGTAGCTCGCAATCCAGATGTGCCCCGTCTCAGGGCGATAGCGCACGTAGGTCGGAACCGCGTCCCAGCGATCGCCCGAGCTACCGAAATACTCGGACAGCGGCACCGCCGGCGTGTCCGGATTCGGCACCGGGTGCCAGTACGCGATCTCGCGCGGGTTGCGCGGATCGCGGATGTCCAGCACGCGCAGGCCGGCTGTGTAGTTTGTCGTGAACAAGGTGGTGGCCTCGTTGACGTTGTCGATGCCCACGTAATGCGCCGAGTAGTTGGCCACGTCGAGCTCGCTCGCCGCACAGTTCGCGAGCTTGTTCACGTCCAGCACGATGTTCGACGCCAGCACCGGGTGCGCCTCGTCGGTGATGTCGATGATGCGGCTGTGCGACCAGGGACAGACGCCGGCCGTGGGCCATTCGTCGCTGGAATAGATGTAGGTACGCCCGTTGTTGCGGAACCAGCGCGCCGTGTGCGACCCGGCGCTGGGCGCCTCGCCGTCGGTGACGTTGGTCCAGCCCAGGAAGCCCACCAGTGGCGGCGCCGGGCTGAGCAGTAGCGGCGCGGCCGGCACGGTGCGGTTCTGGATGGCGGTGACGTCGTAGATGCCCATGCCGTTCTGACCCACCGCGGGGCCATTGGGCAGTCCCAGGCCAAGGGACACGAAGCCGAACTGCGCCAGATACAGGCGCGAGCCGTCGGGACTCAAACCGCAGTCGTGCGCGGCGGGCGCGAACAGCTCGAACAGGCGCGGACTCGCGAGGTCCGTCAGGTCGATCACGGCGTTGGTCTGCGCCGAGCTCGTGGCGTACGCGGTGCGGCCGTCGTCGGCGATGCACAGCGCATGGCCAAAGAAGGCTAGGCCCTGGTCGATCGTGCCGATGCCGCCGGGAATGGGCGGCAGCGCCGGCAGGGTCAGACCCAGTCCGATGTTGATCGAGGCGCGCAGCACCGGATTGCGGCAATCGGTGGCCTCGTAGACGTCGAAGGCCGTGCCGCCGCCGCGCGTGGCTACGATGATGTGGCGCGCCTGGTTGGCCTGCAGGGACTCGTGCGGGGCGAGCATCGCAGGGCTCTGGATGATCCGCACGAGCTGCGGGCTCTGCGGGTTGGAAGCGTCGATCACCGCCATGCCGTTGAGCGGGTTGTACTGCGTGTCGATGTAGGGCGAGGACGCCGGGCCGAAGATCTGGCCGGGCGAGGTCGTGGTGATATAGGCGCAGTCGTCGAGCCAGGTCATCGAGAAATTGGCGCCGCGGTCCAGGATCGTGTTCTGGCCCACGAGCCGCAGCCCCTTGCGGTAGCCCAGGGCCGCGCGGCCACTCATCTGGTCCGCCATCGGCACCTGGCCCTGCAGGCCGGTTTCCAGCAGGTCGCTGGCGGCCGGCAGACTGCCGTTTCCGCCACTGCCGCCGTGGACGTCCGGAGAGTTCGAGCCGTCGCAGGCCGACAGCGTCAGCACGGCGCCGAACAGCGTCGCCAACAATCCCAATCGGTTCACGACCATCTACTCCCACTTTTTCTGGCGGGCCAGTGTGGCGAGCGGCCGCGGGTTTTCCTAGCGAAATCGCGCGGCATGCGGCCTCGGCGCCAAGGCGTACTGAACGGGCTTGCGCCAGGCAGGATTGGGATGAGGGGCAGGCTTTTCCGCCGCACGCGCACGACTGGCGGCCGTTGCTTCCGTCATACCCTCATCCCGACCCCTCCCGCCGGCGCGAAGCAGAGGAAGAACGGCCGCTCACACTTTCGCCCGCACCTCAAGTCTCCACGCCCGCCACCCATGCGGCTTAAGCTGCGCGCCTCAGAAGATCGACCGGCGCCGAAGAGCGCCTCCAGAAGAAAAGGCAGGTACGCCATGTTCCAGCGGCTGATGCCCCGCGAGGGTCGCTTTTTTACCTATTTCAGCGAACACGCCGAGCAGATCGTGCTCGGTGCCGAGCAGCTGACGGCGCTGATGCGCGCCGTCCATGAGCTCGACGAGCGCAAGCGCAACATCGAGAACATCGAGCACCGTGCGGACAAGTTGACGATGGCCACGATGCAGTTGCTGCATCACACCTTCATCACGCCGATGGATCGGGACGACATCCATCAGCTGATCACGCGCATGGACGACATCCTCGACCTGATGGAGGACGTCTCGCAGTGCATGTTCCTGTACGACATCCGCGAGGTCACCGCCGAGGCGGTCGAACTCGCCGACCTGTGCCTGACCAGCGCGCAGAAGGTGAAGGCGGCGGTGTCGCAGCTCAACAACCTGAAGAACTCGAAGCAGATTCTCGAGCTGTGCGGCGAGATCGACCGGCTCGAGGGTGACTCCGACCGCGTGATGCGCGCCGCCATGGCCAAGCTGTTCCGCGTCGAGACCGACGCCATGCGCGTATTGAAGATGAAGGAGATCTACCAGCTCCTTGAATCGGTCACCGACCGTTGCCAGGACGTGGCGAACATCATCGAAGGCATCGTGATCGAGAACGCATGAGCGACCCTCGACACGGCGGTCCTGTCCGCCACAGCGGACGCGGCGGGATGCGTCCGGGTTCCCCGCGACGTAGCTTTTCACTGCGCGGGGCGGATCAGACGGGCGAGGTGCTCACGGCATCGGCCCAGTTCCTTTCCACGCCCAGGGTGCGCCAGTGAGCACCGGGCTGGAAGTCCTGATCCTGCTGATCGCGGTGGCGCTGCTGTTCGACTTCCTGAACGGCTTCCACGACGCGGCCAATTCGATCGCCACCATCGTGTCCACGGGCGCGATGTCGCCGCAGATGGCCATCATCTGGGCCGCCTTCTTCAATTTCATCGCCTTCGCCTTCTTCGGCCTGCACGTGGCGGCGACGGTGGGCAAGGGCATCGTCGATCCGAACATGATCGACACCTACGTGGTGTTCGGCGCGCTGGTGGGCGCCATCTCCTGGAACATCATCACCTGGTACTTCGGCATCCCGTCCAGTTCCTCGCACGCGCTGATCGGCGGCCTCGCCGGCGCGGCGATCGCAAAGGGTGGCACCGGGTCGCTGCTGTCGGCCGGCTTCTCGAAAGTGACCATCGCCATCGTGCTGTCGCCGCTCGTGGGCTTCCTGCTCGGCGGCCTGCTGATGGTGGCCTGTGCGTGGCTGGCGTTCCGCTCACCGGCGAAGAAGGCAGAGCGCGTCTTCAACCGCCTGCAGTTCATCTCGGCGGGGCTCTACAGCCTGGGCCACGGCAGCAACGACGCGCAGAAAACCATGGGCATCATCTGGCTGCTGCTGATCGTGTCCGGGTACATCTCGAAGGACGCCGAGGCACCGCCGTTCTGGGTCGTGCTCGCCTGCCAGACCGCGATGGGCCTGGGCACGCTGTTCGGGGGCTGGCGCATCGTCAAGACCATGGGCATGCGCATCACCAAGCTGCGGCCCGTGAGCGGCTTCTGCGCGTCGGCCAGCGGTGCGGCGGCCCTGTTCATGGCCACCAGCCTGGGCGTGCCGGTCTCCACGACGCACACCATCACGGGCGCGATCGTGGGTGTCGGCGCCGCGCGACGCTTCTCCGCGGTGCGCTGGGGCGTGGCCGGCAACATCGTCTGGGCCTGGGTGTTCACCATTCCGGCGTCCGCGTTCATCGCGGCAGGAGCATGGGAACTGGCGCGCGTGGTGTTCTGATTTGGATCCGCCTGGCCCGGGGACGAAGTCCGGGTTATATCTCGCAGCGCACGCCTCACCTTGAGCCCACAACCTCGGACTTCGTCCGGGCTAGGCTTGTGGAGGTCGCGCCCCTTTCGCCAGCATTGCCCCATGCCCGAACTCCCTGAAGTCGAAACGATCCGCCGCGGCATCGAGCCGCACGTGGTCGGGCGGCGCATCGGTCGCGTGGTGGTGCGGGACCGGCGGCTGCGCTGGCCGGTGCAAGCCGATCTCGCCGAACGCCTCGCGGGACGGCGCATCGAGCAAGCCGCGCGGCGCGCGAAGTACCTCGTGCTGCACCTCGACAACGGCGACCGCCTGCTGATCCACCTGGGCATGTCCGGCCGCATCTGGGTGCTCGACCCGAGCGTGCCGCTGATCAAGCACGACCATGTCGACATCGAGCTCGACAGCGGACGCCTGCTGCGTTTCCATGATCCGCGTCGCTTCGGCGCGGTGCTGCTCTGGAGCGCAGGCGAGCCGCACCACGAGCTGCTGCGCCACCTTGGCCCCGAACCCTTCGATGCCGCCTTCCACGGCGACTACCTGTTCGAGCTGTCGCGCGGACGCAGCGCCGCCGTGAAGAACTTCGTGATGGACGGGAACGTGGTGGTCGGCGCCGGCAACATCTACGCGTCCGAGTCGCTGTTCCGCGCCGGCATCCGGCCCGGCCGCGCGGCCGGGCGCGTCAGCCGCGCCGAGTACGCCGGGCTCGCGTCGCGTATCCGCGAGGTGCTGGCCGAGGCCATCGTCCAGGGCGGCACGACGCTTCGCGACTTCGCCGGCGCCACCGGCGAATCGGGCTACTTCCAACAAGATCTGTACGTGTACGGGCGCGAGGGCGAGGCCTGCCGGCGCTGCGGGTCGGCGATCCGGCGCAAAGTCATCGGCCAGCGGTCCAGCTTCTTCTGCGCGCGCTGCCAGCGCTGACGCGGCAGAATCGACGTACCCCCCGCCGTCCTCGAGCCACCGATGGCCGACGCCTCCTCGATCCTGTCCGCGCCGCTGCGCCTGCCCTGCGGCGCGGTGCTGCACAACCGCCTGTGCAAGGCCGCGATGACGGAGGGGCTGGCCGATGAGCACCTGCGCGCAACGTCGCGACACGACCTGCTCTACCGCCGCTGGAGCGAAGGCGGTGCCGCGCTGCTGTTGACGGGCAACGTGCAAATCGACCGCCGCGTGCTGGAACGTCCCGGCAACGTCTGCATCGACGTCACCGACCCGAAAACGCACGACGCGGAAGCCCGCGCGCGCCTGTCGCGCTGGGCTGCGGCCGGTACCGTGGGCGGCAATCACCTGTGGATGCAGATCAGCCACTGCGGTCGCCAGTCGCCGCGCTACGTCACTCGCACGCCGCTCGCGCCATCGGCCGAACAGCTCGACATTCTCGGCAGCTACGGCAAGCCGCGTGCACTGACCGAGGCGGAAATCCTAGATTTCATCGCGCGCTTCGCGAAGGTTGCAGTGATCGCGCGCGAAACCGGTTTCACCGGCGTGCAGATTCATGCCGCGCACGGCTACCTCATCAGCTCTTTCCTGTCCGGTGTCACCAACCGCCGTGGCGACGCATGGGGCGGCGAGCTTTCGAACCGCGCGCGCTTCCTGATCGAAACGATGCGCGCGATCCGCAAGGCGGTCGGCGCCGATTTCCCCATTGCCATCAAACTCAACTCGGACGACTTCCGCAAAGGGGGATTCAGCAACGACGAGTGCCTTCAGGTCGTGCAATGGCTCAATGCCGAATCGGTCGACCTGCTGGAGATCTCGGGCGGCAATTACGAGCAGCCGGCGCTACTGGGCCACCGGGGCGACGCACGCACCGCGGCACCGAAGCGGGAAAGCACGGGAAAGCGCGAGGCCTACTTTCTCGACTACGCCGAACGCATCCGCACCGTCGCACGGATGCCGTTGATGGTGACCGGTGGTTTCCGCTCGCGTAGCGCCATGGAGGCGGCGCTGGAAGCCAAATCCTGCGATTTGATTGGCATCGGCCGCCCCCTATGCACGCATACGGACGTGGCCGGTGCGCTGCTGAGAGGCGAGATCCGCGAGCTGCCGGCTTTCGAGAACGGCATGCACATCGCGGAGAAAGGACTGTTCTCGCCGACCTCGCCCGTCATGCTATTCAAGGTGCTCAACATCTTCGGGGCCCAGGCCTGGTATTTCCTGAATCTATTCCGCCTCGCGGACGGCCTGGGGCCGGACCTGCAGCGCGGCACCCTGACTTCCTTCTTTGTCTATATGTGGACCGAATACATGACCGCGTTTCGCATGCACCGCGCCAGGAAAGACCATGTCTGATACACCGCACCCGCATGAAATCCGAGTGTCCACCACCACCTTGGGCACGCCGCTGTCGAACACGGCCGTGTGCGTGATGATGCTCGGCTCGGGCGAGCTGGGTAAGGAGGTCGTGATCGAACTCCAGCGCCTTGGCGTTGAGACGGTGGCGGTGGACCGCTACCCCAACGCGCCGGCGATGCAGGTGGCGCACCGCAGTCACGTGATTCGGATGCTCGACGGCGCGGAGCTGCGCCGCGTGGTCGAGGAGGAAGGCCCGACCCTGATCGTTCCGGAGATCGAGGCGATCCACACGCCGACCCTGCTGGAGCTCGAAAAAGAAGGCTACATCGTGGTGCCGACCGCGCGCGCGGCGTGGCTGACGATGGATCGCGAAGGCATCCGCAGGCTCGCGGCGGAAGAACTGGGCCTGCCCACCTCGCCGTATCGCTTTGCAGAGACGGAAGCCGAGTACCGCGCGGCCGTCGAGGCGATCGGCATGCCCTGCGTGGTCAAGCCCGTGATGTCGAGTTCTGGCAAGGGTCAGTCGACGGTCAAGTCCCCGGCCGACGTCCAGAAGGCCTGGGACTACGCGCAGGCCGGCGGCCGCGCGGGACAGGGCAAGGTGATCATCGAGGGCTTCATCGATTTCGATTATGAGATCACGCTGCTCACCGTGCGCCACTGGCTCGGGCCTCCGGGCATGAACGAGGAGTTCGGCACCAGCACCTCGTTCTGCGCGCCGATCGGGCACCTGCAGATCGACGGCGATTACCGCGAGTCCTGGCAGCCGCACCCGATGTCGGACGTCGCGCTCAAGAAGTCGCAGGAGATCGCGGACAAGGTCACGCGCGCGCTGGGCGGCCGCGGCCTGTTCGGCGTGGAGCTGTTCGTGAAGGGCGACGAAGTGATCTTCAGCGAGGTCTCGCCGCGACCGCACGACACCGGACTGGTGACGCTGATCTCGCAGGACCTCAGCGAGTTCGCGCTGCACGCGCGCGCCATCCTCGGCCTGCCCATTCCCAACATCCGCGCGCGCGGCCCGTTCGCCGCGTCCTGCGCGATCCTCTGCGAGGGCGATCAGGTGGCGCCCTCGTTCATGGGCGCGGCCGATGCGCTGGAAGAGCCCGACACGATGCTGCGCCTGTTCGGCAAACCCGAGATCGTCGGCAAGCGACGCATGGGCGTGGCGCTGGCGCTGGACGAGACCATCGAGGCCGCGCGCGCGAAGGCGCGACGCGCCGCGTCGAAGATCCGGGTGCTCTAGCCCACGGGGCCGGTGTGCCGGAACTGCCCGACCTCGCGGTCTACCTCGAGTGCCTGGAGGACAAGGCGCTCGGGCAGACGCTGAAGGCCCTGCGCCTGGGAAACCCCTTCGTGCTGCGGACCGTGGCGCCGACACGGGCCGATTTCGCCGGCCGCCGACTGCTCGGCACTTCACGCATCGGCAAGCGCCTGGTGCTGCGATTCGGAGGCGGGCGCTGCGCCGTCGTGCACCTGATGATCCTCGGGCGGCTGCACTGGAAGAAACCAGGGGCCGGCGTCCCGAAGGGATCAGGGCTGTGCGCCTTCGACTTCGAGACCGGCACACTGCTGCTTACAGAGTCGGGCAGCAAGCGAAGGGCTTCGCTGCACCTGCTCGACGACGAGGCGGGACTCGCGGCCTTCGATCGCGGCGGCCTGGAGCCACTCGATATCGATCTCGCGACGTTCTCCGAACGGCTTCGGCACGAGAACCACACGCTCAAGCGTGCGCTGACCGACCCGACCATCTTCGCGGCGATCGGCAACGCGTACTCCGACGAGATCCTGCACCGCGCGAAGCTCTCGCCGTTTCTCAAGTCCCAAGCCATCGACGCCTCGAGCTGCGCGAAGCTGTTCGAGGCCACGCGCAGCGTTCTCGCCGAGTGGACCACGCGCCTGCGTCACGAAGCGCAAGCCGCCGACGGCTGGCCCAAAAAAGTAACGGCCTTCCGCCCCGAGATGGCGGTACACGGGCGTTACGGCCTGCCCTGCCCCGTCTGCGGCTCGCCAGTGCAGCGCATCGTGTACGCCGACAACGAGGCGAATTACTGCGCCCGCTGCCAGACCGGCGGGCGCCTGCTCGCCGATCGCGCGCTGTCGCGCCTGCTGCACGACAGCTGGCCGCGCTCGATCGACGAGGTTTGAGGGGGAGCGCTCTTTCCGAGCTGAGGTGCCTCGTCTCATCGCCTACGTCGTATGAAACGGGACAAGACCGGTCCGCGCGGCGCGCGCCGGATCGGTTATTCCGCCGGCCGCCTCTTCGCCGCGTCACGGCCCGTTATGCACTCGTGCAAGACGATCGTGCGGATCATTCCGAGCTCGCGATCCTGGCGAGAGTTCCGTTCCCTTCGTTTTGCTTGGTCGCCCCGCTCCAGCGGGGCGATCGGGCAAGGCCGCGAGGTCGCGCGGACTTGCCGCCGGCCGCGCCGGCGTCGTGCATCGGGGAAGTTCGTCCGAATCGTCCCTCGGCGCGACGGGCACTGTCCCGACGCGTCCCGCTCCGACGCGCTCCATCCCCCTTGGCCACAGCCTCCTCCCGGGGCCGTCCAGAGAGGGTCGAACGGCCGTTTCGCGGCTTTGGACGCTGAATTTTCACCCGAAGGCGCGTAGACTCCGCGACCGTTTGACTACCTTCAATCGGGGCAGCCTGTGGGCTGCCCCGTACTTTTTATGATCCAGAATCTTCGCAACATCGCCATCATCGCCCACGTCGACCACGGCAAAACGACCCTCGTCGACAAGCTCCTCCGCCAGTCCGGCACGCTCGACAAGCGCGAGGAACTGGGCGAACGCATCATGGATTCCAACGACCTGGAACGTGAGCGCGGCATCACCATCCTGGCGAAGAACACCGCCTTGCGCTGGCTCGACAAGCGCACCGACATCACCTACCGCATCAACATCGTCGACACCCCCGGCCACGCCGACTTCGGCGGCGAAGTCGAGCGCGTGCTGTCGATGGTCGACTCCGTCCTGCTGCTGGTGGATTCGGTCGACGGGCCGATGCCGCAAACGCGATTCGTGACGCAGAAGGCTTTCGCGATGGGGCTCAACCCCATCGTCGTGCTGAACAAGATCGACCGCGACGGCGCGCGCGCGGACTGGGTCGTAGACCAGGTGTTCGACCTGTTCGACAAGCTCGGCGCCAACGACGTGCAGCTCGACTTCCCGTTCATCTACGCCAGCGGCCTGATGGGTTACGCCGGCGACAATCCCGACATCCGCGAAGGCAACATGGACCCGCTGTTCCAGGCCATCGTCGACAAGGTGCCGGCGCCGGGCGTGGAAGTGGACGGTCCGTTCCAGATGCAGATCACCTCGCTGGCGTACTCCAGCTACGTAGGCGTCATCGGCACCGGCCGCATCAAGCGCGGCAGCGTCAAGCCGAACTCGCAGGTCTCGATCGTGAACCGCGAGGGCAAGGTCCGCATGGGTCGCGTCCTGCAGGTGCTGGGCTTCATGGGCCTGGACAAGGTCGAGGTCGCCGAGGCGATGGCGGGCGACATCGTCGCCATCACGGGCATCGACGAGCTCGGCATCTCCGAGACCGTCTGCGACCCCAAGAATCCCGAACAGCTCGCAACGCTCCAGGTCGACGAACCGACCATGAGCATGATGTTCGAGGTGAACAAGTCGCCGTTCGCCGGCAAGGAAGGCAAGTTCGTCACCAGCCGTCAGATCGCCGAGCGCCTGCAGCGCGAGCTGAAGACCAACGTGGCGCTGCGCGTGGAGCCGGGCGAGGCTCCCGACCAGCAGCGCGTCTCGGGTCGTGGCCTGCTGCACCTGGGCATCCTGCTCGAAAACATGCGCCGCGAGGGATACGAGATCGCGGTGGCGCGTCCGCAGGTCATCCTCAAGGAGATCGACGGCGTGGTGTGCGAGCCGTACGAATCGCTCGTGGCCGACGTCGAGGACAAGCACCAGGGCGGCACGATCCAGGGCCTCGCGAGTCGTGGCGGCAAGATGCTCGACATGGTCCCCGACGGCCGCGGTCGCGTGCGTCTCAGCTACATGATCCCGTCGCGCGGCCTGATCGGCTTCCAGACCGAATTCATGTCGATGACGTCGGGCACCGGGCTGCTGTTCCACAACTTCGACCACTTCGGTCCGAAAGCGGAGAACACAGAGATCGGCCAGCGTCACAACGGCGTGATGATCTCGAACGACCAGGGCGAAGCCCCGGCCTACGCGATCTTCAACCTGCAGGAACGCGGCAAGATGATGCTCGATCCCGGCCAGTCGATCTACGAAGGCCAGATCGTGGGGATCCACTCGCGCGACAACGACCTCGTGGTCAACGCGCTGCGCGGCAAGAAGCTTACGAATATGCGCGCCTCGGGTAGCGACGAGAACGTGCTGCTGGTGCCGCCGGTGAAGTTCTCGCTCGAGCAGGCCCTGGAATTCATCAATGACGACGAGCTCGTGGAACTCACGCCCGCCGCGATCCGCGTGCGCAAGAAGTTTCTGAAGGAAAGCGAGCGCAAGCGCGCGGATCGTTCCGACTGAGTTTTCAGCACGAATTGCGTTTGCATGGCGAAGAAGCCCGGGCCAAACCCGGGCTTCTTCTTTTGGCAGGCAGCGCGGACGAAGGCCCGGCTCCTGCCAGGTATCGGGACCAGGACAAGCCGTCCCGACTTCGTCAGGCCCACGTGAACTCTCTCCCCCAACCTGAACGAGAACCCGATATTTAGGAGCGCTTTTCCATTCAGCTCGATTCAGAACGGGTTCATTGCTCGGGCCTCAGCATTCGTTCCACGCTCAGGAGGAGGATCGGTGCCATGAACAGGGTCAAAAAGTTTTTATGGGTCGGTGCTGCGGCGCTGGGGCTGGCCGGATTCGCTGGTTCAGCCGCGGCCCGGGTCGACGTGCAGATCGGGCTGGGATACCCGGGCCCCGTCTATTACGACGAATGGCAGCCGAGCTATCGCGAGTATTACTACAGCGAGCCGCGCCCGGTTTACTACTACGATCGCGGTCCCAGCTATCGCTATTACGACCGACGACCCGTCTACCAGTACTACCACGACGATCGTCGCTGGGGTCGCGAGCACTATTGGGATCGCCGGGACAACCGCGATTCGCATCGATGGCATGAACGCGATCGCGGGCACGATTGGGACGATCGCCATGACAACCGGCACGATCGCCGCGACCGCCATGACAGCCGCGACGGCGGCCACAACGACCGTGACCACGATCGCAGCTGGAGCGACAGCCATGATCGCCGGTACGGGAATCGGCGCTAGCGCCTGAGGCGCGGAACCCGCGCTGAGGAAGAAGAAAGAAGATGGGCCTGCTGCGACCGCGAAATTGCGCGGAGCGGCAGGCCTTTTTCATGGGCGGCGGGGGCGGACGATCAGCTCGACCCGGTGGAAACTTCGGGCAAGAAGCCATCGGGAACCTGCCCTGACCGAAGCAGCGTGAGCGCGACCCCGGCCCGACGCCTCAGATGTTCTCGCCCTCGAGCATGCGACGCAGTGCAATGCGATCGACCTTGCCGCTGCCCGTGCGCGGGATCGCGCCGACGAACAAAATCACCGAGGGAACCTTGTACGGCGCCAGGCGCTGACGCAGGTCCAGGCGCAGCACTTCCGCTTGGCCCAGTACCTGCGGCTGCATCACGATCGCCGCCAGCCCCGTCTCTCCCCAGCGAGCGTCCGGCATGCTGAGCACGGCGCATTCGACCACGCCTGGGCATTGATCGATCGCGGCTTCGACTTCGGCAGGGAAGACGTTCTCGCCCCCGGAAATGTACATGTCCTTGCGCCGGCCCCGGATGTAGTAGCGGCCATCGGCGTCGCTCTCGGCGAGATCGCCCGTGCTGAACCAGCCGTCACGGCAGACCTCGCTCCACTCGTCCGCGTGGCCGAGGTAACCGGAACACAGGCCCTCGCCGCTGAGCGTCAGCTCGCCCACCTCGTCGTTGCCGCACACCGAGCCGTCGGGGCGGCGGATCTCCACCTGCACGTGGGGCATCGGCCGGCCCACCGAATCTGGATACAGGGCGGCCTCCTCCATCTCGATGGCAAAGCAGTTCACCCCGGCCTCGGTCATGCCGTAGCCCTGCTTGAACGGGATGCCGTGATCGACCATCGCGCGCGCCACGCGCGGCGGACAGGGCGCGCCGCCCGAGATGGCCCAGCGCACGCGACCCAGTTCGGCCGCGGCGAAGCCCGGGTGGGCAATCAGGCGCTCGTACATCGTGGGCACCATGAACATGACGGTGGCGTCCAGGCGCTGGGCCAGGCGCAGGTACTCGCCGGGTTCGAACGCGCTCATCAGGATCACGCGTCCACCCAGGGTCAGCAGCGGCGTGGCCAGCACGTTGATCGCCGCGTGGAAGCACGGCGTGGCCTGGATCGCGCAGTCCTCCGGCCCCAGGTCCCAGCCCATCGCGGAGCATTCCGCGTTGGCCGCGGTCTGGCGGTAGGGGATCAGGGCCGCCTTGGACCGGCCGCCGCTGCCGCCGGTGAACAGGATCATCTGGATGCTTTCGGGCGACAGCTCGGGCGGACGAATGTGCTGCCGGCTCGAATTGCCCAGCCAGCCCCGGTACTGCTCGAGGGTCACGCGCGGGCAGTCGAAGGCCTCGGCGGCCACGGCCGCGTAACGCGACTCGCAGAACACCAGCTCCGGCCGCACGATCTGCGCCTGTTCGCGCAGCTCTGGCGCAACCTGGCGGACGTTGAACGGTACGAAGACGAAGCCCAGCTTGGGCGCCGCGAACAGCAGGTCGAAATGCGCGAGGTGGTTGGACGACAGGATGCCCACCCGGGCGCCGAACCCGATTCCCGACACGGCCAGGGTGTTGGCCAGTCGCGTCGCCCGCTCGTTGAGATCGCGGTAGGTGTACCAGCGCCCGTTGAACCAGATGGCGGGCCGATCCGGCGTCAACTCGGCGCCCCATGCAGCGAGATCGAATTTCATCTCTGGCGTCATCGCAACCGGGGAGGGGACGGCAAGATAGCGCAGGTCTTCACCGCGGTGACGGCCTTGGCGGGAACGCCCGGGACCGCGTGACGCAGTTCACCGCGCTCATAGCCCGCATCGCCGGTATCCGGGGCGTCGAATTTCGCGAAACGAAAGAGCCCGGAGCTTTCCACCCGCCCGGCGACACGCCCGGACTTCGGCCGGGGTACGAGGCCACCGCCGCAGCCGGCTGCAAAGAAGACGGCCCCTTCGCAGGGTAGACTTGCGCGCTGCGCGCGCACCGCGTCCGCACCTCGACACCTCAGCTTTCGCACCCGTGAACCAAGACTACGAACCGCGCGCCGTCGAGCGCGCCGCCCAGGATTTCTGGCATTCCCGCCGCGCCTTCGAGGTGAAGGAAGATCCTTCGCGCGAGAAGTACTACTGCCTGTCGATGTTCCCGTACCCCAGCGGCAAGCTTCACATGGGGCACGTGCGCAACTACACGATCGGCGACGTGATGAGCCGCTACCAGCGCATGCTGGGCAAGAACGTGCTGCAGCCGATGGGCTTCGACGCCTTCGGCCTGCCGGCGGAGAACGCGGCCATCGCCAACCACACGGCGCCGGCCAAGTGGACCTACGCCAACATCGAGTACATGAAGAAGCAGCTCGACGCTCTGGGCTTCGGCTACGACTGGACGCGCGAGGTGCAGACCTGCCGTCCCGACTACTACCGCTGGGAGCAGCTGCTGTTCACACGGCTCATGAAGAAGGGCCTGGTCTACCGCAAGAACGCGGTGGTGAACTGGGACCCGATCGACCAGACGGTGCTGGCCAACGAGCAGGTCGTCGACGGCCGCGGCTGGCGCTCGGGCGCGGTGGTCGAGCGTCGCGAGATCCCGCAGTGGTTCCTGAAGATCACCGCCTACGCGCAGGAACTTCTCGACGGTCTCGACACGCTTCCTGGCTGGCCCGATTCGGTCAAGACCATGCAGCGCAACTGGATCGGTCGCTCGGAAGGGCTGGAGTTCCAGTTCCAGATCCACGGCCACGCGCCGCTGACCGTCTACACCACGCGCCCTGACACGATCATGGGCGTGACTTACGTCGCCGTCGCCGCCGAGCATCCGCTCGCGCTGGCCGCCGCGGCCGACAAGCCCGAGCTGGCCGCGTTCCTGAAGGACGCGTCGCGCAGCGGCGTGGCCGAGGCCGAGATGGAGACGATGGAGAAGCGCGGCATGCCGCTGGGCATCTTCGCCATCCACCCGATCTCCGGCGAGAAGGTTCCCGTGTGGGCCGCAAACTTCGTGCTCATGGGTTACGGCACCGGCGCCGTGATGGCCGTGCCCGGGCACGACGAGCGCGATCACGCCTTCGCGCTCAAGTACGGCCTGGCGATCAGGCAGGTCGTCGCGATCGAAGGCCAGGCCTACGAGATCGATCGCTGGCAGGACTGGTACGCGGACAAGGTCGCGCCGACGATGCGCGTCGTGAATTCGGGTTCGCTCGATGGCCTGGACTACAAGCAGGCCTTCGATGCGCTCGTCGCTCGCTTCGAAAAGGAAGGGATCGGCAAGCGCCGCGTGAACTTCCGTCTGCGCGACTGGGGCGTCTCGCGCCAGCGCTACTGGGGTTGCCCCATACCGGTGATCTACTGCGCCAACTGCGACGCGCAGCCGGTGCCCGAAGACCAGTTGCCCGTGGTGCTGCCCGAGGACGTCGAGTTCTCCGGCGTGAAATCCCCGATCAAGGCTGACCCCAACTGGCGCAAGACGACCTGCCCGAACTGCGGCGGTCCCGCCGAGCGCGAGACCGACACCTTCGACACCTTCTTCGAATCCAGCTGGTACTCGGCGCGCTTCACGTCGCCCGGTGCGCAGCAGCTCGTCGACGAGCGCGCGCATTACTGGCTGCCGGTGGACCAGTACATCGGCGGCATCGAGCACGCGATCCTGCACCTGTTGTACTTCCGCTTCTTCCACAAGCTGATGCGCGACGAAGGCTTCGTGAAAGGCGACGAGCCGGCGACCAACCTGCTGACGCAGGGCATGGTGGTGAAGGAGACCTACTTCACAGAGCACGATGGCAAGAAGACCTGGATCAACCCGGCCGACGTGATCATCGAGCACGACGCCAAGGGCCACCCGCTGTCCGCGAAGCTGGCCACGGACGGCTCGTCGGTGCAGATCGGCGGTGTGGAGAAGATGTCGAAATCGAAGAACAACGGGATCGACCCGCAGGTCCTCATTGACCGCTACGGTGCGGACACCGTGCGGCTGTTCGCGATGTTCGCCTCGCCGCCGGACGCCTCGCTCGAGTGGAACGACTCGGGGGTGGAGGGCGCCGCGCGCTTCATGCGACGCCTCTGGCGCGGCGTGCAGACGCATGTCTCGCAAGGTCCCGCGCCCGCGCTCGACAAGGGCACGCTCACGCAGCCGCAGAAAACGCTGCGCGCTGCGCTTCACGACACGCTCGCCAAGGTCGGCGACGACTACGGCCGGCGCAAGCAGTACAACACCGCCATCGCCGCGGTGATGGAACTCATGAACACGGTCGCGAAGTTTGAGGACGCCTCGCCGCAGGGCCGCTCCGTGTTGCAGGAGGTGTGGGAGAGCATCGTGCTCGTGCTCAACCCGATCGTGCCGCACGCCACGCATGAGCTCTGGCAGGCGCTCACGAGCCGCAGTGACGCGCTCGATGCGCGCTTCCCGGTGCCCGACGAGTCGGCGCGCGTGAAGGACGAGGTCTCGCTGGTGGTGCAGGTCAACGGCAAGCTGCGCGGGCACATCGTGGTAGCGCGCACGGCGACGCAGGATCAGGTGATCGCCGCGGCGCTGGCAGACGAGAACGTGCGCAAGTTCATCGCCGACGCGACGCCCAAGAAGGTGATCGTGGTGCCGGGCAAGCTCGTGAACATCGTCGTATGAAGACATTGCTGCGAGGTCTCGCGCTGTCCGCTTTCGTGGCGCTGCTCGCCGCCTGCGGCTTCCACGCCGCCGGCACCCGGCCGCTGCCGGAACCGCTCAGGCGTGTACGCGTGGATCTCGTCGCGCCCTACCGCGTTTCCGAGCCCCCGGTGGAGACCGCGCTTCGCGACCGCCTCGTGCAACGCGGCGCCGAGATGGTCAAAAAGGACAAGGGCGACGAGGGCGTTACGGTGATCCGGCTCTCGGACCTGCGCGAAGCGCGCGAGGTCCTATCGGTAGGGCCTGACGGCAAGGCGCTCGAATACGAGTTGATCCTGCGCGTGCGCTACGAAGTCCGCACCGGACAGCACGTGTGGATCCCACCTTCGCAAATGGAGACGCGCCACGAGTACAGTTTCAATGCGCAACAGGTTCTGCCCAAGGAGCAGGAGGCCGAGCGCCTGCGGGAATTCCTCGAAAACGAACTGGCCGAGATGCTGATGCTCAGGATCGAGGCGACGACGGCTCGCGTGGCGGAATCCGAAGCTGCTGCGCCAGCAGCTGCGCCGGATGCAGCACCGGCGGCGACGACAACGGCCCCTGGACCGACGACCCCGCCGTCGACGTCAACGACCCCGACGCTGCCGCCGAGCGAGTAAGGCCGCCGGCGATGTGCAGCGAGCAACCCACGTTGCCGCTGAGGATGAGATCCGGCGCGATGCGCGCGATCGACGCAAGACTGGGCGCGAGCAGGCGGTCGGATTCTTCGGGGTGCGTGATGAAGTGGCTGCCCGCTGCGCCACAGCAGCCCAGGCCGCGATCGAGTTCGACCACTTCCAGTGCCGGGATGCGTGCCAGCAGCGCACGCAGTCCGGCATCCGATTTCACCGTGCTCGACGCCGTGCAAGGCGTGTGCAGCGCCACGCGGATGGGCAGCGGCGCGAAGGCGAGCCGATCGGCACGCGGCAGCAGCCAGTCCGAATATTCCTTCACGCGCGCGGCGAACGCAGCGCCACCCTCGTCGGGCGCGAGCTCGGCGTAATCGCGAAGGGTCGCAGCGCAGCCCGTGGTCAGGCTCGCGATGCGCTCGGCGCCAGCGAAGGCGTCGAGGTTGCTGCGCGCGCAGGCCCTGGCCTGCCGCGGCAGCCCGGCGTGCTGGTGCAGCGCGCCGCAGCAGCCCTGGCCCGCCCCCCGCTCGACTGCGTAGCCAGCGACGGTCAGCAGGACTTCCACCGCGTGGATGGCATCGCGCTCGAAGAGGTCCGTCGCACAGCCGCGGAACACGTAGATCGCGTCCCCCGCACCGGCGTCCCGATTGCGCGGGACCGGCACCTCGTGCGAACGCATCCCGGTCGACGGCGCGGGCACCATCGACTCGAGCCGCGCGAGCCGTCCACGCCCCAGCAGCCGCGCACGCCGCACGAGCCCCTGCAGCCCCGATCGGCGGTACAGCATCCACTTCGTGCGCAGCATCGCGCGACCCACCGGCGACACCAGCATCGCGCCGAGCAGGCGTGTGATCCGAGTGCGCTGCGGGCGCAGCGCGGCGAGTCGCGCGCGACCGGCGTCGAGGATGTGCGAGTACGGCACACGCGCCGGACACACGTCGTCGCAGCGACCGCAGGACAGGCAACCGTCGAGATGCATTTCCATGCGCGGGCTCGCCTCGATCAGCCCGGTCACCAGGCCTTGCACGAGCATGATGCGACCACGGGGCGAATCGCCTTCGTGCTGCGAGTCGCCGTAGGTCGGGCAGTGCGGAAGACACAGGCCGCATTTCACGCACAGGTCCGCCTCGGCCAGGAGCCGGGCATCCTGCGGCGTGGAGAAAGGCGCGGACATGCCCGGCATCATCGCGGATTCCGCAACCCGACCGGGTCTCGCGCAACCCGCGGTAGACCCGAGCACGAATATTGCGAACGACACGGCCGCACTCTGCCCCTGCTTGCCCGCTCACCTTCGTCCCTCTTTCCGCGCACGCGCGCGATATCGAAGGTGACCCCGCGCCGCGAGCTTCAACCCAAGGAGATCATGATGGTTCGACGTACCGCTTTTGCAGTGATGCTGGTCGCTCCCGCGATCGCGCACAGCGAATGGAAAGGCGAAGCCGGCGCAGGCCTGCTCACCACCAGCGGCAATTCAAAGGCGCAGTCGTTCAACGGCAAGTTCCTGCTCGACTGGAAGTCCGGGGAATGGAGGAATCATTTGAACGCCGTCGCCATCAACAACGGCGACGAGGAGGGACGCTCGGCCGAGCGTTACTCCGTGGGCGACAAGCTGGACTACAACTTCACCGAACGTGACTACCTGTTCGGCGCGGTCGATTGGGAAAAGGATTTGTTCGGCGGCTTTCGCGAGCGCACGGCCGAAACCGCCGGCTACGGCCGCCACATCCTGCTGGGCCCGGTCCATACGCTGGATGCCGAAATCGGCGCCGGCTGGCGCGAGACTGAAGAGCAGGACACCGGCGACAAGCAGAGCGAGGCCATTGGCCGCGCGGGCGGCAGGTACCAGTGGAAGATCTCCGACACCAGCGCCTTTGCGCAGTCGCTGAAGGTGGAGTACGGCAACAGCAACACCTTCACCGAGGCGATCAGCGAGCTCAGGATGTCCGTCGTCGGCAACATCTTCGCGTCGATCTCGTTCACCGTCCGCAACAACTCCGACGTGCCGCCCGACACCAGGAAGACCGACACCGTCACGTCCGTCAACCTTTCGTACGCTTTCGGCACGAAGTAGGCGGGAGCTGGTGGTCCGGCGTTCCTATCGCCCAGGCTCCTGGATCAGAATAGGCACCATGGGCATTCTGCACGACAATGACGACGAGACACCCGGACCTTCGTCCGGGCGCTGCGATGAAGCGGCCGCGCGTCTCCGCTCCTTGGCCGGGTAATCGCGTGAGCTTCTACGAACATCACATCTTCTTCTGCACCAACCAGCGTGCGCCGGGCGCGCGGACCTGTTGCAACGACAAGGGCGCCACGCAGGCACGCGACCACGCCAAGGCCCGCATCGCCCAGCTCCAGCTCAACGCGCCGGGCAAGGTGCGCGTGAACCAGGCCGGCTGCATGGAGCGCTGCGAGGAAGGTCCTTGCCTCGCCATCTATCCGCAGGGCGTCTGGTATACCTACCGCGACAAGGCGGACATCGACGAGATCATCGACCGGCATGTCGCGGGCGGACAGATCGTGGAGCGGCTGCGACTTCCGGACGGGCCGCCCGCGCCGCCCGCGCCGAAGGACCCGGAGGAAGCATGATCCGCGACGTGCTGCGAATGGGCGACGAGCGCCTGCTGCGCAAGGCGCGCGAAGTGGATCGCTTCGACACGCGCGACCTGCACGGCCTGATCACCGACATGTTTGAAACGATGCGCTCGCTCGACGGTGCAGGTCTGGCGGCACCGCAGATCGGCGTGGAGCTGCGCGTCGTGATCTTCGGTTTCGGGTCCAGCCCACGTTACCCCGATGCGCCGCCGGTGCCCGAGACCGTGCTGATCAATCCCATGCTGACCCCGTTGTCGGAGACGATGGAAGACGGCTGGGAAGGCTGCCTGTCCGTGCCCGGCCTGCGCGGCGTCGTGCCGCGCTACAGCATGTTGCGCTACACCGGCTTCGACGTGCGCGGCCAGCCCATCGATCGCAGCGTCGACGGTTTCCACGCACGCATCGTGCAGCATGAGTGCGATCACCTCGATGGCATCCTGTACCCGATGCGCATCAAGGATCTCTCACGCTTCGGATTTCACGACGTCCTCTTCCCAGGCCAGGCCGATCGCGACGAGTGAAGCGCGGCGGGCAGGGCCTGCCGGCGCAGGGTGGACAGGCTCATCTGCCCACGCGAGAGCGACGCACGCGTGGACATACAATCAAACCGTTCGCCCATCCAACGCAACGATCACAGCACCGGCGTGCGGATGTTGAGGGGCTCCTCGGCAGGCGGCGCGCGTTCCGGTTCGGTCTCGATCGGCACCGGTGCCTGCGGCGGATCGCCGAACAGGTACACCAGCATGTCGTAGTACGTACGCACGTTGCCCACGTAGGTCTCCGCCTCGTGGCCACGTGCGTAGCCGTGCCGGGTCTGTTGGTAATAACGCGGCTGCGTCAGCAGCGGAAGCGTGTTGCGCACGTCCACCCAGCGCGTCGCGTCCGTGCCGCGCTGCCGCGCCAGCTCCCGCGCATCCAGAAGATGGCCGTATCCCATGTTGTAGGCCGCCAGCGCGAGCCAGGTGCGGTCGGGATCCTGTACGTCGGGCGGGATCAGGTCGATCAGCCGCCGGATGTAGCGGGCGCCGCCGATGATGCTCTGCGCCGGATCCTCGCGGTTGTCGACCTCGAGGAACTTCGCCGTCTCGTTGGTGAGCTGCATGATGCCGCGCACGCCGGTGGGGCTGACCGCGGCCGAGTCCCAGTGCGACTCCTGGTAGCCGATCGCCGCGATCAGCCGCCAGTCCATGCCGAATTTCTTCCCGGCCCGCTCGAACATCGTCCGGTACTTCGGCAACCGCGTCTCCACGTGCGTGGCCAGCGCCACCGCGCCCAGATAGTTGACCTGTTCGACGTGGCCGAAGTAGCGATCGCGCAGGCGCGCGAGTTCCGCCTCGCTCTTGCCGCTCAGGTAGTGCTGCGCAAGGTTGTACAGGCTGTTGTCCACGCCATAGGGGAAAGCCCAGGCCACGTCCTGGCTCTCCGCCACGTTGAACGCCACGCGCAGCTGCGGGTAGTAGCGCTGGTTGATGGCCACCACGTCCGAAGGCGCGACGGTGTACTTGATCTCGCCATTGGCGACCTTGAGCAGCAGCTCTTCGGTCTCCGCGTCGGCCGTCTCGGTCCACTCGAGATCCGGCGCCCACTGCTTGATCGCCGCCAGGTGCTCCGCTCCCGCGCTCTGCTGGGCGACCACCAGCCCGGCGCCGATGTCGGTGGGACCCGAGGGGCGCGAATCGCCGGCGCGGTAGACGAGTTGAGGCGTCACGCTCAGCACCGGCTGCGTGAAGCGCAGCGCCTGGCTGCGCAGCGGCGTTACCGAGATTCCTGCCGCCGCCAGGTGCGCGCGTCCGCTGGCCACCGCCTGCAGCGATTCCGCCGCGCTGCCCACGATCACCAGTTCGAGTTCCACCCCCAGCTTCTGGGCCAGCCCCAGGGCAAGGTCGTACTCGAACCCCGTCGGACCGGCCGGGCCTTCGTAATAGGTCGTCGGGCTGTTGATGGTGGCCACGCGCAGAGTGCCGAGCGCCTGCACCTGCTCCAGCATGGTGACGCGGGGCGAGCAGGTGGACAGGGTCAGCAGCGTACCGGCGACCACGCTCAGGCCAGCCGCCCGCAGCCACGGGATCCTCGCGGCAAGCTCACGCATCCTCTAGAATGCCGTCCGGTTCATGGGCTGCCGGACGCTAGCACAGCCGCCGGGTCGACAAATCCGGGCCGCGGAGAGGTGGCAGAGTGGTTGAATGTACCTGACTCGAAATCAGGCGTACGTGCAAACGTACCGGGGGTTCGAATCCCTCCCTCTCCGCCACTTTTTTATCTTGCACGCGACACCCGTCGACGGAGGCTCATCCCATAGCCGACGCACCGACCGCACCTAGACCGGGTGCGTCAGTCGTGGCCAGGAATCCTGGTGCCCTTGTAGTTCGCGCAGCTGTTCGCGGGCCGCCGTACGCCAGCACTTCCGCGCGGTAAAACCCAGCTTCGCCTGCGCGTACCCGGTAGATGCGATCCAGCTCTCGCTCAGATGGACGATGGAACGGGTCAGAAACGGATCGCCCGGCAGGACCGGATTCAGTTTTTCCATCATCCAGCCAAACGCGTGGCCGGCACGGTAGGACACGTTGTAGTGGGGCGCGGGATATCCGGTCTCTACCGCCAGGAAGTCGACCACTTCGAGCATGGTGGGAAACTCGGGCGCACAGATGTTGAACGACTCGTAATCCTCCAGGCCCTCAGTCAGCGCGGCGCGGGCAAAACCGTCTCCCAGATCGGTATCCGACGTCAGGGGCATGCGCTTGTGCCCGCGTTCCAGCCATGGCACCAGATGGGTCTTCATGCGCGGCACGTAGGCTGCGAGCAAACCCAGCGCGTTGCCGGCGCCGACGAAATGTCCGAGCCGCAAGGTCACCATCTGTGTGCCCTGGCCAGACTGCTCCTGCATGTAGCGGTCGATGTCGACCAGGAAATCCAGGTGAGGCCAGAACCCGGTGTGACGAGCCGCAGCGAAGTCGTCCAATGGCTCCTGTTCCTTACAGGGCGTGGTGATCGCGATGGTGCTGGCCTGCACGAAGCGTTTGACACCCCGCTTCAGGGCCTTGCCGATGAGATCCAGCGTGGGCTCGAGGAAACGCGTTCGCTCGACATCCACGTGATTCCACATCGAGGCCCATGCAGCGGCATTGCACACGACATCGATGTTCTCGAGAACCTCGTGACGATATCGTTCGTCCTGCAGGTCTCCGGGTCGGATCTCGCCCTTGAAGTCCTGCGGCAGTTTGTCCGGTCGGCGACAGGCCGCAATCACGTCGACATCCGGTCTGCCCATGAGGGCCTTCAGGGTGTTTCGGCCGAGGAATCCGGTGGCGCCCGTCACAAGGACTTTCATGGCTTATTTTTTCCGTACGCAAGCGCAGCGTGATTTCCAGGATTCAGCGGAATGGAACGCTAGATGGCCGCGCCGAAGCGGGCGGCCCGAAACCTCAGATGGAGTCGATCCACACGCGCAGATGCCGTGTTTCCATCACGACGATCTGGGGATCGCGCAGGCAATGGGCGAGCAGAGACATGCCTTGCAGCGCCGAAAGAAGATGAACGGCGAGCACCTTCTTGTCCCGCCCGCGCCCTAAGGCGGCGAACTGTGCCTCGATCCAGACGAGCAGCTGGGCAAACGGCAGCGCCGCTTCGTCAGCCAGCGCGCCTTGCTCCTTGGCCAGTTCGGCGCACAGGCTCCCGACCGGGCATCCCGCGCGCGTCAAGGTTTCGCGGTTGTCGACGCTCATCCGGACCAGTGCCTTCAGCCGCCCCCTGGGGGAGCTGGCCTTGTCCCACTCGTCGCCGAGCTTCCGAAATTCCGCACAGCGCTGTGCGATAACCGCCTCGGCGATCGCCGCCTTGGTCCTGAAATAGTAATAGACGTTTCCGAGCGGCACGCCCGCGCGGTCGGCGATATCGGCGAGCGCCACTTTCCCCAGGCCGCGCCGGTGGCTGAGCTCTGCTGCCGCCTTGATCAGGCTGCTTCGTTTCTTTTCTGCGGTGCCGATCATGAATAATCAGTCAGTCAACTAACCAAGTCTCAGAATGGACGCCGCCATCCGCGAGGTCAAGCTCGCCGGCCCCGGCGATCCCGGCCCGACCGGGCGCTGCCGTTACAGGCTCAGCCGACGGTGAGGATTGGAAATGTCACGGGGCCAGGTGCGAGTCGATGGAGAAGGCTTCGTTGCCGGCTTCCGCCGCCGCGCCGATCTCGCGAAAGTACTTCGGCGCGCCGCCGAAATCGAACAGCGTGTTGGCGCGCGCTGAAAGTTGGTCCCGATCACCGGCAGCCTTGAATGCAAGCAGCTTCGCGAGGAGCGTGAGCAGTTCCGGATCGCGATGCGAAGGGGGTATGAGGCGCAGATGGACGAACGATACCGGCGCCGCGATTACGAGCTCTGGCAAACCGGAGTGTCGCTGGGTTGTTGGATCGGCTCGTAACGCACCCGGTAATTTGTGTCGCTCCATCGTCGTGCCCTCCACGCGTACGGTCGACACGTTCCGATCCCTGCTAGCTACGAAAACTCCTTGTTCCGGATTTAAATATTCCCTGATCCGCGACACGGGAATTTGCGGCAGAACCTGCGAAAAGCCGGCCATTTCTCATGCTTGCCTGGGCTCGCGAGGGCGTTTTCGGCGAAATTCCCTGTTAAATACCCTGAAACCAGGGAAAGCGGCTGAGACTCCCTCGGAGGAGACTGCCTCCACCGCCACTTTTCTATCGCGCACGCGACATATTAGCCGTTGGTCGCAAATAGGCCCGTAATTGCGGCCCTGTCGTGTGCTAAGCGAACCGCGGAGCAGAAATTCGGGCCGAGTTGCGCCCTCTTCCGGGCCCTCTTTCTCCATCTCACCATCACTCGGTTCGCTTCGCTCTTGGCAATGAAAAAGCCCGCCGGAGCGGGCTCGTCAGTCGAAGTCGCGGCTAGCTGAATCCCAGGCTCGTTCGCTGGTCCGCCCACCGAATGGGGAGCTGCTTCCGGGTAAGCGATTCCGCGGTGAGGCCCACCGGCTGCCCACCCTTTACGACGGCCTCGACGATGTCGGGCGCCAGGAAGGCCAGGGGCAGCATTCGGGAGACGTAGCGGTCGGTTACGCCCGCCGCTTTCGCTATCTCCTTGACGGTCGCGACCTGACCGGACACCAGCATCTGCCACCAGCGCATGCCTCGGGCTACCGCCTGGACAAGAGCCGGGTCCGGGGGCGTAGAGGCTTTTACGGCAGCCCCAGGAATGATCAGGCGCCGTTCGACTCCCCGACGCCTCATCTGGATCTCGAC
The DNA here is from genome assembly GCA_046594215.1 of Panacagrimonas sp. Taxonomy (GTDB): domain Bacteria; phylum Pseudomonadota; class Gammaproteobacteria; order Nevskiales; family Nevskiaceae; genus Panacagrimonas. The sequence continues at coordinate 70,305 of JBKJPX010000094.1, forward strand.
CGTCCGCTCGATCGTCACCGGGTGGACGCAGTCGAGCCTCACCCGGACTCTCAGGCTGTTTGCAGTTAACTGCGCGGATTCGATGCGAGACAGAATGTCGCGCGTCTGAGGGTGGTCGAGCAGCACCTCGATCTGCTTCTCGGGAGCCCCCTCGGCCAGTGCCGCAGACACGATGGCGGCCTTGTCGCTGAGCGCCTCGGCGGCAACGTCCTCGACCCGCCCTTCGATTTCGTTGGCTGGCAGGCGCCACGCGCTGCGCTTCTCGCCATCTGTCGGCAGTGAGATGTAATACCGATACCGCCTTCCCGACTTGATGGCGTGAGTCGGCGTTAGCGCCCTTCCCGACTCGTCGAAGGTCTTGCCGAGAAGCGGACTCGAAGCGGTTCTCCGGGTGGGGCTATCTCGTACAGCGTGGACCTGCAGCTTTTTCTGGACTGCGTCCCACGTCTTCTTGTCGACGATCTCGTCGTGCTGCCCTGGATGAAACTGACCCTTGTGACGGATCAGACCGCGATAGAGCGGATTGGCCAGGATGCAGTACAGGGCACCGCGCGAGAACCGCGGTAGCCCTTCACCCTCCCGATTCGCCTTTGCCCTGGGGCCGATCCCGGAGTGGGCCAGCTCGTCGACCATTTCTCGAACGCCCGAGCTACGCAGGTAGCGTTGGAAGATTGTTCGGACAGACTCTGCTTCCGTGGACCATTGCTCCGTTCCTGGGCTTCATACCATCGGGACAAAGGGTCGTTGTCCCGTACGTTGCGCCGCACCTCGCGCCAGATCGTCGTTCGGTGACGGCCCATCTGTAACGCAATCTTCGGAACACTCAAGCCTTGCTTGAGAAGCTGTCCGAGCCTATACCCCTCACCCGGGGTGAGCTGGACGTACGTCATGAGGTCTCTCTCTTTCTTGGCGGAAAGCGAGACCTCAGTATTTCAGTTCACCCCTTCGCCTTCGTAGCCCCGCCGCGCGTTGCACTTACTCTGTGAATTCGCGCCAATTAACGCGTCCCTCGACCTGCATTGCCGACCTGATATGCCCGCGCGATCGCCAAGGTACACGCACGTCACTTCAGCTATCAACCATGCTTCAGCCTTGCACACGACGGCGTAACGAATTCTTGACGGCAGTGATCCTCATCACACTACTACCTAGACTCACAGAAGGTTGTTGGATAGTGTCGCAACCGGACGCTACCAAATGGAGGAAATATGGCCCGGCTCATTCTGATGGGAGGCGTCATATGCAATTGGAACATAGACGCCAATGTCGGCCTCGCTAGTGCCAATCGTCAGGACGATGTCGAATTGGTGCAGCTCGGCTTCATCGCGATGTTGAAGAATGGGAACCTCAATGGTAACGATGGCGCAAAGGGCGCCGCCAGCGCCATCGTTCTTGGCGCACCCTGTTCGGGCCGACGTGGTGACGTACTGGTCGACACCATCATCGCGTTCCAACAACCCCGCGGGTCTATCCGGGACGGGCATGTAAGCGTAATGAAGCAAGGAGACGGAACCTATGCTGATCGTGTGGGTCGATTCTCGTTCGTGATGGCTACTTTGAACAACAACCTCTTCGACCTGTTGCCGAATCTCTATCCCAGACTGGATCTCTTTCCCGGCTGCCCACCTCGACTCAAGGCAACGGCTAAGACAGCCTTCGTTCGATAGATCGAAATTCGGCCGCTTTTCTTCCGGCGGTTCCTCTCATACCGACCAGACTCTCTCGAGCTACGCGACCACGATCCGACCGTGGACCGCATCCGTCGCTTGATATGTTGGTCATCCGCGCCGAGCCGCGCTCACCGCAACGACCGCACTTCGAGCGCAGCGCCAGACGCTATAGCTGCTTCTCGGTGCCGTCGTAGTCCGGGAAACCGTGCGCGTCATCGAATGCCCGCAAGCACGGCAGGTCTAGGTTTGAGTCCGGCGGGGATCCATTCAAGACGGCGCCGGGTGCTGTATGACCGTACAGTACGGAGGCACTGTACTCACGCATGGACTGTCTCGCCGTCCCTATTTTGCAACCCCCCTACGTCGGCGGTCGATCGACCACAACCGCAATCAAGTATCAATTTGCGCGCTTACGGTCCAGCACCATGCAACGTCGTTCGACGCAAGCCGCAAACACGATCGCGGTATCACTTTTTAAACAAGACCATCGCGGGCTTTCCCTCAAAGTAAGAGAAAGGATGGGCCATGTACGCTGCATCATGAGGATCCATGCATTTGATCGTCCTGCCACTCACGCCATAAACAACCACGGTATGCGAGAAGTCCGGCCCCGACTTGAAGATAAGGAGAAGCGGAGCTCTTGAAGACTTCAGAACGGTCTCGATGTAGGCGCCCGTAATCGGGAACTGAAGACTCGACGAAACTTTCATCCCAAAGTCGTGCGCGACCACAGTACCGAATGTCTTTTCGCTGATGCCGTCATCCGAAAGATCTGCATATTGATCAACCAGATCCGGATAACCTTTGATTGGCGTCGTAGACGTTCCTCTCCGTCCCGTTATTTTCATCCAGGAATAAAGCGCCGCAGCCCAGCAATGATTTTTTTTGACGTTCTGACCAACGATCGGCGGCTTTTGCGCCAGGGTCAATCCGCCCGTTTGGATTGGCAGCCATGCGGTCCACTGCATGCCGCCTTGAGAGGCCGGGAGGAATGCGGCGATCTGGTCAGTGCTGACGAGTCCGCTGAGATGGTAATACCGAAGTTGCCCTTCTAGCCGGTATTGCTTCGCTACGAAGCCAGGATTGGACTTTGCCCTCAGTTCAGATCCCTCCGGCATTCCCCACACCGCAACATCGGCGGTCCTAGCTGGCGTCATGGTGAGCGCAGTCAAGCTCGGCACCCAATACTGCTTATCGGGTGGAACTGGAACGAAGTGAGACATTGGCAATTCCCCCGATTGCTGAGCACCAACGTGGCGCAGGCCCGCACCCTACAATATCGGGAACTCCGGTACGCCGTCATCCCTGACTTCGTGTCCGGGCCCGCGCCTCCCAATCAGTCGGCCCACCCAGATTGCCTGCAGCGCCGCGAAATGTGCGTGGAGCGATGGATTGGCGTGTGACGTACCGCACATCGAGCAATGAATGCCGATTGTTTTACCTTCCTCTCAATCGCGTCCGTGAGTTTTCGTTACCTATGTGAAGCGTCCTCGCTGATTCGAGCCAGTTAGAAGTAGAGTTTCCACGACCAGGAGCTCTACGTGAAGAAGTCGAAGTTTTCTGAAGAACAGATCGTCCGGATCCTCAAGGAAGTCGAGGCCGGGGCCAAGGTGCTGGAGACGTGCCGCAAGCATGGGATGTCGGAGCCGACGTACTACGCCTGGAAGGCCAAGTACGTCGGCATGGACGTCTCGCAGCTACGCAGGCTCAAGGATCTCGAGGGCGAAAACGCCAAGCTCAAGAAGATGTACGCCGAGCTGGCCTTGGTCCATAACGCGCTTCAGGACGTCATCTCAAAAAAGCCCTGAGCCAGGCGCAGCGAGTGGATCTGTGTCTGGCGATGGAGCAAACCCACGGGGTCAGTCGGCGAGCGGCCTGCCGCGCGCTGCGTCTTTCCCGCTCGGCGCCGTACTACCGATCCCAACGGCCAGACGACACGCCCGTGATCGAGGCCGTCAGCGCTCAGATCACGGAGAACCCTGGCCACGGCTTTGGCCTGCTCGCGGGCAGCCTGCGCGAGCAGGGCGCCCCGTGGGGCAAGACTCGGCTCTGGCGCATCTACTGCGATCTGAAACTCAATCTG
>JBKJPX010000042.1:0-68794 GCA_046594215.1 Panacagrimonas sp.
GCTGACGGTGCACCAGCAGCCCGACGCGAACGGCTACGACATGGCCGGTGGCGGCCGCTTCGGACCCGAAGCCTTCCTGCTGCGTTCCGACGGCAGCAATCTGTGGAAGGAGGATTCCACGCGCCTGCGCCACCCGGACTGGTATCGCTACCGCGATCCTGCGCAGCACTGGCAGCGCACCTACATCCGACACCAGGAGCAGCAGGAGACCGCAATCGAGCGCGCCTCCGAAGACGCCGGCCTCAACGGCACCCTGGCCGGGCTGGGCGCCGACTGGGTGGGCAAGGTGCTGTCGAAGCACTGGCGCGCGTGGTCGCATTTCGAGTACGCGATCTTTCGCACGCTGTGCCCGGCGCAGCGCGAGGCGCTGAGCGACACGCTTAGCAGCGTGCTGTGCTTCCAGAGCTTCGATCACCTGCGCCACGCGCAGGCCGTCGTGGTCTACCTCGTCGAACTCGAGCGCTACAACAAGGCCGTGGACGACGCGGCCGGCCGCAAGGCCTGGATGGAAGACCCGTGCTACCAGCCATCCCGGCGACTGGCGGAACACATCCTCAACACCGCCGACTGGGGCGAGCTCATGGTGGGGCTGAATCTGGCGGTCGGCCCGCTGCTGCAGCAGGTCGCGCTTAGCGCGCTGGTGCGCGGCAACGCGGGCGCCAACGGCGACGACGTGGCAGGCCAGATCATCGTGACCACCGAGCGCGACCGTCGGCGCAACCTCGCCGCGACCGAGGCCTTCGTGCGCATGGTGACGGACCCGGCGATCGCGCAGGCTGGCGCCAACCGCGCCGTGATCGCTGAATGGGTCGGGCAGTGGACCGGCTATGCACGCGACGCGGCCAAGGCCCTGGCGCCGGTGTTCGACACCGTGCCGAATCGGCGCGAGACCTTCGATGCCGCGTACGCCAAGGCAAACGCCGATGCCACCGCCGTGCTCGCCGGCCTGGGGTTCTGCGCTGCAGGAGGTGCGTGATGGCCGTCGTCCGCCCAGACGGTCGCACGCCGATCTCGATCATCCTCATGCAGGGCTCGGCCGAGGCGCAGGCCACGGTCGACGTGCTCATGGAAGACCATCCCGATCTCCAGGTGGCCGACCACGGCACCTACTGGAAAGTGACCTCGACGGAGTACGACCTCGAGGTCGATCTCGACCGCGTGGCGTCGGAACTCGGCCAGCCGCTGTCGATGCCACAGTGGCTCGTGATCCTGACGAGCTACGTGGGTCGCGTGGAGACGACGCCGCGCATGTTCAAGGTCACGAGCGCGATCACGCAGATGGGGCCGCAGGCCTGAGCACGTGGGCCTACTCCACCCACGTCCCCGTTCTTCCCCGGTAGCCGCGGCCTCATGCCGCTTATCGAGGGAAGCGTATCGAGGGATCGCGCGCGCTGCGGGCCGCCCGGCATGAGCGGAGCAGCGTTCAACGTCGAATTCACCCCCTCCGGCGAAACCTTCGATGTGGAGCCCGGCGAGACCGTGCTCGACGCAGCACTGCGCCAGGGCGTGCAGATCCGCTACGGCTGCCGCGCCGGCAAATGCTCGACCTGCAAATTCCAGATCGAGGACGGCGAGATCGACTACGGCGACGTGTCGGTCTACTCGCTGCCCGATGCGGAGCGCGACCAGGGCTGGGGCCTGCTGTGCCGTGCGCGGCCGCTCACGAACCTGCTGATCCGCGACAACCGGCCACCCGACCTGCGCGCCAAGCCCCTGCTGCCGCCGCACGAACTCGACGCATGGATTGCGGGGACACGGTCGCTGACGCCCGAACTCATCGAACTGCGCCTGACGCTGGACCAGCCGCTGCGGTTCTACGCCGGACAGTTCGTGGAACTGGGCCTGGGCGCGGCGGACGCGCGCGTCTGGCGCAGCTATTCGATCGCCACGCCGCCTTCGAATCGCCATGAACTGGCCTTCGTGATCAAGCGCATCGCGGGGGGCGTCTTCTCGTCCCGCGTAGGCGACGTGTCGCCCGGTTCACCGGTGCGCCTGCGCGGCCCCTACGGCGATAGCTACCTGCGCGCCGGCGAGCGTCCGGTGCTGATGTGCGCGATCGGCTCCGGCATCGCGCCGATCCTGTCGATGCTGCACGAAGCTGCCGAAACGAAAGATCCGCGCCCCTTCCTCTTCTACTACGGCGCACGGAGCGCAGCCGACATCCCGCAGCACGCCGCGATCGCGGGGCTTTTCGCCGGCGGCCTCGCGCCCGGATCGAGGTTCGTTCCCACGCTCGACGGTATCGACGCGGGCGACGCCTGGACCGGCGAACGCGGCACCGTCACCCAGGCGATCCAGCGCGGCGTGCAGGAGGACGCCCATCGACACGACGCCTATCTCTGCGGCGCGCCGCCGATGTGCGACGCGGTCTCGCGCCTGCTGCTGGCCAAGGGCCTGTCCGAACAGTCGCTGTTCATGGACCGCTTCTTCGCCACGGCCAAGGACGACGCGGCGACGACCGCCTGAGTTCGAACGCCGGCACGCACCGTTCTCTTCTCGAAAACAACAGGAACCGGAACTCGCATGATCACGACGCTCGACGACTATCCCATCCACCAGACGGCGCAGCCGGTCGCGATCCCGTCGACCAGCGATCGCAATTTCTACGACCGCTTCTGGTTCAACGGCTTCGTCGGCGACGGCTCGCTGTATTTCAGCGTCGCGATGGGCTTCTACCCGAACCGACGCGTCATGGATGCCGGCTTCAGCGTGCTCGTCGACGGCAGGCAGTACTGCCTGCACGTCAGCGGCGACCTTCCGCAGGATCGCGCGAACACCAAGCTGGGGCCCGTCACGGTGCAGACCATCATCCCGATGCGCCGCCACCGCGTCCTCATCGACGACCCTGCGCGCGGCTTCGAGGCGGACCTGCGCTTCGAGGGCGGCACGGGCACGCACGAGGAAGATCGCCAAGTGCTGCACGACGGCGTGCAGTTGTCGATGGACGTCACGCGCATGACGCAGTTCGGCGCGTGGTCGGGCTGGATCAAGGTCAAGGGCAGGCGCATCGAACTCGATCCGAAGCTCACCAACGGCACACGCGACCGCTCCTGGGGCATCCGTCCCTGCGGCGAGAACGGCGGGCGCCCGCATCGGTGGGCCTCGCAGTTCTACTTCGGGTGGTCGCAGACCTTCTGGAAGGACTTCATCCTGCATGGCGTGATGTTCGCCGACCAGAAGGGCGATCTCGTGATCAGTTCGGGCGGCACGATCCCGCGCGTGCCGCCGGGCGACGAACCGGTGTTCGCGCGCGACACCGGCGAGGTCGCGGCCACGCCTGTCGGCTACACCTTCAACTACATCCCCAACAGTCGTCGCCTGCGCAGCGCAAAGCTCAGGTTCAAGCGTCCGGACGGCGAGACCTGGGAAGCCGAGTACGAGCCGCTCGTGACCTTTGCGATGGCCGGCGTCGGCTACTTCCACCCGACCTGGGGCCACGGCTGCTTCAAGGGCGCGTACGCCATCGACGACGAGACCTGGGACGTCGACAAGATGGACATCGCGCAGGCGCACCTGTTCCACGTGCAGCAGGTTTGCAAGGTCACCCTCAACGGCAAGGAGAAGTCAGTGGGCATCCTCGAGCACGCCGCGTTCGGACCGCATGACCCGAGCGGCTTCAAGGATTTCGCGGACACCTGGAAGCCGAAGTAACGCGCGTTGCAGACCCCGCAAGACAAACAGAAGAAGAGAGGAGACGGCAATGCAACCCGAGATCTCGCAGTTCCTGTCGGGCATGAAGAAGTCGATCGAACAGGTGGTCCTCACCAACCTCACCGACCGCTTCGCGCAGGAACAGGCCGGCATGATCGCCGGCACGCTGGGCTTCCTGCAGACGGTGCAGGACAAGGCTTTTCACTACGAGCTGCTGGAGAACCACCTCTACAAGCAGCTGCTCGCCGACGCGATCGCGATCGTCACGGCCGACAGGGCCGCGGCGAAGCTCACCGCCGACAGCGTGGCGGCCATCCGCGCGCACCAGCAGGTCGACCCGGCCGGAAGCGCGGTGCATCTGAAACCGTTCCGCTTCATGCGGGGCTCCAACGAGACGATGCGCGAACTGCTGGCCGTGCTCATTCACCAGCAGGACCAGTTGCCTGCCGCGGTGTCCGCGCGCTTCGACGCATTGCTGCGACCCTTCTTCAAGGACCTGCAGATCCGCGAGCGCGCCTGGGTCAAGGCCCTGGGTTTCGACAGCCTGCCCGACCCGGTGCCCGACCTCGAGGCACTGCTCTACCGCGACGGGCAACTGCACCTGCCGCCGTCGTCGACGACGACGACTCCCGCCGGAGGAGCCTGACCATGGCCGAACACACCTTGACCCAGCGCCTGCGCGCCACGCCGACCGCCGCGTGGATCCGCGACATCCGCACGCGCTTTCCCGTCGAGCCGGCGATCGACGAGGTCATGACGCGCAAGCTCGAGAACCGGCGCAAAGGCAACGAGCACTTCAGCGACTTCAGCCGCCTCGCGGAGCGGCTCACGGGGTACCTGCGAGACACCACCCGGCAGCCGCAGCTCTCGCTGGCCAATCTCAAGCGCCTGCCCGGCGGCGCCTCCAAGGAACAGTTCACCTTCGATCTGACATGGAAGGACGGCGGCGGCAGGCCCCTCACGCGCCGGCTGATCCTGCGGATGGATCCGTCCGAGTCCGTCGTCGAGACGCATCGCCTGCGCGAGGCGCAGATCCTCAAGGCCATGATCGGCCAGGTCCCGGTGCCCGAAGTGCTCTGGGTGGATCCCGATCCGCACACGCTGGGCCATCCCTTCCTGATCGCCGGCTTCCTCGACGGTACGGTGCAGCCCGAGGGGGCGACCAAGGCCAGCGGCGTGGGCGTGCTGTTCCCGGAGAAATATCGAAAGGCGCTGAGCGGCCAGTTCATCGCGCACCTGGCCGCGATCCACGCGCTGGACTGGAGCCAGCACAACCTCTCCTCCTTCCAGAAGCCGAAGCCGGGGACGACGGAGGGCACGGCGTGGACGCTCGCCCTGTGGGAGCGCGTCTGGCAGGAAGACACCTTCGAGGCGCACCCGATCATGGAATACGCGATGTGCTGGCTGCGCCGCAACATGCCGGTGATCGACAAGCCCGTGGTCGTGCACGGCGACTATCGCAGCGGCAACTTCATGTTCACGCCGGACCTGCGCATCAACGCGATCCTGGACTGGGAACTCGCGCACCTGGGCGACTACCACGAAGACCTTTCGTGGGTGACGATGACGCTGACCGGCGCGCTTGCCGAAGACGGCACCATGCTCGCCTCCGGGATGATTCCTCGCCAGGAGTTCTTCGATCGCTACCGCGAGCTCACGGGTCTGCCGATCGACATGAAGACGATTCACTACTTCGACGTCTTCAACGCCTGCAAGCTCGGTCTGATCTGCATGGCCACGAGCCTGCGCGCGGCCTACGGCAAGCGCACGCACCTGGACGCGATGATGAACCTGCTCAGCGGCCTGGGTTACAGCTGCGTGGCAACGGTGCAGGACTTGCTTGAGAAGGACGGGGCGATGCGCGGCTAACGCTAGCGCGCTGCGGCGGCAAGCTCTAGTACCTATCCCGGGCGGTGCCAGGCACTCCTAGCGCGGCGATACATCCTCGGCCCCTCATTCCTCTGCCGTGCGTAGTCCGGCGCTCCGACCCCTGAAGATTCCGAGGCGCTTCGCCGCCACGCCTACGGGGACGCGAAGAGGAGACGCCCCGTCGGGGCGCCGCCCTCTTCGTGGCGCTCGCGAGGAGCGCCGGTACGTCCTCCTTGCCGGTCAGTCCTTCAGAGCCGCCGGCACCTTGCCGCCGTTGGCGGCGATCTGATTGAGCACTTCGCGATGCAGCCATAGGTTCATCTTCGCGGAGTCGCCCATGTCCCCGGTGTATCCGAAGTTCCTTGGCGAGTTCCTTGCGCTCCGCCAGGCTGCTCTCCATGCCGACCGCCTTCATGAGGTCGACGATCGAGTGTCGCCAATCGAGCTTCTGACCGTTGGTCTTGACCAGCGCGTCGAGCAGGGGCTCGAGCTCCACGTCGTCCATCCGCGCGACACGCGGCGCGGCACTGGCGGGTGCTCCGCCGGTATTCGGGACCGGCGGGACTGCCGAAGCACCCGGCGGTGCGGCGGTGGGCTTGGCTGGAGCGGTTGCCGACGGCGGCGGTGACGCGGCCGCAGCCGACGCCTTGTGACCGAGGATCCTGGAGAACAGATTGCCGAGAATGGACATGGGGTGTTTCCTGGTGGAAGAGAAAAAGAGAAGACGCGCAGTTTACTTTCGCCGCCGTTGTATGGACGCAACGACGACCCCGGTCAATGGGCAGTCGGGACCGGGGGACCACGCCCTGGCACGAAGATCCGCGCGACCTCGTCGGGCGTGGTGTCGACCCATACACAATCTCCCGGGCTCGATCTCACTCAATCGTCGAGCTCAATCGCCGAGCTCAATCGTCGAGTGTGAACCCGACCTTCATCGACACCTGCCAATGCGCGACCTTGCCGTTCTCGACATGACCACGCTGCTCGATCACCTCGACCCATTTGATGTGGCGGATGGTCTTCGAGGCGCGCGCGATGGCGACATGAACTGCGTCCTCCACGCTCTTGGGTGAGGAACCGGTGAGTTCCAGGGTTTTATAAACGTGATGGTCTTGCACGGGTAATCACCTCGGTGAGTGATGCAGCTTGAAGAAACCGTTGATCGTCGGCTGTCTGAAGCGGATCGCGGAATTACCGCGGCCGACTCTCGGCCGGAGCAGCACCTGCGCCTTTGGAAAAGCGGCGGGCCGCGCGTGCGAATCGCGCACAGGGCATCACTTCGCGGGGCTGCCGGCGGCATTCTTGGAATGCACGGGTGCGGCGCCGGTGACCGCCGAAGTGCCGGGCGTGAACCCCTTGAACTCCGTTTCGTCGAGCTTGCCGTCGCGGTTCGCATCGAGCTTCGCGAACTGCTTGGCGAGGTCACCGTTCTTGGCCGCTTCGGCCTTGCTGATGTAGCCGTCGGCATCGACGTCCTGCCCGGTCATGACAGTGCCTTCTGCAGCGGTCACCACATTGCCAGGCGCCCCGGCCTGCGTGCCCTCGTCCATCGACTTGCTGCCGGTGCCGCCTTCGACGGTGTTGCCTGCACCCGCCGCCGGCGGGCGACCGCCGTGGGGTTCCGGGTCTGCGGCAAAAACCCAGCCCGTGCCCGCAGCAGCCAGCGTCAGCGCGATCGCGATACTGCGCGTGATGTTGTTCATGAGAACTCTCCGTCGGCGTCATTGCCGCGGCGAACATCCCAGCAAGTTCGAATCCCGGCCTTCAGGACCTCGCGGCGGCCGCCTTCTTGAAGACGGTAGCGTGCCGACGTTGGGGCGCGGCGCGCACCGCTCGCTTCCGGAATTTAGAATCCGCGCGAACCACGGGCTGTCGTGGAACCTGTCAGTGACGCGCCATCGCGCCACGGTTGACGCTCTCGGCGGTGTCATCGCCCATGTAGCGCGAGAACTCCTCTTCATACCGTCGTGTCAGGCGCGCCATCGTTTCGGGGGACGATTTCTCCTGCAGCTTCACGAACCAGGTGTCCTCCTCCTCGTACATGTGGTGCGCGACCGCGCCGCGGATATGGGCGAGCTTGTCGACATAGTCCTCGCTCATCGGATCGAGCTCCTCGAGCGCGGCCGTCTCGCCCTTGGCCGCGCTCTGCTCCTGGTAAGCCAGTTCGGCGCGGCCTTTTTCACCGTGCGATGCCAGCGCCGGATAGAGCGTGACTTCCTCGGCGATGGCGTGGCCGGTGAGAAGGGTTGCGAGCCACTTCTGTGCGCCGCGACGCTGCTCTGCCGTGGTGGTCATCTCGAGCGCATCGAAGGCGGCTTCGATCTGCTGGTGATGGTCGAGAACCATCGCGAACCAGCTGCCGGGCTGGGCCGTGGACAAGGCCTGCGCACGCGCCTTGGTACGCGCGCGCTTGCCTTCGGGCGGGGTGACGGCGGCAACGACTTTATCAATGAGTGACATGGCTTCCTCTCGGGGTGGCTGCGAGTGCGGGCGACCCGGACCTCCGGGTGCTTTCGCGAATCCTCCGCAAGCCCCGGTCCTGGAGTCCCGCCGGCACCGGCTCGCCGCAGTCGCAACGGGCTCATCTCTCCGCGAATGCACCGAAGGCCGTTTCCAACTCGAGTCGACGAGCACGCACCTTCGGGCTGGTCGCCGCGCCGGCTTTTCAGGAGCGCCGAATGAGGCCAACGTTGGGTACAGGCTAGGGCCGCGGCCTTCATAGACTTGCGGCCATCAAGGTCGGCCGGTCATTCGGCACGCGCCGTTCGACTCCTTGGTGCGAGAGCGCCGGTGGCCATCGCGCAGCATTCGGGCACGCTCATTCCGCATCGGCCCGCGCGCGCCCGCCGCGAAGCCGGCCCCGTCCCATCGCTATTGAATCGGTCGGTTCCGGGGCCATCGTCGACCGTGCCCTGTCTCGAACCTGCGAGCCGATCCGATGACCCCTCCCACCCGCGTGAGCTGCGTGCAGTGCGCCGCCGTCAACCGCGTGCCCCAGGCTCGATTGGGCGACAAGCCGGTTTGTGGCCGCTGCAAGACGCCGCTTTTCGGCGCCGCACCCATCGAACTGGATCAGGCCGGATTTGCCCGGTTTCTCGCCGACAACGATCTGCCGGTGCTGGTCGATTTCTGGGCGCCCTGGTGCGGGCCCTGCCTCCAGATGGCGCCGACCTTTCACGCGGCCGCCGCGCAACTCGAACCTCGCATTCGGCTGGTGAAGATCAACACGGAGCAGAATCAGCAGCTCGCCGCGCAGCTCAACATCCGGAGCATTCCTACGATCGCGGTGTTCCTGAACGGCCGGGAAGTCAGCCGGCAAGCCGGCGCATTGCCGGGGCCGCAGCTGATGCAGTTCGCGGCGCAGGCGATCACCCAGGCGGCAAGCCGCTACGCGTGAACCGGCGGACCGCGTCGCGCCCTATGGCCGTTTCCTCGAAGCAATTCCGGTTGCGCCGTCACAGGTCACGTGCGATGCGCGCGGCGCTGTATCTCCATCTCCCGAAGGTCACGTCGCCGGATCTTGCCGGTGACCGTCATCGGCATCTCTTCGACGTACTCGATCTCGCGGGGGTATTCATGGGCCGCCAGCACGGACCGGACGTGCGCCTGGATGCGGGCCGTCAAGTCCTCGGAAGGAAGGAGACCGGGCATGACCTTGATGAATGCCTTGATCGACTCACCCACCCTCGGATCCGGAACACCAATGACCGCGCATGACGACACGCCTGATACGGAGATGATGGCCGCTTCGATCTCGCCCGGGCCGACCCGGTAGCCCGACGTCTTGATGACGTCGTCGATACGTCCCTTGAAGAACACGTAGCCCTGGTCGTCCTCCCATCCCGTGTCGCCCGTCAGATACCACTCCCCGGCGAAGCGCTGGGCGAAAGCGACGGGGTCGTTGAAATACCCCGCCATCAGCACCGGATCGGTCCTGCGCAGTGCAATGTTTCCGGTCGTGCCGGCAGGAAGAAGATCCCCCTCGTCACTCACGATCCTGACATCGTGTCCCGGGAACGCCTTGCCGATCGAATCGGCGGGAGCGTCTTCCAGGCCGCGGCAGGTCCCGACCAGATAATTGGCCTCGGTCTGGCCATACCCGATGTTGAGTTCGCTTCCCAGCTCCTCCTGCGTCCACCGGCGCAGCTCGGGGCTGACAGATTCTCCACCCGAGAAGATGCATCGCAAGCGAAGATCGGGGAATCGCCCCTTCACGTTGGGAAGCTCACGCAGTCGCTTCAGCGCAGTCGGCGCATACAGTCCGCACGTCGCGCCGTGCCTTTCGACCATTCTCAGGGTACGTTCCGGGTCGAAACGTGCGTTGCTGGCGAGCACCGGCATCCCGAAGGGCCAGAGCGCCAGCAAGCCATCGGCCAGCCCTCCAATCCATGCCCAGTCCGCCGAGCTGAAGTAGAGATCGTCGGGCCGGTAGATATTGAGTACGTAGTCGCCACCGTTGTGTCCGATCAGTGCGCGGGCATGATGGACGACGGCCTTGGGCTCCCCCGTGGTGCCGGAAGTGAACATGAGCAGAAACGGATCATCCGGAGTGGTGGGACCGTCGGGAGTGAATGACGACGAAGCGCGGGCCAAGAGCCCGTCGAACGAATCGCGCGGATTCTCGCCGTCGACAATGACGAATGCCGCGAGGTCCGGGAGGCCGCGCAGCGCGTCCGCGAATCGTTCGGCGACCTCGGCCTCCGCCACGAAGACCTTGGCTCGAACATGCGCCAGGCGAAATCTGACGGCTTCCGGCGCGAAGAGCTTGGAAATGGGCAGCGACATCGCACCGAGCCGGTACGCGGCGAAGTGCGCGATGGCGGTCTCGGGTCGTTGCGGAAGATAGATGGCGACGACGTCGCCGCGACCTACACCCAGGGCCCGCAACGCGTTGGCAAACCGGTTCACCGCCTCGAGCATGCGCCCCCAGCTCCAGCGCTGAACGCGCCCTCGATCATCTTCGAAGATCAGGCAGACATCGTCGGCACGATGCTGGTGGCGCAGCAGGCAGTCCGCCACGACACTGTAATCGTCCGGAATCGACCAGCGATGCCGAGCGCGAGCGTCGTTCAGGTCGATGGCATCCCGTACGCTCTGGTCGCGTAGTCCGATCACGCAGCTACCTCACTGGGACACGAAGTCCCTCTCGTGGCGGTCGCGCCGCGCCCGCGGAGAGCCTCAGCCCTTCGCGCCCGCCAGCGCCGCGTTGAAGGTCTTGCTCGGACGCATGACCGCGTCCAGCTTCTCCAAGTCCGGCAGGTAGTAGCCGCCGATGTCGACGGGCTGGCCCTGAACCGCCGAGAACTCCGCGGCGATGGTCGCCTCGTTGTCGGCGAGCCGCTTCGCCAGCGGAGCGAAGCGCGACTGCAGCGCCTTGTCGTCGGTCTGCGCGGCCAGCGCCTGCGCCCAGTACAGCGACAGGTAGAACTGGCTGCCGCGATTGTCGAGCTCGCCGGTCTTCGGCGAGGGGTTCTTGTTGTTGTCGAGCAGCTTGCCAGTGGCGAGGTCCAGCGTCTTCGCGAGGATCTTGGCCTGCTCGTTGCCCGTCTTCAGGCCCAGGTCCTCGAGGCTCACGGCGAGCGCGAGGAACTCGCCCAGTGAATCCCAGCGCAGGTGGTTCTCCTCGACGAGCTGCTTGACGTGCTTGGGCGCCGAGCCGCCGGCGCCGGTCTCGTACATGCCGCCGCCGGCCATCAGCGGGACGATCGACAGCATCTTGGCGCTGGTGCCCAGCTCCATGATGGGAAACAGGTCGGTCAGATAGTCGCGCAGGATGTTGCCGGTCACGGAGATCGTGTCCTGGCCGCGGATGGCGCGCTCGAGCGTGAAGCGCATCGCACGAACCTGCGACTTGATACGGATGTCCAGGCCCGTGGTGTCCTGATCCTTGAGGTAGGTCTGAACCTTCTTGATCAGCTCGGCCTCGTGCGGGCGATGCGGATCGAGCCAGAACACGGTGCACATGCCGGAGTTGCGCGCGCGCGTGACGGCCAGCTTGACCCAGTCGCGGATCGGCGCGTCCTTGACCTGGCACATGCGCCAGATGTCGCCGGTCTCCACGTTCTGCGACAGCAGGACTTCGCCCGTGGCGAGATCCACGATGTTGGCGACGCCGTCCTCCGGCACCTCGAAGGTCTTGTCGTGCGAGCCGTATTCCTCGGCCTGCTGGGCCATGAGTCCCACGTTGGGCACCGTGCCCATCGTGACCGGGTCGAAGTTCCCGTTCGTCTTGCAGAAGTTGATGATCTCCTGGTAGATGCGCGCGAACGTGCTCTCCGGGATCACTGCCTTGGTGTCCTTGGGACGCCCATCAGCGCCCCACATCTTGCCGCCGATGCGGATCATGGCCGGCATCGAGGCGTCGACGATGACGTCGTTGGGCGCGTGCAGGTTCGAGATGCCCCTGGCCGAGTCGACCATCGCCAGCTCAGGGCGATGCTCGTGGCAGGCGTGCATGTCGCGGATGATCTCCTCGCGCTTCGAGGTCGGCAGCGTCTCCAGCTTGTCGTACAGATTGACCAGGCCGTTGTTGACGTTGACGCCAAGCTCCGCGAACAGCGCGCCGTGCTTCTCGAAGGCCTCCTTGTAGAAGATGCGCACGGCGTGACCGAACACGATCGGGTGCGAGACCTTCATCATCGTGGCCTTCACGTGCAGCGAGAACATCACGCCCGTCTTGCGCGCGTCCTCCATCTGCTCTTCGTAGAACTCGAGCAGCGCCTTCCTGCTCATGAACATGCTGTCGATGATCTCGCCTTCGAGCAGCGAGACCTTGGGCTTGAGAACGATCTTCTCGCCGCCCTTGGTGACGAGTTCCATCTTCACGTCGCGCGGGCGGTCGAGCGTCAGCGACTTCTCGCCGTGGTAGAAATCGCCGTGCTTCATGTGGGCGACGTGCGTGCGCGACGCCATGCTCCAGGCGACCATGCTGTGCGGATTCTTGCGCGCGTAGGCTTTCACCGCGTTCGGCGCGCGGCGATCCGAATTGCCCTCGCGCAGCACCGGGTTCACGGCGCTGCCCAGGCACTTCGAGTAGCGCTTGCGGACCAGCTTCTCCGCCTCCGTCTTCGGGTCTTCCGGGTAGTCCGGCACCTTGTAGCCCTTCGCCTGCAGCTCCTTGATGGCGCCCACGAGCTGGTGCACCGAGGCACTGATGTTCGGCAGCTTGATGATGTTGGTTTCGGGCAGAAGGGTCAGGCGACCCAGTTCCGCGAGATTGTCGGGGACCCGCTGCTCCGGCGTGAGGAACTCGGGGAATTCGCCGAGGATGCGCGCCGCCACCGAAATGTCGCTGGTGGTCACCTTGATGCCGGCCGGCTCCGCGAACGCGCGGATGATCGACAGGAAGGAGCGGGTCGCTAGCAGCGGCGCCTCATCGGTCAGGGTGTAGATGATGGTCGGCTGCTCTTTGCTCATGTCCGGTCTCGTGACGTCTTTTTATGGAAGCGGAAGTCCGCGGGCGGCCTACGGGCTTGCCAGCGGTCGCGTGTGTACTTTGCCTGAGCACGCGTACTTTGGGTGCGCAGCTCGTATCGTGAAGAAGCATCGGCCCCGCGTGCTACCGCGTGCGGGACCGACGCTGGGGGCACGTCGTCGTTGTCCGTGCCTGCGGTGAGCGGTATGCCCTGGGAACGTGCACCCATGGGCCGAACTCTAGGCGCGAATGGGGCCTGCGGGATATCGGGGCGTGCCAGTAGCTTGGCCTGGAGCGCAAAGCCGTGGCGGGTCGCCAAGGTTCCTCGGGACGGGACTTGCCGGCGTCACTGAACGAGGACGAGGTCGGCCAACTGAGGGGACGCAAAGCAGGCGATCCCCGCGCAGTGCCAGGAAGGCAACGATCCATCACCATGATCGGCAGTCAAGAAGCCCTCCCTAAGCCCGCCTGGCGCGGACCAGGCCGCGCAAGCTCGCGATGGCCCAGCAAACGGTCCAGCGAGTCATGAAATCTCTTCGTTGATGGAATCGGTCGCGGTTGCCGGGCGGCAAGAGCGCCCAGGCGCCGTTCAGCGTTCGGCTTTGCGGTCGCACCGAAAAACCGCGTCCTCGCTCCTATAGAAAGTGCAGCGCTTGGCAAGCGCATCCTTGAGCCGCAGCCGCGCGCGGTGGATCCGGATCTTGGCGGTGACCAAGGAGCACTCGCAGATTTCTCTTACCTGCTCGGCGCTCAGTCCTTCAAGGTCGTGAAGGATCAGCGCCGTGCGGTAGCTGTCCGGCAGGCTGTCGATGGTCTTGCGGATGCAGTCGTCCATTTCGTCGATCACCAGGCGCTCGTCGACGCTGAGGCTTGGGTCGGCCACCGCCTCGGCCTCGTCCAAATCGAGAACCTGCGCCCGTCGATCAGGATGACGCAGGTAATCCGCCGCGACGCGACTCGCAATCGAGAATGCCCAGGTCTTGATCGAGGACCGTCCTTCGAATGAAGCGAAGCCCTTGTCCATGCGGATCAGGGTTTCCTGGAGCAGGTCCTCCGCCACGGTCCGGTCGCCGACGTAACGCACCAGGTAATCGAGCACCGCCCGCGACACCTCGCGCGCAGCGGCATCGAACGGGATCGTGGATTCGGCCATCGGACCGGGTCGGATCAGCAGCAACCGCCGGAGGAGGATTTCGTCGCAGGACCGCTTCCGCATCCGGACGAGGTCGCCGGTGTGGAAGTGCCGCAGGCCGCAGCCGGCGCCGAATCCGCCGCCGGGATCCCGGCCAGCTCCGTGGCGCGCGCCAGGACGCGACGCGCCGGCACCTGCCGGATGGTGTCCGCAAGGCTCAGGGCGGCGCGGATCTCATCGTCGCCCAGGCCGGCGCTGCGGGCCAGCGGAAGGTGGTGCTCGACACACGGGATGCAGTTGCTGCCCAGGGCAGCACCGAGACCGACGAGGGCGCGGTCACGGGCAGAGAGTTCGGTCATGGGGGGGCTCCTGTTGAGTGGGTTTTGCTGTCTCCCCGGCTTAGACGCGAAACAGCGCGCAAGGGATACAGGACATTTTCCACGATGTCGCGGTCAGTCCATATCCAGTGCGATGCCGATGGCGAATGCCGAGTTGGAGTTGGCCGTCGCGTGGCCGTGTTCTGGACTCATCGCTGCTTCGGCCTTCAATTTGCCGTCAGACTTTCGACTCGGCACTGATCGATGCGCGATGCAGCAGCTCTCGCAGTTGCTTCACGCCGGTCGGTGATCGGCTGAGCCACGGTGCGCCGTACACCCGCACTGCCAGGCCGCGACGCACACGCTCGACCTGCTTGCGTTCGCCGGCGATCCGCTCGCGCAGCAGCGGATCGAGCGTTCGCGAGGCCGCCATGCTGCGATTGATGACCCAGGCGTAGGGCTCGATCCTTGCGCGGCGCAGGTCGTCCTGCAGGGCAGCGGCCTCCGATACGGGCGTGGTCTCCGGCAGCGTGACGATGATGATGCGCGTCCATTCGGGGTCCTGCAGATGCATCAGCGGGGTGACGAAATGCGTGCCCGTGTTCGTCATGTCGCGTTCGATCTGGCGGTGATAGGCACCGGCCGCATCGAGCAGCAACAGGGTGTGGCCGGTGGGTGCCGTGTCCAGGATCACGTAGCCCTTTCGCGCCTCGCTGACCATGCGAGAGAAGGCGTGGAACACCGCGACCTCCTCGGTGCAGGGCGAGCGCAGGTCTTCACGAAGGAGGTCGCGCGCCGCCGGCTCCAGGTTGCGGCCCTTGTTCGCCATGATTTTCTCGACATAGCGCGCAGTCTCGGCCTTGGGATCGATGCGGTCGACCAACAGGTTGTGGACTGTCTCCACCAGCGTCGATGCCAGGTGCGCGGCCGGGTCGGTAGTCGACAGGTGTACGGGATGACCCCGTTCGACCAGTCCCAGCGCCAGCGCAGCGGCGATGCTGGTCTTGCCGACGCCACCCTTGCCCATGACCATGATCAGGCCCCGGCCGGATTGCGCCAACGACTCGACCAGCTGGTCCAGCGATTCGGCGGGGGGTACAGGCTCGGCGATCACGTCGCCGGCATGGGCCGGGAGCACGGTGGGCGGCATCAATATCGCGCGCAGCGCGGGCAGTCCCACCATATCGAACGCGCGCAGAGGGAACTCGTCGCGCGACAAGGTGCCGATGCGTTCCGGCATCGCCGCCAGCGCGGCCTGTCCCTGAGCTTCGTAAGCGACCGCAACCGGATCATCGCGACGGCTCGCATGAAATACCGCGTTGATCGCCAGGTGCTGGTTGGCGATGCCCAGGGCCCTGAGATCGTCGGAGGTGCGCGCGGCCTCGTTGAGCGCCGGCGCATCGGCCCGCGTCACCAGCACGATGCGCGTGAGCTTCGGATCGGACAGCGCCGCCAGTGCCTTGCGGAAGCGCGACTCCTGCATCTTCAGACCGGAGTGCGGTCCCAGGCAGGACGCGCCGCGATCATTGCCTTGGAGAAACCCGGTCCAGGCCTTGGGCAGACTCAGCAGGCGCAGCGTGTGCCCGGTCGGTGCCGTGTCGAAGACGATGTGGTCCATCGTTGGGGCCGCGTCGCTGAGCAGCCCGGCGAACTCGTCGAAGGACGCGATCTCGGTCGTGCAGGAGCCACTGAGTTCTTCGCGCACCGAGGCGCGCTCGGTTTCCGTGGACCCTGGCATCTGCTGGATCACGCGATCCCGGTAGGCGTTCGCAGCCGCCTCGGGATCAATGTTCATGGCCGACAGCCGTGGCACGCCGGGCACAGTGGAGGGCGAATTGCCAAGTTTCACGCTCAGCATCTCGTCGAGATTCGAGGCCGGGTCGGTGCTGACGATCAGCACGCGCTTGCCCGCGTCGGCCAGCGTGATCGCGGTGGCGCAGGCCAGGGTGGTCTTGCCGACGCCCCCTTTGCCGGTGAAGAACAGGAAGCGCGGCGGATCGTTCAACAGGTCCACGGAGTGAGTCCTTGATTCAAAGCCGATTTGAGCGGCTGTTCGCCGGGTGCCTTCGGCGGCACTCCCGACGCTAAGGCGACCATAAGGAGCGTTCGAGCCCAGGTCTGTGCGCTACGCGACGCCCCGGCAGCCATCGTGGGATGGCGTACAGACCCCACCCGCAGGGTGAGCACATCGTGCGGCCTGTCCTTCGGTCTACATGCGCTTGCCGAAGCATGCTGCGTCCAAGCCGTCGTTGAATCGGAGTCCGCATGTCTACTTCCACTGTTCGCTACGGCGATCTCACCCAGTTCGTTTCTGCTCAGCTCGCCACGCTTCGCGCCAACACGCCAGAGGTCTTGAAAAGCTTCAACGATCTCGGGCGCGCCGCCACGGCCGACGGCGTCCTCGAGAAAAAGACCAAGGAACTGATCGCGCTGGCCCTGAGCGTGGCTGCGCGCTGCGATCCCTGCATCGCCTTCCACATGAAGTCCCTGGTCGCGCTGGGCGTCACGCGCAAGGAGATCGACGAAACGCTGGGCGTCTCGACCTACATGGGCGGCGGTCCTTCGCTGATGTATGCGGCCAACGCCATCGCGGCATTCGAAGAGTTCTCGCAGCGCCAGCCTGCATAGGCCCGCGCAGCGAGCCGACGACCTGATTTTCGGCCCTAGCCCGCGTTCACAAGCGGATTGAACGATGGCCCTTGCCGAGGACGTGGATCTCGCCGGGACGCGGGTCACGCCCTAGGTGTGACACGACGTTCTGGCTCTGGCCTCCTCCGAGTGGACACCGGGGTGCCTACTCCCGACAGGCACGGATCAGGCCGTGCAGGCTCACAATGGCCCAGATCGCTTCCACCAGCACGAAACCCCACTGCGATCCGATCCAGGCGACCACGGTCAGCACGGCGGTGCCGACGAAGTTGCACGCCAGGTACCGGCGCTCGGTGGCCAGCCAGGCACCGCGCTGCTGCATGTAGAACGCGTACAGGACGACACAGGCGGAAACAACGGAAATGCCCTGCACGATCATGCTGCGGTCTCCTGTTGGCACGTCGTGTGGGTCGCGGCCGCACGCCGCACCGACAATCAGATCGAGCGCTGGTTCACACGCTTCGACAAGGCCTCGGCGGATTCCTTGCGCTCGCTGTAACGGTCCACAAGGTAGGGTGACACTTCGCACGTCATCAGGGTGAACTTCACGAGTTCCTCCATCACGTCGACGATGCGGTCGTAGTACGCGGAGGGCTTCATGCGGTCGCCGTCGAACTCGAGGAAGGCCTTGGCCACCGAGGACTGGTTGGGGATGGTGATCATGCGCATCCAGCGACCCAACACGCGCAGCTGGTTCACCGCGTTGAAGGACTGCGAACCTCCACAGACCTGCATCACGGCCAGTGTCTTGCCCTGAGTGGGCCGCACGGCGCCCACGCTCAGCGGAATCCAGTCGATCTGCGCCTTCATGATCCCGCTCATCGCGCCATGCCGCTCGGGCGAGGTCCACACCATGCCCTCGGACCAGGCCGCCAGATCGCGCAACTCCTGCACCTTTGGATGCGACTCGGGCGCGCCATCCGGCAGCGGCAGCCCGGCGGGATCGAACACGCGGGTTTCCGCTCCCATCGCATCGAGCAATCGCTGTGCTTCGAAGGTGACCAGGCGGCTGAAGGAGCGTTCGCGCAGCGAGCCGTAGAGCAGCAGGATGCGCGGCGCATGGCGGGCGCGCGTCGAGGGACTCAGCGCAGAAGGGTCGGGCCGCCGGAACAGCTCGGCATCGACGTTGGGCAAGTCGCTGCCGTCAGCGGACACGATGGCCGCCGGCGTCGACCACGACCTCGCCATCCTCTTTGCTGAAGGCGCCCTTCTGGGCGGCGGGAAGAATGTCGAGCACGGCCTCGGACGGCCGGCACAGGCGCGCGCCGAGATCGGTCACGACGATGGGCCGGTTGATCAGGATGGGATGTTGCAGCATGAAACCGACGAGCTGCGCGTCCGTCCACTTCGGATCGTCCAGCCCCAGCTCGGCATACGGCGTGCCCTTCTCGCGCAGGACCTCCCTGACCGGTACTGCCATGCGCGCGATCAGCGCTTCGAGCGTCGCCCGGGCCGGCGGCGTCTTCAGGTATTCGATCACCGTCGGCTCGATGCCGGCGTTGCGGATCAGCGCCAGGGTGTTGCGCGAGGTTCCGCAGGCGGGGTTGTGATAGATCGTGACACTCATCGTGGTCGCGCTCAGGTGAGGAAAACGGGCTGCTGGTCAGCTGGCATCTGTGCGAGTTCAAGCGGCGTGAGCCGCGCATAGATTTCCACGAGATTGCCGTCCGGATCGGTCAGCCACAGCTCGTGCAAGGGCGTGCCCTTCCAGGTCGTGCGCGGCGGCTTGTCGATGGGGATGCCCGCCGCGGCCGCGCGCCGCCAGGCCTCGATCACCGCGGCACGCGTCGGCACGCCGACGCCGAGGTGATAGAGCGTGTCGTGATGCAATTCCTTGCCGTCCGATACCACCAGCACGAAGTTCAGGTTCAGCTCGGGCCGCACGAAGGTGGCGTAGCGATGCGTCCACTCCTTGGGCCAGCCGCCGAGCAACCAGGCATAGAACGCGGTGCTGCGCGCCAGGTCACTGACTCGCAGGCTGGCGTGGAATTCCTCACTCGCGGGTCCCGGACCGTGCTTGCGCAGCGCGTACAGCACCTTCAGGCGCTGCAGGATCTGGTCGCGCGCCGTACGAAACGTCGCGAGCGCCTTCTCGGGTCCGAGAGCCGGATCGACGCCGGCCGGGTCACCGATCGGCCAGTGCAGCCGTTGGACCTTGCCCGGCAACACGGGGCAGACCTCGTCGGCGCAGAGCGTGATGACCAGGTCGAAGCTCGCAGCATCCAGCTCGCTCACCGCCTTCGAATAATGGCTGCTGATGTCGATCCCAAGCTCCGCCATCGCGGTGACCGCCAGCGGATTGAGCTTCGACGGCATCGAGCCGGCGCTGAGCACCTCCGCCTCCTCGCCGAACAGGTGCCGGGCCAGGCCTTCGGCCATCTGGCTGCGTGCGGCGTTGGCGACGCAGAGAAACAGGATCTTCTTCATGTTCATGGCTTGGCTCGCGCGAGCGCCTTGCGCTCGTACCAGTGTTGGGATGCGTTGACGATTTTCACGACCGAGAGCATGACCGGTACCTCGATCAGCACACCGACCAGCGTGGCCAGCGCCGCACCCGACTTGAAACCAAACAGGCTGATTGCAGCAGCGACCGCCAGCTCGAAGAAGTTGCTCGCGCCGATCAGAGCGGACGGGCCGGCGACGCAGTGCGCTTCGCCGGCCGCCCGGTTGAGCAGGTAGGCGGCGCCGGAATTGAAGTAGACCTGGATCAGTATGGGCACCGCCAGCAGCGCGATGACCAGGGGTTGCTCGATGATCTGCTGGCCCTGGAAGCCGAAGAGCAGCACCAGGGTCGTCAGCAGCGAAACCAGCGACAAGGGCTGCAGCGTGCCGAGCAGGCGAGCGATCGCAGCCTCGCCACCCTTGGCAAGCAGCACTCGCCGCAGCAGCTGGGAGACGATCACCGGCACCACGATATACAGGCCTACCGACAGCAGCAGGGTGTCCCAAGGAACCGTGATCGCAGAGAGCCCTAGCAGCAGGCCGACGATCGGCGCAAAGGCGACGATCATGATCGCGTCATTCAGCGCGACCTGGCTCAGCGTGAAATGCGGTTCGCCGCGGCAGAGGTTGCTCCAGACGAACACCATCGCAGTGCAGGGCGCGGCGGCGAGCAGGATCAGCCCGGCGATGTAGGAGTCGATCTGCTCTGCCGGAAGAAACGGCCTGAACCAGTGGCCGATGAACAGCCAGGCCAGCGCCGCCATCGAGAACGGCTTCACCGCCCAGTTGATGAATAGCGTGACGCCGATCCCGCGCCAGTGATCCTTGACCTTGCCGAGAGCACCGAAGTCGATCCTGATCAGCATCGGGATGATCATCAACCAGATCAGGCCAGCGACCGGCAGATTGACCTTGGCGATCTCCGCGGAACCGATGGCCTGGAACACGCCGGGCAGCAGATGCCCGAGCACGATGCCGACGACGATGCAGATCGCGACCCAGAGGGTCAGGTAACGCTCAAATATGGACATGGGATCGTGGGTCCGTCGGGTTACTGCCGGGCGATGCCCGATACGCGCTGCTGTAGCGCCATGCGATCCAGCTTCCCGAACGGCAGGCTGGCGAACAGCTCGATCCGTCGGCGCAACACCATGAAGGTGTCGGCAAACGCATGCAGCTTCTGCTCACGTGTGCCTTCGACGGCCGCAGGATCGGGCATGCCCGAATGCGCCGTCATCGGCTGACCTGGCCAGTAGGGACACTGTTCGCCAGCTGCCTGACTGAATCCACCTGCAGGCCCAGGTGATTCACACCGATGGTGCCGCCGCACTCGTCGGCGGAGATCGCGAAACTGACGCGCGGATCCTCGAGCATCCACTTGGCGTAGTCGGGCTTGGTGACGCTGGGATCTGTTCCAAACAGCTTCGAGTAGGAGCCGATGCTCTCATCGAGATTGCTTCCCGAGACGTGCACGTGGAAACGGTTCACGGCGTACTTCTGCGGGGTCGCTACTTGCACTCGCCGGGGCCGCAGGCGCTGTCGACGCAGCAGTTCTCGGTGAGATAGCCCACCAGTGCGCCCATCGCCTTGAAGTCGGGGAAGTAATAGATGAAGCGCCCTTCCTGCCGCGACTTCAGCAGGCCGGCATTGCTCAGTTCCTTGAGATGGAACGACAGCGTCGCGGCGGGGATCTTGAGCCTCGCCGCGATCTCGCCTGCGGGCAGACCTTCGGGTCCCTTCCGGACCAACAGCCGGAACACCGCGAGGCGCGATTCCTGGGCCAGCGACGCGAGGCGGGCGACGACGGTTTCCGACTTCATGCGTCAAATTATCTGGAAACGTCGCGCCACTTCAATGCTTCCACGTTTATGGAAACGTAGATCCTCGGAAACGGACGATATTTTCTCGATCGCGGAGCGTCGCGCGGGACTTCCGAC
The DNA here is from genome assembly GCA_046594215.1 of Panacagrimonas sp. GTDB lineage: Bacteria > Pseudomonadota > Gammaproteobacteria > Nevskiales > Nevskiaceae > Panacagrimonas. Next base: position 21,412 of record JBKJPX010000042.1, read on the forward strand.
GGTGCGGCAGGGTGAATTCCGCGCTATTGCCACTCGTCGTCGAGGCTGGTGCTGGCGCCGAAGCTCGTGACCACGAAGCGTTCCGCCGCATTCCACGCGTCTGCATCGTCGCTGGAGATCGGCGATTCCGAGGCCGGGTCCGCGAGCGGGCTCGCAGCCGCGGGATCGCGCAGTCCCAGGTCTACGTCGAAGTACATGTGATCGCCCTCCTCGACGTCGAACTTGCCGAGCGCGCTGTCCTCGTCGCTCATCGACGGACTCCACTGGCCATGGGCCCAGGCCTTGCGGCCGTTCTCGAAGGCCATCAAGTAGAACGGCTTGCCGTTGAGCTCGCGCAGCTTTGCGAACGAGGTGCCGACCTGCAGGCCCTGCTTGCCGCGCCAGCGCGAGCCGGCGTCACGCACCGAGATGCTGGCGAGGTCCGTGTGCGCCTCGGCATTGTGGAACGAGAGAAAGGCGCGGCGCGATGGATCCTCGGGGAACAGCACGACGCCGTAATCGGGCGGCCCCTCGAAGCGCAGACTGCCCTTGCCGAAACGCGCCTCGAGCTCGGCGAGCGTGGTGCTCTGCGCGTAGTCGCCCGGCAGCACGAGCAGCGCGTCGTCGGGAACCGCGGTCGACGTGGCGACGGCAACGGTCGCCGGGGGCGCGGCGGCCTTCGCCTGCTCATGGCTCGACGGATCGCGGCGGTCGCAGGCCGACAGCAGCACGATCGCCCACAGCAGTAGCGGGCGCGATCGGCGCATCCGGCGCCCGTTCATTGCGCCGCCTGCGGCGGCGGCGCCGCGCCATCGATGGGCCAGTCGCGGTGCAGGTCGGGATTGAAGGACTGCAGCGCGCCGCTCACCAGATCGACCGAGATCACCTGCATCGGGGGGTTCTCGCCTTCCTCGGCCATCGGGGAGTGCTGCGCCGCAGGATCCGGACCCAGCATCAGCGCGTGGCGCTCGCCCGGCATCCAGGCCCTGAGGGCCGAAAGCGGCAGCGCGACGCTCCACACCGGCCGGCCGGCGGGGCCGGCGACACGCGCGAGTTGAAGGCGGCCTTCGTCGCCGAGGCGGTCGCGCGACAACACGAAGACGCTGTCCGGGTCACGCCGCCACATCGCGGACGATTCGTTCCAGCTTCCCGAATCCGACGTGAGCAGGCCACCCATCAGGAACTCCGGGCTTTGGGGAAGCAGCTCGGGCTTGTTGAACTGCAGACGGCTGCCGAAGAAATCCTCGATCGGTTCCAGCTTGGCGTGGTACAGGCGCTGGCGTCGCGGCACGCTGAAGTCCATCTGGTCGCTGACGATGTGCCGCGCTTTCGCCTCGGCCAGTTCGGGATCGGCGAGCAGACCCAGCCAGTCCTTGGTCTGGCCGCGCGCGTCGATGACCAGCCCGCGCACCATCGACTCCCAGTCCATGCCCGCAGCCGGCGTGTGGATCACGACGCGGGTCGTCGTGTTCAGAGGCGCCTTCTGCGCAGGCGTCCTTGCGGGATCGGGACGGGAGCGTGGATACGTCGGGTACGAGGCAGCGGGCGGGACAAAAAGCGTTGCCCCGAGCGTCAGAGGATCGATGCGGAACACGCGGGCATCGTCGAGCCGCACGAGCAATCCGTTGTCGGCGTCGAACTTCAGCGGCTGCATCTCGTGAGTCAGGAAGGTCCCCGCCGCAGCCGGTTTGGGCATCAGGCCGGCCAGGGAAGGGTTGCGCGCCACGATGCGCGCACCGTCGGCGACGATCACGCCGTCTGCGAGCCGGATGCCCACCAGTTCCGGGATGCGCGCCCACAGCACGCCCTGCTCCACGCCCAACGCCGCGGTGTCGCCGTTGACCCGGTCGCGCTTCAGGCGCTTGCGGAAGACGGGCTGCGCGGTGGCGGCGTCGAGCGCCCACAGGTCCACGTTGAGCCAGCCCACCGTGCGCGTGCTGGAACTCCAGCGCGACCCGCCGTGGCGGCTCAGACGCTTCTCCCACTGGCTTGTCACGTAATACAGGCGGTCGCCCTGCGCATCGACCACGCGCACCGGCCCGCCGAGGATCTCGGCTGGCGCCAGGAAGATGCGCGAGCTGTCCTTGCCGAACATCCACACGACCGCGCCGAGCAGGAGGATGCCGATGAGGATCAGGACGTTCTTCACGCGCATCCGGAAGGACTGTGACGATGGAGCGAACGCTGACACCGACAGGGCCTCCGTGCAATGCGGGTAGGCTTCCGCGGAAGGGACGCCGTGACCGCGATCACGCGCGCCGTGGTGCAATGCGGGCTCCGGTCGGGCCAGTGGGAAGCACCGTGGCGAGAACGCTGAGCATCAAGGTCAAGCCGAATGCGAAGACGCGCGCGCTGCTCGAGCAGCCCGACGGCAGCTGGATCGCGCAGGTGAAGGCGCCACCGGTGGACGGCAAGGCGAACGAGGACCTGGTGCGGCTGGTCGCCGAACACTTCGGCGTGCCGCGCGCGCAGGTCTCGATCACCGCCGGCGCGGGTGGCCGCATGAAGCGGGTCAGCATCGGGTGAAACGCTTCGCGGCCCTTCTGCTACTGGGCGCGGCCCTCGCCGGCGCAGGCGCGACGTCGCCACGCGCGGCGGACGACGCTGTCGTGATCCTGCGCGCCACCGTGATCGACGGCACCGGCGCGCCGCCCCACGCCGACCAGGCGCTCGTGGTGCGCGACGGGCGCATCGCGGCGATCGGTCCGGCGTCCGCAGTGGCCCTGCCGGCAGGCGCGCGAGTCCTCGACGCGCACGGCGGCTTCCTGGTCCCGGGATTCTGGGATCTCCACGTCCACGTGCTTCGCCGCGAGCGCTACCGCACCTACTTTCCGCTGCTGGTGGCGCAAGGCGTCGTGGGCGTGCGCGACATGGGCGGCGACTACGACCTCGCGGCGATGCAGCGCCTGCGAGCAGAGGTAGAGAACGGCGGCCGAGTCGGACCGCATTTCCTGATGGCCGGTCCGTTCGTGGACGGCCCCTACCCCTTGCTGCCGCGACTGTCGCGCGTGGTCTCCACCGCGGCCGAGGCCGACGCGCTCGTGCAGGACCTGCACCGCCAGGGCGCGGACTTCATCAAGGTCTACAACCGGCTTCCGCGCGAGGCCTACTTCGGCATCGCCGACGCCGCGCGTCGTCTCGGCATTCCATTTGCGGGCCACGTGCCGTTCTCGGTGTCCGCGCGCGAGGCTGCGTTCGCCGGGCAGATCAGCATCGAGCACCTGTTCAACGTTGCCTTCGCGTGCTCGTCGCGCGAGGACGAACTGATGCTCGACAAGGCGCGTGCGCTGGGCGCGGGCGAGGCCGGCGAGCGTCGCCGCCTGCGCCGCGCCTACCTGCTCGCCGTGCTCGACAGCTTCGACCCCGCACGCTGCGCCGCGCTGTACGCGAACTTCATGCGCCACGACACCGCGGTGGCGCCGACCCTGGTGCAGCGGCGCGACTTCTCAGGCGGTGCGCTGCCCGTCGTTCCTGCGGCCGAATTCGCCTACGTGCCGCGTGGCGAGCGCGCCGGCTGGGACGCGAGCCAGGACATGCGGCTGCAGGGACGCGACCTGCAGGATCGCGAGATCGACCGCCGGTACTACGAGCGCGATCGCTCGCTCGTGGCGCCGATGCAGGCCGCCGGCGTGCGCCTGCTGGCCGGCACCGACGGCGGCGACGTGTACACCGTGCCGGGCTTCAGCCTGCACGAAGAACTCGCGGCGCTCGTCGACGCGGGGCTCACGCCGATGCAGTCGCTGCAGTCGGCCACCCGAAACGCCGCGCAGTTCCTCGGCACGCCCCACGCGTTCGGCACGATCGAGGTGGGTCGCCGCGCGGACCTCGTGCTGCTGCGCCAGAACCCGCTGACCGACATCCGCAATACGCGCTCGATCGAGGCGGTGATGCTGGCCGGACGATGGTTCGATCGCGCGGCACTGGACGGGTTGATGAGCCAGGCACGCGAGGCGGCGGAAGGAACGCCCCCGTAGCGGGATCACACGACGAGCACGACCTTGCCGGTGTTCTTGCGCGCCTCGATATACGCCTGCGCCTCGCCCGCCTGCGCCAGCGGAAACGTCCTGTCGACGTGCGGCCGCACCCAGCCGTCGGCGACGCCCTGCAGGATCGCGTCGCCCCACACGCGAATCTTCCCGGGCTCGTGCCACAGGTGCCCGACGTTCACGCCGAACACGGCGCGGTTCTGGTTCATCAGCGTGATGGGATTGAACAGCGGCAGCCCCAGGCCCACCGACAGCAGGCGCAGCGGACCGGGCAGCTTCGACTCGGTGGCGGTGGAGATGCCGAACATGCCCAGGCGTCCCGTGTGGCGCAGCGCCTTGATGCTCTTCTTCCAGTGCGCGCCGCCGAGCGGATCCAGGATCAGTTCCACGCCACGGTCCTGCGTGAGGCGCATGAGTTCGGGCATCCAGTCGCCGCGCGTGTAGTCGATGGCGTCGTCGAGTCCGCGCGATTTGAGGAAAGCGTGCTTGCCGCTGCTGGCCGTGCCGATGCTGCGCGCGCCGATGTGCCGTGCCACGTCGATCGCCGCGAGACCCACGCCGCCACCGGCGTTGTGGATCAGCACGGTCTCATCCTTGGCCAGGGATCCCATGACCACCATCAACTGCCAGGCCGTGAGGTAGTTCACCGGAATCGTGGCGCACTGCTCGTGCGTGAGCGACGCAGGCTTGGCGAAGACCTGGTGGACCGGGACGATCACGGTGTCGGCATAGCCGCCGAAACGGGTGAGCGCCATCACCTCGCGGCCGATCCAGGACTCGCCGGCTTCCGGCCCCGCGGCGTCGACCACGCCCGAGACCTCGTAACCCACCACGGCCGGCAGCTTCGGAGCATCCGGGTACAGGCCCTGCCGAGCGAGGATGTCGGCGAAATTGACGCCGCTGGCGCGCACGCGGATGCGCAGTTCCTGTCCCTTGGGTTGCGGATCCGGCGACTCGCGGACCTGCAGCTTTTCCGGTCCACCCGCCGAAACGATGAAGACCTGTCGCATGCGCCTGCTCCCCTGGGGCGCCCGGTGCGCCGGACTGCAGACTAGCGCGTCCGTGGATGCGGCCGGTCAGCTCGCGGCAGCGGCGGGCTGGGACAGCGCGTAGCGCTCGGGGGGCGGCTTCTGCTGGGCGAGCGACGCTGATCGCAGGATCAGCTCGACGCGTGACCGGACGCCCCACTTCGAGAAGATGTTCTTGAGGTGGAACTTCACGGTGTACTGGCTCAGCGACAGCGCGCGGGCGATCTGTCGGTTCGACATGCCGCGCATCAGTTCGGCTACGACGCGCGTCTCCTGGCCCGTCAGCGGCGTCGGCCCGACATTCGCCGCGCGCAGGGGCCCTGCCGTGGGGGTGGACTGGAGGTCGGCGCGCAAGTGGTACTGGGTCTTGTTCATCTCGTTGGCTGCGCTTTGGCGAAAGATTCCTTGAAAGCCGGCCCCGCCGAATCTCGGACGATCGACGGGGCCGGAAGAGGGACACGCGTCCTGGGTGGGGTCAGGTCAACGTGAAGCCCTCGTAACCCTTCTCGGCAACCTCGTTGCATTCCTGCTTGTAGCGGCCCACGCCGCCGATGTAGGAGAGCAGGCGACGCGGCTTGCCGACCACGTTCGAGCCCATGTACCAGGAGTCGGTCTTGGTGACGAGCGTGGCGTTGGCGATCGCATCGTGGTGATCGACCCAGTGATCCTCGAAGGCCTTGGTCGCCTCGATCCGCTTGTGGCCCTTCTTCTCCATGTAGCTGATGCAGTCCGCGATCCAGTCGACCTGCTGCTGCAGACACGTGGTCATGTTGCAGAGCGCCGCTGAAGGCGCCAGCGGCGCGGCCGTGGTGAACAGGTTCGGATAGCCGTGCACGGCCAGCCCCATCGTCGTGCGGATCTCGTCGTTCCACTGGTCTTTCAGCGATTGGCCGTTCTTGCCGCGGATGTCGATACGGGTCAGCGAGCCCGAACCCGCGTCGAAGCCGGTGGCGAGGATCAGGATGTCGACTTCGTGCACCGTTCCATCGGCGAGCTTCACGCCCTGAGGCACCACCGACACGATCGGGTTCTTCGCCACTTCGACGAGCTCCACGTTGGGCCGGTGGTAGGCCTCGAGATAACCGGACTCCAGCGGAACGCGGTGCGTGCCGAAGCCATACGTCGTGGGGATCAGCTTGCGGCAGAGCTCGGGATCCTTGAGGCGCTCGCGCATCTTCACGCGCACGAACTCCGAGATTTCCTCGTTGACCGCCGCGTCCGTGAACATGTCAGGGAACGAGGCCAGCCACAGCACCAGCGTGCCCTCGTTCCAGAACATCTCGAGCAGTTCCTTCTTGCGCTCGGGCGTGAGGTCCGCGAAGTTGCCGTACTTGAAGTTGAAGTCGAAGCCCGAGAACGTGTTTGGCAGCCGCTCCTTGAGGTACGGGAACAGCGCCTTGTAGGCCTCGCGATCGGTGTCGCTGTACTTCGGGTTCTGCATCGGGATGATGTACTGGGGCGTGCGCAGGAACACCTTGAGGTGCCCGACCTCGCTGGCGATGGTCTGGATCACCTGGATGCCGGTGGCGCCCGTGCCGACGATGCCGACACGCTTGCCGCGGAAGTCGACCGGCTTCTTGGGCCAGCGGGCCGTGTGGAAGATCGGACCCTTGAAACTGTCCTGCCCCGGGAAGCTGTTTTCCAGCGGCGCAGAGAGCATTCCGCAGCAGGTGACGAAGTACTTCGCGTCGTAGGTCACGCCTCCCGTGGTCTCGATCTTCCAGCGCTTGGTCTGTTCGCTGAACTCGGCCTTGGTGACGTGGGTGCTGAACTGGATATCCTTGCGCAGGTTGCAGCGGTCGGCCACGAAGTTGAGCCACTGCTCGGTTTCCGGCTGCGCCGGGAAGCGCTCACTCGGATTCCACTCCTTGTACAAATCCTCGGAGAACCAGTACTGGTAGATGTAGGCCTGCGAGTCGAAGCGCGCACCCGGATAGCGGTTCCAGTACCAGGTGCCGCCCACGCCGGTTCCAGATTCCAGCAGCCGCACCTTCAATCCGAGATTGCGCAGGCGATAAAGCTGGTAGAGGCCGGCCACGCCGGCGCCGATCACGATCGCGTCGTAGCTATTCGCGGCCTTGCTGCCCTTTGCCGCGACGGCCGGGGCGGCCTGGGTGGTTGTGCTCATCTTTCTGGTTCTCCTCTCTGTGGTGGGTGCAGGCCCGTTATCTATGCCTCGGACGGTGAAGCCGATGACGTCGCGCCGCGTTCGGGCAAGGGGCTGACCCCAAGTTCCGTACCAATCGGGGCGGCAGCCGAGAATCTGCCGTTTTCCGCTGCGAAACCAGTACCCCGATCCAAGGCGTCCACGCCAGGAGCGCGGAACCTGTCTGCACTTCGGACAGAAGTGTCCGAGGAATCGGACAGAGGCTCGGCCGAGGGCCTGTTAACGCTTAGTTGATCGCTGCGGCCGAGTCCGTTTTGGCCCAGGGCAAGGATCTAGCAGCCACCCGCCTTGATGAGACCCTCGCAAGCGAGTTGAATACTTGGGTCCGCCACGAGCGGCGTCACGACTCGAAGCTGACCCGCCGAAGCATCCTCGGCCTCCGGCTCACGCAGGATGGAGGACGCAACATGAATTCCGTTCCGAGCCCCTACGTCGGATTCCACAAGGACGCGCGCGGCGTGCGCAGCCTGTGGGAGCGCTTCAATGCGGGCGTGCTCGACACCGAGGAACGACGCACGCCCTACCTGCAGCTGCTGCTCGGCGAATGGCAGCGCTGCTCGGCCCTGGGCGTGGACGTCGCCATGACCAAGGGCCGCCGCCTGAGCGAGGAGGAATTCCGTCAGCGCCGCGAGGCCGAGCAACTGCTGCTGCAGACCTCGGTGCCCATCGTGCAGGACGTCAGTCACTTCCTGGTCGACGTGCCCGGCATCATGATCCTCACAGAGCGCACGGGCACCATCCTGCACATCACGGGCGACCCTGCGGTACGCGAGCGCGCGGCCGTGCAGTCCAACATCATCGAGGGCTCGCAGTGGAACGAGCTCAGCGCCGGCACCAACGGCATGGGCACCGCCCTCTCGAAGGGGCAGCCGGTACATGTCTTCGCAACCGAACACTTCTGCGAGGGCTGGCACTCCTGGTCCTGCGCGGCCTCCCCGATATTCGACACCGACGGCCAGACCGTGCTCGGCATCATCGACTTCACGGCCATCGAAACCGACTTTCGCGACCAGGCCCTGGGCCTCACGGTGTCGGTGGCCAACTCGATCCAGGCGCGCATGGCGCTGCACCGCGAACTCGAGCGTCGCCGCATCCTCACGGCGTTCAGCGACGCTGCCCGGCATTACCCGCAGGACGACATGCTCGCGCTGGATCATGGCGGCCGGCCCCTGATGTACACGCCCAACGAGCGCTGCCGCCAGATCGCGGAGCGCTGGACTACCGCGCGCCACGACGGCATCACGGTCCAGGCAACCCTCGACGTGACCGCGCCCAACTCGGGTGCGCGCATCGGGTCGATCGTCCTGCTGGGCAGGCCGGCATCCGGGGTTCCACGCGCCGCGCGGCCCACACCGGCACCCGACGCCATTGCCCACTTCGGCGAGTTCACGACGCGCGATCCCGACACGCGGCGCATGTTCGACGACCTGCAGCGCATCGCCGCGGCCGACGTGAACCTGCTCATCATCGGAGAGACCGGGACCGGCAAGGAACTGCTGGCGCGACAGGTACACGCCTGCAGCCCGCGCCGCGACCACCCCTACCTCGCGGTCAACTGCGGCGCGATCAGCGAGCATCTGATGGAGAGCACTTTCTTCGGCTACGTGCGCGGCGCCTTCTCCGGCGCCGACCCGCGCGGCCGCGCGGGATACTTCGAGTCGGCCAAGGGCGGCACGCTGTTCCTCGACGAGGTCGGCGAACTGCCGCCCGCGATGCAGGCCGCGCTTTTGCGCGTGCTCGAGGACGGCAGCTTCCAGCGCGTCGGTTCCTGCGAGACGCGCCACGCGACCTGCCGGATCATCGCCGCCACCAATCGCAACCTCGTGCAGCTCATCGCCGAGGGCCGCTTCCGCCAGGATCTCTATTTCCGCCTGAAGGTCGTGCAGCGCACGATCAAGCCACTGCGCGATCGGCCCTGCGACATCGGACTGCTGGCAGAGCACTTCGCGACCGCCATGCGGCGCAAGCACGGCCTCGACGCGCTGACCATCACCGCCGAGGCGCACGCGGCCCTGCACGCCTACGACTGGCCGGGCAATGCCCGCGAGATCCGCAACGCGATCGAGGCGGCCGTGCTGTGCTCCGCGGGGAGCATCGAGCCCGACTGCCTGCCGCCCGAGATCCGCAAAGGACCTGCGCGTGCGGGCACAGCGCAGCTCCCGTTCTCCGCGCCGGCGCAGGAGAACCTGGGATCAGTGCGTGACTACGAGCGACAGATCATCGTCTCGATGCTGCGCAAGTACCGCAAGGCCAACCGCGTGGCCAGCGTGCTGGGCATCGCGCGCTCGACGCTGTACCGGAAGTTCAGCGAGCTCAACATCCATCCCGGCGAGTTCACAGGGGCTTCGGCGGAGCCGGAATCGACGACCTAGCGAGGCCCCGACACGCACCCACCGTCACCAGGAGAACCACGATGGAATTTCTGCTTCACGCCAAGCTGCGCAAGCCCGACGGGATGAGCCACAAGGAATTCTTCGGCGTTTGGAGCCAGGAGACCGTCGCGGTCATGGCAGCCCGCGATGCGGGCGCGATCAAGCAGGTCTGGAAGGTGCCCGGTCGTTACGAGGTGATCGCCATCGTTGAGATCGCGGACACCGCGCAGATCGATCCGGTCACGCACAGCCTGCCGTTCTTCAAGCTCGGCTACGACTACGCCTGCGATTTCACGTGGACCATGCTCGGGTCCTACGACGACTGGGCCAGGCAGGTAACGACGCTCGCTCAGGGTTGAACGGCCCGTAGCCCGGACAAGAAGTCCGGGCTACGGGCGCGCGCTACTTCGCGACGATGTACTTCGACAGGTCCACGCCCTCACCGATGATCAGGTCCTCGCGCGAAGCGAACTTCGGCTTCACGTACCAGACCAGCAGCGGCAGCAGGACCAGCGACAGCACCATGTTGATGAGCATGATCGCCACCAGCAGCAGGCCCATGTCGGCCATGAACTTGAGGTCGGACAGGAAGTACCACGGAAGAATGCCCGTCAGCATGATCGTGGCCGTGAACATGATCGCCTTGCCGGTGGTGGTCAGCGACGCGGTGATCGCCGCGCCCCAGTCGTGGTCGCGCGCCGTGAATTCTTCACAGATGCGTGACAGCAGGTAGATGCCGTAGTCGATACCCACCCCCACCCCCATCACCGCCACGATCGTCGCATTGATGTCGAGACCGATGCCCAACTGGTGCATCGCCGCGATCTGCAGGAAATTCGACAGGTTCACCGGCACCAGCAGCAGGAAGGCGGCAACGAAGGAGCGGTAGGCGTAGGCCGAGATCAGCGCGATGGCCACGTTCACGAGGCCCAGGATCAGCCAGTGGTAGCGCTCGACCACGTTGTTCATGGCCTGCTGCAGCGCGATGAAGCCGGTGCCCAGGCGCACGCGGAACGTCGGGTGATCGATTCCCACCATGTCGACCGCGCGCTTGGCGCTGGCCAGCGCGGCGTCGACCGTCTCCTGCTTGTTGTCGGCGTACCACAGCGAGACCGTCGAGTGCTGGAACACGAAGTCGGCGACATGGCCGAAGTTGATCGGGTTGGATCCGAAGGTCACCGCGTCCGCCGCGCCGTTCACCGCCACGCGCGTGGGGTCGAGCGGCAGCCACTTGGGGTTGCCTCCCGACATCAGGCGGTTGCCTTCCATCATGTAGTCGGTGAACGACAGCGTGGCGCGCGGAGGCAGCACCGGGTCGGCCTCGACGATCTCCTGGATCTTCTTGCGCAGCATGGTGGCCTCCACGAGGCGCCCCACCCGCTCGCTGTCGTCGGCCGGGTTCTTCGCCTCGATCACGATCTCCAGCGTATTCATGCCGGGGAAGTTCGCGTTGATCGCGCGTACCGCGGTGTTGAACTCCGAGTCGTTCCACAGCAGGTTGCTCCCCTCGGTCGGGTTGCCGATCTTGATCTGCGACGAGTCGTAGATGGCCCAGACGCCCAGCAGCGCGATCACGGTGGCGGTGATCCGCGCCGGCTTGCCGTAGCTGATGCGCGCGATCTTGTGGAGCAGCTTCTTCTGCAGCAGGTGGATCCCCGATTCCTTTTCCGCGCCGCCCGCAATCTCATCGATGTTGTGCGGCGTCGGCAGGTAGGACAGCAGGATCGAGATCAGGAACACGCCGGTCGGAATGATCCACAAGGCCCAGGCGCCGCAGAAGAGCGCGTGGTTGTGCATGGTGACGATCGGGGCGACGGCGATGAAGACGATGCCGAACACGTCCGTGAGAATGCCCAGGATCGACGGCGCCATCATCACGCCCATCGTGATCTCGGCCGCCTTCCGCTTGTCCCCGATGTGACTCAGGATTTCGTAGTAGCGCTCGGTGTACTGGATGCAGTGCGAAAACGTTCGCGCCACCAGCAACAGCGGCACGATCATCAGCAGCGGTTCGATCGGTCTTCCCAGCCAGCCGATGAAGCCGAATCCCCAGACTGCGGCGACCAGCGCGCACACGATGGGCGTGACCACGCCGGCGATGTTACGCATGTACAGGACCAGGGCGAAGGTCAGCAGGCCCAGGGTCACGCCGAAGATCTTGTAGGTCTGCTTCTGCAGCTTGTAGACCCAGCCCGTCAGCACCGGCTGGCCGGCGAGATAGACGTCGTGGTCCTTGTCGCGCGCCTTGATGACCAGTGCCTCGGCGTACTTGAAGGCCTCGCCGTACTCGATGGAGTCCAGGAAGGTGGCGTTTATCAGGGTCGCGGTCTCATCGCGCGAGACATAGAACGTGCGCGCGTTGGGCGACAGCTGGATGCGTCGACGGAAATCCTGCACCTCTTCGGGCGTCGACGGCGCGTGGCTGTCCATCAGCGGTTTCATGTCGATGCCGAAGGGCGTGGCCTCCGCGTAGCGCAGCTTTTCGGTCGACAGCGAGATGATCTGGTCATGATCGACGTTGGGCGCAAGGTCGATGTCGCGCGTCATCTTCCAGACCTTGTCCAGGGTTTCGGCGTGGTAGATGGTGTTGTCCGCGTCGCCACCGGCACCGGGCTTGCGCTTGATCATGATCGACATGGTCAGCGGGTTTCCGAAGTTCGGATGGTCGTAATAAACCTGCACGAAGGGATCGTCCTTCGGAAGCAGGTCCTTGAAGACCGTGCGGATCTGCACGCCCGGAAATCCCATCAGGAAGCCGATCGTGATCACGACGAAGGCGATCAGCACGCTACCCCGGTGATTCATGATCCAGCCGGCGAGGCGGAAACGCAGTGGATCGGCAGCTTGGTTCGGCGGAGAAGCAGTCATGACGTCGATCAGTCGGGTCGCAGGAAGAGGAGAACGCACAAAACCCGACGCCGCATGAACGCGGCGTCGGGTGAATCGGGGGAAAGCAATTTTCAGCGAAGGCGGTCGAGATTACCCCGCCCGTCCAAGGGGGACTTGCACCCGGTGAATCAGGCGGTCGTCGAAACCTCGAACTCCGAAACGTCAGGATCCTTCATGTCCTGCCGGTACTGGTTGGGCGTGAAGGGATACATGCGCGGCACGCCGTTCTTGTCCAGGTACCAGCTCGAGCAGCCGGTCACCCACTGGGTCTTGTTGAAGCCTTCGCGCAGGTGCTCGTTGTAGCGATCCTGCGCCTCGAGGGTGGGACTCAGAGCCTTCACTTCCCCGCGCTTGATCAGGCGGACGAAACTCATGATGTAGCGCATCTGGATTTCAGAGATGCCCGTCAGCGAGAAGTTGCCGATGGGGCTGTGCGGACCGATCACCATGAAGAAATTCGGGAAGCCGGCTACGGCGACCGAACGCAGTGCGCGCGCGCCCTGTTCCCAGACCTCTCCCAGGCTCTGGCCCTTCTCGTTCCTGATCACGAGATTGCGCGTGTAGTCGAGCGCGTGGAAACCGGTGGCGGTGACGATGACGTCGAGCTCGTGCAGCTGCCCGTCCTTCGTTCGGATGCCCTTGGGCTCGATGCGCTGGATGCCTTCGGTCACCAGCGAAACGCCAGGCTTCTGGATCGACTTGTAGAACTGGTCGGAGAAGATCAGGCGGCGGCAGCCCAGTTCGAACTTCGGCGTCAGCTTCTCGCGCAGCACCGGATCCTTGACCTGCGCCAGGTGACGGCGGCAGAGCTTCTCCAGCAGGTTCTTCATCTTCTGGTTGCCGATGACGGCCTGGCAGAAGGTGCTCTCGAGAACCCAGTTCTGGATGCGGCCGGCGGCCCAGGACACTCTCGGAATCAGGCGGTGCAGCTGGCGCAGCCAGTTGGGACGCCTGGTGTCGAAGTTCGGGCACACCCACTGGGCGGTGCGCTGGTACATCTCGAGCTTGGAAGTCTGGTCGGCCAGCGCGCAGATGATCTGCGTGGCGGTGGAGCCGGTGCCGATGACGCCGACGCGCTTGCCATCGAGGTCGACCGAGTGATCCCATCGCGCGCTGTGGAACTGCGGACCCTCGAAGCTCGCCAGGCCTTCGATATCCGGCTGCATCGGGTGGACCAGCACGCCCAGGCAGTTGATGACGATCTGCGCGCGGCGCTTCATGCCGTCCGCGCTGGTGACGGTCCAGGCGCCGTCTTCGCGAACTACCGAGGTGATGCGCGTGTTGAAGCGCACATGCGGCGTGACGTCGTACTTGTCGGCGCAGAGCTTGAAGTAGGCGTGGATCTCCGGGCCTTCGGCGTACGTCGACTTCCAGCGCCAGTTCGGCTCGAAGCTGTAATCGTAGCTGTGCGCCGGCACGTCGCAGGACAGGCCGGGATACGTGTTGTCGCGCCAGGTCCCGCCGACGCTGGCGCCCATCTCGAGGATTTCGAAGGTCTCGATGCCCTCTTCCTTGAGCTTGATGCCCGCGAGGATGCCGGACATGCCGGCGCCCAGGATGAGAACGGTGGGCGTGTTGATCTTGGCTTCGGTCATGCTTCCTTCCTCCATCGAATGCTGCCGGGTTCGGCGTGCACACCGGACTGGCGCCGGTTCATGCCTTGCCTTGCATCATGCGCCCGAACGTACGTCGAAGCTTGACATCAGATGCCATACTTTTGACATTAGATGCAAGCTTCACGAGAGCGCTTTTCGATGCCCGGAAATTTCGTTCGCAGCGCGCTGCTCAGCGGTGCCGAAGACCTGATCCGTGAACTCGGCGGCAAGCCGCTTGCCGTCGCGCGACGCGCCAACCTATCGCCCGAGGCGCTGAAGGATCCCGATATTCCCCTGCCCGGCCGCGCCGCCTACGCGTTCCTCGAATGCGCGGCCGAGATGTGCGACTGCCCGAGCTTCGGCCTGCGCCTGGGCAGCCGCGCGCAGATGGCCGTCGTGATTGGTCCGCTGTGGGTACTGCTGCGCAGCGCGCGCACGCTCGAGCAGATGTTCGAGGACCTTGCGGCCAACTTCGACGTCTACACCAGCGTGGCAACCATGACGGTCGAGCGACGGCGCGACGGCATGATCGTTTCATGGTCGTCGACGCTCGGTCAGACCGACAGCGAGGTGCAGATGGCGGAGCTGGCGCTGGCGGTCTGCGTGCAGGAAGTGCGGCGCCAGACCGTCTCGCGCTGGCAGCCGCGGAGCGTCGAGTTTCGCCACGCGCCGCCGAAGAATCTCGCCGACCACCGCGCGCTGTTCGGCCCGAACGTGGGATTCAACCGCGACCGCAACGCGATGTTCGTCGAAAAGGACCTGCTCAGCCGCCCGCTGTCCACCGGCGCGGCGCGCACGCACGCGCTGGTTGGCGCGCTGCTGCGGCGCGAGGAGGACGCGATGAGCGCGAGCATCGCGGCGCGCGTGGAGAGCGTGGTGCGCGCCGTGCTCCCGTTCGCGCCCTGCACCCTGCCCGATGTCGCCGCATCGCTGGGCATCCCGGTGCGCACCCTGCAGCATCGCCTGGACGCCAACGGCCAGGGCTTCAAGGACATCAAGGATCGCGTGCGCGCGGACCTGGCGATGAAGTACCTGCGCCACTCGCAGCTGGGCCTGGGCGAGATCGCGGAAATCCTGGGCTACTCCGAGCCCAGCGCCTTCAGCCGTTCGTTCCGGCGCTGGCATGGCCGCGCGGCACGCTCGGTGCGCAACGAGGCGAGACGGAGCTGACTGCGACTGATCAGCCCACGCACGCGCGAAGTGCTCGCGATGCCGGGACTCAAGGCGACGCTCTTTCCCCGGTAGCAGCGTTGGTTCGGACGGCGTGAAGGCGCGTACGCGCTCGCCGCTAGATCTCCGACAGCAGCCGCTTTCGCTGCGCCTCGTATTCGTCCGCGGTGATCTGCCCCGCGTCGCGCAGCTTCTGGAGCTCGGCAAGCCGGTCCGCCATCGCGCGCGACGGTGCGGGCGCCTCGGGCATAGCGGGCGTTGCGCCCGGCGGCGCGACGTCCCAGTCGATGACCCAGGCCTGGGGATCGTTGCGGTCAACGTAGATCGTCAGCAGCTGTCCCTGGCCTATCTCGTAGGCGAACGGCGGCGAGCCATAAAGCGTGATCTGCCGCTTGGCCTGGCCGGGCACGGCGAGCTCGAGCGTGACCTTCAACTGCCGCCGGCGATTGATGAAGAACTGGGTCGGCTCGAGCTGCGCGACGACGGCGGTGCCGTGCACGCCCTCGCGCTTGAGTCGCTCGAAGGTGCTGACCCGACGCTGGTCGCGGAATGTCAGGCCCAGGAAAATCATGACGGCCAGCGCCCCGGTCGCAGCGAGGATCGCGGTGGTGCGCGAGCTCGGCGGCGCAAAACGCCAGACCAGGACCCCGAGAACCACCGACAGCAGCACGAATCCGTTGATCCAGCCTGCCAGGCTCTTCAGCGTGTAGAACGTTCCCGCCATCATTTCCCCGCTCTCCCCGTCAGATCCTGATCTGCGACCGCGATCATTCTAGAGTTCCGCCAGCACGCGCTTGCGCTGCTCGTCGAAGTCGGCGTCCGAGATCAGACCGCGCTGGTGCAGGTTCTTGAGCTTCTCGAGGCGGGTGGTCAGCACATCGCCCGCCGGTCTCGCGATAGACGCTGCGCCCCAGTCGATCATCAGCCGCTGTGGATCGTCGCGATCCACGATCACCGCCACACGACGCTGCGCGCCGAGGGCCTCGAGTCCCAGGTAGGGCGCGATCTCGCGGTGCTCGACCTCGTAGAGCGCGCGACCCGGCAGCTCGACGCGCAGTCGCAGGAGCAGCTGCGGGCGCTGGTTGATCAACACGCCAGTTCCTTCCGCCTGCAGCACGACGGCGGTGCCGCGCAGTCCCTCGGCCATCAGGCGCGCCTGGCGCGCACGCGACTTGCCGACTCTCCAGCTGATCACGCCGTAGACGCCTAGCAGCAGAAGGCTCACCGCCACCCAGATCTGCCCGATGCCGATCGCCGGCATGAAATGCCAGAACAACAGCCCGCCGACCAGGAAGAACGTGATCAGCGGCGCACCGATCATCCACATCAGCCCGAGACGGACGACGCGCGGCGGGTTGCGGTTCATGGGCGGATCCTGCGACACCGTTGGCAACGGCCGCCGCAGGATGACAGTTCGACTCTCGGCCGCGCAAAAAAAGGGGCCGCACATGGCGGCCCCCGAATCTACAAGCGGATGCTGCGCGCGATCAGCGCCCGCCGCGCGCTGCCGCCTCGGGACTGAACATGGCCGGCGTCATCGGCAGGTTCAGACGCCACCAGTTTTCCGGGCCGCGCTCGTTGACCATGTAGCCGACTTCGTAGGCGTTGGCCGTGAGGTCGTGGTAGACCGACGCGCCGCGATGGAAGGCCTTGGCTTCCGGCGAATAGAAGTACGCGACGAACGCGGTGCGCCAGAGCTGGTCGCGACCGTCGTAGTTGTCGGCCCACATCGCGATCCAGGTGTCCTCGTCGGCGTACAAGGTGCGCTTCTTGTAGCTGTGGCGAACGCCATCCTTCAGATTGCCTTCCACCACCCACATGCGGTGCATCTCGTAGCGCACCAGGTCCGGGTTCACGGTGTTGGGCTTGATGATGTCTTCCTTGTACTTGAGCGACGGGTCTTGCAGCTTGAAGTTGTGGTACGGAACGAACACCTCCTTCTTGCCGACCAGCTTCCAAGTGAAGCGCTCCGGCGAGCCGTTGAAGATGTAGTCGTCGTCCACGAAGCGCAGCCCGGCCGGTGGCACCGGGTAGTCGAAGCCCACTTCGGGCGCCTGGCGCACGCGCCGGATCCCGGGCTGGTACTGCCACGAGGACGTGCTGTCCTTGGTGAAGTCGTTGGGCTGGAAGCCCACCGCGACGAAGCCCTTGTCGCGCTCCGGCAGCATGTAGCCGGAGTAGAAGTATGCGTTGATCTTGTCCTCGAACGAACCGCGCTTGCTTGGATCGTTGCCAGGGTTGTAGGTCATGAACTTGTTGCGACCCCAGGCGACGCTGCCGTTGGCATAGACGTCGGCGATGTCGCAGACCGCCGACTCGGTCGACGTGCGATTCGGATTGATGATGTTCCAGATCGCCTCGCCGCCGTTGGCCGGGAACGGGAACGGCTGCGCGCCCGAGATGCCGCTGATGCCCAGGCCGTTGGGCTTCACTTCCGCCGTCACGGCGTTCTTCTTCACGGTGTCGCACACCCAGTCCGCCGGCTTGAAGTCGCGGTGGCTCGGGTAGATGTTCATCCAGTACGTCTGCGGGTACTTCTTCAGCAGCGCCTTCTGCCCTTCGGTCAGGAACTGCGCGTACTGGGCCATGTTGGCCGCGGTGATCTTCGCCGTAGGCTTTTCGTCCGCGTAAGGGCCGGGTTCGTAGCCGAAGGGCTTGCTCTGGCCGGGCCAGGTGCCCTGGAACTTGCCGGTGTACTCGGCGACGCCGGAGGCTGAGCCGGCCTTCTCCGCGCCCATGCAAGTCAGCTTCGGTCCGTCGAGTTCCTTGGCCTTCTCGGCGCTCACCTTGGCCTGCAGGGGCAACGCGGCCAGCGCGAGGCCCACAGCGAAAAATCCGGACGGAATGGCGACTCTGAGCTTCATGAATCCTCCTCGAAACGCGATTAGCGATGTGGCGGGCTCGTGTCCTGACCCACAAATACTGCTGCGAATTCGCCGGTTATTTTCGGCGAATTCATCAGCGTACTTGCGGGACGGGCCACTGGCACCCGCTCTCTTGAGCAGATGCTAGTCCTTGCGCGCCGCGGTACTTCGTCCGAAATGAGTACCGGTGCCGTTTTGCTATCCGCGGAACTGGGGAATGAGACTCGCGGTCACGCGTGTTTCGTCGACCATCTTGGATTCGAGGTCGGAACAGATGAAACGCTCCAGCGGTCCGCCGATCAGCGGGATCCTTGCGCGCACATCCCAAACGTAGGTGACGACGCATTCAGATCCGACGTCGGCCACGGCCACCTCGCAGCTCATCTCCACCGGAATGCCGGGGTTGATGCTGACCTTTCCCCTGCGCGCCTTGAGGTTCCAGCGCTCCTCCGAAGTCGCCGTGGTCTCTGAGGGGACGACCTTCCTCACCAGCGCGGGCGCGTCGAGCGGCACCTTGCGTTCGATCCTGATGCGGAATTCATCGGGCTTGGTCTCCTGATCCAGCACCTTGAAGCTCTTGAGGCCCAGGCCCTTCAACTTGGCGGTGTGGAATTCGGGCGTCGCGAACATCCGCATGATCACTTCCGACGACACCGGGTAGCGCGACCGGATCTCGTGCTTCATTTCGACTCCTCATCAGCGTGGCGCGGGTGGTTCCCCCGTCTGGGGTCGATGCTGTCATCGACACCCGAAGCCCGCCTACCTCTTTCAGAGGAACTCGTCCGCGTTCCAGCGCAGCGCGCCGCGAACCCAGGTCCTGCGGACCGCGACCTCGGCTGGCGCCTCGCGCGCTTTGGACCAAGGCCGGTCGAGCAGGCAGAGGTCCGCGAGAGCGCCCACCTCCACGCGGCGTGGCGGCGCGCCGCAATCGTCCAGCGGCGACAGGAACAGCAGCAGCGCCTGCTCCGGCGCCAGCGCCTCTGCGGCGCCGAGCACGTGTCCGTCGGGCGTGCGCCGCGTGACCGCGGCCGCCATCGAGGACCATGGATCGGTGCCGCCGTAGGGCGCATCGGAGCCGGCGGCGAGCGGCACATCGGCGTCGAGCAGGCTGCGCAGGCGATAGAGGTCGGCGTGTTCGGTTGAATCGACATCATGCCGGTACGCGTCACCCCGCTCGGCGATGAAGTGCGGCTGGGTCACCACGCGCAGGTCGAGGCGCCGGATGTCGTCGATCAGCTCGGGCGCGACGAGTCCTGCATGTTCGATGCGGTCGTATCCGATGCTGCCCGCCTCTGCGAGCACGGCGAGCGCAAACACCAGTTCGCCGCGCGTCACACAGTGAAAGGCCGCACCGCGACCTGCCGCGTGGCTTCGGCGCACGGCGCCGCAGAGTTCCGGGAAACCTGGCAGCGCGTGGTCGTGCAGGTGGAATTTGTGGGCGCCGCGCAGGACGCGCGCATCGGGCGAGGCCGGCTCCAGTGCATCGAGCGACGCATCGCCCATCACCACGAGATTCTGCGCGAGCTCGCCGACGACCACGCTGGCCTTTAGCGCGGCAAAGGTGTCCAGGTCGTTGGTGTGCCCGGTATCGGTCACGCCGGTGACGCCCCGGCGCAGGAGCTGCTGCGAGAGTTCGTGCAACGCCGGGCGCTGGCCCCCGAGGCGCGTGCGCAGCCATGCATCGGAATCGTAAAGCCGGCCGGTCGGTCGTCCGCCGTTGCGCTCGAGGGGATCGCCCTCGGCGTCGTTGTCCACGCCGAGCCGTTCCAGGCCGGCCGTGTTGAAGATCCAGAGGCGGCCGCTGCGGTGCTGGATGCGCAAGGGTCTGCGAGGCGCCCAGGCATCCAGCGTGGCGCGATCGAGGAGCCCGGCGACGGACTCGTGGTAGCCGGTCCCGCGGATCCAATCCTTGTCGTCGCCTGCGCAAGCCTGACGGACCGCCCGCGCGAGCTGTTCGCGATCGCGCACCGCCCGCGGACCACAGTCGAGCGAGCGCATCGCCACGGCGGCGGCGTACAGGTGCAGGTGATGGTCGTGCAGGCCGGGCAGCAGCGCGTCGCCGCGCGCATCGACCTGTGCTTCGCCGACGCGTGGCTCGAGTCGCGCCGCGAGTTCGACGATGCGCGCATCCTCTGTGCGCAGGTCGACGCGCCGCGTGCCGAAGTCGATCGCGGCGTTGCGGATCAACACGCGGGTGGCGACAGCGCGCGGAGCACGGCCTCGGTGTCGACGCCGAGTTCGCGCGCGGTGCCCTGCGGCTTTCTCGCCGCGGGCGCGGCGACGCCGCGCCCGCGCTCTCGTAGCAGGGCCGCGTCCCGTTCGCAGCGCTCGCGCCAGTTTTCGCCGTCGGCCGCCGCGGACCACTCGATCACGTGGCGCACGACGCCGCTCAGCGACACGTCGATCATCCGGCTGCCCCCTCGCCGCCAGCTCCACAACGCGAGCACGGCCGCGTGCAGCCCGGCGAGTGGATCCGCGATGGCGTCGCCGACGAACACGGGTGATCCGATGGCCTCGCCCATCACGCGCGACAGGCCGGCGTCGACGCCGGCATCGTCGCCGTACGCGATCCAGTGCTCCTGCGGCTCGCCTCGGCCATGACCCGTAAGGCTGATCCACGTGAGCTGCGGGCATTCGCGTAACAGCAGGTCGGCTTTGATGCCGAGCTGGCGCAGCGCGCGCGGTCGCGACGCCTCGATCACGATGTCGGCGTCGCGCAGCAGCGCGAGCAGCTGCGCGCGGCCTTTGGCCTGATCGAAATCCAGTGCCGCAGATCGCTTGCCGGCATTGAGCAGGTCGAAGAACATACGAGGACCCTGACGCGCACCATCGGGTCGCGAGCGGCTCTCCAGCTTGATCACGTCGGCGCCGCCGAGTTGCAACAGGTGGCTGCACAGCGGGCCGGCCCACAGCGACGACAGGTCGACGACGCGCGGGCGCTCGCGCCGTCGCGTGACGCCCGCAGAACTCTGCTCTGCGATCACGCGGAACCATCGTGCCGCCGTCGCATGCCGCGCATCGACGCTCGCGAGCGCAAGCCCGATCTCGCGGCCCCGCGACACGAGCTCGTCCACCGGGCGCGAAGCCACCGCATCGGCGACCGCGCGCCAGCCGAACAGCGGCTCGCTTTCGAGCCACGCGGGCAGCAGATCCCAGTCGGCGGGCCGCGCCAGGTTGAGCGCGAAGGCGCCGTCGCACGCCTTCAGGAGGCGACACGCACCACCACAGGATTCGATGCCGGCACGCGCAAGGCCGCCTATCGCCGCGCGTTCGCCGAGCAGGCGGCCGCCCTCGAGCCCCGCGGGCATCGGTTCCGGCGACATCGCGCTCACGAGCGCGAGCGCCGCGTCGGCGGCGGAGGCCAGCGGCACCGGGCAGATCCGCGCTTCGCCATCGCGCGCGCCGGTGAGCGCCATCGCGCCGCTGCGCGCCCAGGCCAGCGCCGCCGGCTCGTCGGATGCGCGCGGCGCCCGCTCCAGGCCAGGTGCGCCGAGCTGCTCGAGCAGCCGCGCGCTGTAGGCGTCGGCGTTCAGGGCCGCTGCGCGGACCACAGCTGTTCGGCGCGCACGCGAATGCCCTGCGTCATGCCGTCGAATCCCGCCTCGAGCTTGCGCCGCATCAGCGCGCGAACCAGGCCCGAGAGCCAGCCGCTGAGTTCGAAGTGCGTGTGATAACGGCTGCGCGTATCGTCGATCGCGTCGATGCGGTGCACCCGCGCGCTGGACAGCGCGCCCGCGGGCACCGGCTTCATGCGGTACGAAAAACCACGACCCTCGTCGTAGCCCGTCATCCACTCGACCTGGCGGCTCAGCCCGCCGCCCAGGCGCACCTGCATCTCGATCGGCTCGCCCGGCCGCAGGCTCGAGCGGCATTCCGGCACGAAGGGATTCCATTCGCCGTAGGCCGGCAGGTCGGTGATGACCTGCCAGACGATTCGGGCCGGCGCATCGATGCGCACCTCGCGATCGATCGTGAAGCTCACGCGGCCAGCCCCGTGCTCAGACCGGGAGCGGGGGCGCCGTAGCCGGGCCCGCGGCATCGGCGACGGTCTCCGGCGCCGTCACGGCCTCGTCGAGCGGCAGCCGCACG
Source organism: Panacagrimonas sp. (assembly GCA_046594215.1). Classification (GTDB taxonomy): domain Bacteria; phylum Pseudomonadota; class Gammaproteobacteria; order Nevskiales; family Nevskiaceae; genus Panacagrimonas. Next base: position 43,551 of record JBKJPX010000042.1, read on the forward strand.
TGGATCGTGGTGCCGCTGCCGTCGGACTCCGCCCAGATCTCGCCGCGATGGTGCTGCACGATCTTGCGGCAGATGGCGAGGCCGATCCCCGTGCCCTCGTACTCGTCCGCGCTGTGCAGTCGGCGGAACACCGCGAAGATGTTCTCCAGCTGGTCGGCCGATATGCCGATGCCGTTGTCCTTGATCTTCAGGTGAATGAACCGCTCCTCGCGCTCGGCGCTGACGCGCACCAGCGGCTTGGCGTCCGGCTTGTGGAACTTGATCGCGTTGCCCACCAGGTTCTGAAACAGCTGCACCAGCAGCGACTGCACTGCGGGCACATCCGGCATGGGATCGAACTCGACCGTCGCATTGTGCGCGGCGATGTCGGACTTGAGCGTGCTCAGCGCGCTGCGCAGCGCCTCGTCCAGGGGCCGGCGTTCCGGCCGCGCCTCGGTGCGACCGACGCGCGAGAGCAGCAGCAGGTCCTTGATCAGGGCCTGCATCTGGCGCACGCCCTGCTCGATGAACTGCAGGAATTCCAGCGCGTCACCATCGAGCTTCTGGGTGTAGCGACGCGACAACAGCTGGGAGAAGCCGGCGATGTTGCGCAGCGGCGCCTGCAGATCGTGCGAGGTGATGTAGGCGAACTGTTCCAGCTCGTGCACCGCGCGATTGAGGTCGGTGAGCGAACGGCGCAGATCGTCCTCGGCGGCTTCTCGAGCCAAGACCTCCGCGCGCAGCCGCGCGTTGGCTTCCTCGAGCTCCTCCGGCGTCTTCATCGACAGGAGCTTCGGCACCAGCGGCACGATCGCCAGCGCGGTGGCCAGCGACACCGCCGCCGTCAGCGCGCGCACCCAGCCCTGCAGGTAGTAGATCGGCTTCCAGATCACCACGATGTCGAGGATGTGACCGGTGCCGCACAGGACGATGAAGGCGGCGAACAGCGCGATCGCCCAGTTGAAGCTGATCCGCGCGCGCATGCGGCGGATGAAATAGACCAGCACCACCGGGATCATGAAGTAGGCCAGCGCGATCACGCCGTCGCTGATCACGTGCAGCATGATCAGCGACGGCCGGCTCTGGAAACACCAGGCGTGCGGCATCAGGCCATCGAGACTGCTCGGCAGCGCTCCCGCGGCTTGCAGCAGGAATTCAGGCATTCGGTGTCGCTCCTCGAGCCCAGATCGGCCCTATCGCTCCAGACCCCAGGGGCCCCTGCGCCAACGCGCGGGAAGATCCTCGGCCGACTCGGGCTGGCAGAAACGTGAGCCCTGCATCAGCGTGCAGCCAAGCATGAACAGGCGTGCGTGCTGCTCGGCCAGCGCCACGCCGTCCGCGATCACATCCAGGCCCAACGCGCCGCCGAGCGCCAGGGTCGCGCGCACGAAGCGCAGCGCCGGCTCGTGGGCGTCGCGCGTGATCGCATCGACCGCGCGTGCGTCGATGACCAGGCCGTCGAGCGAAAGCTCGGTGACCCGCTCCAGCAGCGCGGTGGCGGGCCGCCAGCCTTCGAGCCAGACCTGCGTGCCCGACGCGCGCAAAGTGCGCAGGTCGTCCACCACGGAGGGCTCGACATTGAGTTCGGAGGCCTCGAGGCGCAAGGCGACGCTCGCGGGCTTGATCTCGGACTGCGCCACGAGCGCCGCGAACTGGCTCGCGAGGCGCGGCAACCAGGCCGCCGGAATCGACATCGACAGGTTCGTGTCGTCGAAGTCGGGACCGCGCCAGGCGCGGAACGCGCTCAGCGCACTGCTCAGGGTGCCGATGTCGCCCGTGAGACCCACGTGCACGCCGACGAAGCGTCCACGTCCGAGGTCCACCCAGGGCTGGTAGGCGAGCACCGGCGGGGCATCGACCTCTACCTCGACCGCCGCTGACGACTCAGCTGCCGCGCCCTGATTCTGACGCTTGGCCACCGCCACGCGCACGAACGCCAGAAGTTCGTTACCCAGGCGCTGGCCCTTGATCAGGTAACCCTGGGCGCCGAGCTTGAACGCCTCCTCGGCGGCGGCGTCGTCGGCCAGGCCCGTGAGCACCACGATCGCCACGTTGTCGTCGGCCTCGCGGATGCGGGCGACGTTACGCACGCCGTCGCCGTCCGGCAGGCCCAGGTCGACCAGGATGCAGGAGAACTGGAAGCGCTTGAGCTCTCGCAGCGCATCGGAGAGCCGCCGCACGGTCTGGATCACCACGGTGCCGGCCGTGGTCTGCTCGCGCAGGCTCTCGACAAGCAGTCGCGAATCGGCGGGGCTGTCTTCGAGCAGCAGCAGGCCAAGCGGTGCCCCAGGACTCATGAAGCCCTCGGCGGCAGCTGGACCACCTTCAGCCAGAAATCGCGGATCAGCCGCGCCAGCTCGGCGAATTCGCCCCAGTCGGTGGGCTTGGTGACGAAAGCGTTCGCGTGGGCGTCGTAAGCCGCGGCGAAGTCGGTCTCCGCACGCGAGGTCGACAGGATGAGCACCGGGATGCGCTTGAGCCGCGGATCCGTCTTCATCGTACGAAGCACTTCAAGGCCGTTCTTGCGCGGGATGTTGAGGTCCAGCAGAACGATGTCCGGCAGTGGCAGCTCGCCGTGCGGCGGCGTACCGCGGAGCATCGCCAGCGCCTGCTCGCCGTCGCGCGCGACCAGCAGGCGGTGTTCGAAAGCGGCTTCCTCGAATACCTCCTGGGTCAGCCGAAGGTCAGCCGGGTTGTCCTCCACCAGCATGATGACTGGCTTGGATGACGCGCCCTCGCTCATAAATTGCCCCCGGCTATCCACATGGCGGGATGGTACGCCCGGCCAAATCTTCCTGAACAGCGCATCGGACTGTCGCGTCTCTGCGCGCGATGTGCGGAACGCTAGGAATCGGCAGGCGTCCGTAGCAATTCCAGGGCCACGCCCTCGCGGCGGGACAATGCCTCGCGCAGGTGATCGAAGGCCGCGGCGGCCAGCGGACGCGCGCCGCGGAGACCAAACTCGATATGCCGCCCCCGCTCGGCGTCCCCACGAAAAGGCAGGCTCGACAGCTTGACGCCCGGATAGCGCGCCAGGACGTCTTCCATGAGGTCCAGCAGGTCGCTTTCGGCCGAGGAGCCCAGGGCGCGCAGGCGGAACTCCACCGGCGGGTCGGGATTGCGCAGTTGCGGGTAGCGGATGTCCAGCACCCACTCGATCATCGGCCAGGCCATGTCGGGAAAGCCGGGCACGAAGTGGTGGTGCTCCACGAAGAAGCCGGCCACGCGGTTGACGGGGTTCGGGATCAGGCCGGCGCCCTCGGGAAAGTCGGCCATCAGCACGCGTCGCGGGTGCGCCCGGTCGCCGTACTCGGCCTCGATCAATGCTTCGGCCTCGCGGTGGCGCGCGATGGGGCGCCCGAACGCCAGCGCCGCCGCCTGGCGCGTCAGATCGTCGGGGGTGGCGCCGATGCCGCCGCAGGACAGAACCAGGTCGCCGCGCGTCCGCGTCTGACGGATCGCCTCGGCGATGTCGGCCATGTCGTCGCCGATGAAGCGGGCCCAGTCCAGGCTCATGCCGCGCGCACCCAGCAATTCGATGACCTTGGACAGGTGGCGATCCTGGCGCTTGCCGGACAGGAGCTCGTCGCCGAGCACGAACAGGCCGATCTTCATGAAATCCTCTATTTGCTGAGACGCCGGATGTGCCGGCGGGTTGAAACGCAAAAGGCGGCCCTTCGGCCGCCTTCCGTCGAGGTCGAAAGCGCGTCGGCGATCAATCGCCGAGCGAGCCGAACTTCTCCGCCGCGTTGAAGATATCGGTCTCGGTCACGATGCCGATGATGCGACCGCCCTGCTCCACCGTCAGGCGGCTGAAGTTGTGCTCGGACAGCAGCTTTGCGGCCTCGCGGATGCTCGTCTCCACCGGCACCGACACGATCGGGCGGCTCGCGATGTCCTTGACCTTCACCTGCGCCGCGTTCTGCCCGCCGCGGACGATCTTGGAGACGATGTCGCGGCGCGTGAGGATCCCCCACTCGCCCTTCGCGTCGGCTTCCACCACTACCGAGCTGACGTCGTTGTCCGTCATCGTGTGCATGGCGCTTTCGACAGTCTCGTCGTCGGTGGCCGTGATCAGGCTTCGTGTCATCAGGTCGCCGACCGTGTGCGGGACGCGGCCGGATTCGATCATTTCCTCGAGCGGCTGCAGCAGGCGGCGGATCTCGCGCTGCTTGCGCTCCTTGGCGAGCTGTTCCTGCTGCGCCTTGCGCTTGGCATCGAGATCCACGCCGCCCTTGATGCGCTCGATCAGGGCGTCGGCGAACTGCGAGGTACCGACCTCGGTGGCGCCGTCGATCTGGCGCGCGAAGTCATAGGTCACGATGCCGTCGCAGACAACTTCCGGATACACGAGCGTGATCAGGTCCGCCGCCTCCTGCCAGCCCATGTACTCGAGCATCATCACGCCGGAGAACAGAAGCGAGCCCGGGTTGACCTTGTTGAGGTTGGCGTACTTGGGCGCGGTGCCGTGCGTGGCCTCGAACACCGCGACGTGGTCGGCGATGTTGGCGCCTGGCGCGATTCCCATGCCGCCGACTTCGGCGGCGATGGCATCGGAGAGGTAGTCGCCGTTGAGGTTGGTGGTGGCGATGACGTCGAACTCGTCGGGTCGCAGCAGCATCATCTGGAACATGATGTCGGCGATGCGATCCTTGATGACGATCTTGCCTTCGGGCTGCTTGCCCTTGAACTCGCCGTAGAGCTGTTCCTCGGTGATCGTGACCTTGCCGAACTCGTCACGCGCAACTTCGTAACCCCAATTGCGAAATGCGCCCTCGGTGAATTTCTGGATGTTGCCCTTGTGCACCAGAGTGACGGACTCGCGGCCGTTGTCGACGGCGTACTGGATGGCCTTGCGCACGAGGCGCTTGGAGCCGAACTCGGAAATCGGTTTGATGCCGATGCCGGCGCCGTCGAAGAACTTCGCCTTCATCTCCTCGCGCAGGAACTTGGCGACCTTGATGTTCTCCGGCGTGCCGGTCTTGTATTCGATGCCCGCGTAGACGTCTTCGGTGTTCTCGCGGAACAGCACGATGTCGACCTTCTGCGGATGCTTGAGCGGGCTGGGTACGCCGCGGTAGTGACGCACGGGACGCACGCAGGCGTAGAGATCCAGGTCCTGGCGCAGCGCCACGTTGAGGCTGCGGAAGCCGCCGCCGACCGGCGTGGTCAGCGGACCCTTGATCGAAACCACGAGATCCTGGAGGACCTTGAGCGTTTCGTCGGGGCAGTAATTGCCGTCGTACAGGCCTGCGGCCTTCTCGCCGAGGAAGGTTTCGCACCAATGAATCTTGCGCTTGCCGCCGTAGGCTTTCTCGACGGCGGCATCCCAGATGCGCAGGCAGGCCTTGGTGATGTCGGGGCCGATACCGTCGCCTTCGACGTAACCGATGATCGGCTGGTCGGGCACCACCCTGTTTCCACCCTGGATGGAGATCTTCTCGCCGGTGGTAGGGATCTTGATGTGACGGTACGACATGGAGCGCGATCTCCTGATGAGGGGCGCGCGGCGCGCCCTGCGTATTCCTTGGTTCAAGCGGAATTCTAGCTCGCACGAGCATGCCCGGCGACGAAGCGCTAGCATCGGCTCGACCCCACGGGTGGAGACGAAGAGCCATGAGAATTCTCGTTCCAATCGCCCACGGCTCGGAGAGCCTGGAAACCGTCACGCTCGTCAACGTGCTGCGACGCGCCTCGATCAAGGTGACGCTCGCCAGTATCGAAACTGAGACCGTGATCAACGCGACACGCGAAATCCGTCTGGTCGCCGACGCACCGCTATCCGACATCCTGCGCGACGACTTCGACGCGATCATCCTTCCCGGTGGCGAGAAAGGCGCCGAGCGACTCGCGCAACACCGACCGCTGATCGAGAAACTGTCGGCGCAGCGCGTGGCGCATCGCTGGTACGGTGCGGTGTGCGCGGCGCCGGCGCTCACGCTGTCGCCGCACGGCCTGCTCGACGGCAAGCAGGCCACCTGCCACCCGATGTTCCGCGACCGGCTGCTGCACTACGTCGACCAGCGCGTAGTCCTCGACGGGCATTGCATGACCAGCCAGAGTGCGGGCACGACGATGGAGTTCGCGCTTGCCTGGGTCGAGAAGCTAGCCGGCGAGGCTGAGCGCAAGCGCGTCGCCGAGGAAATGCTCGTCCACGCGCACTGACCGGTGCCCCAACGAAAACGCCCGCTCGATGAGCGGGCGTCCGTTGCCACAGGTGGCGGGAAGGTCAGGCGGCCTTCTTTCCGGCCACGGCTTCCTTGAGCATCTTCTGCAATTCGCCCGACTGGAACAGGTCGAGCGTGATGTCGCAGCCGCCGAGCAGCTCGCCCTTCACGTAGACCTGAGGAAACGTGGGCCAGTTCGCGAACTTCGGCAGTGCGCGGTAGACCCCTTCGTCCTCGAAGATGTTGACGTAGGCGTACTCGACACCACAGGCGTTGAGAGCCTGAATCGTGCGCGAGGAGAACCCGCACTGCGGGAAATCCGGCGTGCCCTTCATGTAGATGATGATCGGGTTCTCGGTGACCTGCTGGGTGATGCGTTCGAGAGCATCCATATGCGCGCTCCTGGGTGGTGATGGAGAACCGACGGGGTCGGATTATAGGCCGCTCCGACCCCGAGGCGGTCTCGTTATCGCGGTAAGCAGTTTTCATACCGCACCCGGCCTTCCAATTGAATGTCCGGTGCCCGTCCACTATCCTCGCGGCCTTCGCGGGGCAGCAGCCCATTCACTAAAGGGAGTGAATCGTGAATCCTCTGGACAGTATCAAGGGAACTCTGATCGCCGGCCTCGTGATCGCCTTGGCCGTCACGGCCGTAGTCACCCAGCACACGGGGTTCAACGCCCTGGGATTCATGCGCTGGGTACATATCGCCGCAGGCGTGACCTGGATCGGCCTGCTGTACTACTTCAACTTCGTGCAGGTTCCCTCGCTGGCCGCTGCAGCCGCCGACAAGGGTGGCCCCGGCGGCGCCGCCATCACGAAGTACGTCGCGCCGCGCGCGCTGCTGTGGTTCCGCTGGGGCGCCGTGGTGACGTGGCTGACGGGTGCAGGGTACCTCGCACACTCGCATCTGCTGGTTGGCGCGTTCACCTTCGGGCTGGCCGGCACCCCCGGCGCCTACGGCAACGCGATCGGCATCGGCGCTTGGCTGGGCACGATCATGCTGTTCAACGTCTGGGTGCTGATCTGGCCCAACCAGAAGAAGATCCTGGGCATCGTCCCCGCCACCGACGAGCAGAAGGCCAAGGCACGCCGCGTGGCGTTCCTGGCTTCGCGCACCAATACGATGCTCTCGATCCCGATGATCCTGTTCATGGGCTCGTCCGCACACGGATTGCTGTTCTGAGTTCAGGCCCAAAAGAGCCTGGCCTGTACCCGGGCCGCACCGATGGTGCGGCCCTTTTCTTTTGAGGCGCGCAACATGACTCGCCATTTTCTACGTCTGACGGACCTGAGCCCCGCCGAGGCACACCGGATCGTGATCCGCGCCAGTGCGCTGAAGAACCTACGCGACCCCGGCTACCGACCGTTCACGGGCAAGACGCTGGCGATGATCTTCACCAAGAGCTCCACGCGCACGCGCGTGAGCTTCGAGGCCGGCATGGCGAAATTCGGAGGCCACGCGCTGTTCCTGACCACCGCTACGACCCAGCTGGGGCGCGATGAGCCGATCTCCGACACCGCCCGCGTGCTATCACGCATGTGCGACGCGATCATGATCCGCAACGACTCGCAGGCACAGCAGGAAGAACTGGCGGCGCATTCGCGCGTCCCGGTCGTGAACGGGCTCTCGGAACTGCATCACCCCTGCCAGATGTTGGCCGACCTGCAGTGCTGGTTCGAGCATCGCGGGAATCCGGCCGGCAAGACGGCGGCGTGGATCGGCGACGGCAACAACGTCTGTCACTCCTGGATCGAGGCGGCCGCCATGTTCGGCTTTCAGCTGCGCGTTGCGGCGCCCCAGGGCTACACGCCGGATGCCGGGCTGGTGCGTGGCGCCGGATCGAGCGTCGAGCTGCTGGTCTCGCCCGTGGACGCCGCGCGCGGCGCGGACCTGATTGTCACGGACACCTGGACCAGCATGGGACAGGAAGCCGAGACCCAGCGCCGGCTCGCGGCATTCGCCGGCTTCCAGGTCGACGAAAAGCTGATGGCCCTAGCGCGTCAGGACGCGATCTTCATGCACTGCCTTCCCGCCCACCGCGGCGAGGAGGTTTCGGCTGCCGTGATCGACGGACCGCAGTCCGTCATATGGGACGAGGCCGAGAACCGACTGTGGGCACAAATGGCGCTCCTCGAGTTCCTGATCGCGGCGCCTGTCTGAATCTGGATTTGCCCTGGCAGGCGCGCTGATCTAGCGTCGGGGCACATGCCAATCGCCGATTCCAGGGACCCGGCCTCCGTCGACGCCGCCATCACCGAGGCACTGACGCGCGCGCCCGGTGCACCCGAACTGCACGCGGCCTGTCGTGAACTGACCGCATCATTCGGATTCGAGCACTACTTCTACGCGGTGCGTCTGCCGCTCTCGTTCTCCGATCCGTACCACTTCTGCCTGTCCGGCTATCCGCGGGAGTGGCGTAAGCGCTACGACTCGCTCGGCTACTTGCGCCTTGACCCGATCGTGCGCCACATCATGGCCTCCTCCCTCCCGCTGATCTGGGACGAGGTCGACCGCAGCGATGCGACGATTGACGTGTTCTTCCAGGAAGCCGCCGACCATGGACTGGGACACGGCATCTCGGCGCCGGTTGCGGGGCGCCACGGCGAGGTCGCCCTGCTGTCGCTGTCCCGGGGCCTGGCGCTTCCCATTTCCCGCGACCCCGTCGGACGCCATCGCCTGCGCGGGCGCCTGCACTGGTTCGCCACGGTCCTGCACGAGTCGGTCCGGCGCTTGGTGCTCAATCACGAGGGCGCGCCGCGCGTGATCGCCCCGTTGACCGAACGCGAAAAAGACTGCCTGCTTTGGGCGGCGGACGGGAAGAACACGGCCGACATCGGCCGCGCGCTGAACATCACGGAGCGCACCGTGCTGTTCCACATCGAGAGCGCGGGTCGCAAACTCGGCGTGAGCGGTCGCCACAGCATCATTTCGCGCGCCGTGGCCCTGGGCGAGATTGAGCTGCACCAGCACGCGTTGCGCTCGGTGGCGTCGATTCCGCTGATGCACGAGTAGCCGCCTTCCCGCCGTTCCGCTGTTTCCCGAGCCGGGTCATGCAGATGCACGCGACCTGTAGGTTCCTACAGTAGCGCCGCGCAATGCCGAACGGGTGTGCTGAGGCTCCGCCACCGCAGACACACGCTTTCGATGAGTCCCATTGTCAGGTCTGCGCTCCTCGACCGGCGAGCACCTCAGCTGCGTCGCATCGCCGGCGACCTGCCCCTGTGCCACGCCTCGGTCCGCGCCGCATTTGAGGCCCGTCAGTTCGAGATCGCCTACCAGCCGATCCTGCGGGCTTCGGATCTGGCCCCGGTCGGCTGCGAGGCCCTGCTGCGCTGGCAGCACCCGACCCGCGGACCTCAGAGGCCCACCCAGTTCGTGCCGATCATGGAACGTTCGCGCCTGGCGCTCGAAGTCGGCGACTGGCTGCTCGACACCGCCGCGCGGCAGATCCTCGAATGGCAGCGTGAAGGCCTTCCGGCGCTGCGCCTTGCTGTCAACGTCGCCCCGGCGCAGATCCACGCGGCGGACTTCGCGGAGCGCACCCAGCGCGCGCTCGACGCCCTTGAACTGCCGGCCGAGCGCCTGACCCTCGAAGTCTCGCAGGACACCCTGCTGGATCAGCCCTACCTCACCCCCTCCATCTTCGCGCAGCTTACGGCCATGGGCGTGGGGATCGAGCTCGACGACTTCGGCGGCGGCCCGTCGGCCGTGTCGCGGCTCAAATCGGCCTCCCTGGGCGGCTTCAAGCTCGATCGACGCTACCTCGATGCGCTGGACCCGGACGCGCCTACCGCGGCCCGCGAGGAAATACGCCTGCTGGCAAGGTTGGCCAGCGACCTGGGCCTGCGCTGCACTGCCGAGGCCGTTCAGACCGAGGCCGAGTTCACGGCGCTGCGAGAGGTCGGGATTTCCGACGTCCAGGGATTTCTGTTCTGTGCCGCGCTTCCGCCGGTGGCGTTTGCGAGTTACCTGCGCGCCTGCACGGACGACGTGCGCGCGCGCACGACAATTTAGCGGGGGGACTGAGCGGGCCTGGGCATCGCAGGAGAGGCGCCAATCGCCGTATCCTGCGGTGCTTCAGGCCATTTTTTTGCTCGATGTCCACCGACCTGCTCTCCGACCTTTCCATCACCGTTGCACGCGCCCTCGTCGAGGACATCGGCAGCGGCGACGTCACCGCGCGACTGGTGCCCGCTCACCAGCAGGGCCGCGCTCGGGTGATCGCCCGCGAATCCGCGGTGATCTGCGGGCAGCCATGGGTCGACGAGGTTTTCCGGCAGATCGATCCGGACGTAAGAGTCGAATGGAAGGTCTCAGAAGGCAGCCGCGCCGAGGACGGCCAAGTGCTGTTCACGCTCGAAGGCAGGTCGCGCAGCCTGCTCACCGGCGAGCGCACGGCGCTCAATTTCCTGCAGGCCCTGAGCGGGACGGCGACCGAGACAGCGCGCTACGTGGAGGCGGTGCGCGGAACGGGCGCGCGAATCGTGGATACGCGCAAGACGATGCCAGGCCTGCGCAACGCGCAGAAATACGCGGTCACGGTCGGCGGCGGCGTCAACCACCGCATCGGCCTGTACGACGGCATTCTCATCAAGGAGAACCACATCGCGGCAGCCGGCGGAATCGGCGCTGCGATTGCGCAAGCGCGTGCGTTGAAGGCGGGCGTGCCACTGATGACCGAGGCCGAAACCCTGGACGAGGCGCGCGTGGCGCTGGAAGCCGACGTCGACCTGCTGCTGGTTGACGACTTCGACGGCGAGCGCCTGCGCGAGGCGGTGAGGCTGACGCGCGAACACCGCGCGAACGGCGGCCGCACGCTGATCGAGTACTCGGGCGGAGCCACCCTGGCGCGCATCCGCGAACTCGCGGAAAGCGGCGTCGACCGGATCTCGATCGGCAGCCTGACCAAGCACGTCCGCGCGGTGGATCTCTCGATGCGCTTCGCCTGAAGCGCGCGTAAGCCCGCTACCGCTTGGGCGGCACGCTGTTCCAGAGGCGAGGCGGTTCGGGCGGCATCTGCGAGATTGTCAGTTCCGGCTCGGCGAGCGGATCACGCGCGCCCATCGTGGCCATCCAGGCCTTCAGACGACCCCTGTTGGCGCGGATCTCCTCGCTCTGGGGTGCGAGCCGCGAGGCACGCTCCAGCAGGTCGGACGCGTCCTCGTAGCGACCCTGCCCGGCCTTGACGACCGCAAGGTTGTTGAGCGCCGCAGGATCGAAGGGATTGACGCGTAGTTGCCGTTCGAAGCGGAACTCGTTGGCTTCGAAGCCCCCCTCTTCCAGCGCCAGCAACGGGGGCGCCGCCACGAGCGCGGCGAACGCCAGAAGCACAGCACGGGTCGCGAGTGTCGTCTTCGCACTCACGGGAATTTCTTCCCGTAATCGGAGAACGGCACGATCGGCTTGGGGGGCACCTGCACGCCGTAGTCGCTGCTCATCGACCAGCGCAGGTAGGCCATCACGCGTGTTTCGTCGTAGTCGCGCGCATCATCGAAGCCCGCGCGCGCACCGAGAACAAGGTGCGGAGCCACCAGATATTCGATCTGGCCGCCGAAGCTCATGCCGGTTCCGGTGTTGCTGTTCGATTCGTAGCCGGTGGCGATGACCGGGTCGGGATTGGCCGCGGCAAACGCCTCGATGGCAGCCTGCAGCGAGTTGTCTTCGGGATAAAGCGCGGCGCCGTCCTCGCGGAAATTCTGGATACCGATCGATCCGTAGAACTTCCAGGAATAGCGGTTCTGCCCGCCCACCCACTCCACCGGGATGCTGAACGAAACGTAGCGCTGCGGGCTGAAATAGCCGCCGTGCCCGAAGCTGAAGTGACGCAGGTTCTCGTCGTAGAAGAAGCTGGTGATGTTGAGGCCCACGGTCACGCGCTGGATCGAATCCTTGTACACATGCAGGTAGGCGCCGCCACCGAGACCGGCCTCCGTGTTGTCTTCCACGTTCTCGCCTTCGTAGAAGTGGAAGTCGCCGGTTGCGTAGAGGCCCACGTTGCCCATGTCGTAGGTCAACTGCAGGCTGCCGCCGTTGGCGGTCACACCGCCAAAGTCGCGACCCGTGACAGGGTCGCGCGTGCCCGCGTAGGACAGCAGTGAATCCGTAACCGGCCGACGCGAAGCTTCGGCGTCGATGATCCATTTGCCGAACGTTGGGTTCCAGCGAACGCCACCGACGACGGTTCCCACCTCGAAACCGATCGGCGTGGAGCCGATGTCTGCAGTGAGATTTCCGATCTGGTAGCTAGCGCCGATGGCAATACCCGCGTCGTTCTGGTCGAAACTCAGCCCGGTGGTATCGGCGAAAGCGAGCGTGCCGAAGATCGGCAGCTGCGGACCCTTCACCGAACCCGCATCGAGGAACACGGGCACCAAACGGATGTTCATGCGACCCGCATCGGAACCCGGCAGGCTGATCTCGACCGGCAGCTCGAAGTCGTCGAGCTGATCCAGGCCCATTACGCCGTCTCGATTGCGGAAGCTGACACCACCGCCGGCCCAAGGCGCCCGCCTGGCCTGTATCTGCGCGATCTCGGTGAGGATCTGGTCTGTCTCGCTCATCGGGATCGGCGGCTCGTCTTTCGCGTAATCGCGTGAACGCAGCACCGGGTCCACGCGAAGGTGCATCGACTCCGGATCCGTCGACGGTGGGGAGAACGGGCGTGGCACGTCCATCTTCAGCGTGGTCCAATCCACCGGCGGCTCAAAACGGGGGAGCTTGTAGCCCGGCGGGGGGATCGGAGGCAGATCGTCGCGCGAGGAGCCGGTGACCTGCAGATCGGCCTGCGCGAGTTCCATGTACTGCGGCCGGCCCTGCTGAGCCGTGTACGCGAGCTGAGGGCTATACGCGACCTTGCGAAGCGAAGCCTTGCCCTGCGGCGCGCCCGAGGCCGAGGGACGCGAAGCGGCCGAGATCGAATAGTCGCCGTGAGAAGCACGGTGCAAGGGCAGCGGCTTGCGAGCCGTCGCCGACGGCAGGCTCACCGGGCGCAGGTAGGTGTCGAGCATCTGCAGGCGCAACGCACCGCGACCACCGCCACCCGCGTCCGGACCAAGCTCGAGCGCACGACGGAAATGCTCCAGCGCGCGACCATCTTCGCCGCGGGACCTCGCCACACGACCCGCGAGCGCGTGAAGCTTGCTGCTGTCCGGCGCAATGCGGAACGCCTGGGCCAGCCAGCGATCGGCCTCGTCGTCCTGCCCCAGCGCCAGGCTGGATTGCACGACGCCCTGGTAGGCGTCGAGGTTGCGTGCGTCGAGTTTGAGCGCGTAGCGATACAGCGAAGCGGCGCGCTCGGGTTCCTTGGCCTGGTCGTACAGTCCGGCCAGCGCCATGACCAGGCGCGGATCATCTGGATTTGCGCGCAGTGCGGGCTCGAGGAGGTCGTAGGCGCGCGCGATGTTGCCGCCCTGGCGCACCGCATCGGCCTGACGCAGACGCTGGGCGACGCGCATTTCAGTGAGCGCGCCTTCCTGCTGCATGTTCAGTCGCGGGCCCCGGGCGAGCTGGTCGATCACGGCGTCGAACTCGGCGTACTGCTGCAGCTTGAGCAGCATGCCCGCGTAGGCCAGGCGCAGATCGGGATCGGCGTCCGGGCTGCGCGCCACTTCCTGGCGCAACAGGTACAGGCCGCGACCGGATTCGCCAGTCTCGGTGTACGCCAGCGAAACGGCGCTCAGCAATTCGGGTGAACGCGCCGCGTAGGGCTCGAGTCCAGCCAGAAGAGCCAGCGCATCCTCACGATGTCCCTGTCGCGCCAGCACGGCCGCGCGCTCGGTCTGGTAGCGGACCCAAAGTCGCTGCTGCACGTCGGCCATAGCGGCATTCCGCTCGGACTCGGGCACTTGCTCGAGCCACATCAGGCCGTCGTACCAGTTCTGCTCCTCCGAGGCCATCAGCGCGCGGATGTACGCGCCTTCCCCCTTCTGCGGTCCGCTGAAGGGCAGGCCGTCGATCAGGCCGCGCGCGTCGGCGCGCCGGTTCTGGCTCAGGTATAGGCGTGCGAGATCGAGCCGCGGCCAGGTGCTCTGCGGATCAAGCGCCAGCGCCTCGCGCAACAGCCGCTCCGCACCGGACTCGTCCTTCAGAGCCAGGGCCTGCGCCGCCTGCCGCCGCAGAGCCAGGGCCTGAAGCGACCCGATCGATCCGATCTTGGCCTGTTGCGCGGGCGTAAGGCCCCGGTACACAACCAAGGCGTCGGCGACGCGCCCGCTCTGCGAAAGCGACGCCATCAGGCCCCGCGCCGCATCGGCGTTGCCTGGCTCGCGCCGCAGCACGTCGCGATAAATCGCCTCGGCTTCGGAATAACGTCCCTGAGCCAGGACGGTGTCGGCCAGCGAAAGCCGAACGCTCGGCTCCTTGCCTGCGATCACGGGCGAATCGGTCATGGCGGACCGCAGCCGACGCTCGGCCTCGGGCAAACGACCGGCACTGCGATCGGTCTCGGCCAGGCGAACCTGTTCCCAGAAGCGCGCGGTACCCAGCGCCTCGCTCCACTGCCGGGCGCGACCGGGCGACAGGCGCGAAGCCTGCTGCAGGAATTCGCGCGACTCGGCAAAGCGATCCTGTCGCAGCCGGACGATGCCCAGACCCGCGAGCGCCTCGGCGTCACGTGGATTCTTGCGACGCATCGAAGAGAAGGCGTTCTCCGCCTCGTCGATCTTGCCCGCGTTGAACAAGGCCCAGGCGTTCTTCAGCGCGCGACCGCGCGCATCGATGCGCGGACCCCCGCCCTGGGCCGCACCGGAGACACCGTGGCCACCGCCACCGGTGCGTGCGGACGCCAGCTTGCTGCTCACCTGCGTGTCGTCGCCGTAACGACGGATGTATGCCTCGAAATAGCGCTCGTCGCGGGGCTTGCCGCCCATCCAGAGCAGGGCCTGACGCCATACAGGCTGCACCGGTTGGCGGGCCCCGTCCGAGTCGGCCAGTTCCATCAACTGATCCAAGCCCTGGCGCCGTGTTTCTTCGCGGTAGGTCAGGTGCTGCGCCAGTGCGAGACGGTAGTCCGCGTTGCCCGGATTCGCCTTGACCAGCTGTTCGAGACCGGCGCGGGCTTCCGCCCAGCCACCTTCGGCGCCCGCGAGCGTCTGCCAGTACTCGAGCGCCACCGCCCCTTCGGGAGGCTTGCCCCTCAAAACGCGCTGGTACTCCTTGATTGAATCATCGTACCGCTGCGTGCGCGCCAGCTCGCGTGCGCGCTCGAGTTCGCCACCACCGGCGCCGGCCGCCCCCGCAGTCGCCGCACCCGAGGCCAGCGCCGTCTCGAGACGTCGCAGATCGGGATGACCGGGCTGCAACTGCCGCAATCCCTGGATGTACTGCTTGGCCATTTCCGGCCGCCCGCTGCGGATTTCTGCTGCGGCCAACCCGGACAGCGCCTCGGCACTGTTCGGATCAACTCGCAGCAGCTTGAGCCAGGATTCCCGCGCCAGGTCAAAGCGCCCCTTCTGCTCCCAATAGCGAGCCTGCGAAGCGATCTGCCCCGTGGCCGCGTCCGCCGCAAGGCCCGTAACCGAAGCGAGCGCAAGCGCCAGGCAAACGGTCGGTCCGAGTCTCAGCCGCATGAGGTCTATCCTTTTCCGAGCCGGTGCCTACTAACGTCCGTCGCGCCGCGATTGCGCCAGGTTCCGCATCAGTCGATACAGGACCAGCGCCAGCAGCGCGGACAGCAGGATGGCGATGATCGACAGGATCAGCGGCTGTTTGGCGAACCACCAGCGAATGCCCAACAGGAACGGAAGCTTGCCCACCGAATACTGCGGGGCGAGGTCGTAGTGCGAGACCTTCTTGATATTGAGCAAGGTCAGGTCGCCGCCGATAAAGTGGCGACGTTCCGGATCATCCAGGACGTCGGACAGATCCAGCAGTCGGGCGTCGTCGAGCGCGGCGAACGCGACCACCGTGCGCTTATGCGACAGCGGCGATTCAAAACTCATAAGGCTGCCGAGCCCCTTGCCGGCCTCGAGGATCATGCGGGTCGCATGCGCACGCGCGCCCTCCAGATCACGTCCTTCGAAACGCGCACGCAGACGCTCCACGGCGCCTACGACCTGCAACTGCAGGCCTCCGTCCTTGTTCGTGACGGGCAACTGGTCGGCCCACTCGGTCAGCAACGGCTGGCTGGCCGGCGTACCGAACACCAGCAGGTCAGCGTCGGAACCCGTGGCCTTCACCGTGCTGGCATCACTGACGCGCAACCGCGTCGCCGGGAAGCCGGTGGCGTCGCCGATATGACCCATCACGTTGAGGAACGTCCCCACTTCAGCCGCGCTCGGTTTGGTCGGCAGCACGGCGACGGTCTGGGCGAGGTCCGCGTACTTGCTGAACGGAAACGCGCCGTCGGTGAACAGCTTGAGATCAGGCAGATAGGTGTAGTGCGGCAGCGAGGACAGGTCGACCGTCGAGTCCGCATCGATCGAACCGCGCAGGTTGTCCTCGGGAACGTCTTCGCACTCGCCCTTCTTGCGGATCTCGAAGTTGTACTGCCACTTGAGCTCGTTGTCGGATGCGAACTTGTACACCGGCACGTAGTACTTCTCGCGCTTGGTCACCTCCGGCAGGCCGGCCTTCTTCTTGGCCTCGTCGCTCAGCGGCGTGGGCGAGTCGAGCATCAGCAGCGGCACGGCGCGGGCGAACTGGTTGTTCACGTCGAAGTCGAGAGTGGACTTCTGGCCCAGTGTCGGCGTGTAGCGATAGCCCACGTCGAGCTTGGCTCCCTTGCTTTTCCAGTAGAAGAGATCTGGCGCCAGGTCCCAGGGAACGCGGATCGCCGGCGGATACTGGCCACGCACCTGCAGCTGATCAGGCGCAACGCGCTCGCCGAGCTGCACCACGCGGTCGGTCGGCACCCAGCGCGGCGCATCGTAAGCCTTGCGCAGCGGCGGTTCGGCAAGGTCGCGGACGGTCGCGCTCGGGCCGGACAGCGCCTGCGCACCCAGCGTCAGCGCACGAGCGGCCGCGAGCAGGGTGGCTTGGTCGTCACCGGTCACGACCAGCAGCTTGCCGCTGCGATCGGTCGGGTTGTCGGAAATGGCAACCTGCGCTCCGCTCGCCTTGGCCACCTCCACCGCGGTGCCGAGTCTTGGGCGCATCGCGATCATCACGGCGTTGCCCTTGGCGGGGAGGCGGCCGAGTTGCGTGGGGAACCTCGCCCCGCGGTACTCGGCAAGTCCGCCAAACCAGGAGGCGACGACGCCCGCCGCCTGCAGTTCATCCTGCGTCGGCTCCGCAGGCAAGACAAACGGCAGGACGAGCTGACGCTTGTCGCGGGGGTCAAAGAAGGGCTCCGGCAGCAGCGCCAACTCGTTGGCCACGGCGATGTGCTGCAGTTCGAGTTCCAGCACGGATTCGTTGGCGATTACCGCCCACAGCGTGGAATGTGCGGGGTCTTCGCACTCCTTGGTGTAGTGCAGGACGGCGCGCAGGCCCAAGCGGCTGTAGCCCACCAAGGTGCGCGGGTCGATCTCGACGGTCTGCTCGCCGCCGTCAGCAGTACCGGCCTTGAGCTGCACATTGCCGACCACTTCGTTGTTGACCAGCACCGTCAGGTGCGACCACTCGAAGATCAGGGCCGGCGAGTGCGCGTAACGCAGCTTCAGCCGTGCCTTGGTCACGACCTCGTCGTTACGGATCGCGATCGGGAAGTCGATCTGATGCTCGATGCCACGAAGCCGCACAGGCTGTTCGGCACCAATGTCCTTGAGCGAAATGTCGCGTGTCTCGTTTCCACTCGCAGTGGTGATAGCCGCGGCGGATGCGCTGGTGGCCTGGTCCTGTGCCCACGAGGTCGACGAGGCAGCCAATCCGACGACTGTCGCCAACAGCGCGGAAGCCGCACCGGTCAACGGCGCGCTGCGCCACCTGTTGCTCATCCCTTTCATAATCTTGCCCGTCAGCTTTTGGATGGAGAAAAGACTTTCTTTGCGCTGGCAACGCCGAGCGAAAAGAGCTTGCCGAATGCCGATCCCACCTTGTCAGGCGGTCGCCGCTCGCCCCAGTGCAGCCACGCATCAGCGCGGCCGAAGATCGCGTAGATCAGCTGCCGTTCCTGCGGCAGGCTGAGTTTCGCAAACTTCATCGCCAGGATCTCGTTGGCCGATCGCGTGATGTCCGCGTCGGTCCAGACAAGCTGGTAATCCGGCATCAGAGCGACCTGGATCCGCGTACCGAGCGGAAGGCTCACCGCGCGGGGCAGGCGCACCATCGTGCCGCCCTCGGAAAGGTCCAGCGTACGAGCGTCGACCTCGGTCCCGTCCGGCAGCCTGACACGCGCCGGTAGTTCCGCCGTGATTCGGACTGCTCGTCGGACCTCGCGCTGTTCCCAGGCCACCGCGGTGCAGACCCCCAGGATCACGACGTTGTAGCTGGTCCAGATCAGGTTGAGCACAAGGCTGTCGGCGTCCTCGCCGAAGTCCGTGAACAAGCGCCAAAGGCCGAGGAAAAAGCCTCCGAGATTCAGCAGCAGCAGGATGATGTACGGCAGCGCGATCTTGCGATCGAAGAACCTCTGGTCGCGGTTGGTGCCCTTGGCCGTGACGTTGAACTTGCCGAGCTTGGGACTGATCAGCGCCAGGATGGTGGGCAGCACGATGTACACGCACAGGATGGTCTCGTAGACCTCGGCCCAGAACGAGTAGCGGAAAGGTCCCTGCAACCTGGAGTGCGTCATCTGTGAATGGATCAGATGAGGCAGTGCGTAGGCCGCGAACACAAGTGCCGACGCGATGATGATCTGCGCGTCGAACAGAAGGAACGCCAGCGGCGCCGTCAGGAACACGATGCGTGGAAGGCCAAAGAAGAAGTACAGCATCGAGTTCAGGTAACACAGCCGCTGCGCAAGGTTCAGCCCCGGCCCCAGCAGCGGATTGTCGATGCGGAAGATCTGCGACATCCCCCGGGCCCAGCGGATGCGCTGCCGGATGTGCCCGGCCAGCGACTCGGTAGCGCGGCCCGCCGCCTGCGGCAGGTTGATGTACGCCGTGTTCCATCCCTTGCGCTGCAGGCGCAGCGAGGTGTGAGCGTCCTCGGTGACCGTTTCCACCGCGACGCCACCGATCTGGTCGAGCGCTGATCGGCGCAGCACTGCGCAGGAGCCACAGAAGAACGTCGCGTTCCAGAGATCGTTGCCGTCCTGCAGGAGGCCGTAGAACAGCTCGCCCTCATTGGGAATCGACTTGAACGTACCGAGGTTGCGCTCGAATGGATCGGGCGAGAAGAAGTGATGCGGCGTCTGCAACATCGACAGCTGCCGGTCCTTCAGGAACCAGCCCATCGAAACCTGGAGGAAAGAACGCGTCGGCACGTGGTCGCAATCGAAGATCGCGACGTACTCGGACGAGGAATATCGCAACGCATGATTCACGTTGCCAGCCTTGGCGTGCTTGTTATCGGGACGCTTGACGTAGATAGCGCCCAGCTCCTCGCACAACGCAGCCACGTCCTCGCGCTTTCCGTCGTCGAGCACCATGACGCGCATGCGGTCGCGGGGCCAGTCCATGTCCAGCGCGGCGATGATCGTCGGGCGGATGACCGCGAGCGGCTCGTTCAGTGACGGGATCATTACGTCGACGGTCGGCCACGTGGTGATGTCGCGCGGCATCGGCACCGGCGGCCGCTGCAGGGGCCACAGCGTCTGCAGGTAACCGAGCAGCAACACGGTGAAGGCGTAGAGCTCAGCGGCGATCAGCCCATAGGCGAATACGACGTCGACCCAGTTGTACTGGGGACCGCTGTAATCGAGCGACTCAGTCAGGCGCCAATAGATGTAACGAGCGCTCAGCAGCGTCGAAAACGCCATCAGACCGATCGATACCAAGCGCCCCTCGATCCGATTCAGAATCATCGCGGCGACGAGGCATAGGACGCCGAACAAGACCTGCCAACCCAGCGGCAGCGGCGCCGCGATGATCGCGTATCCCGCACAGACGGCGACGACCATGAGCAGGAACAAAATTACCCGGTTTCCCAAGCCGATCCGTCCGGCATAGGAGTCCGCCCTGGCGTCCCAGTTGCCGGCAGGCGCCACAGACCTTACGGACAGGTTCTGATCAGCCACAGGCAATCTCCGATGTCCTCAGCCGCCGCGGTTGGCGCGCGCTGCAGGCCGTGGGGATCACTCCCTCCATCGCGATGGCTCCACAGTCGTCGACCTCCGGTCGACACAACGCCTTCACGACAGGCAAAGCATTCCCCTTCGTCCGATTTCTGTACAGGTATCGGCGTGCCGACCCTGCTCTCGTTGTCCCGCTCAGCAGGTGCGGCCCGGCTACGCCCGCCGGACCTTTATGGCTCGATACTAACGTATCGGCTGCCAAATTTGGCGCAGGCCTCAAGTGCCAAAGCCTGCTGATTTTCAGGCGCGCCGACCCACGAATAGGCTGACGCGGCGCGAGCACAGCATCGGTGCGCCATCGCACATAGCGGGGAGAGCGTCGGAACATTGGTCGCCGGGCGCAATTACCGTACCTGCGTTGTCATGCCGCTTACCGATGTGGAAACGTGGCGCCCATGGAACCACCCTCGCCGACCTTATGGGACGGTCAATATTCTCACGCACAGCGTTGCGCAGCGCGCAGGCGATTGAGCTACCTTTCGAGCGGGATCGAAAGTTGCACGCTTTATTATTAATAGCCTGCGATATGCGAGCCGAGCAGCCGCGCGAGGAAACCCTTGCCGTCGTGGCTCTCCTTTGCCGGCCCGGGGAGCCCCTTCGACCGGGCTACCCAAGCTCAGGATCTAGTCGGCCGGATCGAGGCCGAAGGGCCCGACCAGACGATGCACATCATGTCTGCGCTACCTCTGACGTCGCTCCGGGAAAGATACCCGACGCGTTCATCGAGCGGCCGGCGGAAGAGCACCCAGCTTTATCGAGCGGCATCGGCTGCAATCGAAAGCAGATGCGGCCTCCGGACGTTGCCGGAGGGGTGCAATCCGCGGATCGTTTCGCAACCGCCGCACTTCGTCCCGAATCAGCGCGGGTCGCCCTTCAACAGCCGTGCTCGAAGCTGCGCGGACCGCGCCGCGGGATCGATCCGGCGCGTCTGCGCGCCGCTCGAAGCGCCCGCGGACACCGACACAGCGAGCGCAGTAACGAACTGGGGCCGGTCTGAAAAGCGCTGGTACTCGGCCGCATCAAGGCCGAAATGCTGGAAGAGACGGCTCACATCGGGACTCTGACCAGACATGTAAATCTCCGTGGGTGAAAGGTCCGGAGGCGACACGAAGGACCCGAACCCTGACAAAGCACCGCCAAAGGCGTGCCAGTCAGAGGAGATCGGCTTGCCGAATTTTCATGAACCTGATTTTTCTCCTCTTATAGGCGACTGAGCGACTTTCCCAGAACGCCCATCGACCTCTGCACGCGCAGCGGAAACGGAGAAACCCTCACACAAGCTGACAGTTCTGGTCAGCCTGCGTCGCCGATGCCATTGCGCGCGTGGCGAGAGCAAGACGCGCAGAGGGTCATGCCTTCAGGTGGGTCTCGATGAACTTCTTGGCTTTGTCGAGCCAGGACGAAGCTTCGGGACTGTGCCGATCATCACCGCCCAGAGCGTCCCCGAATTCGCGCAGAAGGTCCTTCTGCTTGCGGTTGAGGCTCACAGGTGTCTCGACCACCACCGTGCAGAGCAGGTCACCCACGCCGCCGCCCCGGACCGATTTCAACCCCATCCCCCGCAGCCGGAAAACCTTGCCGCTCTGGGTGCCCTCGGCGATCTTCAGCTGGGACTTGCCGCTGAGTGTGGGCACTTCCAGTTCGCCTCCGAGCGCCGCGGCGACGAAGCCGATCGGAACGGAGCAATGCAGGTCAGCGCCGTCGCGCTCGAAGAAGTCGTGCGGCTTGACCGTGATCTGAACATACAGGTCCCCGGCCGTGGAACCGCGGTCCCCGGGCTCGCCCTCCCCTGCCAGGCGGATGCGATCGCCGGTGTCGACGCCGGCCGGGATCTTCACCTCCAGCGTCTTTTCTCTGCGCAGCTTGCCTGCGCCGCGGCAGGACTTGCAGGGGTCCGAGATCTGGGTGCCCCGACCCCGACAGTGCGGGCAGCTCTGCTGGAGCACGAAGAAGCCCTGCTGCACGCGAACCTGCCCGCCACCGGCGCAGGTCGGGCACTTCGGCGCCGGCTTGCCGTTGGCCGTGCCCTGGCCAGCGCATTCGATGCACGCTTCCAGCGTCGGAATACGGATTGACTCGGTGGTTCCCGTCGCCGCCTGCTCGAGGCTCAACTCCATCGAGTAGCGAAGGTCGGAGCCGCGCCGTGGACCGCCGCGGCCGCCGCCGAAGATGTCGGAAAACACATCGCCGAAGATGTCGGCGAACCCGGGCCCGCCACCACCGCCCAATCCGCCGCTGCGACTCAGCCCCTCATGCCCGTGCTTGTCGTAGATCGCGCGTTTCTGGTCGTCCGACAAGACTTCGTAGGCTTCGCTGCACTCCTTGAATTTTTCTTCCGCCGCGGTATCGCCTGGGTTGCGGTCGGGATGCAGCTTCATGGCGCAACGCCGATACGCACGCTTGAGTTCGTCGTCGCTGGCCTGACGCGGGACGCCGAGCACTTCGTAGTAGTCGCGCTTGCTCACGGCCGGGACTCGGGACTCGGGATTCGGGACTCGGGGTTCGGGCCGGTCGCAGGCAATCGCATCGTTACATCCAAGTCTTTACTCCCAGCCATTTCGAATCCCCAATTCGACAAATGCCATCGGGGCGCCTCGCGCCCCGATGGTTTGAAGCCGTGCCGGTACTTCTCTCAGCTCCGCACCCCGAAACAGCTTACTTCTTGTCGTCCTTCACCTCGGTGAACTCGGCGTCGACGACGTCATTGTCCTTCGAGGCGCTGGCGCCTCCAGGAGCGGCTCCCGGCGCACCACTCTCGCCGCCGCCAGCCTTGGCGTAGGCCCGCTCGGCAAGCTTGCCCGAAGCCTCGGCCAACGCACGCGTCTTGGTGTCGATGTCGTCCTTGTCCGAGGTCTTGGTCGCCTCGCGCAGCGCGGCCATGGCGTCCTCGATGGTCTTCTTCTCGTCGTCCTGCATGTCGGCCGCCAGATCCTTCAGCGACTTCTCGACGCCGTGGATCAGCTGGTCGGCCTGATTGCGCGCCGTGATCAGCTCATTGAATTTCTTGTCGTCCTCGGCGTGGATCTCGGCGTCCTTCACCATCTTCTTGATCTCGTCGTCCGTGAGACCCGAATTGGCGGTGATGCGGATGCTCTGTTCCTTGCCGGTGGCCTTGTCCTTGGCGCCCACGTGCAGAATTCCATTGGCGTCGATGTCGAAGGTGACCTCGACCTGCGGCACACCGCGCGGCGCCGGCACCACCCCTTCCAGGTTGAACTGGCCGAGCTTCTTGTTGGCGGAAGCCACTTCGCGCTCACCCTGGTAGACCTGAATCGTCACGGCCGTCTGATTGTCGTCGGCCGTGGTGAAGGTCTCCGACTTGCGCGTCGGGATCGTGGTGTTCTTCTCGATCAGCTTGGTCATCTTGCCGCCGAGCGTCTCGATTCCCAGCGACAGCGGCGTGACGTCGAGCAGCAGCACGTCCTTTACGTCGCCCGCCAGCACGGCGCCCTGGATGGCGGCACCCGCAGCCACGGCCTCGTCCGGATTCACGTCCTTGCGCGGCTCGCGGCCGAACAGGGCTTTCACGGTCTCCTGGACCTTGGGCATGCGCGTCTGGCCGCCCACCATGATCACTTCCTGGATCTCGGCGGCCTTCAGGCCCGCGTCCTTGAGCGCGGTCTGGCAGGGCGCGATGGTCTTCTGGATCAGGTCCTCGACCAGCGCCTCGAGCTTAGCGCGGCTCAGCTTCATGTTCAGATGCTTCGGTCCCGAGGCATCCGCCGTCACGTACGGCAGGTTGATGTCGGTCTGCGTCGTGCTGGACAGTTCGATCTTGGCCTTCTCGGCCGATTCCTTCAGACGCTGCAGCGCGAGAGGATCCTTCTTGAGATCGATCCCCTGTTCCTTCTGGAACTCGGAGGCGATGTAGTCGATGACCCGCATGTCGAAGTCTTCGCCGCCCAGGAACGTATCGCCGTTGGTGGCCAGTACTTCGAACTGGTGCTCGCCGTCGACTTCCGCGATCTCGATGATCGACACGTCGAAGGTGCCGCCGCCGAGGTCGTAAACGGCGATCTTGCGATCGCCCTTGACCTTGTCCATGCCGAAGGCCAGCGCGGCCGCGGTCGGCTCGTTGATGATGCGCTTGACCTCCAGGCCCGCGATCCGGCCCGCATCCTTGGTCGCCTGGCGCTGGGAATCGTTGAAGTAAGCGGGCACCGTAATGACGGCCTCGGTGACCGTCTCGCCGAGGTAATCCTCGGCGGTCTTCTTCATCTTGGCCAGCACCTGCGCAGAGATTTCGGGCGGCGCCATCTTCTTGCCCTTCACCTCGACCCAGGCGTCGCCGTTGGGCGCCTTGGCGATCTTGTAGGGGACCATGTCGATGTCCTTCTGCACCACGCCGTCTTCGAACCGGCGGCCGATGAGGCGCTTCACCGCATAGAGCGTGTTGTGCGGATTCGTGACGGCCTGTCGCTTCGCTGCGCGGCCGACGATGACCTGGCCGTCGTCTGCATAGGCCACGATGGACGGCGTGGTGCGCTCGCCCTCTGAATTTTCGATGACCTTTGCGACGCCACCTTCGAGGATGGCGACGCAGGAGTTGGTGGTGCCGAGGTCGATGCCGACTGCACGAGCCATGGGTGAGCCCTTCTTGGTACGGGTTGAGTGCGTGCCGCTCATGGTGGCCGCTGTGGGGTCCAACGTCAAATGAACCTGAGTGTTCCCGACTCAGGTGTCCTGCGTCCGGCCGTCGCTGACCTACCGTTGCCCCACCCGAGGACGAGGAGGAGCCCGTGGAGCAACGCCGGCTCGGACGCAGCGGATGCTCGGTCTCCAGCCTGTGCCTGGGCACGATGACCTTCGGTGACGAGACCGACGAGGCCGGCGCCCACGCGCAGCTCGACCTGTTCGTCGAGGCAGGCGGCACCCTGGTGGACACCGCCGACGTCTACTCGGCGGGCGCCTCCGAGTCCCTGGTCGGGAGCTGGCTGGCCGCGCGCCCCGCCGAGGTCCGCGACCGGGTCGTGCTCGCGAC
>JBKJPX010000092.1:0-61621 GCA_046594215.1 Panacagrimonas sp.
ACGGTGCGCACCGGCAAGAAGGTCGCGGTCGTGGGCTCCGGCCCGGCGGGCCTAGCGGCCGCGCAACAGCTCTGCCGCGCCGGCCACACCGTCACCGTGTTCGAGAAGAACGACCGCGTCGGCGGCCTGCTGCGCTATGGCATTCCGGGCTTCAAGCTCGACAAGGACGTCGTCGATCGCCGCATCGAACAGATGAAGTCCGAGGGCGTGCATTTCCGCACCGGTGTCTATGTCGGCAGGGACGCGCTGAAGGACATCACCAACTGGGCGACGGAGACGATCGCGGCCGAAACGCTGCTCGGTGACTTCGATGCCGTGCTGCTCACCGGCGGCTCCGAGCAGGGGCGTGATCTGCCCGTTCCGGGACGCGATCTGAAGGGGGTCCACTACGCGATGGAGTTCCTGCCGCAGCAGAACAAGATCGACGCCGGCGACGACGTGCACAACCAGCTGCGCGCCGACGGCAAGCATGTCGTCGTCATCGGCGGCGGTGACACCGGTTCGGACTGCGTGGGCACCAGTCGCCGTCACGGCGCCGCCAGCATCTCGCAGTTCGAACTGCTGCCGCAGCCTCCGGAGCAGGAGAACAAGCCGATGGTGTGGCCGTACTGGCCGATCAAGCTGCGCACGTCGTCCTCGCACGAAGAGGGTTGCGAGCGCGATTGGTCGGTGGCCACCAAGCGCTTCGAGGGCGCCGACGGCAAGATCGACAAGCTGATCGCGGCGCGGCTCGAGTGGAAGGACGGCAAGATGACCGAGGTGCCGGATTCCGAGTTCACCATGAAGGCCGACCTCGTGCTGCTGGCGATGGGTTTCGTGTCGCCGGCTTCGCAGGTGCTCTCCGCTTTCGGTATCGAGAAGGACGCGCGCGGCAATGCCAAGGCTGCGACTGAAGGCGAGGGTGCGTACCGCACCTCCGTCGACAAGGTCTTCGCCGCCGGCGACATGCGCCGCGGCCAGTCGCTCGTGGTCTGGGCGATCCGCGAGGGCCGCCAGGCCGCGCGCGCAGTCGACGAGTTCCTGATGGGCACCTCCGACTTGCCGCGCTGATCCAGCGCTGCGCAGCGCTCTGTCATGATTCGGAGCGCTCGGTAGAACAGGAGACGACCCGCATGGGAACGGCGCTGCGCACCTCTTTCGTCGCGCTGCTCTGCTGCCTGCCGTTCATCGCCTGCGGCCAGCGCGCTACCGCGCCGTCCCCGCCCGCGTTGGTCTCTGAAGGTGCCTGGATCGGTTTCCCGGAGAGCGTGCGCGATGATTTCGGGCGCGGCATCAACACCGCCAGTTGGTTCACCCACCGCGGCGATCCCAAGCTCCAGCCCGGCTGGCCGGATGCGGCCGACCTTCAGCAGATGCGCCGCCTTGGCCTGCGCCACGTGCGCATCCTGTTGGATCCCGATTGGCTGCACCTGAACGCGGCGCACCCGCGCTATCTCGAGGCAGCCCTCAAGCTCGTGCAGGACAGCGGGCTGCTGGCCATCCTGGCGATGCAGCCGGAGTCGGCGTTAAAGCTGCGCATGGGCCAGGATGACACCGCGGTCGAGGAACTCGCCGGCTACTGGACCGAACTCGCGACGACCTACGCCGCGGCGCCGGTCGATCGACTCGTGTTCGAGGTGCTCAACGAACCGGAGATCGAGGACATCCGGCGCGCGATGCACGTTCAGCAGCGCCTGATCGACGCGGTGCGTGCCGTCACGCCCGGTCGCGTGGTGGTTGTGGGTGGTGCCCACTTCTCCGACGCCACAGACCTGGCCGCCTTCAAGCCGCTGGACGCGCGCGGCGTGATCTACAGCTTCCATTTCTACGAGCCGCACAACTTCACGCATCAGGGCGCGACCTGGGGTTGGCCGATGTGGATGCTCCTTCGCGATCTGCCGTACCCGTCCAGCCCGGAAGCCGTGGCGCCCGTGGTTCCCAGGTTGGCCGAGATCGCGCGCGAGCATGCCGCGTGGTACGGCCAGGAGCAGTGGAACAAGGCGAAGCTGGCCCCGT
Source organism: Panacagrimonas sp. (assembly GCA_046594215.1). Taxonomy (GTDB): domain Bacteria; phylum Pseudomonadota; class Gammaproteobacteria; order Nevskiales; family Nevskiaceae; genus Panacagrimonas. The sequence continues at coordinate 1,996 of JBKJPX010000092.1, forward strand.
TCATCCAGAAGGTGGCCGCCTGGTCGAAGACTTACCGGGTGCCGGTGTGGTGCAGCGAATTTGGCGTGCGGCGCGACGCTGCGCCGACGGCTTCGCGCCGCGCCTGGCTCACTGACGCGCGCGGCCTGTTCGAAGAGCAGGGCATCGCGTGGACCTACTTCGACTGGTGGGGCCAGTTCGGGCTTGTCACCGGCGTGCCCGGCGCGCGCACCACTGACGAGGACGCCCGGGTCGGGCTGGGCCTCGAATAGCGCGCCATCGGTGGTCCAGTTCCGCGGACTTCGTCTGGGCTAATCCGACTTCTTCCCGTCGCCCCGCTGCAGCAGCCCGCGCGCGATCTCGCCGGCGCGCTCGTTGAGCAGGCGGATAGTCTCGTAGATGTTACCCACCGTCTCGTCGTGGATCTCGCGCGCCTTGCCGACCGGCTTCTGCAGCGCGTCGATCTTCTCGAGCACGTCGAAGGGCATGGTCGCGATGGAGCGGTGTACCTGCTCGACGGTAGTGGCTCCTTGCTCGATCGTCTTCTCGACGATCTCTTGCAGGCTCAGCAGTCGATCCTTGCGCATGGTCTTGCTCCTGTTTCTCTTGCTGCGGTTCCGGCGCGACTAGCGGCACTGCACCGGGTGGCGTTCGGGATCGTCTTCGAGTTCCTGCAACCGCGCCAGGATCGCGGGGCGTGCGGGTGTGTCCGGGAAGCGCGTGACGAAGCCGCTCAGTTCCTGCTCGACCGTCTCATGGACGCCGCAGGCGCAGGTCCCCAGCTCCACCGCTTCCTCGAGGTCGCGTACCGACTGCGTCGCGTAGGCGGTGTAAGCCTCGGGATAGCGGCTGCGAAATCCGCGCCAGGCATCGTAGAGGTCGGGGATGATGCCCTCCGAAAAGCGCACGCAGGGCGACACGCGCGTGGTCAGACGCAGGTAGCTGGGCACGAGGTCGACACCCCAGCTGCGCCGGTAGATCCGGAAGAAGTCGCGGTCCTCGGGCCGACCCTGGCGTTGCGCCAGCTCCGACAGGAAATTGGGATCCGGCTGCGCGTAGACGTCGCGACCCCTCGACAGGCGGAAGCCGCGAAGTTGCTGCGACAGCGCGGTGTATTCCTCAGGGCCAAGGCCCTCGATCCAGGTCTCCGACCCGCCCGCGCCTCCGATGTGCATGAGTTCGTCCTGGGCAGCCTCCGAGGCAGCGAAGAGTGCCTCCATGGACACCGGCGGGTCGGCTTCCTCGACCGCGTTCAGCGTGTCCAGGTAGGCCTGCACCGCCGTCGGCAAGCTAGCTTGTGCACACGGCAGGGAAGCGAGCATGCAGGGCAACACGACGGCGATCCAGCGCAGGTTCACGGTGACGACTGATTCGGCGGGGAGTCTCCATTCTGCGTCCATCGACGGACGTCGGCACGAACGGGCCCGGGATTCTTTGCCGGTGCTGCGCCAGGTCCGTCCCGGCGTAAACTGGCGGGCAGGAACCGGCCGTGCGAGCCGGGAAGGGGATTCTCCGGATGAAGAAGCTGCTCGTCGGGCTTGCCGTGCTGCTGGTCGCGTGCTTCCTGCTGTTGGCCCAGACCTTTCGCGCCGCGACCCTGCCTGTCACCGAGGACGTGCCGATCACCCTGGTCGAGACGCCCCAGGTGAAGGGCGTACAGGTATCCGCGATCTACGCGGGCCGGATGGAGTCGGTAGCAGCCTTCGCCTATCGCGGCGGCAGCTTCGGCGACAAGCGCATCTTCGGCATGGGCAGCATCCTGGTGAGCCATCCGCAGGGCAACCTGCTGTTCGACACCGGCTTCGGCAAGGACGTGGACCTGCACGTGGCGACCATGCCCCTGCTGATGCGTATGACCACCCACTACACGCGGGAGTCGACGGTGGCCGAGCAGCTGGCGGCGGCCAAGGTGCCGCTGACCGACATCTCGCGCATCGTGCTCACGCACGCGCACTGGGATCACGTCAGCGGCATTCCCGACCTTGCGGGCGTGCAGATCATGACCAGCCAGGAAGAGGCGAAGTTCATCGAAAGCGACGACCCGATGGCCGCGCTGATCCACAGCTTCCTCGAACTGCCGATCGCGCCGTTCAACTACCGCGAAGGTCCGTACCTGGGTTTTCCGAACAGCTTCGACGTCTTCGGCGACGGCAGCGTGGTCATGGTGCCCGCGCCCGGGCACACGCCGGGCTCTACGATCACCTTCATCCACACCGAGGACGGCAAGCACTACGCGCTGGTCGGTGACCTCGTGTGGCAGAAGGAGGCCATCGAATTTCCGGCGGAGCGACCCTGGCTGTCGCGCGTGCTGGTCGACGCCGATCCTGCCGCGGTGCGCGGGGAGATCGTGCACATGCATCGCCTGCAGCAGATGTGGCCCGAACTCGTGATCGTGCCGGCGCACGACCGGCGCGTCTGGGACACGCTGCCGCGGTTTCCGGACGGATTCGTGAGGCCTTCTCCCTCCGAGTAGTTCCCCCGCGTGATCCAACGAAGTCCGGGAGCGGCTGCGGCGAGTCGGCGCGGCAATGCGGGCTCCTTCGCTTCTCTCGAAATTCGACGTCCCGGCTACCTGAAAGGTGTGGCTTCAGAAGTCGCCGTACACCGCGGTGATCGGATAACGCCGCTCGCGTCCGAATGCGCAACGCGTGACCTTTGGCCCGGGCGGCGCCTGGCGGCGCTTGTACTCGGAGCGCCGCACCAGCCCGGCGACGCGCTTGACCGTCGCCTCTTCGAAGCCCATGGCGATGATCTGCGCGATCGACGCATTGTTCTCCACGTAGGCCTCGAGGATCGGATCGAGCACCTCGTAGGGCGGCAGCGAATCCGAATCTTTCTGGTCGGGCCTCAGTTCCGCCGACGGCGGACGCGTCAGCACGCGTTCCGGTATCACCGGCGAGATGGTGTTGCGGTAGTGCGCCAGCTTGAACACCAGCGTCTTGTAGACGTCCTTTATGGGCGCGAAGCCCCCGCACATGTCGCCGTAGAGCGTGGCGTAGCCGACCGCCATCTCCGACTTGTTGCCGGTGGTCAGCACCACGTGTCCGAACTTGTTGCTCAGCGCCATCAGCAGCACGCCGCGGGAGCGCGACTGCATGTTCTCTTCCGTGAGGTCGATCGCCCGGCCTTCGAAGCTCTGGGCGAGCGTGCTCGTCAGCGCGGTGAACGTGGGTTCGATGGGTAGCACCGAGTAGCGGATGCCAAGCGCGTCGGCCTCGATGCGCGCATCGTCGTTCGACATGTTGAGGGTGTAGCGCGAGGGCAGCGAGACACCCCAGACGCGCCCGGGCCCCAGGGCGTCGGCAGCTATAGCGGCCACCAGTGCGGAATCGATGCCCCCGGAAAGGCCGATCAGCGCACCGGGGAAACCATTGCGCGTGATGTAGTCGCGTACCGACTGCACCAGGCCGTGGTAGACCACGGCCTCTTCGGGTTCCGGCGGGCTGGTGACGCCACGCAGCTCGCCGTCGGCGAAATCCACGCCGTAGAGGTCTTCCTCGAACGTGGGCGCACGGAACGTGATGGTGCCGTCCGCGCGGATCGCGCTCGAGTCGCCGTCGAACAGCAGGTCGTCCTGTCCACCGACCATGTTCACGTAGAGGATCGGCAGGCCCGTCTCGGAGGCGCGGGCGCGCAGGACCTGTTCGCGCTGCAGGGACTTGCCCAATGCAAAAGGCGAGGCGTTGATGTTGATCATCAGCCGCGCGCCCTGGTCGCGGCTTTCGTCCGCCGGCCGCGTGCCCCAGATGTCCTCGCAGATGCACAAGCCGACCGGGACGCCCTTGATGTCGAACACGCAGGCGCTGCGGCCCGCGAGGAAGTGGCGCTTTTCGTCGAACACGCCGTAGTTCGGCAGCAGGCGCTTGCGATAGCGGCGCACGAGCTGTCCGTCGCGGAAGATGGAAGCGCCGTTGTAGATGCCCTCCTCGGCGTACTCGGGATGGCCTACCACGACGTGGATGCCATGGATCTCGCGGCGGATGCGCTCGAGCCCGGCCTCGATGGCCGGCGGCAGGCCCGAGCGCAGCAGCAGGTCGTCGGGCGGATAGCCCAGCAGCGCGAGTTCAGGGAACGCGATGAGGTCCGCGCGCAGTTCGTCACGCGCGCGTACGGCCGCGGAGACGATCTTCTCGGCGTTGCCCTCAATGTCGCCGACCCAGAAGTTGAGCTGGGCCGCGACCAGGCGCAGGTTGTCCCCCATATGGCAGGATTGTCGGACATTGGCGGTTCCGGCGTCGAGCGAACCCCGGCACAAAGGCTGCGGTCGAGGTTCAGGAGCCGCCGTGCAAAATAGGCGAATGAGCAGGTCTACACCTCTTCGACGCGTGGCGTGGTGGACCAACGAACTGGGCGGCGTACTGCTCGTGGTCGCCGCTCTCGCCGCGCTGGTCTGGGCCTGGGACTGGAACTGGTTCCGTCCGCTCATCGAACGCCAGGTCAGCACGGCGATCGGGCGCAACGTGCGCATCGAGGATTTCGCCGTGCACGGCTGGCGCTATCCCACGCTCGTGCTCAGCCGCATCCGCATCGACAACCCCGGAAACTTTCCGCGCGAGTCGGGCTTCGGGCGCGTCGAACGGCTCGAGGTCAGCTTCGATCCGCGCGCGCTGCTGGATCGCAAGTTGTCGCTGACGGCGATCTACCTCGAAGGGCCGCAGTTCGCGCTGTATGCGCCGCCCGATGCGCCCGCCAACTGGCTGTTCACGCTGCCCGAATCCGGACCCGCCGATCCTGGAGAGAAGCCATTCCTGGAATTGGTGCTCGGGACCCTGAGCATCGCCAGCGGCCAGCTGCGCTTCGAGTACCCGCAGTACAGGTCTGACTTCAGCGCGATCATTGAGACCCTGCCGGGAGCGGATTCCACCGCACCCGAGCTGCACGTGCGCGCGAGCGGCAAATACGCCGGCCAGCCGCTGTTCGCGAGCTTTACGGGCGGCGCGCTGCTGGGCCTGCGCGAACCGGAGAATCCCTACCCGGTGCTGTTGACGCTGAACAACGGCGCAACGAAGTTGCGGCTTCAGGGCACGCTGCTGGATCCTGTCCACCTCGGCGGAGCTGACCTCGCGCTGCGCTTCGAGGGCGCTGATCTCGCCGCGCTGTATCCGCTCACGGGCGTGCCGCTGCCGCCGACCGCTCCCTACATGCTGCAGGGCCGGCTTGACTACCTGCGCGGCCCGGTGGGCTCGCAGTTCCGCTTTCGCAACTTCGCCGGGACGGTCGGCAAGTCCGATCTGTCGGGCGACCTGGCGGTGCGGCTCGGCGGGCCGCGCCTGAAGATCGAGGGCGCCCTGCGTTCGAAGCAGGTGCTGTTCGCGGATCTCGGCGGCTTCGTGGGCGCGCCGCCGGGCGAGGCCGACACGCGGGGCCAGACCGAAACGCAGAAGCTGGCGCGGGCGAAACAGGAAGCCCGTCCCCGCGTGTTGCCCGACACGCCGATCAACTTGCCCAAGCTGCGCGGCGCGGACTTCGATATCCGTTACATCGCGCAGCGCATCCAGAGCCAGGACACGCCTTTCGATGACCTGACCGCGCACCTGCGCATCGACGACGGTGTCGTGACCCTGCGGCCGATCAGCTTCGGCGTGGGTGGCGGTGGGATCGCGGCCAACCTGCTGCTTGATGGAACTCAGGACGTGGCCAAGGTGCAGGCGGACGCCGACTTCCGCAGCGTGGATTTTTCCAAGGTGCTGGGCACCCTGAAGTACCGTGGCACGGGCAGGGTCGACGGGCGCGTGAGCCTGGACTCGCACGGCAACACGGTCGCGGACCTGCTGGGCGCGGGCGACGGCATGCTGCGGCTGTCGATGGCCGGTGGCGACGTCAGTGCGCTTCTGATCAATCTCGCGGGCCTCGACTTCGGCAATGCGCTGCTCTCCGTCATGGGCATCCCGAACCGCGCCAAGCTGCGCTGCATGGTCGCGGACCTCGACCTCGAGGACGGGCTGATCAAGACCGACACGCTGCTGCTCGACACCACCGAGGCAAACGTCGTGGGGACGGGCACCGTGAACCTGCGCAGCGAGGAACTTGCCTACCGCGTCCAGACCCAGCCCAAGACCTTCAACATCGGATCGATCTCGACGCCGATCAACATCACCGGCACTTTCAAGCAGCCCAGGGTGCGGCCCGACGCGAAGTCGCTCGGCTTGCGCGGCGGCGCGGCCGTGGTACTCGGCATCGTCGGCACGCCTCTGGCCGCGCTGCTCGCGACGATCCAGCCGGGCACCGGCAAGGACCAGGATTGCGATGCCCTGCTCAAAGCTGTGCGCAGTGAAGCGAAGAAGGTGCCGCGAACGCCGGATCCACCGAAGGCGGAGGCGACCGGGAGCAAGTCACCGTCCCCGTAGATACCGGACGTTGAATTTCGCGAAGCGAAAGAGCCGGGAGCTTTTGCTGAACGTCGAACAGGGAGTCCCGGCAGACACCGGGGGCGTTCGGGACTCGCGGACCGCGCCGCCCAGGTAGCTGCAACGTAATACCACCTGCCGGGAACCTCGTCCGTTCGCGCCACGCTCTTCCGGGAGATGGCTCTCGAACTTTCCCTGGTGATCCGGGCCTTCACGCTGTCGATCAAGCGGAACTTGCCCGGCTCGTCCGCGATCTTCACGCCGTGCTTGCGCATCCCCGGCGCCCTTCAGCGGCAGGGGGCAGATGGTTTTTTAGCGAGTCCCGTATGCGGAGCGGAGCTCCTCGAAGCTTTTCTCGAATGCGACCTCGCGGATGCAGAGATCGACTCGACCGCGTGGAGCACGCGGGGTGCGACGTGTCCCCCACAATGACAAACGCCGCGCCGACTGGGAGTCGGCGCGGCGTTTTCTTCAGCGGCAGGTTACGCCGCGACTCGTTCTGCTACGAGATGGAGGCCCGATCAGCCCAGCAGGCCCTTCATCGCAGAACCGAGATCCGCCGGCGAACGCACCGTCTTCACACCGGCTGCTTCGAGCGCCTTGAACTTCTCGTCCGCGGTGCCCTTGCCGCCCGCGATGATGGCGCCCGCGTGGCCCATGCGTTTGCCGGCCGGAGCCGTCACTCCCGCGATGTACGCAACGACCGGCTTCTTCACGTTGGCCTTGATGTACTCGGCAGCTTCTTCTTCCGAAGAACCGCCGATCTCGCCGACCATGATGATGCCGGCCGTGTCGGGGTCCGCCTCGAACAGCCTGATCACGTCGATGAAGCCCATGCCGCGGACAGGGTCGCCGCCGATGCCGACGCAGGTGCTCTGGCCCAGGCCGTTCTGCGTCGTCTGGTGCACGGTCTCGTAGGTCAGCGTGCCTGAACGCGACACGATGCCGATCTTGCCCGGCTTGTGGATGTGGCCCGGCATGATGCCGATCTTGCACTGGCCCGGCGTGATGACGCCCGGGCAGTTCGGACCCACCAGCACGGTGTTGGGATAGTCCGCACGCAGCGCCGCCTTGACCTTGATCATGTCGTTCACCGGGATGCCCTCGGTGATGCAGATGACCACGCGGATGCCGGCGTCCGCGGCTTCGAGGATCGCGTCGGCCGCACCGGGCGCGGGCACGTAGATCATCGTCGCGTCCGCGCCGGTGGCCTTCACCGCGTCGTGCGCGGTGTTGAAGACGGGCAGGTTCAGGTGCTTGCCGCCGCCCTTGCCGGGTGAGACGCCGCCGACCATCTTGGTGCCGTACTCGATGGCCTTTTCCGAGTGGAAAGTGCCCTGCTTGCCGGTGAAGCCCTGGCAGATGACCTTGGTGTTCTTGTCGATCAGGATGGACATGTGATTACTTTCCCTGGGCCAGCTTGACGACGGTCTGAGCCGCCTCGGTGAGATCGGACACCGGCGTGATCGCCAGGCCCGAGTCGCGCAGCAACTGCTGACCCTTTTCCATGTTGGTGCCCTGCAGGCGCGCTACCACCGGCAGCTTGAGGCCGGTCTGCTTGCAGGCGGTGATGATGCCTTCGGCGATCAGGTCGCACTTCACGATGCCGCCGAAAATGTTGATGAAGATCGCCTTGACCTCCGGGCTCGCGGTGATGAGCTTGAACGCCTCGGTCACCTTCTCCGCCGTGGTGCCGCCGCCGACGTCGAGGAAGTTCGCGGGCTGGCCGCCGTGGAGCTTCACGATGTCCATCGTCGCCATCGCAAGACCGGCGCCGTTGACCATGCAGCCGATATTGCCTTCCAAGGTGACGTAGTTGAGGTCGTACTTGGCGGCGGCGCGCTCGCGCTCGTCTTCCTGGGATGGATCGCGCTGGTTGGCGATCTCCTTCTGGCGGAACAGCGCGTTCTCGTCGAAATTGAGCTTGCCGTCGAGTGTGAAGAGATTGCCCTCCGAGGTGACGATCAGCGGGTTGATCTCCACCATGCTGGCGTCGCACTCGGTCAGGACGCGGTACAGGCCCAGCATCAGCTTGGTGAACTGGTCGGTCTGTTCCTTGTTCAGGTCCATGAAGAAACCCAGCTCGCGGCACTGGTAGGGCTGCAAGCCGGCGGCCGGATTGACGTAGATGTGCTTGATCTTCTCGGGCGTGTGCTCGGCCACTTCCTCGATGTCCATGCCGCCGGCAGCCGACGCCATGAACACGATCTTCTCGCGCGTGCGGTCCACGAGGCCCGACACGTACAGCTCGCGGGCGATGTTCGAGGGCTTCTCGACCCAGACCGAGTTGATCGGCAGGCCCTTGGCGTCGGTCTGCTTGGTGACCAGGCGCTTGCCCAGCATCCCCTTGGCGGCTTCTTCCGCGGCATCCGGACCCACGACCAGCTTGACGCCACCGGCCTTGCCGCGGCCACCCGCGTGGACCTGGGCCTTGACCACCACCTTTTCGGTGCCGAGCGCCTTGGCGGCGGCGCGTGCGGCCTCCGGGCTTTCGGCGAGGATGCCTTCCGGCACCGGGATTCCGAAGCGCGCGAACAGCGCCTTGGCCTGGTATTCATGCAGATTCATGCTGCCCCCTGGGCGGACGTACGTCGTAATGGTTCCCGAGCACGCGGCGTTGCGTTCGGGCCGGGAATTCTCCCCTAGTCCATGCGGCGCTGCAAAAGCTTCGTATGCACATCGTCGTGCACCGAGTGCACAAATCTCGCCGCGGGAAAATTCCTGCTGCGCATGGGGGGCCGTTATCATCGGGCGCTGAACTCGCAGGAACACCCATGTCCAAGCTCATCCAGTTCGCGCTGATCGGTGCCGCCATCTGGTTCGGCCTGCGGGTGTACCGGCAGTGGAGGCTGACCCAGAACCGGTTCGACGCGCCCCGTGCGCGGGAAAGCTTCGAGCGCATGGTCCGCTGCAGCAGCTGCGGCGTTCACCTCCCGGCCTCCGCCGTCTCCAGCAGCGGCAAGTGCGGCAAGTGCAGCAACTGACCGTTCCGGCCGTGGTACCCCGCCGGACCGTGGATTTCAACTCTGCCACACCCGACGACTGGCGCATCCTGCGCCTGCTGTCCTTCTACCGGCTCGCGCTGGTGGGCCTCCTGCTGGCCCTGCTGGCGGCCAATTACACGCCCCAGGTCCTGTCGGCGATCAAGCCCGAGTGGTACCGCTGGACCTGCCAGGGATATGCCGCCGCGGCCCTGCTGTTGATCGCGCTGGTGCAGTCGCAGCGCCCGCGCATCGCGATGCAGGCGCACCTGAATTTTCTCGCGGACTTGGCGGCGACCGCGACCCTGGTCTACGCCAGCGGCGGCGTCGACGACGGCCTGGGCACCCTGCTGTTGATCCCGGCCGTGGTCTGCGCGTTGGTGTTGACGCCGCGCATGGCGGTCATGCAGGCGGCAATCGGCACCCTGGGCATGTTCGGCGAGGAACTCGTGCGCCAGTACAACCAGCCCATGGATGGCGCTGGCTTCACCTCGACCGGGGTGCTCGGCCTGATCCTGTTCGGCACCTCGATCGCGGCCAACACGGTGGCGCAGCGCGCGCGCAAGAGCGAGGCGATCGCCGTGCGCATGGGCAGCGAGTTCGCCAACATGTCGCGGCTCAACGAGGTCATTCTCGAGTCGATGCACACGGGCGTGCTCGTGCTCGACGACAACCTGCGGGTGGGCAACCTCAACGTGGCTGCGCGCGAATTGCTGCGCACCACCAGCCGCGCCGAGGGACGGTCTCTCGAACTGGAGTCGCCTGCCCTGGCCGAGCGCCTGCGCTGGTGGCTGGTGTCCAAGGAAACCGACGACTCGCCGATGTCCCTGGGGTCGAACATGCCCGAGGTCATCGTGCGCATCTCGCGGCTGGGCAGTAGCGCGCAGGCGCCGATCATGGTGCTGCTCGAGGATTCGTCACGCCTGCGCGAACAGGCCCAGCAGATCAAGCTCGCGGCACTGGGCCGGCTGTCGGCCAGCATCGCCCACGAAATCCGGAATCCCCTGGCGGCCATCAGCCACGCCGGCCAGCTGATGTACGAGGCGCCCGACATCAGCCCCGAGAACCGCCGGCTGCTGGCGATGATCCATCGCCACAGCGATCGCATCGACAAGATAGTGGGCGACATCATGTCGCTGTCGCGCCGCGAGGCCGCGCAGCCCGTGATCATCCCGCTGGCAATGTGGATCGAGGACACGGTGATCCTGTATCGCGAGGGCCACGGCAAGGCGCAGCGGCCCATCGAACTGGCCGACATCGCCAAGTCGATCCGTGTCCATTTCGATCCCCGGCACCTCCAGCAGCTGATGTTCAACCTCTGGGACAACGCGTTCCGGCACGGTGCCCGCGAAGGGACGGTGATCTCGGTGCGCGTGAGCGCCGGGGTCGAGCGCGGCGGCCGGCCCTGGCTGGACGTGGCGGACAATGGGCCAGGCATCGCGCCCGAAGTGCTCGACAAGATCTTCGAGCCGTTCTTCACGACCTCGCACGGCGGCACCGGCCTGGGCCTTTATCTCGCGCGCGAATTGTGCGAATTCAACCAGGCACGCCTGAGTTACCAGCGCCGCCCGGTCGGTGCATGCTTCCGCATCAGCTTCGCCCCAGGGGGAATGGAATGAGCAAGACAGCGTCGGGCACGACGTCGAAGCTGGCACTGATCGTGGACGACGAGGCCGACATCCGCGAGCTGCTCGAGATCACGCTGTCACGCATGGGCATCAAGGTCTGCGCAGCGGCCGACCTGGCCGAGGCGCGCCAGTGGCTCCAGGAGCGCACCTTCGACTTCTGCATCACCGACATGCGCCTGCCGGACGGCAACGGCATCGACCTCGTACGGCTCGTGCAGTCGGACTACAGCCGTCTGCCGATCGCGGTGATCACCGCCCACGGCAATGCGCAGGCCGCGGTCGAGAGCCTTAAGGCCGGTGCATTCGACTTCGTCTCCAAGCCGGTGGACCTGCGCGTGCTGCGCAAGCTGGTGGAGACCGCGCTGCAGATGGGCGAGGCGGCGGCGGTGGAGCCGGAAGCGGGGAACGGGGGGCTGCTGGGTACGCACGAGTCGGTGGTCAAGCTGCGCCAGCTCATCGATCGCCTCGCGCGCAGCCAGGCGCCGGTGCACATCCACGGCGAGTCCGGTACCGGCAAGGAACTGGTGGCGCGCCTGATCCACGACAGGTCGCCGCGTGCGGCGGCTCCTTTCGTGCCCGTCAACTGCGGCGCGATCCCCTCGGAACTCATGGAGAGCGAGTTCTTCGGACACCTGAAGGGTTCATTCACCGGCGCGATGCGTGACAAGGGCGGCCTGTTCCAGGCGGCCGAGGGCGGGACCCTGTTCCTCGACGAGATCGCGGACCTGCCGCTGCACATGCAGGTCAAGCTGCTTCGCGCGATCCAGGAACGCGCGATCAGGCCGGTGGGTGCCGAGGCCGAGATCCACGTCAACGTGCGGCTGATCTCGGCCACGCACAAGAACCTCGTGGACCTGGTCGCCAAGGGCGCGTTCCGCCAGGACCTGTACTACCGCGTGAACGTCATCGAGGTGCGCACGCCGCCTCTGCGCTCGCGCGGCGCCGACATCCCGATGCTGGCGGATCACATGCTCGTGCGCCTCTCGAAAGCCACCGGCATGAGCAAGGTGCCCAAGCTCGACGACGGCGCGCAGCGCCTGCTGCTCAACTACGAGTTTCCGGGCAACGTGCGCGAGCTCGAGAACATGCTCGAGCGCGCGCTGACCTTGTGCGACGGCGAGGTGATCTGCGCCGATGACCTGCAACTTCGCGTCGTCGCGCCGGTCTCTGAGGCGCGCACCGGGACGCCGGAGAGTCGGCCTGCGTCCACTGCGCAGGCTGCGGGGACGGTATCCGGCTCGGGTCTCGACGATCGCGTCGAAGAGCTGGAGCGGCGGGCGATTCGCGACGCGCTGGAGAAGACGCGTTACAACAAGACGAAGGCGGCGGCCCTTCTGGGCCTGACGTTCCGCCAGCTTCGATACAAGGTGAAGAAGCTCAATCTGGAGTGAGAATGGCGCACGCCGCCAGCAAACCGGTACGCCGCGTCGCTGTCTCCCTTTGCGCGGTCGTCCTGCTGTCCGGACTGTCCGCCTGCGGTCGTTACTCGTCCGACGAGGCGACGCCGGCCGCCACGGCCACCGGCGAGTCCGCGGCGGCAGGAGGGTCAAGCGACAAGGCCCAGGGCGATCCCCTGCGCGACCTGTTCGAGCAGACCTGGGAGCGGCGCCTCGCGCGCAGCCCGATCATGGCCACGTACCTGGGCGACAACCGCTATGCCGATCGCTGGGACGACCTGAGTCCCAAGGCCATCGAGGCGGACCACGCCGAGGACCAGGCCGCGCTGACGAAACTCGGGGCGATCGACCGTGCCCACCTGTCGGCGCCCGAGCAGCTCAACTACGACCTTTTCAAGCGCGACCTCGAGGACCGTATCGAGGGCCAGGCCTTCAGTCCCGAGCTGATGCCGATCGACCAGATGAACGGGGTGCAGCTGCTGGCGCAGATCGTCGAGTTCACGCCCTTCGCCACGGTCAAGGACTACGAGAACTGGCTGTCGCGGCTGCAGACCTTGGACAAGCTGGTGGACCAGAACATCGCGCTGATGCGCACCGGCATCATCGAGAAGCGCATGCATCCGCGCGTCGTGATGGAGCGCGTGCCCCCGCAGATCGCGCCGCAACTCGTGACACGGGCCGAGGACAGCCCGTTCTACGCGCCGTTCAAGAACTACCCGGCCTCGGTCAGCGAGGACGTGCGCACGCAGCTCACCCTCGCGGCACAGTCAGCGGTGCTGGAAGCCGTGGTGCCTGCGCTGCGCCGGCTGAACGACTTCCTTCTTAAGGAATACATCCCGGCCTGTCCCGACAAGGACATGGGCCTCTCCGCGCAGCCGCGCGGCGCGGAGTTCTACGGCTGGCTGGTGCGCCACCACACCGGCAGCCGGCTTTCACCCGACCAGATTCACCAGCTCGGGCTGTCCGAGGTGGCGCGGATCAAGGACGAGATGGTCAGTGTCATGCGCGCGGCCGGTCACAACGGCAACGCCGCGCGCTTCAAGGAAAAGCTGTCCTGGAATCCGCGCTACCAGTATCACGACTCCGAGACCCTGCTCGAGGCCTACCGGGCGTTGGCCAAGCGCATCGACCCGGAACTGCCCAAACTGTTCGGCAAGCTGCCGCGCACGCCTTATGGGGTGCGCGCGATCCCCGAGCTGTCGGCCGCTTCGGCGCCGGCGGCGTATTACTACGCGCCGTCCGCCGACGGCCTGCGCGCAGGTTACTTCTACGCCAACACCTCCAAGCCGGAGACGCGTGCGGGCTGGGAGATGGAGGCGCTCGTGGCGCACGAGGCCGTGCCTGGCCACCACCTTCAGATGGCGCTGGCCAACGAACTGACCAACGTTCCGGAGTTCCGCAAGCAAGGCTTGGAACTGACCGCCTTCATCGAAGGCTGGGGCCTTTACGCTGAGTCGTTGGGCGGCGAACTGGGCATGTACCAGGACGTGGGCTCGCGTTTCGGCCGGCTCAATTTCGAGATGCTGCGGGCGGTGCGCCTGGTGGTTGATACCGGCCTTCACACCGAAGGCTGGACGCGCAAGAGGGCGCGCGAATACGTCGCAGCCAACACCCCGAAGTCAGAAGACGAAGTCGCGGTCGAGGTCGATCGTTACATTGCAGACCCGGCGCAGGCGCTGGCGTACAAGATCGGCGAACTCAAATTCCAGGAGCTGCGCAAGCGCGCGCAGGAGAAGCTGGGTAAGCGCTTCGACATCCGGGCGTTTCACGACACGTTGCTGGGCAGCGGGCCGCTGCCGCTGGACCTGCTCGAGCAGAACGTAGATGCGTGGATCGCGGCGCAGCCCACGGGCTGAGGCCGGCCAAATCCGGACGAAGCCCGGGGTCACGTTCTGACTGGCGCAGAACCCCCGCACCGTGCGGGCTATGGGCCCGTCAAGGCGGGTTGAACACCAGGATCGAGCGGCCCTGGCTGGCGATCATCCCGTCTTCCTCGAGCTTCTTGAGGACGCGTCCCGCCATCTCGCGCGAGCAGCCGACGATGCGCGCCAGTTCCTGGCGGCTGGTCTTGATGACGGTGCCCTTGGGATTGAGCACGGCGTCCGGCTTGCGGCAGAGCTCGAGCAGTTCATGGGCGAGCCGGCCTGCCACGTCCAGGAAGGCGAGGTCGCGCAGGCGGCGGCTGGTGTCGCGCAGGCGGGCGGCCAACTGGCCGGCCACCTCGAACATGATGTCCGGCTGCTTGCGCACGAACTCGCGGAAGGTGCTCAGTTCCATCTCGGCAACGAGGATGGGAGTACGCGAGCGGACGATGGCCGTGCGGGTGCGTTGTTCCGGGAACAGGCACATCTCGCCGAAGAACTCGCCCGGATTGAGGTAGGCGAGCACCATCTCGCGGTCGCCTTCCTTGGTCAGGACGCTGACCGAGCCTTCCACGATCAGGTACAGCGAGCGCGGCTCGTCACCCGCGTTGAGAATGTTGTGCTTGGGCCCGAAACTCCGCTTGCGCGAAAAGTCGACGAACTCCTTTACGGCCGGCTTGTGGAACATCCCAACTCCCCTGAGGCCCCATACGCTTGTGCCTTGTTTTCACTGAAACTAGCACAATTGTCCGGCCACCAAGAAAACTCTCGGGAACGTGAACATGCAGGCGCGCATCAAGTGGGTGGAAAACGCGGCGTTCGTCGGCGAGACCGGCAGCAGCCATGCGGTGGTGATCGATGGTCCGGCCGAGATCGGAGGTCGCAACCTCGGCGCGCGGCCGATGGAACTCATGCTGCTCTCGGTGGGTGCCTGCTCGGCGGTGGACGTGATCCACATCCTGAAGAAGGCGCGTCAGCCGGTGAAGGACTGCTACGTCGAGGTGGAAGGCACGCGCGCGGACACCGAGCCAAAGGTGTTCACCGACATCCACCTCAAGTTTGTCATCGCCGGCCACGGGCTCAACGAGAACCAGGTGAAGCGGGCGGTGGACCTGTCTGCTGACAAGTACTGCTCGGCTTCGATCATGCTCAAGCGGGGTGGCGTGAACGTCACCCACTCCTACGAGATCCGGGCGGGCGGCTGACCTCCGGCGGACGTTGCGCACGAACGTCACGATCCTCGTCCATAATTCGCCGTTGAAACGCCCCGGACGCACGGGGCGTGCTGCGCTTTAGCTGTCGCCGGAGACCCGATTGGCCAAACCCACCAGCAATCCGAAGCTCAAGCTGCTCGGGTTCAACAACCTGACGAAGTCGCTGTCGTTCAACATCTACGACATCTGCTACGCCCGCAGCGCCGAGCACACGCGCGAATACATCGAGTACATCGATGAGGCTTACAACGCGGAGCGCCTCACGGCGATCCTGACGGAGGTGGCCGACATCATCGGGGCCAACATCCTCAACGTCGCGCGCCAGGACTACGATCCCCAGGGCGCCAGCGTCACGATGTTGATCTCGGAAGGTCACCTGGACGGCCTGCCGACTCCCAGCGCCAAGAAGAAGTCGGTGGTCAGCCACCTGGACAAGAGCCACATCACCGTCCACACCTACCCGGAAACCCACCCGGATTCGGGTATCAGCACCTTCCGGGCGGACATCGACGTGTCCACCTGCGGCAAGATTTCGCCGCTCAAGGCGCTCAACTATCTGATCAAGAGCTTCGAGAGCGATATCGTGGTGATGGACTACCGCGTGCGCGGCTTCACCCGCAACGTGCGCGGCATGAAGCACTTCATCGACCACCAGATCGATTCGATCCAGAACTTCATCTCGCGCGGCATCCGCGACCGATACGACATGGTCGACGTGAACGTGTACCAGGAGAGCATCTTCCATACGAAGATGCGGCTCAAGGAACTGGACCTGGACACCTATCTGTTCGGCGAGGGTGTGTCCGAGCTGCCCCCGCGCGAGGCCAAGCGCATCCGTGATCGTGTCAACCACGAGATCATGGAAGTGTTCTACGGGCGGAACATCCAGCGCTGACGTCCCTGGGGCCTGTGACCTGCTGCGCGGTCGCCGGTCGCACAACCGCAGGGCTTTTCCTATGATCGGGCTTGCCGTCGGGGAGGCTGGATGAGCAAGTTCCTGCGTGTGCTTCAAAAAGCGGGCTTGGTGGAGGCCGAACCCGCGGAGGCCCCGGCCAACCTGGAGGCCGAGGTCCTGGCCGAGGTTCCGCCATCCCAACCTTCCGTGCCGGACTCCGCCGTGCTGTCGGAAGCCGACAGCCGGATCGAGGAAAGCCGATCCTTCGACGTGCTGTACGCCGAGCGCGGCGTGCCCCCCTCGCCGTTCCCCGCCGAGAAGCTGCTCAAGCTGCTGGACGGGCTGCGCGCGATGGATCCGCCGGTGCGCAAGGCCGCGGTGCTGGCCATGGACGCCGCCGACGACAACTGGACGATCGACGACGCCGCGCTCGACGCCCATCGCAAGATCAAGGCGCTCAATGACACCAAGGCGCTGCTGTCCCAGCAGGCCACCAGCCAGGCCGCGCACGCGCAAGACCGGTTGAAGTCGCGCGAGCAGCGGCAGGCCGACGCGCTGGCCGCCATCCGCCAGCAGATCGGCGATCTCGAGGCGCTGATGCAGCGGGAGGTCGAGAAGGCCACCGCGGAACGGGCGGCGCTGGGTGCCGAGGTCAAGTCGGCGCAGGAGGCCTCGACGCGTGAGGCGGCGCGGCTCGACGTGGAGATCGCGCGGCTGCAGGAAGTTCTCGACACCTTTGCCCCGCCGGCCGTCGTTGCGCCCGCGCGCCGTTCCTAATACCCGTTGCATCCTCATGAGGACTCGTACATGGCACGCCTGACACCCCTCGCGAAAGGGCTCATCACGATCACCATCCTGGGCGGTGCCGCTGCTGCGGTCTGGCACCTGGGGCTCAAGGACATGCTCGGCAGGAAGGGCGGGGCGGACACGGAAGCCGCGTCAACCTGGTCGCCCAACGTCGGGGACGAGGAAAAGGGGAAGAGCAATGGAGGCGCCGACAAGGTGGCTGCCACGCCCGCGCCGGAACGCAAATCCTCGAAGACCTCAGGTCCGCTGGGATCCGCCGGCAACCCGCTGAAGGTCAGCATCGTGAGTTTCCACGGGTATGCGCCGGCGATCGTCGCCAACGGCAAGTCGCTCAGGACGCAGCCGGGCTCGATCTTCGACAAGGAAGGCCTGAACCTCGAGTTGGTCGTGCAGGACGACATCCCCACCCTGACTACGATCTTCGAATCCGGCACCGCGCATTGCGCGTGGCGTACCTCGGATTTCTGGGCCCAGGAACAGCCCAACTTGCGCAACGCGGGGCATGATGGCCGCGCCGTGATGATCGTGGACAACACGCAGGGCGGCGACGCGATCATCGCGCGCGACTCGTCGATCCAGCGCGTCGAGGACCTTGCCGGCAAGAGCATCGCGCTGCTGCAGTACACGCCCAGCGACGGCATGACCATCGACGCGGTCGACAACTCTTCGCTGACGGCGCGCAAGAAGGCGACCGTTCACTACGTCTACATCAACGCCGAAGAGGGGACGGCGGGCGTGCGCGCCGCGCTCGAGAGCGGCAACGTGGACGCCGCCGCGCTGTGGGATCCGGATCTCGCGCTCGCGCTCAAGAAGATTCCGGGCGCCCACGTGGTCTATTCGACCAAGACCGCCACCAACCTGATCTACGACGTGATGGTCTGCGACCAGCGCGCCCTGTCCAAGCCGGAGAACGCTCCGGCCTTCCAGGCCTTCGTCGGCGGCTGGATGAAAGGCGTGGAAGCTTCGCGCGCCAAGCCGGACGACGCGGTCGATGCGCTCGTCAAGACCGAGGAGTTCTTCTCGCTGCTGGCCAAGGACGAGGGTCGTCCTTTCGTGAAGTCGCTGTTCTCGAACGTGGTGTGGACGGGCCTCGACGATAACGCGCGCATCCTGGGCCTGGCCGGCGCCACCAATCACTACGAGCGCGTGTATCGCCGCTTCGACGGCATCTACCGCGCCGCCGGTGCGCTGGCCAATCCCGCCTCGCCGGTGATCAACCCGCAGGACTCGTTCGACTACCGTTTCGTAAAGAGTCTCCTGTCGCAGAACCAGGCGGCGCAGAAGGAGGCTGAAAAGCCGCAGTTCACGTTCACCGAGACACAGCGAGAAGAGGCCTCGCAGGCGGCGCCGCAGGTGACCAAGCCGGTGATCGTGAGCTTCCCCACCGGCGCAGCGAGCCTGAACAAGCGTGCGGAGAAGACGCTCGACGAGGAGATGGTTCCTTTCATCGAGAACAACGGCTCGGCTTATTTCGAGCTCTCGGGCAACACCGACTCGACGGGTGCGCGCGACAACAACATGCGGCTGTCGCTGCAGCGTGCGCAGTCGGTGGTGGACTATCTCATCAAGCAGTGGGACTTCCCGGCCGAGCGGTTCAAGGTGGTGGGCCACGGACCGGATCGCCCGCTCTGCGACGAGCGCAATCCTGGCGCAGACAGCCTGACGCTCGACGACTGCCGCGCGCTCAACCGCACCACGCGCATCGCGGTCTTCACGCGTTGAGCCGGTTACGTACACGACGATGTCCGACGACCGCAGCCTCTGGAATCCCTACACCCCGCTGAGCCCGGGCCTGCGACGGAGCCTGGGCATCGGCAGCGTGCTGTTCGTGCTCGCCATCTGGGCGGTGGCCGCGGGACTGGCGCTGGTGGGGACCAACAAACTGCCGGCGCCGTGGAAGGTCGCGGAAGCCTTCGTCTACCTCGCGTGGGATGCCGAGAACCAGCGCAGTCTGTTGCTGACGGCGACGATGTGGTCGGTTGGCCGCATCCTGTCCGCCTTTGTGCTGACGATCCTCGTGGGTATTCCCATCGGCGTGATCATGGGCGCCAGCCCGCGCATCAACGCGCTGCTGTCGCCGATGATCGATCCGTTCCGCTCCGCGCCCGTCGTGGCACTGCTGCCGATCATGGTGATGTGGTTCGGCATCGGCGAGTCGATGAAGGTCGTGTTCCTGTTCATCGGGGCCGTGGTGTACCTCATTCCCATGGTGCGCGATGCAATGCAGGCGGTTCCGCAGTCGCACTGGATCGCGGCGCGTGACCTGGGCGCCACGCCCTGGGAATCGGTGCGTCTTGCGGTGCTGCCGATGGCGATGCCGCGCATCGCCGACGGCGTGATCGTGGCGACGTCCGTGATGTGGACCTATATCACTGTCGCCGAATACGTGAACGCGCGCGAGGGCCTGGGACAATTGATCCAGAACGCTCGGCGCTTCTCGGCGATGGACCAGGTGTTCGCCGGCATCATCGTGATCATCGCGCTGGCGCTGATCACCTACCAGGTGATGCAGATGATCAAGCGCAAGCTGTTTCCGTGGGAGACGCAACAGTGACGGGGTGCCCGACCACAAGAGACGCGCGCCGATGAGCATCTCGCTCGAGATCAAGGACATCGTCCAGGAATATCCCAATCCGGACGGCAAGGGCGTCACGCGCGTCTGCGACAAGATCAGCCTCGCGTTCAACGAGCCCGGCATCAACATGCTGCTCGGGCCTTCGGGCTGCGGAAAATCCACGATCCTGCGAATGATGGGCGGCGTGCGCCCTATCGGCGTGCAGACCCCGAGCTCGGGCAGCGTACTGATCGACGGCAAGCCTTGCGACGGCGCCCACGACGATGCCGCGATGGTGTTCCAGCGCTACTCGAATCGCCCGGATCTCACGGTGCGCGAAAACGTCGCCTTCCCGTTCCGCATGAAGCTGTGGAAGAAGAAGGTGCCGAAGGCGGAGTCCGAAAAGCGGATCAAGGACGTCCTCGCCGCCGTCGGCCTCGCGCAGAAGCACGACCAGTTTCCGTCACAGCTGTCGGGTGGTCAGAACCAGCGTGTCGCGCTCGCACGGGCGCTGGTCCTGCAACCGCGAATCCTGCTGATGGACGAGCCGTTCTCCGCGCTCGACGCACAGATCCGGCAGGAAATGCAGGAACTGCTGGTGAAGCTCTACGTCATGCAGCCGTGCCTGATTGTGTTCGTCACGCACGACGTGACGGAGGCGCTGGCCCTGGGCGATCGCGTGATTACGCTGTCGACGCAGCCGGCGCGCGTGGCCGACGATTTCCGCATCACCGAGCCGCGTCCGCGCTCGGCCGTGTGGTCGCGCTCCACGGAGGCGGTGAAGATGGAAGAGCGCATCCTCAGGATCCTGCACGCGGCGCACCCGGGCCGCGGCGAGCTCACGGTCACGGTCTGATGGCGGACGAGCCGAAGACCTGGCATCGCGGCCTCGACGAGGACAAGCCCTCGTACGTGGGCGAAATGCTCAGGACGCAGACCAACGTCACGGCGGGGCTTGCGGCGCTTGCGACCGCAGCGGTCGTGGCGATCCCGCTGGGCCTTGCCGGAGCGGCCATTCCGCTCGTGCTGTTCGGCGCGGGCGAGGCCATCGCGTCGATGTTCGTGCCCTCGTCGCAGACCTTCCGCAACCTCATCGACCGTCGCAACCGCGCGAAGAAGCGCGCCGCCTTCGTCGAGCACCTGCGCAAGCAGATCGAACGCCTGGCGATGCGCGACGATGAGCATTGGGGCTTCTACCAGCGCATGCTCGAACGCGCGGCATCGATTCGTGATCTCACGGGGCATCGCCAGGACGTCATCAGCGAGCGTGATCTCGAGCGTCTCGAAGATGCCGCAATGGATTACCTGTCCATGTGGCTCACGCAGCTGTCGATCAGCGACCGCCTGGATTCGCTGGGTAGCAGCGGGCTCAACAAGCAGATCTACCAGATCGAGGAACGGCTCAAGAAGAGCCCGGGCGATGCGACCCTGCTCAAGGCCAAGGGCGATCTCGAAGAGCTGGCCAAGCGTGCCGAGCGCTTGGTGCGACGCAAGACGGTGGTCGATGCCGCGCTGATCGCGCTGCCCGACGCGGTCGAGGAGATCTATACCGCGGCCATCACCTCGCCGACCGCGGGCGATGTGGCCTCGCGCTTGCAGGAGGCGGTGGATCGTCTGCATATCGACGAGGAACTCGACACCAAGCTCGACGCGGAGCTGGGCGATCTCCCGCCGCGGCTGGCGTCGCGCGCGGTTCCTGCCACCACCAAGCACTGAAGAGACCAGACCGCGCCATGACCGTGAACGTCGCCACCGCTATCACCATCGACGAACTGAAAGGTCTTTCCAGCTTCGATGCTGCGGAGGCACGGGTACGCAAGGCGCTCTCGGTCTCGCTGGGCGACCCGGCCGCCTTCGTGCGCTTCTTCGGTCGTTACACGAGCTGGAACGGTTTCTTCGGCTCGGCGGTCGCGACGCTCGCCGGCAAGCTCGGCCGCTGCCGCGGCCTGTTCCTCGACCCGCAGCAGCCGATCCAGCAGCTTGCCGATCGCAGCGTCTACGTCGCCAGTTTCTTCTTCGACGCGGCGCGCGATGAATTCGACGACCGCGACACCGTGCATCGCGACACGCACCGGTGCCTCGCGCAGTCCACGCTCAAGGGCCTCATCGACTGGCACGCCGCTCGCGGCGTGGCGTCGTTCAATGACACCGTGGCACTCAACGAATTGCTGCGCGAACCGCTGTGGTTGCGCGCGCTCAACGCGCAGGTCGCGAGCGGCTACGGCGCCGGCACGCCGGACGAGCTCGCGGCAGCCTTTCGCAGCATGGGGTACCACCTGGGCTCCGAACTCCTGGCCGATCAGGAGTTCTCTCTGATCGACCAGACGATGCGCGAAGGCGCGCCCGAGATGACCGAGTTCCTGCGCCAGCACAAGGTGAACATCGCCGGGCAGGATCACGTCGCCTACCAGTGGGTGGCGATCCACTCCAGGCACGGCGGCGGCGCGGAGGCGGACCACTTCAAATGGGCCACGCGCGGCGCGCGGCTGGCGTTCCGCTTCGTTGCGCCCGAGCTGCACGACGACCTGCGTCGCGAGATCCACAAGGGCTTCCGCTCTTTCGCCGCCGACCACGAGGAATTCTTCACGCGGGTCAACGACGCGTCCTGAACCACGCGCCGTCCGTCTCGTGACAACATCGCATCGCATCGATTGACCGCTTCCACCGAACGACGCCGAGGAACTTCGCAATGGCCGACATCAACTTCTTTTCTCGACTGGGTAATCTCTGGTCGGGCTTCATCTCGCTGTGGATCTCGGACGTGGAGAAGCGGAACCCGGAGATCGCCTATGAGAACTCGATCATTGGCCTGACGGCAAAGTACGAGAAGCTCAAGTACGCCACCGCGGCGATCATCCGCCGTCGCGACGAAATCAGCGGCCGCGTTTCGACTGCGGCCAAGGCGCTGGCGCAGGTCACGGCCGACCTCAGCGCAGCCATGGCGACCTCGCAGGATGATCTCGCGCTCGTGCTCATTCAGAAGAAGAACGCGCTCGACGCGGAGCTCGCCGACATGAGCGGCGAGGCCCAGCAGGCCAGCGCCGACGCGGACGACGCCAAGAGTTCTCTGATGGCGGTCAAGAGCGAGATCGGCAAGCTCAAGGCCGAGAAGGACAACATGCTGGCCAAGATGCAGTCTGCGCAGGCGCGCATCCAGATCCAGGCGCAGCTCGAGGGCCTGTCGGTCGATGCCGACGTGCAGGCGCTCGACAAGGTGCGCGAGCACATCAAGACTACCGTTGCGCAGGCCAGCCTGGGCAAGGAGCTGCACGAATCCGATCTCGACGTGCGGCTCAAGAAGCTGCAGCAGCAGAGCGGCTCGGTGACGGCCAAGGCCCAGCTCGAGGAGATGAAGCGCCAGCGCGCAGCCGCGGGGACGCAGGCCGCGGGCACCAAGCAGATGTGATGCGGACGACTCCCGCTTGAGCGCCAAGACCGTGTCTGCGGGCCAGAACAAGCCGCCGCTGCCGAAGTGGGCGGAGACCGTGCGCCGCAAGTACCTCGGCGGAGAGGCGTCGATGTTCCTGCTGCACCGGAACGTGTTCGACCGCGTGCTCTACGACGGCAAGTTCTGGGCGCTCGAAGAGTTCCTGGCGCGCGTGCTGCTGTGGGATAACAAGACGCGGATCCTGACCTACGACCCTGCGAGCAAGGTCCGCATCGTCAAGGGTGGGAACGACAAGTCGGAGGAACTGCTCGCAGCGCTTGGCGACGAGGATCCGCTGGCTTACCTCGAAGGCCAGCTGCAGGGCAGCGAGCCCACAGCGGTGATCCTGTCTTACGCCGGCAGCATCGTGCCGCCGGGCGACGAGCACTTCCTGGCGCAGGCGGATCGCGTCAACGTCGTGCGCCTTCATCGCTGGTCCCTGTCCGACGCACTGGCCGAGAAGGACAGCGTGGTATTCCTGCTGTCCGAGTCGCTGGCCGAGGTGCACCCAAAGCTCGTATCGAACCCGCGCGTGGGCGCGGTGGAAATCCCGCTGCCGGATCGCGAGGCGCGCGCGGCGGTGATCCGCCACGCCGACAAGGGCATCGACGAGAAGCAGCTCGCGCGACTGGCCGAGCACACTTCCGGCCTGCGCGCGGTGCAGATCGCGCAGTTCCTGACGCCCAAGGACGAGGGCGCGCTGGGCGACGAAGAGCGCACTGCGCTGATCGTGCAGCTGCTGGGCGGCACGGCAGATGCCGCGGCGCGCGCCGCCAAGCTCGCCGGCATCACACGGGGAATGGACGTCGACGAGATCCGTCACCTGATCAACCCGGACAAGCCGCTCCCTGAAACCGCGGCGCAGGATCCGTATGCCGAAGTGCTGGAACTGGTGCACCGGCGCAAACGCGAGATCATCGAGAAGGAATGCGCCGGGCTCATCGAGTTCTTCGATTCGAGCCACGGCCTCGACGCGGTCGGCGGCAACGAGGCGATCAAGGCCGAACTCATGCAGGTCGCGGACGCCATCAAGTCCGGTGAACGCACGCGTTGTCCGATGGGCATGCTGTTCGTAGGGGCGATGGGCACCGGCAAAACCTTCGTCGCCAAGGCCTTCGTGAAGACTTCGGGCCTGTCGGCCGTGACGCTCAAGAATTTCCGCTCGAAGTGGGTCGGATCCACCGAGTCCAACCTGGAAAAGGTGCTCGGCATGGTCAAGGCGCTCGGCCCGATCGTGCTGGTGATCGACGAGGGCGATCGCAGCTTCGGCAGCGGCGGCGAAGATGGCGGCGACGACGGCACGTCCTCGCGCGTGATCGCGCGCCTCAAGGAGTTCATGAGCGACACCGACAATCGCGGCGTCGTTCTGTTCGTGCTCATGACCAACCGGCCAGACAAGCTGGACATCGATATCAAGCGTGCAGGCCGCCTGGATCGCAAGATCCCGTTCTTCTACGCGCAGACGGCCGATGAAGTGGAGCTGATCCTCGTCTCGCTGTTCAAGCGCTATGGCCTTGGCCCTGGCATCGACTGGCCGGCGGTGCGCGAGAAGACCAGCGCGAAGCTGGTGGGCTATTCGAACGCCGATCTGGAGGCCGTCACGCTGCTCGCGCTGAACCTCGCGCGCGAGCAGGGCCGGACGGTCGGTGCCGAGGTCTTCGCGCAGGCCATGGGCGACTACCTGCCGACACGCGATCTCTCGATGATCGAGTTCATGGACCTGCAGGCTGTGTTCGAGGCCTCGCGTCGCAGCATGCTGCCCATGAAGTATCAGAACCTTTCGCTGGACGATCTGCAGGTGCGCATGCGCGCCCTCAAGGCCGACCTGCGCATCCGCTGAGCTACAGCAGACAAGCACACAGGACGACGAACCATGAGCACCGACGCGACCGTACTCGGCATCAACCATATCCAGATGATCGTGCGCGCCATGCACGAAGTGGCCAAGCTCGACGGCGTGCACGACGGCGAGGCGGTCATGCTGCGCGAGTTCTACTCTGCCTGCGAACGCGACTCCGGCGCGTTGACGAGCTTCGAAGAACTGGTGCGCGGTGGCTTCGACCTCAAGGAGGCCAAGCGCATCCTGGACACGCCGGAGCGCAAGTCCGCGCTGCTGCGCTCCTGCCTGTTGCTGGCCTACGCCGACGGCCGTTACTCCAACCCTGAGCGCGAGAAGATCCGCGGCTTCGCGGACGGACTGGGCGTACCGGCCGCGGCCACACTGGCGATGGAGGAATCGGTCGCCGACCAGCTCATGCAGAACATCTCTCGCATCAGCAACATCGATGCGCTGCGCAAGGTCGCGGCCGAGACCACCGCCAAGTAGCAGCGGAGACGTCACGGGATCGGGCCTGCGCGCCGATCTTGAGTCCGACCATGCCGGCGAGGAGCAACGCGAGGCTCGCCAGGCGTAGCGCCGAGGTGGTCTCGCCGAACAGCAGGATGCTGGCCAGGGCCGTACCCACCGCGCCGGTTCCGGTCCACACCGCGTAGGCGGCGTTCACGGGAATCGAGCGCATCGCCGCCGCGAGCAACGAGAGGCTGCGGGTCATTGCTGCGCCCGCGAGCAGGTTGGAAAGGCCGCGGCTGCGGCCAGCGCGAGCGCGAGCAATACTTCGAAAAGGCCGGCCAGGCCGAGAATCCGCCACGCTTCATGACGACACCTCGCATCGACAGCGAGGTCGTCCCCGGAAAAGCTTCGTTGGCCGCGCCGGGTCGTCCCGACGCGCGGCGGATTCTAGTGAACGGTTACGGAGAGCGACTGGCGAGGGGACGAGCGGCCGGAAGCGCGAACTCTTCGACCGACTCTACGCGGCCCTGCCGACTCAGGAAGCGGACCACCGACTCGACTGTCACCACCGAGTAGCGACCCGACAGGCGCTCACCGAGCGGGTGATCGAGAAAGGACACGTTGGCCTTGATCAGGCTCGCCCCGACGCGCTCCAGCGGTCCGATCTCGATGTGGTCGGGGCGGTAGCCTTCGCTTCGCCGGTAGTCCTGCACGGCGCCGCGTCCCAGAGCGAAGCCGTCGGCCTCGGCGGCGCCCACGAGCTCCAGCAGCCAGCCATTCGAATTCTGGTAGTCCAGCGCGAAAGGGTAGGCGAGGACGCTGTACCTGGGCTGGTGCACCGAAACGCCGCGGTCGCGCGCCACCTGCGTCAGCAGTTGCGCCTGCAGGTCCGGCGTGGGGACGAGCAGCAGCGCGCGGTACTCGAAAGGATCGTCGAGGAAGAAATTCGCAAGACCCTGGGAGTAGAGATCCGAGTCGTCGTGGCCGCAGCGGTTGAGCTCGTGCAGGATCGTCCAGACGCCGGTCTCCGGATCGCGGAACACCAGCGCGGCGTGGGTGTAGCGAAGCCCATACTTCGAGACGTCCGAACCCACTCGCGCGAGGAGCGCAGCCTGCACCTGGTGCTGCTCGAGCCCGCGTTGAACCTCGGTCGCAAGCTCCATCGCGTTCCGAACGCTCTGCGCGGACATGGCCTTCTCCGTGCAGGCCTGACCGGCAAGTGCCGAGCCGGTCCACGCGAGCGCGGCCAGCACGTATCCCCAGGCGCGCATCATCGGCCGCGCACCGGCTCTGAAAAGAGCATCGCGCGACCGAGTTCGTTCGGAATGTAGGCGATCACCTCGCCAGCGTGGGTCAGCAGCCAGCCGCTGGCGCTCGCAGTGACCTCGACGGTCTGTCCGACGGCGAGCAGCGCGGCGCCTCCTGCCTTCAGAGGCAGCAGGATCAGCACGCGGCCGACCTTGGCCGAACCCTTGAGCACGCAGCGGCCGCCCTCGGCCACCCACTGGATGCTCTCCACCACGAGTTCGCCGGTACCGACGATGGCGGTGATGCTGCCGGCGACGATCGAGGCCGAGCCGACCGCGGAGAGTTCGCTGGCTTCCGACAAGGTGCCGCCTGCCTCCGCACGGCTGGCGGGAATCGCGAGACTGAAGGACATGCCGGCTGCGAGGACTGCGAGCTTGTTGCTGCTGATGACCATATGAGGCTCCTGTGAATTGAAATGTACGTCGTTCATAATCGAGTCGAGACTTCGTGCGAACGAAGAGACGGCGAGAATCGATGGGCCGGCGCAACCTGCACACCCGCGAGCAGCAGACCGAGATGGCGATCGCGGCCACCGAACTGATCCTCGTGCGCGAGGGCATGCAGGGCCTGACCATGCGCAAGGTCGCGGATGCCATCGGCTACACCGTCGGCAACCTCTACCTGCTGTTCCAGAACCAGGACCAGCTGCTGCTCGCCGTCAACGAACGCACCGCCGACGCCATCTACGTGGCCCTGCGGGACAGCGTCGAAGGGATCGCCGACCCGCGCGTGCAGATGCGCGAGATGTCGGCGGCCTACGTCGAGTTCGCGCTGCGGCACGCCTCGCGCTGGCGACTGATGTTCGAGCACAGCCTACCGGTCGGCGCGGCCCGGCCCCGCGCCATCGAACTGCGTATCCGCCGCATGTTCGAGCTGGTGGAGGCCGGCTTGCGCCCGCAGATGCCGGGGGCGCCCGAAGAACGCCTGCGCCTGACGGCGACGACGCTCTGGAGCGGTGTCCACGGCATTTGCGTGCTCGCGGTCACGGGAAAGCTGCGCTGGAGCGGTACCGACAACTACCGCGATCTTAGCGATCACCTGGTCGATACCTTCCTGCTGGGCCTGGCCGTGCCGCCTTCGCGTACGCGCTGAGCGCGGGATCAGCCCGGGTGCACGTTGTATTCCTTCAGCAGCTTCTCGGTACGCGCCTGCGCGAGCTTGTTGATCAGCTTCGAAGCCTCGAACTGGTCGCGCAGGGTCTTGGACAGCGTGAAGGTTGAGCCCGTGAGGAACAGCGTGCCGAGGACCATGTAGCCGCGCATCCAGATCTCGACGGGCATCACGATGACGCCGAACATCATGCCGCCGAGCGCGCACGCAAAGCTGGTCTTGACGAAGAAGATCCACGAGGGGGTGTCGAGACGCGTGGATTCGAACTGGGTTTCCATTGGAAAGGTGCTCCTGTTGCAAGGGGGTGGAATTCACGAAGAAGCGAACGTCAGGACGCGCAGTGCGTCGCAGACCGTGTGCAGGCTGTCCGGCGGGCCGCATGCCAAGCGAAGAGCGCGGTGAGCAGCGATAGGCGGACGACGCGTAGCAGGGGCGCCATAATGGGCAGTGTTCAGTTGAGAAGTGCGTCAAATCTTGCCGCCGCCGACCTTCGCCGCGATGCGCTCCTTGAGTGCGGCCATCGCATCGTTGACTGCGGCATCCCTGTCTACACGCGCGATCTCGGCGTCGAGTTTCTGCTGCTCACCAAGCAGTTCCGACGCCGCCTCCGCCTCGCAGTCGAACATGGCCGACTTGCGCGACAGCTGGTCGAGTCGACGCGCACGTTCCATTGCGCGGCTGTAGTGATCGCCAAACTTCGTGGCAGCGCCGAGCGCTTCGGCGGCCTGCTGGTTGGCGGCGATCTGAGCGCAGCGAACGCGGGCGCTGTCCCATTCCTGCTTCAGTCGCGCGGTCTGTTCACGCAGCCGCTGCACGCCCTTTCTGGCCGTTTCCAGCGGCTTTTCCTGCTCCACGACGCGGGCTTCGGCCAACACCGCACGCTCGAGCGCGGAACGGGCAAGTGCTTCGCCGCTGCTCAGCAGCATGCGTTCGGCGCGCATGTTCCATTCGGCGGCCTCGGCGCGCGACTGGGCTTGCTGTCGTAGCAGGTGCTTCTCGGCGCCGAGCGCCGTGACCAGCGCGTGACTGGCGCGTGCGAGGTCGTCGCCGAGATCGCGCAGCATCTGCTGCGACATGACCTGGGGATTCTCGATCTCGTCGAGCGCGTGGTGCGAGTGGGCGCTTACCATTTCCCGGATGCGGACCAGCAGGGACATTGCAGTTCTCCGTGTCGCGTTCTATATGAACAACGATCATTAAAGCTACGTGGAGGTCCGACGAAGGTCAAGCGATGGAGTCATTCTTGCTGTAGGTTCTTTCGATCCGTGCGGACGCTGCAGTGCAGCATCCCGGCCTGCCGGCCGCGCACGGGAACCAGTCCAGTCGCGCGGCTGTCCGCTCAGTTCTTCCTTTCGACTCTTTACGTTTGCGTACGACGTGCCCGAGGTTCAGCGCGGCAACCCGCTTGGCGATCGCGCTGGCGTCCGGCTTCCTGCTGCTTGTCGCCGCCAGCGGGGTGAGGGGCCAGTCGGAGGACGGCGCGCAGCGGGCCCCCAACGATTCCGCGATCGGGGCCGCACCGGCAAAGGCGCCCTCCGCGCGGCCGCCACTTAAGAAGAAGGGCACTCCGCGCAACAAGAAGGGCGCTCCGACCTCCAGCGACGCAAGCAGGGCGACGCCGGTCGCACGCAAGTCCGTGACCTGCGAGGCCCTCCCCGGAAGCCCTAACCCGGAACCGCTCTCCGTGTGGCGCGATTGCGAAGACACGCCCGAGATGGTCACGATGCCCGGCGGAAGCTTCCTGATGGGCGAGCTCGGAGAGACCGGGCTGCTGTACGAGCGGCCGATCCGCGAGGTGCAGATCCGGCCTTTCGCGATCTCGCGCTTCGAGGCCACATTCGTCGACTGGGATCTCTGCGAGGGTGACGGCTTCTGCCAAGTGCACCCTGACGACAAGGGCTGGGGGCGCGGTTTCCATCCGGTGATCAACGTCAGCTGGGTCGACGCGCAGCAGTACGTGGCCTGGCTGAGCCGCAGGACCGGGCAGCGATACCGGCTCGCCACCGAGGCGGAATGGGAGTACGCCGCGCGCGCTGGCACAACCACGAGCTTCCCCTGGGGCGAGTCGATGTCCGCGACCTGCGACAACGCGAACTCCTTCGACATCGCCGGGCACAACGCGCGACCGAACTGGTTCTGGAGCGTGTTCTGTGCGGACGGTTACACCTACACGGCGCCGGTGGGCAGTTTCCCGCCCAATCCCTGGGGCCTTTACGACATGCAGGGCAACGTGTGGGAGTGGGTGCAGGACTGCTGGCACAGCGACTACACCGGCGCACCCACCGACGGCTCGGCCTGGATCGAGGATGGGGACTGCAACAAGCGAGTGAACCGCGGCGGCGGCTGGGGTAATCACCCTCGCACCCTAAGGTCCGCGAAACGCGACGCGGACATCGCCACCGGCTATGGCGATGCGTTCGGGTTTCGCGTCGTGCGGGAGCTCCCGCAGCCGGTCTTGCCCGATCTGCCCGCGCCGGGACCCCGCGTCGCCCCTGCCCCTCAAACAACGCCGCGCGCGCCTGCCGAGTCCCCGGTACCCTCGCCGGACGTACAGCCGGTATTCACGCCGGAAGGCATGGTGGAACCCATGCCGTCGCCAACTCCGTGAACCGCCTGCTGCTTCGCGGCGGCGGCTGCCACAAGAACGACAAACGAAGGAATCCGGTCCGGATTACGCGAGGAGATATTCCGATGACGACGACATTTCGATCGATGACGATGGGTGCGGTGCTGCTGGGATTCGCTGCCATGGCCAGCGCGACGCCGAGCCTGGACGAGGTCCTCGCCGGTCCGCAGCGCTCGTCCGAGAACCGTGCGCGCGATGTCTGGCGCCACCCGTCGCAGACGCTCGAGTTTTTCGGCATCAAGCCAGATCAGCACGTGGTCGAGATCTGGCCTGGCGGCGGCTGGTACGCGGAGATCCTCGCGCCCTACCTGCGTGGGTCGGGCCAGTACATTGCCGCCGGCTTCGTCACGGGCGAGAAGGACGCCCCCGAGTGGCGCATCGAGTCTGCGCGCGCGCTGGACGCACGTTTTGCGGCCGATCCTGCCCTGTTCGGAAAACCGCTGGTGACGCAGCTTGGCATCCCGAATTCCTGGACCGCCGCGCCCGCAGGCAGCGCCGACCTCGTGCTGACCTTCCGCAACGTGCACAACTGGCTAAAAGGCGGCTACGAGGCGCAGATGTTCAAGGCTTTGTACGAAGCGCTGAAGCCGGGGGGCACGCTGGGCGTGGTCGAGCACCGCGCCAGGCCGGGCACCTCGCTGGAAAAGATGATCGCCTCGGGCTACGTCACCGAGGCGCACGTCATCGAGCTGGCCAAGGCCGCGGGCTTCAGCCTGCAGGCGAAGTCGGAGATCAACGCCAATCCGAAGGACGACACCGATCACCCGGAAGGCGTTTGGACCTTGCCGCCGACCTTGCGGCTCGGCGACAAGGACCGCGAGAAGTACCTCGCGGTCGGCGAGTCCGATCGCATGACCCTGCGCTTCGTGAAGAAGAAATAACCCCCGCTGAGGGGGCGCGCTTCTAGGGCGCGTCGCTGCGCAGTTCGCGCACCCGCGCCTCGAGATCGGGTGCCTTGAGCGTGGCGCCGTCCATCGGCGGCCCCGCGATCAGTTCGATATGCGCGCGGAAGCGTCGCGGCAGGCGTGAGCGGCGCATGGTCGAATCGCGGCGCGACCACATGCTCAGCCACAGGCCGCGCACGGCCATCGGGATCACGGGAACCGGCGCGTTTGCCAGCATTCGCTCGATGCCTGGCTTGAAGGGCTGGATCTCGCCGTCAGGCGTCAGGCCGCCCTCGGGGAAGATGCCGATCAGCTCGCCGTTCTTGAGCGCCTGTTCGATCTCGGCGAGTGCGCGCGAGAGAAGTGCGGCGTCCTCCCGAGCCGGCGCGATCGGGATCGTGCGCGCGGTACGGAAGATGAAGTTGAGCACCGGGATGCGGAAGATCTTGTGGTACATCACGAAGCGGATCGGTCGGCGCACGGTGCCGCCGATGATCAGCGCATCGACGAAGCTCACGTGGTTGGGCGCGATGATCGCGGCGCCCTCGTCCGGAATGTTTTCCAGCCCTTTTGTGCGGATGCGGTAAAGCAGGCTGATCAGCAGCCAGACCATAAACCGCATCAGGAACTCGGGTAGCAGCGAGTAGATGAAGATCGCCACCGCCGCGTTCATCACGGCTACTGTCAGCAGCAGCTGCGGAATGCTCAGCCCAGCTTTCAGCAACACGATCGACACCAGCGCCGACACGACCATCAGCAGGGCGTTGGCGATATTGTTGCCCGCGATGATGCGCGAGCGGTGACTGGCGTCGCTGCGCGTCTGGATCAATGCGTACAGCGGCACGATGTAGAAGCCGGCGAATAATCCGATCAACAGCACGTCGCACAGCACGCGATGGTTCGCGGCCACGTGCAGGAAGGCGCGTACATCCAGGTTGCTGACATTTGCCGCGACCGGCGCGGCGAAATACAGATCGATGCCGAACAGGGTCATGCCGATGGAGCCCAGCGGGACCAGGCCGATTTCCACCTTGTGCCCGGACAGCTTTTCGCACAGCAGGGAACCCAGCGCGGTGCCCACGCAGAACATTCCCAGCAGCAGGGTGAACACCGACTCGCCGCCGCCGAGATACACGCGCGTGTAGCTGGGCAGCTGCGTGATGAAGGTGGCTCCGTAGAACCAGAACCAGGAGATGCCGAGCACGGAGAGAAATACCGTGCGGTTGCCCTGCATGAACTTGAAATTGCGCCAGGTCTCGGTAAGCGGATTCCAGTTGATGCGCAGGTCGGGCGCGCTGGCCGGCGATTCGGGAATGGCGCGCGCCGACAGGTATCCGGTCACAGCCACCGCGAGCACGGCCAAGCTCACGATGAACGGTCCGTTGGGCAGCGCCATGAGAATGCCGCCCAGCATCAGGCCGAGCAGGATTGCGAGCGAGGTCGCGGTTTCCACCAGCGCGTTGCCGCCGACGATCTCTTCCGGCTTCAGCGTCTGCGGCAGGATCGAATATTTCACCGGTCCGAAAAGCGTCGCCTGCAGGCCCAGGCCAAACAGCACCGTGAATAGGAACGGGATGCTCTTGAACCAGAAGCCCACCGCCGCCAGCAGCGCGAGCGCAATCTCCAGCAGTTTCACGCGGCGGATCAGGCTCGACTTCTCGTACTTCTCCGCGATCTGCCCCGAGGTCGCCGAGAACAGGAAGAAGGGCAGGATGAACAGGATCGCAGCGAGGTTCTGGTAGAGGTCGACCTGCGACTGCACCAAGCCCAGGCCGCCGAAAGTGACCAGTACGCCGAGCGCGTTCTTGAACACGTTGTCGTTGAACGCGCCCAGCGTCTGCGTTGCGAAAAACGGTCCGAAGCGACGCTCGGTCAGCAGGCGGAACTGGCTTTGCTCGCTCATCGGGGGCTCGTGCGCGCGGCGCGCATGGTCAACGTCGGCAACGGGTGGGGAACGAAACCTGGATGCGTCAGCGGCCCGGCGGCGCCTGCTGCTTGCGGGCCCGCTCGGCTTTCACCGCCGCGATGCGTTCGGCGTAGATGCTGCGCGGCGCGTCGGGTGCGCAGTAGCGGTCGCTCTCGCCCTGGATCTCCGCGATCATCAGGCGCGCCTGCGTGTGCGACAGCGTGTAGGTGTTGCCGCTCGGGTCGCGCCCGTAGATCACGGGCGCGCTGCCGTAGTTGGCCAGCCGCTCCTTGGCGTTGGAGCAGCGCTGTTGAACCTCGGCGACAAAGTCCGATGGAATGACGCCGAGCCATTCGGGCTCGTCGGGGACCACGCGTTCGTCGAGGTATTCGCGCGTGAGCTTTCGACCACCCGAAGAGGTGTCGTCATAGTGCACCTCGCCGCCCTTGTCGATCCAGCGGTAGACGCTCGCCGAGGCGGCGATAACCGACCACGTCAGCGCAGCGGCCGCCAGCACGATGCGGACGTGCGAGAACGAGGACCTCACGCGCGGCTCACTGCTGCTGCGGCTCGCCGCACTGCGACTCCAGGTCCGCCTGTAACTTGGTCACCAGCTGTTCGCGCTCAGCGAGGGTGAACTCGTGCTCGCGGCCCAGGCTGTCGCGCTCAACCAGCCGGGTCGCGTTCTTGTACGTGTTCAGCTGCGCCCGCTTGTTGTTGCAGTCGGCCTCGCTGATCTGGGGTACGGCCGGCGTGCCCAGTGCGCCCGGGGCGCTGGGGGTCGCGGCAGTGGTGCCGACTTTGCGGTCGAAAATGCGGACGTCGTGGGAGTCTGCCGGCGGAACGTCGCCGTAATGCATCTTCCCGTCCGGCGACGTCCACCGGTAGACGCGCGCGTCCGCGGCGGACGCGCCGCTCGCGATCAGCAGGGTGCACAGGGCGAGAAAGACAGCGCGCATGGGTGTTCGTCCGTTTGACGCGACGGCATCAGTCTAGAGCAGTTCTTCCGGCCGGAGGACAGGCCGGGCTCCGTTCGCGCTGGGTCGGCTGCCGTTCGATCGAGCCACGGCCGCGGTGGCTCCTCGTACAATCGGGCGCATGAAACTCGGCACCATCCTGTGGCGCGCCGGCCTGGTTCTCGTCGTGCTGGCCTGCGCGGGGCAGTACTGGCTGGTGCAGCGGACGCAGGAGGCCGCGGCCCGTTTCGTCGCGCGACTGGTCCCGCACGGGGACCTGCACTACGGGCGGCTCTGGCCCTTCCCCTGGGGCGCGGCGCGCGTCTGGAACCTGTCGTTCGAGCCAGCGGGCGGGTTGCAGATGGCCTTGCGCACGCCGATGGGCATGCGCATCGACGCGCGTGAACTGCGCATCTGCGAACTCCGATTCGGCGACGACGGCAATGTCTCGCGCATACGCGGCACCCTGCT
Source organism: Panacagrimonas sp. (assembly GCA_046594215.1). GTDB lineage: Bacteria > Pseudomonadota > Gammaproteobacteria > Nevskiales > Nevskiaceae > Panacagrimonas. The sequence continues at coordinate 36,638 of JBKJPX010000092.1, forward strand.
GGGGCTGCGCGTCCCGGTGCCCGAGTGGCGCGCTCCCACCTCCGAATCGCCCGACCCGGCGAGCATCCCGCCTCCGACCCTGTTCGACCTGGGCTACACCGAGATTCGCGGCGCGGTCGATTTCGACATCCGGTATGTGGCGTCCTCGGGCCTCGCGATAGTGCATTTCGACGCCACGCTGCCCCAGATGGGGCACGCGGTGATGAACGCCCAGCTCGGAGGCACACCACAGGTGTTCGATCGCGCGCCCGACCAGATCATGGTGCGCAAGCTCAACCTGGATTTCGCCGACGGCGGCCTGCTCACACGCTACAAGGAAGTATCGGCAGGCCGTGCGCGCCTGGGCCGCCCGGCCTGGGAATCCGCCATGGTCGAAGCGCTCGAGCGTCGCGCGTCGAAGGAACGCTGGAAGTGGAGCGACGAGACCGCGAACGCCGCACGCAAGGTGATCCGCGACTCCAGCTATTTCCACGCCTCCATCGATCCGCCGGGCGACATCGCGCTGCGCAACGTCCGTCTGTACGCAATGGCGGACTGGCCGGTGCTGCTTGGGTTCATCCTGTCGACTGCGCGGGGCGCGGACGCACCGGCGCCGCTCTCCGCGGCCGCGACCCGCTGATCCGGTGCTTCAGAGGTCGTACCCGCGCTCATTGTGTTCAGCGGTATCCAGGCCCGTGGACTCGGCTTCGGCGCTTACGCGAAGGCCGAGCAGCGCGCCGACCAGCTTGAGCAGCCCGTAGGTCAGCGCCGCGGTATAGGTCGCGGTGGCGACCACGCCCAGGGCTTGAACGCCGAGCTGCGAGGCGAGGTCTTTTCCTTCCGCATAGCCCTGGCCGCTGAACACACCCAGTGCGCTGGAGGCGAACACGCCCGCCATCAGGGTGCCGATGATCCCGCCCACCCCGTGCACCGGGAACACGTCGAGCGAGTCGTCCACGCCAAGCTTTCGCTTCAGGAAGTTGGTCGCGTGGAAGCAGACGAACCCTGCGATCAGGCCGATCAGCAGCGCGCCGCCCGGGCCGACGTAACCGGACGCCGGTGTGATCGTGCCCAGCCCCGCGACCATTCCGGTGACGGTGCCCAGCGCCGAGGGCTTGCCGTAGCGCAGCCACTCCATCAGGCCCCAGGCGGTGGCGCCCGCCGCCGCTGACATGTGCGTGACCAGGATCGCCATCGCCGCGTTGCCGTTGGCCGCCAAGGCCGAGCCGCCATTGAAGCCGAACCAGCCCACCCAGAGCATCGCTGCGCCCGTGACAGTCATGGTCATGTTGTGCGGCAGCATCGCGGTGGTCGGGAAGCCCTGGCGCTTGCCCAGCACGATGGCCGCCATCAGCGCGGCTACCCCGGCGGTGATGTGCACCACCGTGCCGCCCGCGAAATCGAGCAGGCCGAGCTTGTACAACCAGCCATCGGTGGCCCAGACCCAGTGGCACACCGGCGCGTAGACCACCGTCACCCAGAGCGCGGAGAACAGCAGCATCGAGGAGAACTTCATGCGTTCGGCGAATCCGCCCACGACGAGCGCGGGTGTGATCACGGCGAAGGTGAGCTGGAACATCGAGAAGGCGGTTTCCGGGACCGTGCCGTTGACCGAGCTTTCCGCCACACCGGCGAAGAACACCTTGCCCAGGCCGCCGATGAAGGGCCCGCCGGCGTCGAAGATCAGGCTGTACAGGTAGACGAGCCAGAGCACGGACACCATGCAGGTGATGGCGAAACACTGCATGAGCACCGACAGCACGTTCTTGGTCCTCACCAACCCCCCGTAGAACAGGGCGAGACCCGGCAAGGTCATGAACAGGACCAGGGCGGTGGAGGTGAGGATCCAGGCGCTGTCGCCCGAGTTGATGTCTTGCGCAGAAGCCACGAACGGAAATGCGGCGAGCGCCGCGCCGATCCAGCGTTTCATGCTGCTACCCCTTTCGTTGACCGGTCGCCATTGACCAGTTCTTGTCCATTCTTTTTTTCGCGCGGCGACCTTGCCGCGCGGTGATGCCCGGAGCCGCGCGCGGCGGCTCCGGCCCCTCCAAACGTTCTTTAGACCGCGTCGACTCCCGACTCTCCAGTGCGGATGCGCACCGTCTGGTCGAGGTCGTAGACGAAGATCTTGCCGTCGCCGATCTGGCCGGTCTTGGCGCTCTTCTGGATGGCCTCGACCGCGCGCTCGACCATGTCGGGCGCCAGCGCGACTTCCAGCTTGATCTTCGGCAGCAGGTCGACCGTGTACTCGGCGCCCCGGTACAGCTCCGTGTGCCCTTTCTGCCGTCCAAATCCGCGTACCTCTGTCACCGTCATGCCCTGGACGCCGATTTCGGCGAGCGCTTCGCGGACGGCGTCGAGCTTGAACGGCTTGATGACGGCGATGAGCATTTTCATGGGCGATCTCGGGAGCAGGGTTTCGCAGGCTGGCCAGTCTAACTAAGTCGGGTGCTTGCAAAAACCGGTCCGGCGCGTGCGCGAGATCACATCGGCGACGCCCCCGGATGTCGCCCCAGGCATGCGCTTCCCGTTTCTACAGGTAAGGCCGTCGACGGCCAGCGGGGAGCGTGCAGTGGACGAATCTGGTGGTAATGCCTTCGCGGGCAGGCCTGCGCATGGCGCACGCGCGCCGCTTGCGTTACAGGTCCTGTGGTGGCTGGCCACGGCGTGCATGGGTTCGGCCGCTGCGGCGGCGCAGGGACCGGAGGCGCTGGATAGTCCGTCGACCACCTGCATGGGAGCAGAACGGGCGGGGAGCGCTTCGGGCGTGGCGGCCTATACCGGCAAGTACCTCGGGACCTGGCCCGGACAAAGCCATTCCTTCGGCTACGAACCGGGTCCGTACGTCGAGGAGGCGCCGCTGCTCGAGGTCACTGCCGCAAACCAGGCCCCGTACGCGGCTGAGCTCACCGCAGGACAGAAGGCCCTGTTGCGCCAGTACCCCTCCGGATTTCGCATGAAGGTGTATCCGAGCCACCGCGACTTCCGTTTCGCGGACTGGGTCTGCGACGCGGTGAAGCGCAACGCCGTCGAGGCGCGCGTGATCAACGAAGGACGCGGCATCACCGGTGTCAGCGGCGCGATCCCGTTCCCCTTTCCCAAGAACGGTCTCGAGGCGATCTGGAACGCGATCGACCCGCACCGCGGCTGGACCGAGTCCGCGGTGACCGACATCGCCGACGTGTACGCCCAGGGCGCGATCGCCTGGGGCAAGCAGCGTTTCATGACGCTCGATCCGGGCAAGAACCCGGGGCAGCGCGGGTCCTACCAGGATCTCGTAGGCGCGTACTTCATGGCGCACTACCTGCTGCCCGAACGCGATCGCGGCCTGGTCGCAGTGGGCTACCAGCCCAACGACTTCTCGCGCCAGTCCACGCAGAGCACCTGGCTCTACCAGCCATGGATCCGGCGCGTGCGGCAGTCGGCCGCGGTTGGCTTCGACTACCCGGTGCCGCCGGCCGGTCTGCGCACCGTGGACGAGGACTACGGCTACAACGGCTCGCCCGAGCGCTATGAATGGAAGCTGGTGGGCAAGCGCGAGATGCTGGTGCCGTACAACAACTTCCGCGTCAACGATCCGGCGGTGCGCTACGCCGAGCTGATCCAGCCCAGCACCCTGAACCCGGACTACATGCGCTACGAGAAGCACCGCGTGTGGGTCATCCAGGGCCGGCTCAAGCCCGGCATGCGCCACATCTACGCGCGCCGCGAGCTCTACGTCGACGAGGATTCCTGGCTGGTGCTGTGGGCCGACAACTACGACGCGCGCGACAGCCTGTGGCGCACCAGCTACGTGACGTATTTCTACTCGCAGGAATCCAGCGCTTTTCATCGCGGCGCTTCGGTCTATCACGACCTCCAGCAGCACGCGTACGAGGCGACCTACCTGGTCAACGAGGCGGGCGAGGGCTGGTGGCGGCTGAACCAGCCGCTCACGCCGGAGATGTTCTCGTCGGAGGCCGCGGCCCGCGCTGGGCGTTGATGAAGCAGCGCAGCGCGCGTCAGTCCGTCAGGGGTAGAACGGCGCTGCGGTGGTATTCGAGGATGCGCCGGTAGGCATCGGGATCCTTGATGTGTACGAGGCCGCCTTCGCGCGGGTGCACCCAGTCCTGCAGTCGCGAGAGATAGAAGCGCAGCGCTGCGGCGCGCAGTACCAGGCGCCAGGCCTTCGCCTCGGCTCCTGTGGTCTGACGTTCGGCGATATAGGCGGTGGTCATTGCGGCGGCACGCGCGTGGTTGGGCACGCCGTGCGTGTCGAAGCACCAGTCGTTGACCGTGATCGCCAAGTCGTACAGCAGGCTGTCCCGGCAGGCGTAGTAGAAGTCGATGACGCCGGTCAGGCGGTCGTCCACGAACAACACGTTGTCGCGGAACAGGTCGGCGTGGACGATGCCCTGGGGCAGCGCGCCCAGATCCAGCCCGCGCTGCGCCTCGAGCTCCGAGGCGATCAGCGCGCGTGCGTCCTCAGCCAGGTACGGCATCAGTTCCTGTGCCGTCTGCAGCCGCCACTCCGTGCCGCGTGCGTTGTCCGCGCCGCCCTTGAAAGAGGCGGCAACGCGGTGCAGTTGCCCGAGCACCGCGCCGGTCGCGCGGCACTGCGCGAGGTTGGGGAACAGCAGGCTCTGGCCGACGAGGCGGCGCACGAGCGCGGCTGGCTTGCTTTTGAGCGTGACGAGGTTGGCCCCGTCGTGCGTGTGCAGTGGCGCGGCGCTGGGAAAGCCGTGCGCCGCCAGGTGCTCCATCAAGCCCAGGAAGAACGGCAGGTCTTCGTAGTTCAGGCGCTCGAACAGCGTGAGCACCCAGCGTCCATCGTCCGTGTCGACGAAGTAGTTGGTGTTCTCGACGCCTTCTCCGATGCCCTGGAAGCCGACCACGTCCCCGACCGGGTACTGGTGGAGGAAGTCGAGGAGTTCGGGGTGCGTGACCTTGGTGAAGACGCTCATATATGAAGCAGTTTCCGGTTTCCCGTTAGCGGTTTCCAGTTCCAGCGGGGCAGACACCGAAGTACGCAGAAAGTCGGCAACTGACAACTGAAACCGACAACTGCTTTCTATCGTCTCCAGAAACCCGGGGTGAACACGAGCAGCAGGGTGAAGATCTCGAGGCGTCCGAGCAGCATCGCAAAGATCATCACCCACTTTCCGAACACATTGACGCTGGCCATCGAGCTCGCCAGCGGTCCCAAGCCCGGTCCGGCATTGTTGATCGTGGCCGAAATGGCGGAGAACGCGATCACCGGCTCCAGTCCAGTCAACATCATCAAGAAACTCAGCACGATGGTGCAGCCGATGTAGACCGAGAAGAACGCGCCGACCGCGTAGACGATCTCGTCGGGCAGGGTCTTGCCGCCGAGCTTGATGCCGATCTCCGCGCTCGGGTGCAACAGCTTCTGCACTTCGCGGACCGCCTGTTTCACGAACAGCATCAGTCGCACGACCTTGACGCCGCCCGCGGTCGACCCGGCGCAGCCGATCATGAACATGCACAGCATCATCAGCAGCGGGGCAGGGCTGGGCCAGCCGCCCGGATCGTCGGTGGTGAAGCCCGTCGTGCTGCCGTAGGACACCACATGGAAAAGGGCCTTGTGAAAGGCCAGCAAGGGATCGCCGTAGGTGTGGTGCACCAGCAGCAGCGCCCAGACCATCGCCGTGTAGAGCAGGATGATGCCGAGGCTGACCTGCAACTCCGCGTCTCGCCAGTACATGCGCAGGTCACGTCCGCGCCACACCGCGAAGTGGGTCGCGAAATTCACGGTGCCGACGACCATGAACAGGATGACGACGCTGTCGACCTTCGAGGAATGGTAGTAGCCGATGCTGGCGTCGTGGGTGGAGAAGCCCCCGGTCGCCAGCGTTGCGAAGGCGTGGCACAACGCGTCGAACGGCGTCATGCCGACGGCCCAGTAGGCGATCCCACAGGCGATCGTCAGGGTCAGGTACACCAGCCACAGCACGCGCGCGGTCTCGGTGATGCGCGGCGTGAGCTTGGCGTTCTTCAGTGGACCGGGCGTCTCCGCGCGGTAGAGCTGCATGCCGCCGACGCCGAGCATCGGCAGCACGGCGACCGCCAGCACGATGATGCCCATGCCGCCCAGCCAGTGGAGCTGCGCGCGGTAGTAGTTGAGCGCGTGCGGCAGCTCGTCGAGTCCGTGCGGCACCATCGTCGCACCCGTGGTGGTCAGGCCCGAGACCGCCTCGAACACGGCATCGGTGTACGTATGCCAGGCCTCGTTGGCGAGGTAGAGCGGAATCGCGCCGAAGGCGCTCAGCACGCCCCAGAACAACACGGTGATCAGGAAGCCGTCACGGGTCTTGAGCTCCGCGTGTTCCTTGCGCGCCGGCCACCAGATCACCGCGCCGGTGAGGAAGGTGATCCACATGCCCATCAGGAAGGGCGCCGTCGTGGAGGCCTCGTACAGCTGGTCCACGATGATCGGCGGCACCATCGTGAAGCTGAACAGCATCAGCAGTATCCCGATGATCCGCTGCACCGCGACGAAGCGATGGACGCGGGTGGTGGGATGGTGGGTCGTCCAGAAGGACACGCGGCGCGCTTCCTATCTGGCTAGATGAAGCTGAAACCGACCTGGAACAGCTTCTCGACGTCCTTGGTCTGCTTGCGGTCGACGAGGAACAGGATCACGTGGTCCTCGGCCTCGATCACGGAGTCGTGGTGGGCGATGAGCACCTTGTCCCCGCGCACGACGGCGCCGATGCTCGCACCCTTGGGCAGCTTGATCTCGTCGAGGCGCCGGCCCACCACCTTGCTGCTCTTGCGATCGCCGTGCGCGATCGCCTCGATGGCCTCGGCTGCGCCGCGACGCAGCGAATGCACGCGCACCATGTCGCCACGGCGCACGTGCGCGAGCAGCGCGGAGACCGTGGACTGCTGTGGCGAGATCGCGATGTCGATGGCGCCGCCTTCCACGAGCTCCACGTAGGACAGGCGATTGATGAGCGACAAGGCCTTTCGCGCACCCAGGCGTTTGGCCAGCATCGCGGACAGGATGTTGGCCTCGTCGTCGTTGGTGACCGCGCAGAAGGCGTCGCAGTCCTCGATGTTTTCCTCGAGCAGCAGGTCCTCGTTGGCGGCGTCGCCCCACAGCACGGTGGCGCGCGTGAGCTGCTCGGAGAGAAAGCGCGCGCGTTCGCGCGAGCGTTCGATGACTTTGACCTGCACCTGGCCTTCAAGCGCGCGCGCGAGTCGCAGGCCGATGTTGCCGCCGCCGGCGAGCATCACGCGCTTCACCGGGTGATCCATGCGGCGAAGCTCCGACATCATCTTGGGCACGTGCTCGGCCGCCGCGATGAAGAACACCTCGTCCTCGGCCTCTATGATGGTGTCGCCCTCGGGCAGGATCGGGCGGCCGCGGCGGTAGATCGCGGCCACGCGCGCATCGACGCCCGGCAGGTGCTGCGGCAGTTCCTTGAGCTGGCGTGACACCAGCGGCCCGCCGTAGTAGGCGCGCAGGCCGACCAGACGCACGCGACCGTCCGCGAAGTCGACCACCTGCAGCGCGCCCGGGTATTCGATCAGGCGGTGGATGTAGTCGGTAACCAGCTGCTCGGGCGAGATGTGCAGGTCGACCGACAGCGCGTCCTGGCCGAACAATCGCTCCTCGGCGAGGTACTCGGCAGAGCGCACGCGCGCGATCTTGGTCGGCGTCTGGAACAGCGTGTGGGCGATCTTGCAGGCGAGCATGTTGGTCTCGTCCGACTCGGTCACCGCGATGATCATGTCGGCGTCGTCAGCCCCTGCGCGGCGCAGCACGTCCGGATGCGAGGCGAAGCCTTGCACGGTGCCGATGTCGAACCGTTCCTGGAGATCTCCGAGGAGCGTCGCATCCTGGTCGATGACGGTGACGTCGTTGTTTTCGCTGGCGAGGTTCTCGGCCAGGGTGGCGCCGACCTGGCCCGCACCCAGGATGATGATTTTCACGTCGTGGTTTCTGCGCTCCCCGCGGCGAGCGGCACCTTACGCCCGGCCATGTTGCGGTGCAAGAACGTCGGCCTCAGGCGCGCGTGCGAGGCTTGCGCCGCGTCGGCGCCAGCGGCGACCACGCGGGGAAGTCGGCTTCGCCCAGCAGCAGGCCGTTCTGATAGCGCGCCGCGACGCGATAGGGTTGGCGCGCGGAGCCATTGTCGTAGACCGCCACCTCGTCGGCGATCCGGATCGCTTCTTCCACGTTTCCCCACAGGCGTCGGTAGCGTTCGCGCACCTTCTGCTCAGGCACCGAGTGGCCGCCTTGTTCCGCGCGCAGGCGCGTGCGGATCACCGCGAGGTCCTCGGGAACGAGGATCACGTGCAGGAAGACCAGATACCCGGCTTCGCGCGCGCGCCGGACCAGGTCGACCTTGGACGGATGCGAGAACACGGTTTCGGCGACGAAGGAGCGTTTCTTCGCGATCGCGGCGTTGCGCGCCTTTTCGGCCAGCGCGGCGGCATCGTGTCCGTGCGCTTCTTCCTCGCCCGGCCACTCGCGACGGGCGATCAGGTCGGCGTTGATGAAAGGCAGGTGCGTGGCCGGGCCGAGCACCTGTTCGAAGAACGTGGTCTTCCCCGCGCCATTGGAGCCGACCAGCAGGTGCAGCGCCGGCATCCCGATCCCGGCTCAGCGCTTGCGCGCGGCCTTGCGGATGGCGGTGACCTTCGCGTTCGCGGGTTTCGCCTCCGCGACGACGGCCTTGCGCGCGGCCGGCTCGCGCACCACCACCTCGCCGTTCTCGTCGAGCTCGGCGTAGCGGTAGCCGGTTTCGCGGAACCGCTTGTCCAGGCGCAGGCCGGCGCGCAGCGAATCGATGCGTCCGCTCCAGACCGCGCGCACCACGGCCTGTTCCTTGGTGGAGAGCTTGTCGTAGTCGCCGGCGCCGTCGAGCACGCGGCGGATCTCGTCGGCCGACACCTCGCGTGAACGCTCCAGCTCGCGACCGATGCGCGCCCAGTGGCTGACCTGCTGGGCCACGCTGCGGCTCATGCGCGTGGCTTCGCCGCGCGCGGCTTCGGTGATTTCGGCTTCCAGTCGAACAGGGGCTAACGCGGTACCCATCTTGAAAGGCTCCTGCCGGGACATTGATCCAACGTAGCAGATTGCTACGCGACCATTCTAGCGCCGCCTCGCCGCAGCTGCGGCCCACGGACCGGTGATTTCCGCAGGGAGCGACGGTTTGCCCGCACCGATCTTGCGAAGGCAGGCGTAGAAGAAGCCGTCGGTGTCGCCGCCCGGCACGATGCGCCGGCCGAACTTGCGCGGCTCGCCCCAGGGCGCGTCGATGGGCTCGTTCTTGGCGTCGGCCTGGCCCAGGAAGAACTTGCGGATCACGTCCTCGCCCTCGGCGGCGAGTACCGAGCAGGTGGCGTAGACCAGCTTGCCGCCGGGGGCGAGCAGTGGCCACAGCCCGTTGAGCAGACGCAGCTGCTCGGCAGCCATGCGCGGAATGTCGTCGTGACGGCGCAGCCACTTGATGTCGGGGTGCCGGCGGATCACGCCGGTGCCGGAACAGGGTGCGTCGAGCAGGATGCGGTCGAAGGATCCGCCGTCCCAGCGGTCGCGCAGCAGTCCGGCGTCCCAGGCCAGCACGTCAGCCCTCAGCTGCAGGCGCGACAGGTTTTCCTGTACACGGCCCAGGCGCTCGGCGTCGCGATCTAGCGCCAGCATCTTCACGTCGGCGCGTTCCAGCGCGTGCGCCGTCTTGCCGCCCGGCGCGCAGCAGGCGTCGAGTACGCGTTGGCCGTCCTCGAGCTGCAGCAGGTCGGCGGCGAGCTGCGCGGAGGCGTCCTGCACCGAGACTTCGCCCTCGGAAAATCCAGGCAGGCGCTCGACGGGCACCGCGCTATCCAGCACCAGCGCGTCCGGTGCGAACTCCACCGGCCGCGCACTGAGCCCCGCGGCGCGCAGCTTGGCGGCGTAGTCGTCGCGCGAGATGCGCCGGCGGTTCACCCGAAGCGTGAGCGGCCCCTGCTCGTTGCCGCCCGTGAGCACGCGTTCCCAGCTCTCCGGCCAGTCGCAGCGGATCGAGTCGACCATCCAGGTCGGATGCGACCATCGCCGCGCAGCGTCGTCGGCGGCCAGCAGTTCCAGCGCGCGCTGCTCGCGCTGGAAGCGGCGCAACAGGGCGTTCACGAGCGCGCGACGTCCGGGCACGCCGAGCACCTCGCAGGCATCCACGGTCTCGCTCACGGCTGCATGCGGCGACACGCGCATCGAGCGCAGCTGATAGAGCCCCACCTCGATCAGCGCCGCGATCAGCGGCTCGTCGGTCAGCGGGCTCTTGAGCATCTTCGCGACGATCGCGGCGAGAAACCCGTGCTCGCGCAGGACGCCGTAGACCAGCGCGCGCAGCAGGCTGCGATCGCCAGGAGACAGCGCGACATCGTGCTGCGGGAGGACGTCGTCGAGGCTGCGGCCGGACAGGACGGCGGCGACCGCGACTGCGGCCGCGGAGCGCGGGGTGGGTGTCATCCGCGGATTATCGCGTAGCGGCGGGCAGCGTGATTTCGAAGCAGGTCCCCTGCGGCACCGATTGGCGCTCGATGCGCCCACCGTGCGCCTGCAGCAGCGAGCGCACGATCGAGAGTCCCAGCCCCGTGTTGCCGGCACCGCGCGCGGTGGTGAAGAAGGGCTCGAAGATGCGCGCGGCGTGGTTGGCCGAGATGCCGGCACCGTCGTCGGCGACCTGCAGCGAGACCTCATCGACGCGCGCCAGCGCCCGCAAGACCGCCTTTGCGCCCGGACCCGCGTGCTGGCGCACGTTGTCGAGCAGGCTCGCGAGCATCGAATCGAGCGTGTCGGGGTGCAGGCGCACGAACAGCGGCGTGGATGCGGGCTCGACGTCGACCTCCAGCCCGCGCTCGCGATAACGATGCGCCAGGGCCTCGAGGACCGGCTGCAGTTCGGTACGCGCATCGCCCGCATCGCCGGCCGCCATGTCGGCGCGCGCGAGTTCCAGCAGGCGCTTGACCAGCCGCTCCAGCCGTTCGGCGTCGGATTCGAGCAGCGACAGGAAGCGCTCGCGCTCAGCTGGCGCCATGTCTTGCCCGTGGTCGCGCATGAGTTCGACCGTGCCGCGGATCGCGGTGAGCGGCGTCTTGAACTCGTGCGAGACGTGTGCGGCGAAATCGCGGATGTATCGCGCGCGTTCCTCGAGCGTGCGCGCCATCGCGGCGACCGTCTCCGACAGTTCCGCGATCTCGCGCGTGCCGGCATGCCGCAGCGGTGTCACCGCGTTGGCCTCGCCGCGCGCCGCGCGCCGCGCTTGTTCCATGAGCGCGCGAACGGGCCGGCCGATCGTCACCGCGGTGAACAGCGACAGGGTCATGACGATGAGCAGCAGGCCCGCGCCGCCCCACAGCAGCTGGCGCCGCTTGCCGCGGATCGCCTGCTGGATGTTGGCGGGCGTGCGCAGCAGCGTGACGGCGCCGATCACGCGGCCGTGGTGCAGGATCGGCACGGCAACTGCGACGCGGATGCGCGTGCCACGCGAGATCGAGTCGAGCGGCGGAGGAGGGGACTGGTTGCCGCGGCGGCGCATCAGGCTCACGTACTCGCCGGTGAGCGCGCGCTGCGCCTCCTCGTGGTTGAGCAGCGAGTCGCCCAGATCGCTTCCCGTCGTGGCCACGATCACGCCGCGGTAGTCGATCACGCGCATACCGGCGAGCGTGGTCACCTGCGCGTCGCGCAGTACCGGCTCCAGTTCGCGCCCGACCGCCGCGGCGACCGGGTCGGCCGCCTGATCGGTCGGCTCCGAACCCGGCGGCGCTGGCAGCACCGGATCCTGTGCGAGGTCAAGGCGCACCAGCTGCGGACGCCAGGGGCCGCTCGACGGACTGGCCTTGGGCTCGACGCGCGTGGGCGCAAGGCCGTAGTTGTCGAGCGAGGCCAGCACCAGTGGGTTGGCCGGCGCCTTGCCGCGCGCCGGGCGAGTCGTGCGATCGAACAGGGTGCGGTACGCGGCGCTGACGAACACGCCCTGCGCGATCAGCTCCGACTCGGTCTGGCGGATCAGCGCGCTCTCGTACACGCGCAGCACCGCAATGCCGCCCAGCGGCAGCACCAGGATCACGAGGTTGATCAGGATCAGGACGGTGCTCAGGCGCGGACGCCAGGACCGCTTCACGCCGACGCCGTCCGGCTTCGGCGTTCCGCTCGCCGCGGATCCCTCACGTGCAGGGTCCGAGCTTGTAGCCGATGCCGTGCATCGTCTCGATCGGGTCCACGCCGAGTACGGCGAACTTGGCGCGCACGCGACGTACGTGGCTGTCGATGGTGCGATCGGACACGACCTTGTGCAGCTCGTAAGCATGATCCATAAGGTGCTCGCGACGGCAGACCTTGCCGGGCCGAGCGAGCAGCGTCTTGAGGATGCCGAACTCGGTGAGCGTGAGCACGAACTCCTGGTCGTCCCAGAAGGCCTTGTACTGCTCGCCGTCGAGCGCCAGACGTCCATGCCTCAGCCGCGCCGGCGCGGGCGATGGGTCGGCGGCAGACGGGCCGCCGCGACGCAGGATCGCGCGCACGCGTGCCACGAGCTCGCGGGGCGAGAAAGGCTTGGAGAGGTAGTCGTCGCCGCCCAGTTCCAGGCCGACGATGCGGTCGACCTCGTCATCCTTGGAACTCAGGAAGACGATCGGCGTGCTGCGGCCGGTCTCGCTGGCGCGGATGCGACGGCAGACCTCGGTGCCTTCCAGCTCGGGCATCAGGATGTCCAGCACGACCAGGGCGGGACGCTCGGCCGCGAATTTCTCGAGCGCCTGCGCGCCGTCCTCGGCTGCCACGGTGTTGTAGCCGGCTTTGCGCAGCGCGAAGCACACCACTTCGCGGATGCCGGCATCGTCGTCGACCACGAGGATGGTTTGCATGCGCCGAGCTTAACAACGGCCGCAGCGCAGAAATCGCGTTGCACTGCGTTTGCACGAAGTTCTGCGGCGCTTGCACGGCGCGGTCGCGGGTTCGCGCAGGGTCGCGTCCGACACTGGCCGCACCTTCCCGCCCCCGACGCCACCAAGCCCATGGACCTCACCGACCTCTGCATCACCGCTCTATTCGCCCTGCTGCTGACCGCCCTCGACGAGGGCGCCTCTGTTCCCGCCTGGTTCTGAGAAGGAGGCCGACATGACCGCCACCGAAATTCCGTCGCGCGTCGGCCAGCTCATGCGCCGGCCGGGTCCGCGCCTGGCTTGCCTCGGGCTGCTGATCCTCCTGCTGCTGATCCCGCTGGGCATGATCGAGTCGCGCGTGAACGAGCGCGGTCAGCGACGCGACGAGGCCGCGGCCGAGGTCGCCCATTCCTGGGGGCAGGCGCAGTTGCTGGCCGGCCCGATCCTGCGACTGCCGTACACGATCCGCTGGCGCGAAAAGGAAGAGGAGCGCAGCCGCGCCGGCTGGTTTGTACTGCCGCCGCAGCGGCTCGACGTTGACGCGCGCCTGGACAGCGAGGTGCGCAAGCGCGGCATCTTCGAGGTGCCGCTGTATCGCGCGAAGCTCAAGCTGCGCGGACAGTTCCGGTTGCCCGAGGCAGCGGACCTGGGCGTCGCCATCGGCGCGATCGACTTCGGTCGCGCCGAGATCATGATCGGCATCGCCGAGCCCGGCGCCCTGTCGGCCGACAGCAAGGTGCTGGTGGACGGCCAGAGTCTGGTGCTCGAACCCTCGGCGCAGTCGCTGGGCAGTCAGGGCGTGCATGCGCTCCTGCGCCAGGGCATCGCCGCCGAGCGCCTGGCGCAGGGCGTCGAATTCGAGGTGGAGTTGAACCTGCGCGGGTCGAGTGCGTTCCGTCTGTCGCCCGTCGCCCGCGAAACCACGCTGTCGATCGCCAGTAACTGGCCGCACCCGAGCTTCGGCGGTCAGGGCCTGCCGCAGCGCAGCGACATTTCCGGCGAGGGCTTCACGGCGAAGTGGTCGGTGTCGCACCTGGGCCGCGGCTACCCGCCGATGTGGCTCGACGGCGAAGTGACGCGCGAGCAGATCGACGCCGCCACGTTCGGCGTGGACCTGTGCGTGCCTGTCGATCCCTACCGCATGGCCGAACGCATCGCGAAATACGGCGCGCTGCTGCTCCTGCTCAGCTTCGCGGTTATCTGGGTCATGGAACTGCTGGGCGGACGTCCGCTGCACCCGGTGCAGTACCTGCTGATGGGCGGATCGCTATGCCTGTTCGGCTTGCTGCAACTCGCGCTCGCCGAACACCTGGGCTTCCCGATCGCGTTCGTGCTCGCCGCCACTGCCGTGGTGCTGCAGGCCTCGTGGTACGCGCGCCTGGCCACGCACAGCACGCGGCGCGCCCTCGCGCTGGGCGGCTTGCTCAGTGGCTGGTTCGGCTACCTGTACGTGGTGTTGCGGGCCGAGGACCTGGCCTTCCTGCTCGGCGCACTCGCGCTGTTCGCGGCGCTCACGGCGGTGATGTGGACTACGCGCAAGGTCAACTGGTCGTCGAGCGCGCACTGGGACGTTGCCGACACGACCCTCGGATAAGGAAAGGACGCCGAGACATCGCATGAAAAGCGTCGACATCGTGATCGTGGGTGCGGGTTTCGCGGGCCTTGCCTGCGCTCGCCGAGCGGCGTTACTGGGCCTGGACGTGATGGTGCTCGACCGCCAGCCGGAGCCCGGCGCGCAGGTGCGCACGACTGGACTGCTGGTGCAGGAAGTCGTCGAACGGCTGGACCCTCCGCGCGTGCTGCTGCGACGCATCGAGGCGTTGCGCCTGTATTCGCCGAACCTGCGGCACGTCGACCTCGCCGCGCCCGGCTACGGCTTCCACGCCACCGACACAGCGGGTCTGATGCGCTGGATGGCGGACAAGGCGCGGCAGGCCGGCGCCGAGCTTCGCTGGGGGGCGCCGTTTCGCGAGGCACATCGCAGTGGCGGCTGGACCGTGCTCCCGCAGCACGGTTGCCGGACGCGCTGGCTGATCGGCGCGGACGGGCCGCGCTCGCGCGTCGCCGCCAGTTTCGGGCTTGATGCGAACACCGAGTTCCTGCTCGGCGTGGAGGTGGAATGCTGCGGCCTGGCGCCGAAGGTGGATCGGCTGCACTGCTTCGTCGACGCCGAGATTGCGCCCGGCTACTTCGGCTGGCTGTTCACCGGCGTCGGCGGCATCGCGCAGCTCGGCGTCGCAGGGCGCCTGCCGCAACAGCCGGATCTCGACGCGCTGGTCGAGAAGCTGCGCCGCCGTTTCGACTTCCGCCTGGCCACGCGCGTGGCGCGTCGCGGGGGATTGATCCCGGTCGGTGGCCCGCTGCGGCGCTGGCACGCGCCGGGTGTCGTGCTGGTCGGCGACGCCGCGGGACTGGTGTCGCCGCTCACCGCGGGCGGCATCCACACGGCCCTCGAGAGCGGCGAGCAGGCCGCGAACGCGCTGGCGGCCTCGCTGCGCGATCCGCAACAAGACCCGATCGCGGAGATGGCCGCGCTGCGGCCGAACTTCGCGTGGAAGGCGTTGATGCGGCGCGCGTTCGAGTTGTGCTCGATCAATGCCCTGATCGATGTTGCAATGTGCGGACCCATACCGGCCGCGCTGGCGCGGCGCCAAGCCTTTCACCGGCCGCGGCCGACTTCAGGTGCCCTGCGAAGCGAGCTTCTGCGCCGCTGACACGTGGCGCGCGCGGATCTCCTCGACCTGCTGCTCCCATTTCTGCACGTCCTCGAAGTAGCCGTCGAGGACGCAGGTGGCGCAGCCACCGGCGCAGCAATCCGGCCGCTCCGGCCGGGTCGGAAACTGGGGTTCCGGTATTGCGAGGCGATCAGCGGGCGTCATGGGCCGACGAGCGTAGTGCGGGGGCGTCGAGGAGTCGAGTCCGAAGCCTCTCGTCGGGCCGGCGAAGGCGCTCGGCCCCCTGCGTAGAAAGGGTGTCCGGGAGCCGGCCTAGGATTGCGCCATGCAAACCCGGCCCGCCTCGACGACCGTCGCGTACTTCCTGTTTCGATTCGCCGCGCTCGCCGCGCTGACGATCGGCGTGCTGGCGAGTGTCTCCGTGCGCGCTTCCCGAGACGATGGGCCTAGTGGCCGGGCGACTTCGCCGACGCCGTTCGTGCCGGATTCTGCCGAGACGGTCAACGGTCGTCGCTACCCGCCGGTCTACGTCGACGCTGCGTCGAAACGCTGAAGCGCGGGTCTCAGAACAGCCGCTGATGCAGCGGCGGCCGCTTTCCGTACGCGGCCATAGGGCTGCCGGGTTTTCCGCCCGGTCGCTGCATCTCGATGATTCGCAGCACGCCGCGACCGGTCGCCACCTGCAGACCCCGATCGTCCGCCGAGATCGCTGCGCCCGGCTGGCTGGCTCCCGCACCGGCATCGGCATCGATCGCCGCGCGCAGCAGCTTGATGCGCTCGCCGTTCCATTCGCACCAGGCGCCGGGCATGGGGTTGTAGCCGTGTATCCGGCGACGCAGTTCCTCGGCCGGCAGCCTCCACTCGAGCCGCGCTTCCCCCTTGCCGAGCTTGCTGGCATAGGTCACCCCATCTGGCGGCTGTGCCTGCGGCGCCAGCTCGCCGCGCTCCAGCCCCCGCAGGGCCTCCACGATCAGTCTGGCGCCGAGCAGCGAGAGCGCATCGTGCATGTCGCCGGACGTGGACCCGGGCGCGATCGGCGTGGTCCCCCGCAGAAGCATCGGGCCGGTATCGAGTCCGGCGTCCATCTGCATGATCGTCACGCCCGTTTCAGCGTCGCCCGCGATCACGGCCCGCTGGATGGGCGCCGCACCGCGCCAGCGCGGCAGCAGCGAGGCGTGGATGTTCAGGCAGCCGCGCGCGGGAATGTCGAGCACGGCCTGCGGCAGGATCAGGCCGTAGGCGACCACGACCATGCACTCGGGAGCAAGCGCGCGCAGTTCGGCCAGAGAGGGCTCGTTGCTCCGCAGCTTTTCAGGTTTGAGGGTGGTCAGGCCGAGCGCGGCAGCCCGCTGTGCGACAGGCGAGGCGCTGAGCTTCTGGCCACGGCCCGCGGGTCGATCGGGCTGCGTGTAGACCGCCGCGAGCTGGTGACCGGCCGCGACCAGGGCATCGAGGGCCGCGACCGAAAACGCCGGCGTACCGGCGAAGACCAGCCTCACGCGGCCTGGCGCTGTTTGCGCAGCTTCCGGTTGATGCGCTCGCGCTTCAGGCTGGAGAGATAGTCGATGTACAGCTTGCCGTCGAGATGGTCGATCTCGTGCTGGATGGCCTGGGCCAGCAGGCCCTCGGCCTCGATCTGGAACGGCTTTCCGTCGCGACCCAGCGCCCGCATCTTCAGTCGGTTGAATCGCGGGACTTTCTCGTTGGTGTCCGGCACCGACAGACAGCCTTCCTCCATGTCGGTGCGCTCGGACGCGTCCACGATCTCGGGGTTGATCAGGACGACGGGCTCGGGTGGCGCGTCCTTGGCTGCGCAATCCATGACCGCCAGGCGTTGCATGACACCGACCTGGGTGGCGGCGAGACCGACGCCGGGAGCGTCGTACATGGTCTCGAACATGTCGTCGATCAGCCGCTGCAATGCCTCGTCGAACACGGTCACCGGCGGGGCTTTCTGCCTCAGCCGCGGGTCGGGATGCTGAAGGATGGGAAGGAGCGCCATGGAAAGAGTTGCGAAGCTACTGCTAGAGTTGTCGCCAAGCCGGTGTCGCGATTCGGGTTTGTGCCAGAATCATGCGGGGAACCAAGGGAAGCGCCGTCATGGGAAATTATAGTCGGTCTGGGTGGGGCTTGGCTCGTCTGATGCGCGTGGCCGCGGCGGCTCTCGCGACTGCCGCGCTGGCGGCCTGCGCGACTACTTCTGAGGCGCCTCCGCCGGCGCCGCCGCCGCCGCCTCCTGCGCCCGTTGCTGCCCCGATCGCCGCAGCGCCCGCTCCGCTCGCAGTCACGAATGCGCCGGCACTGCGCTCCGACGCGCCGCTCGAGTACGTCGTCAAGAAGGGCGACACGCTGTGGGGCATCGCGAATCGCTACCTGCTGGATCCCTGGCAGTGGCCGGAGGTCTGGTACGTCAACGACCAGATCCGCAATCCGCACAAGATCTATCCCGGTGACCGGCTACGACTGGTCTATGTCGATGGCCAGCCGCGCCTGACCAATGGCGGTCGCGTGTCCGGCGTCGGCGTGGAGCGCCTTTCGCCGCAGGTGCGCGAAGAGCCGCTTGACGGCGCGATCCCGATGATCCCGATCGACGCGATCCGCAATTTTCTGCGCGGTCCGCGCCTGGTGGCGAGTGACGAACTCGGAGCTTCGCCTTACCTGCTCGCGTTCGACGAGGAACACATCGTTGGCGGCCAGGGCGTGACCGTCTACGTCGAGAAGCTGGAACCCGAGAAGGCGTACACGTACTCGGTCGTGCGCCGCGGCCAGATCTATCGCGATCCGGACAATGGCGACGTGCTGGGCTACGAGGCGGTGCCGGTGGGTGACGCGGAAGTGCTCGAATACGGAAACCCGAGCACGGCGATCCTCTCGCGCAGCGTGCGCGAGGCCCTCGTGGGCGACCGCCTGCTGTCGGCAGAACCCGAGGCCTTCAGCGAGAACTTCTACCCGCGCGCGCCGGCCGGCGAGATCGACGGACGCATCATTGCGGTCACCGATGCGCTGTCGCAGATCGGCCAGTACCAGATCGTGACGATGAACCGCGGGAGCAACCATGGCCTCGAGCCCGGCCATGTGCTCGACATCCTGCAGGCCAACCGGACGGCCGCCGATCCTTACAGCACTCATCTCGTCCGCTTGCCGGAGACCAAGGCCGGCCAGCTGATCGTGTTCAAGGTCACGCCGCGCGTGAGCTTCGGGCTGGTGATGGCAATCACCAAGCCCGTGCATATCCTGGATAAGGTCGAGAAACCGGTCGCGGGCCGGCGGTAAGAACCCGCTGATCGTGCCGTGCCGCCGGAGGAACTGCGCGGCTGGCTGAAGCTGATCCGCTGCCCCGGCCTGGGAGCGGTGCCGCTGATCAGGCTCATCGAGCAGCACGGTTCTGCGCTCGCCGCCCTGTCCGCCGGCCGATCGGCCTGGAGCGCCGCCGGAATTCCGCGAGCTGTCTGGGACGCGCTCGACTCGCTCGACCCTGCCCAGATCGAATCCGATGCGGAGTGGTGCCAAGGGCCGCGGCGCGGACTGATCACCTGGAACGACGCCCGCTTCCCTCAGCGCCTGCGCGAAATCGCGTCGTGCCCGGCGGCCCTCTTCTATCGCGGCGACCCCGATCTGCTGCTGCTGCCGCAACTTGCGGTCGTCGGATCGCGCAACGCCACGCCGCAGGGTCTCGAGACCGCGCTGGGGTTCGGCGCCGAGCTCGCGCGCCGGGGCCTGACCATCACCAGCGGGCTGGCGCTGGGCGTCGACGGCGCGGCGCACCGCGGTGCGTTGTCGGCCGACGGCCATACCATCGCGGTATGCGCGACCGGGCTCGACCGCGTCTATCCCTCGCGGCACAAGGCGCTGGCGAGCGAGATCGACCGGCTGGGGCTGCTGGTGTCGGAATTCGCGCCTGGGACGACGCCGCGGCCGGACCACTTCCCGCGGCGCAACCGCGTGATCGCCGGCCTGTCCCTCGGCGTGCTTGTTGTGGAAGCGGCAAGTGAATCCGGTTCTCTGATCACAGCGCGGCTGGCGGCCGAGCAGGGACGCGAGGTCTTCGCGATCCCGGGGTCGATCCACAACATCATGGCGCGCGGCTGCCATCGCCTGATCCGGCAGGGCGCAAAGCTGGTCGAGTCGGTCGACGACATCCTGGAAGAGATTGGCGGGCAGGTTGGGGCGTGGCTGCGCGACGCGCCCGCGGCCGCCGGATCCGGGTCGGCGCCGGTAGCCCACCGTCACATGCGCATCCTCGACGCGCTCGGCGACGAGCCGCGCGCGATCGACTCGCTGGTGGACATGCTGGGCCTGGGCGTCGAGCAGCTCAGCGCGGCCCTGCTCGAACTCGAACTCGAGGGTCGCGTGGGAACCGCTCCCGGGGGGCGTGTCATGCGCCTCGCGGGCACCCCCCCGACGAGCGTGAGAGGCGGCCCGAAGACCTAACGCAGATGCCGTGGACAGAACGACAGGCGCTCGCTAATGTCGGTCTGTGCGCGCCGGATGGACGCCGCGCGAACGCCGGACCGAGGCGATCATGAAAGAGACCGTGCTGGACGTGCTGATGTATCTGTTCGAGAACTACCAGCACGGGGAATTCGTCGACACGGAAAACAAGGAAAACCTGCGGGATGAACTGACCGCCGCCGGATTTCCCGTTGAAGAAGTCAATCACGCCTTCTCATGGCTGGACGGCCTCACCGAGCAACGCCAGCAACCCCTGATATTCGGCCCGCGCGGTTCGCTGCGCGTGTTCGCCAAGCAGGAGCAGGACAAGCTCTCAGTGGACTGCCGCGGCTTCCTGCTCTACCTCGAGCAGCTGGGCATTCTCGAGAGCACCTCGCGCGAAGTGGTCATCGACCGCCTCATGGCGTTCTCCGAAGAGATCGACCTGGAACGCGTGAAGTGGGTATGCCTGCTCGTTCTGGTCAACCATCCGGATGCGGAAGAGGCCTTCGGCCATCTCGAGGACCTCGTCTACTATCAGGGCAACCGCCTGCACTGAGCCACTGCCGCGATTGCCGGCGGCTTGCCGGTCGGCCCGGCTGATGCCAGCGGTCGTTCCCCGATGAATCCTTCCAGTCTGCCTGCTGCACCTGCGGGTGCGCCGCGAGCCGAGGACATCCGCGCCTTCGAGGAGCATGACCGCGCGGTGCTCGTGCAGCGCTGGCGCCGGGTCGCGCCGCTGGCGATGGTCGTGGTGGCCTGCACCGAGATTGCCGCGTGGATCACGCCGGCGTTCCCGAAGGGGCCGTTCTATACGCTGGGCATGGAAGCGGCGCTACTGTGTGTTTGGCTGGTCGTCCGCGGCGATCCGCGCCGTTCGACCTTGCGCCTGATCAATGTTGTGGCCGGTGCCTGCGGCGCGGCGTTCGCCGGTTCGGCCGCCATCCTCGAGAGCGGCTTCTCCTCGCTGCATGTGATGGCGATGCCCTGCCTGCTGGCCTTCATGACCGCGTTGCTGGCGATGGAGCCCGGCGAGGTGATCGCGATTTTGGTGCTCTCCATCGCCACCTGGCTGGGCGTGATTCTCGTCGGCGGGCCGCAGCCGCCGGCCTGGCACGACATGACGACCTCGCTGATCTACCTCGTAGCGCTGAGCGTGATCACGATCGGCTGGGTATCGCACAGCCGGCAACTGCGCCAGCGCGAGTTCGTCGCGCGCCGTCGCATCGAGCAGGTCCATCGCTTCGCCGTCGAGGAGGTGCTGTGCCGGCACCTGCCGCCGCGGTATGTCGAGAGTGTCCTCGCGGGCGAGCAGTTGCTCGACGCGCCGCCCGCGCGGCGTTGCCTGACCATCCTGTTTGCCGACATCGTGTCGTTCACCTCACTGTCGGATGCGCTTTCGCCGGACGAGTTGGGGCTCGCGATGGCCAAGTTCTACGATCGCACCGCCTCGATCGCCTTCGAGAACGGCGCCACGATCGACAAGTTCATCGGCGATGCGGTGATGGCGATTCTGGGCGCACCCGAGCCGCTGTCGCCAGAAGAGCAGGCGCGACGCGCGCTGTCGACCGCGCGAGCGTGGCAGGCGGCGGTGCGCGACATCCTTCCCGGCACGCAGAGTCTGCGCCTGCGCATCGGCATCCACCAGGACGAAATCGCCGTGGGCAGTTTCGGTGGTCGTCATCGCACGGACTACACGGTTTTGGGGCTGGGTGTGAACATTGCAGCCCGCCTCGAAGGCGCCTGCCCGCCGGGCTTCATCCTGATGTCGGACAGCGTGTTCGCGCAGCTCAGTCCACAGCCGGAAGCGCGCAGGATGGGGGCGTTGGAACTGCGCGGCGTGCCGCGTCCGGTGACGGCTTTCGCGGTCGGCGGCGAGACCTGAAACCGCGGGTCGACTCCCGAGCTTCGGCTGGACAGGGGTTCACCCTGCGCTTATAAGCTTCGCCCCCGCGAGCCGTCCGGTTCGCGTGACAAGTGAGCCGATGAGCAAAAACCTGGTCATCGTCGAGTCGCCTGCCAAGGCCAAGACGATAAAGAAATATCTCGGGCCCGACTACGAAGTGCTGGCTTCGTACGGTCACGTGCGGGACCTCGTGCCCAAGGATGGCGCGGTCGACACGAAGAACGGCTTCGAGATGAAATACCAGATCATCGAGAAGAACGAGAAGCACGTTCGTGCGATCTCCGCCGCGCTCAAGCTCGCCGATACGCTCTACCTGGCGACCGATCCCGATCGCGAGGGTGAGGCCATTTCCTGGCACCTCGTCGAGTTGCTCAAGGAAAAGGGCGCGCTCAAGGGCAAGCCGGTCAAGCGCGTCGTCTTCCACGAGATCACCAAGGCTGCGGTCAATGAGGCCATCGCCAATCCGCGCGAGGTCGCCTACGACCTGGTAAACGCGCAGCAGGCGCGCCGCGCACTGGATTATCTCGTCGGGTTCAACCTCTCGCCGCTGCTGTGGCGCAAGGTGTCGCCGGGCCTCTCGGCCGGCCGCGTGCAGAGTCCCGCGCTGCGCCTGATCTGCGAGCGCGAGGAAGAGATCAAGAAGTTCGTCGCCCAGGAGTACTGGACGATCGAGGCACGAGCGCAGAAGGAGACGCAGTCGTTCGGGGCTCGCCTGGTCGAGCTCGACGGCCAGAAGGTCGAGCAGTTCACGCTGACCGATGCGGGCGGGTCCGAAGCGGCCAAGCAACGCCTGATCGATGCCGCGAGAGGCGAGTTGCTGGTCAAGAGCATCGAGAAGAAGCAGCGCCGTCGCTTCTCCGGTCCTCCGTTCACGACTTCCACTCTGCAGCAGGAAGGAAATCGCAAGCTCGGCTTCACGTCGAGCCGCACGATGCGCGCCGCGCAGCAGCTTTACGAAGGTGTCGACATCGGCGGCGAGACGGTGGGCCTCATCTCGTACATGCGCACCGACTCGGTGAACCTTGCCAACGAGGCGATCAACGAGATCCGGCACGTCATCGTCGAGCAGTTCGGCTCGAAGGCACTGCCCGACGAGCCGCGCTACTTCAAGGCCAAGTCGAAGAACGCGCAGGAAGCGCACGAGGCCATCCGACCGACGTCCGCGGCGCGGCTGCCCAAGGATGTTGCGAAATACCTCGGCCCCGACCAGGCGCGCCTGTACGAGCTGATCTGGCGCCGTGCCATGGCCTGCCAGATGACGCCGGCGGTGTCGGACACGGTTGCCGTGGAATTGCGCGCCGGCGAAGCGCACGCGTTCCGTGCCAACGGTTCCGTCCTGATCGAACCTGGATTCCTCGCGGCCTACAACATCAAGGCCGACGATCCGAACGACAAGGACGAGGAAGACGAGGACGACAAGCGCCTGCCGGCGATGGTCGAGGGCGAGCGCGTGAAGCTGCTCGAGGTCATCCCCGACCAGCACTTCACCGAGCCGCCGCCGCGCTACACGGAAGCCTCGCTGGTCAAGACGCTGGAAGAGTTTGACATCGGTCGACCCTCGACCTACGCCTCGATCATCTCGACTCTGCAGAGCCGCGAGTACGTGCGCCTGGAAGGCAAGACCTTCAATCCCACCGACGTCGGCATGATCGTCAATCGCTTCCTGACCGATCACTTCCGCCGCTACGTCGACTACGAATTCACGGCCAATCTCGAAGAGGAACTCGACGAGATCGCGCGCGGCGAGCGCCAGTGGGTGCCGGTGCTCGAGGCGTTCTGGGGCGACTTCAAGAAACTCGTCGACGAGAAGCAGGAACTGTCGCGCAAGGAAGCCGTGGCTGATGCCCGCGTCATCGGCGTCGATCCGGTCAGCGGCAAGCCGGTAACCGCGCGCCTGGGTCGCTACGGTCCGTTCGTGCAAGTCGGCACCAAGGACGACGTGGACAAGCCGCGTTTCGCTTCGCTGCGCGCCAACCAGCGTATCGACACGATCACGCTCGAGGCCGCAATGGACCTATTCAAGCTGCCGCGCAAGCTCGGCAGCCTGCCGACGGGCGAGGAAGTCGAGACCAACATCGGTCGGTTCGGTCCCTACGTGCGCTACGGCAAGGCCTTCGTTTCGCTCAAGAAGGATGATGACCCGTTCACCATCGAGTTGCCGCGCGCCATCGAACTGATCGAGCAGAAGGCGGCCGCGCTGGCCGCCGCCACGATCAAGGAATTCCCGGGCACCGGTATTCGCATCATCAAGGGTCGCTTCGGGCCCTATATCACCGACGGAGAACGCCGCGCGAACATTCCACGCGCCCGCGATCCGGAAGCGCTGTCGGCGCTGGATTGCGAGTTCTTCTTGCACGAAGCCGCGCAGAAACCCAAGCCGGGTGCCAAGGGGAAGGGCAAGGGAGCGAAGTCGGCTGCCAAGCCTGCGGACAACAAACCGACGAGCAAAGCCGTCAAAACCCCCGCGAAGAAAAAAGCCCCGGCCAGGAAGGCAGCGAAAAAGGCAGTGAAGAAGAAGCCTTCGGCTTGACGCCCTCTGACCTCGTCCCGAGAATACGCGCCCGTTTTGCGGGTCGCTTGGAGGGATACTCAAGTGGCCAACGAGGGCAGACTGTAAATCTGCTGGCTTACGCCTACGAAGGTTCGAATCCTTCTCCCTCCACCAGGGCTTGCAGTACGGGATCGTTGGCGGTCGGGCGGGTGTAGTTCAATGGTAGAACTTCAGCCTTCCAAGCTGATAGCGTGGGTTCGATTCCCATCACCCGCTCCAGTTTTCGCGGCAACGGCAGTGCGCGGCACGGCGGTACCAGTTTCTTGCCCACTTAGCTCTAGTGGTAGAGCGCACCCTTGGTAAGGGTGAGGTCACGCGTTCGAATCGCGTAGTGGGCACCAATTGAGGCAGTGGTCAGTGCGAAGTGGTCAGTTGTCAGTCTGACTATTCACACTGCTCACGGAAGGCGGCACGGCACTAACCACTGACACTGACCACTGGAAACTGCTTTTATGGCCAAGGAAAAATTCGAGCGCGTCAAGCCGCATGTGAATGTGGGGACGATCGGGCATGTGGATCATGGGAAGACGACGACGACGGCGGCGTTGACGAAGATTTCTGCTGACAAG
>JBKJPX010000004.1:0-10198 GCA_046594215.1 Panacagrimonas sp.
TCGATTTCGAGCATGCCCGCCGAGGCCGCTGCCGGGAAGAAATCCTTGTCCTTGGCCGACATCACCATCTTCCCGACCGCAGAGGGCTGCATCGGCTCGGCCGGCGGGTCTGCCGCCGCGGCAAGGAAAGGCGTCGCGCAGCCCAGGGCCGCGGCGAGGTACAAGGAGGTCAGGGAGCGCATGGTTATTCTTCTGTTGGGGAGGGCGCCGAGCGCAGCACGCTGCGTGCCCGTTCCGGTGGCTGCGGCGCGACCGTGCGTGGCCCGGCAAACACGTTGCCGACGATCGAAAAAGACTCGAGGTACTGGCTTCCAGCGCTGGTAGGCCTGCGTCGCGGGAGCGGCCTCCGGCGTCCGGAAGAGGCGGATACGTCAACGTCGATATCGAGGCGCGGCTCCCACAACGGACGACATCATCCGTATCGAGCTGCCGAGAGGCGCAAGCTGAATTCCGCGAGGTGTGACTTCAGCGTCGAGAGGTCCACCGGCTTGCGGAAATGCAGGTCGAAGCCGGCGTCGCGCGCCCGATCGACGTCCTCCTGCTGCCCCCAGCCCGTGACGGCGATCAGCAGGCTCGTCTGCGCCCAGACCGACTCGCGTACGCGCCGCGCAATCTCATAGCCGTTCATCTGCGGCATGCCGATGTCGAGCACGAGAACCTGGGGATGGCTCTGATTGGCGCGCTCGAGCGCCTCGAGTCCGGAATAGGCCACGTTGACCTCGTGACCCGCGGCCTGCAGCAAGACCCCGAGCGAGTCGGCGGAGTCGTGGTTGTCGTCCGCCACGAGGGTGGTGCAGGGCAGGGTGGCCGGCGTTTGTTCCAGCGAAGCGCGAGCCGGCATCGCTGCGGCGCGCGTGAGGACCGACGGCGGGAGGCAGAGCGAGAACGTGCTTCCACATCCAGGCCCGTCGCTGTGCGCCTCGACCGTGCCGCCATGAAGCGTCACCAGACTGCGCACGAGACCGTCGAGTACAGCGGCGAATGGACGCTGCGCCCATCGATCAGGATCAACGGCTTGTTCGAGACGTTCTGCAGCTCTTCCGCACCCCCGAAGCCGCACGGGCCCTCGACGTACTTGCTCGTGCTGGGCTGCGAGATGAGCAGGTCGGGGGCCAGCCGCAGCACTTCTTCGAAAAGTGCCCTACCGTCGGCCTGTTCCAATGCATCGACGCCAACGTTGAGGGCATTGGAACGGCAGGCAAGTTGAGCGAGCTCAGTGACCCGGCGCTCGCTTGCGAAATCGACGCCGGCGGAAGTCTCTCGTGGGTGAATCCCATCGCGACGGCTCATGGCGCCTCGGGATTGTCGGCGTCGAACCGGGCTTCCGCGCGCTCATTCCAGCGTACGACCCCATGGACGGCGTCCTCGTAGGAGGAGGCGTAGTCGAAGCTCAGGACGATCAAGCCTGCGAGGCCACCCGCCCGTTGCGCAAAACTTCCTTGATCGCCGTGTCGCTCGGCATCGACGGAGACCAGGATCGCAGCGAGTGATGCGGCGGCAACACCCATCCGGATCAGCCCGCTGCCGGTGTCGCCGACGTAGAGCTGGCCGAGCCCGGGAACCAGGGAGCGGAACGTCGCGGCGTCCTTCGACTTCCAGGGCACGACCTTGGCCCGGCGCGCCAGCGAGGCCAGAGACGACATCGGTTCCGTGACGATCAACTCGTCGAAGGGTGCGTCCGCGGAATCGCGAGGCATGCCGCGTACGCCGATGCTCCGGTAGGCCCAGCCCAGCCGATACAGGGTCAGGGGCTTCAACGCGGTATCCGGATGCTGCGCGAGAAGCGATTCCCAGAGCTGCACTGCACTGTCCGTCGACCGGTACCGCAGGTCGAGCAATTCCAGTGAGCCCGCCAGGGATTGGAAGACGGGAAAGTCGGTGATCGCCGCCGCGGCCTGCATCAGATAGCTCGATGCATTCTTGGGGGGAGGGACGAAGCGGTACCGGTAGAAGCTTTCCGCCTGCAAGAACATCCCGCGCTCATCTGCCGCCGCACCCAGAGCGTTCACCGTCTGCTCGGTGCGTTCCAACTTGGCCAGACCCTGGACGAACGCCGCGTCCTCTCTGGGGATCAGCGGCGAGATCGGCGCGCAGGCGGTGATCCCCAATGCGAGGGCGATGAGAACAAACGAAACGGTGACGAGGTTGCCGCGCCGGCTCATGGGATTCCTTCGTGAAGAAAAGGCGCTTTGCTTTCGAGGCTCACGGCATTAGAGCGAGACTTCGTCTGAAGCGGTAGAGGTCACGATGACAACCGCGTTCGTGCGAATGCCGCTGCCCGTGGACGTCGCTTCGGGGAACCCATCCGACAGGCTTTACCGTGCGCGTCGTGCGCGTCGTGCGCGTCGTGCGCGTCGTGAAGAAGTCGCGGCCCATGAGCAGGGCGTGGGTGTCGCGACTCGAGGACTGGGCCCAGTACGGTCCCAGATCGACCCAGGGCCTAGCGGATGTCGTCGACGCTCACGCCGACCCGCTCGGCATAGAGAACGAGTGTGCGCTGCCACGCCGGGCGGGCGATGCAGCGTGCGTAGTAAGCCTTGATCCGCGGGAACGGATCCATCAGGTCCGTCTTGCGCAGGCTGCGCAACACGCAGCTCATCATGATGTCCGCCATCGTGAACTCGGCGCAGGCGATCCACTCGCGAGCTTCGAGGCGGCGCTCGATGTCGCCGAGCCAGCGGCCGGTGAGCTTGCGTACCTCCGCCTGCAGCTTGTGGGCGGTCGGGTCGAATATCCCGATGAGGTCGAGGCACACGAGGGTGGGCTCGAGGGTGCTGACCGCGGCGAAGCACCACTGGACCACGCGCGTACGGCCCTGGACATCGTTTGGGATCAGCTTGCCCGCCTTCTCGGCCAGATAGAGCACCACTGCGGCCGACTCGGCCACCACGTAGCCGTCGTCGTCGATGACGGGCGCCTGGTGGAAGGGGCTGATCTGGCTGAAGGCTTCGCCGTCGAGTTCGCCTCCGGTGTGATCGAGCGCGTGGACTCGATACGGCAGTCCGGTCTCCTCGAGCGCCCACTGCGCCCGAAGGTCCTTTGTCTCGCCGCGCCCCTCGGGGAAAATCCGTCCGAAGCCATAGAGCGTGATCATCTCGTCATCCTCCGATCGGCAGGCGGAATCCACCGGCTCGCGCCGACGTTGCCACACCGCTGCACACTGCGCAGGAGGAAATCTTCGGCCCGGTCTCGACAGCATCCCCTTCGAATGGCGGGACATCGGGAGGAATCGATCCGGTCAGAAACGGATCGTCGAAATGCGCTCGCCCCATCACTTCGAGCAGTGCCTCGCCCAGCTCGCGGCATGAATCTTTGGCCCGCGCCGGTCCGGCCTCAGGGGGTCACTCCACCTTGGCCCGATAGCTTGCCGGCGAGCTGCAATCGGAAACCTGACCTCGACTCACAGCTGAGAAGAGAAAAGCGACGCCAGCTGCTCGATAGCCTTTTCCGTCCACGGGCGTGATGTCCACGCTTCCAGCGTCACTTTGCGGGAGCTGGCGAGGTCGCGTTCGAAGACGCCTTGTTGCTGTCGTGCGAAGTCAGCGTCCAGGATGTTCAGGTTCGCCTCGTCGTTGAGCCCGAACGAACGGGGGTCGAAGTTCGTCGATCCCACCGAGCTGAAGAGATCATCGACGACCATCAGCTTGCAGTGGAACATCGTCGGTTGATATTCGTAGATCTCGATGCCCGCCTCCAGAAGTTCGCCCCATCGAGCGTGCGAGGCATGCCGTACCACTTGCGTGTCGATGTAACGGCCTGGCGTGATGATTCGCACGCGGACCCCTCGTTTCTGTGCCGCGATGAGCGCTTCGCGCGTGTGGGGGTCCGGTACGAAGTAAGCGCTCGACAGCGAAATGGACCGTTGCGCGGCGGTGATCGCCAGCAGGTACATCAACTTCATGCTCTCCGCACCGCCCGACGGCGAACTGCTGAACATCTGGGCGAGGCCTTCGCCCTTGGCGATCAATTGCGGAAAGTACTTTTCGCCATGCAGGACGTTGCCGGTCGCCTTGATCCAGTTGTCCAGGAAGACGGCCTGCATCTGGTTCACGACCGGGCCGGTGACCCGGTAGTGCGAATCGCGCCAGTGCTCGGGATCTTGAGCATCGCCCAGCCAGTTGTCTGCGATCCCCACACCGCCGGTGAATCCGGTCTTGCCGTCGATGATGAGGAGCTTGCGGTGCGTCCGGTTGTTCAGGCGCCCTAGGTGGTACCAGTGCAGCGCGTGATATCGCGCAAAGGTCACTCCCGCCTTCTCCATCTTCTCGATCGCCTTCTGATCGATCTTGCCGCTCCCGACCCAGTCGAGCAGCACGTTGACGGTGACGCCCGCTTGGGCGCGCTCTGCCAGGGCCGCAGCGAAGCGGTCGCCGACCGCTCCGGACCAATAGATATAGCTCTCGAAGCAGATCGTGGACTGCGCGCTGGCGATGGCGTCGAGCATCGCGGGGAAGATGGCGTCGCCGTTTTGAAGCGGTTCGATGCGATTGCCCGCGATGAGCGCCGGGCCCAGCAGGCTGCTCATCGTCTGCCGAAACTGGAAGTCGTCAGTTGAATACAGGCGCGGCAGATCGTGTCTGACCCTCTTTTCCGCGTTGGCGCAGCCGGATAGCGCGACGGCGCCCCACACGGCCAGCAGAAGCGCACCCGCGCGGGCGGCACGACACGTCGCGACAACGTTCTGCTTCATCCCTACTCCCCTTCCGCTACTTATGGCGGTTCACAACTTGATCGTTCCGCCTGCCGCGATCGACCGTCGCAAACCCTCGCGGTCGGATGCCGAGGCAGGGCGCTGGGCCGACTCCATCGCAAAGTCGACTCGATCTGCAAAGACAAGCCTGTGCCAGGACCACAGCATCGCTGGGCCAGGGCTTTCTCGGCAGACGGGTGCGCCCTAGAAGCGTCGCCCCGACGTCATACGCGGTGGACGCCGGACGCTACACTCCCCGCCCACCCGGGAGGCAGGTACGTTGACGGCAGAGCCTGATGATGGAGTGCGGCGAGCCCTCGCCGCCGCGCGGCTGGGCGAGTGGTCGTGGGATGTCGACACCGACCTCGTGACCTTGTCCCCCCACGCGGCCGAGATCTACGCGCTCGCGGCCGGCCCGGTGGTGACCTGGACCGCGATGGCGGAGTTGCTGCATCCGGAAGACCGAACGCGCGCCCGCCGCGCTGTGGAAGCCGTGCTCGCCGGCGACCTCGACTACATCATCGAATACCGCCTCATCAACGGCGCGCGCGAACGCTGGATCGCCGTCACCGGACGCGGCCGCTTCGATGCCGCGGGGCGACCGCTGGGGATGGCGGGGGTCGTGCACGACCGCACGCGCGAGCATCTGCTGGCGGTGCTCGACGATCGTCTTCGCCCGATGTCAGAGGCGCGCGCGATCACCGCCGCGGCCACCGAGTTGCTCGGCCGGGCACTGAACGTCGGCCACTGCGCCTATGCCATCGTCGACGCCGACCCGGACGTCTTCACGATCGTCGAGGATTTCTGCCGTGGCATGCCCAGCCTGGCGGGACGCCATCGCCTCAGCGAGTTCGGTCCCGACGCCGTGCGCACGCTGCGCGCAGGCCAGCCCTTCGTCCTCAGTGACCTTCACACCGATCCGCGCCTGGGCCAGACACCTACGGCCGCATTCGACCGCAACGGGATCGCGTCCGCGATCGCGATCCCGATCCACAAGAATGGGCGGCTGGTGGCGGTGATGGCGGTGCATCACGCCACGCCCCGGACCTGGTCCGAGGAGGAGGTGCAACTGGTGCAGGCCGTCGCCAGCCGCTGCTGGGAGTCGCTGGAACGCGCGCGCATCGAAGACACGCTGCGCGAGAACGAGGATCGCTACCGCGCCCTGCTGCAGAGTGCAGGACATATTTTCTGGACCGCCGATCCAAACGGCTGCGTCACGCAGGACTCGACGTCCTGGCGCGCCTTCACCGGCCAGACCGAGGCGCAGTGGCGGGGTGAGGGCTGGCTGGACGCACTGCACCCCGACGATCGCGAGCGTGTGCGCAGGGGACTGACGGGCGCCGTCGACCGCGGCATGCCGCTGGACACCGAGTACCGGCTGCGCCATCGCGACGGCCGTTGGCGCTGGACCGCCGTGCGCGTGGTGCCGATCCGCAATGCCGACGGCAGCCTGCGCGAATGGTTCGGCATGAATACCGACATCACCGAGCGCAAGTCCGCCGAGCGCCGCGATGCCTTCCTGGTGCGCCTGGACGACGCCACGCGACCGCTGAACGATCCACCCGAGATCGCCTTGATGGTGCTGCGCCTGCTGTGCGAAGAGCTCGGCGCCGATCGCGCGACCTATTTCGAGATCGACGACGACGGCTATGCCGGCACCGTGCTCGCCGATTACGCGCCGCGCCTGGTCTCGCTGCAGGGACGCGTGTTTCCGCTCGAGGACTACGGGAGCGACTTCGCGCAGGCGGTGCGCACCGGTGCGATCTATCGCCTGGAGGACGCCTCCCGCGCAAACCCGAGCCCCGAGGAGCTCGCGCGATTCAACGCCATCCAGATCGTGGCCGAGTTGATGGTGCCGCTGCACAAGGCCGGCGCGCTCAGGGCGACACTCGGCCTGTTTCAAGGTCATCCCCGCGATTGGCAGGAAGACGAGATCCAGCTGTGCCGCCTGGTCGTGCAGCGCGGCTGGGAGTCGCTCGAGCGCGCGCGCATCGAGCGCGAGGTGCGCCTGGCCGACCGGCGCAAGGACGAGTTCATCGCCACGCTCGCGCACGAATTGCGCAACCCGCTGGCGCCGATCCGCAACAGCCTGGCGCTGCTGCAGCGAGTTGGGGAGGTGGCGACGCGCTCGCGCCTTCAGGGCGTGATGGAACGCCAGGTCGAGCACCTCGTGCGCATGGTCGACGAGCTGCTCGATGTCTCGCGCATCAACCGCGGCATGATCGACCTGCAGCGCGAGGACGTCGACCTGCGCGAGGCGCTGCGCAATGCGCTGGAGACCGCGCGGCCCGGCATCGAGAGTGCGCGACACTGCCTGGACATCGACCTGCCGGAGGTCCCGGTGTGGGTGCGAGGAGATCCCGTGCGGCTCACGCAGGTGTTCGCCAACCTGCTCAACAACGCGGCGAAGTACACCGCCGACGGCGGACATCTGCGCGTGCGCCTGCACGTCGATGCGCCGCACGCGGTCATCGAGGTCGCGGACAACGGCATCGGCATTCCTCCGACGATGCTGCACGAGATCTTCGAGACCTTCGCGCAGACGCCGGAGGGACGGCGTATGGGCCGCGGGGGCCTGGGCATCGGCCTGTCCCTGGTGCGTCGCCTCGTCGCGTTGCACGGCGGACAGGTGAAGGCGTCGAGCGAAGGACCCGGCACCGGCAGCCGCTTCGAGGTGCGCCTGCTGCACGCGGCCACACCCGAGCCCGCCAGTGTCCCGCTTCGGGAAAACGATTCTGCATCGGCGCGCCGCGGACGGATCCTGATCGTCGACGACAACCGCGATGCCGCCGATTCGCTCGCCGAGCTGCTGCGATGGGATGGCTGGGAAGTCGAGGTGGCATACGACGGCAGCACTGCGCTGCGCCAGATCGATCAGCAGCCTCCGGATCTGACTCTTCTCGACCTCGGCATGCCGGAGATGGATGGGTTTGAAGTCGCGCGACGCCTCCGGCAATCGGGTCACGAAAAACTGATCCTGATCGCGCTCACCGGCTGGGGCCAGTCGCGCGACCGCCAGCTTTCGCAGGCCGCCGGTTTCGATCATCACCTGGTCAAACCGGTCGACCCGCAGACCTTGAGCGAGCAGCTCATTGCATGGCTGGCCGAGGGCGCACGGCCGGCTGCGGAAATCCTGCTCGACCGCTGAGTGCCGCGGCGATGCTGCGTATTTGCGCTGATGCGCGAGCAGGGGACAATCCCCCTTGTCGAGGGTAGGGTCAGTCCAGCTGATCGGGACATCGATCGACCGCGGCCGAGGCCGCGGGGCCCAATTCCGATCGAAATTGGAAGAGCCAAAGGATTGCGGGGATATTCGGCAGAACGTCGGAGTATTTGCGGATGATCGAGTGGACGAATGTCGCGGCCGGCTTCGGCGTGGGCGTGTTGGTAGGCCTGACCGGTGTGGGTGGCGGCTCGCTGATGACGCCAATCATGGTGCTGCTATTCGGCGTGGCACCCGCCACGGCGGTGGGCACCGACCTGTGGTTTGCCGCCATCACCAAGATGGTGGGCGGCTGGGTGCATGGCAAGAAAGGCACGATCGACTGGCAGGTGCTGCGCCGCATGTTCTACGGCAGCGCACCCGCCGCGATCCTGACCCTGTTGTGGTTGTATTTCAGCGGCGCGCACCAGAGCCGAGGCGGACTGATGGTGCATGTCCTGGGCGCGGTGCTGATCCTGACTTCAGTGGCCGCGGTGTTCCGCCCGAAGGTGCACGCTTTCGGCGAACGTCTGCGTGCCGGGCGGCCGATCGAGTTCAAGGCTATGCAGCCTGCGGCGACGGTGATCGGCGGAGCTATCGTCGGTTTCCTCGTGACGTTTACGTCCATCGGCGCGGGCGCACTCGGCGCCGTCATGCTGCTCTACCTCTATCCTTTCCGCATGACGCCGAGCCGCCTGGTGGGCACCGACATCGTGCACGCGATTCCGCTCACCGTGCTCGCCGGCACCGGGCATCTGGTGATGGGCAACGTCAACTTCAACCTGCTGGGCATGCTGCTGATCGGTTCGATCCCCGGCATCCTCATCGGCTCGCTCGCCAGCGCACGTGCTCCCGAGAAACTGCTGCGCACGATGATTGCCGTAATGCTCGTGCTCGTCGGCATCAAGATGCTGTCGACCTGAAGCGTTGCCGGGCCGACCGACCGCGGCTGGCACACATCTGCCTGATGAGGGCAGGAGACGATGATCGCCTCCTATGGCGACAATCTCCTTTCACAGGAGATCAGGCGAAGAAAACGGTTCTCAGCCGTGAGCAAACATCGGTACAGGACCTGGCGGACGCGCTTCGGATCGACTGGCTCCTGCGGAGCGAGCGGGGCCATCAACCGCGATCCGGCTCCAGACGCTTTCGAGAACTGCGTCGCCAACGCTGCCGTCGATTTCGTCCTTGTTGATGGTGGCCGTCAGGACGCGGTCGGCCTGGGCCTTGGGCATCTCGACGCTCCACAGCTTCAGCAAGGTCAGTGGCTCAACAAATGCTTCTGCGAGGGATCAGCCGCCAAGGGGGAAAGCAAACATCAGCCAGTAGTATTCGCCGCGAGGAGCGTTCCGCACCTCGAACTCCTTTTGGACCTGAAAGAAAATCGCAGTTGCCAGGCTCACCCAATAGCCGACCTTGGGGCCTATGGCGAACTTGCGCGTCCGGCGGTCTTCAACCACCCGGCCGGATTGTCGATCGTTCTCGACCTGCACCGTGTAAAAGCCGCTGATTCCGAGATCCCATCGCCGGTCGGCCGTGATCCTATAACGGACGCCATAAGTCACCCCTGTCTGCGCGCCATCGCGGTACTGCGTGTCGCGATTGCGCCCTGCGAGTTCGTATCCCCAGGCAAGCGAGAGATCCCAGCGCGGCGTCGGCGTCCAGGTCAGGTTGCCGTTGAGCGAGCCGCCGAAACGGTTCAGCGTGGAATTGGCCGGAGAATCTTCGTCGTAGGAGGAGCCCCAGGGAAAGTACAAGGACGTCCCGAGCATCGTGTGCCAATTGCCGAAGGAACGCGTGAAGTACAGAGGCTCGATGCCAACGTCGAAGGGGCGGTATCAAACTCTTCGTCTTCGGGTGTCTGAATACCGGCGCTGAGGACGGTTGGGAAAAGCCCCGAAGTCAGCTTGAAGCCCCACAGGCTCGGTTTCCATGTGTAGAGGACGCGAGGGGCCATCGCGATCGCCTGCGCCTCGATGCCATCGATACGCTCGCCATCGGCATCCCGCACGCTGCCTGCTTCATAGAAAAGGGTGTAGCCGTAGAACTGAGCATGGCCAGGCTGCGGCAAGAGGGCCGCATACACGCTTGCAGGGCGCCATGATTCGTTGAACTTCTTTCCAACAGAGCGTCTAATTGATCCATGCGATCTCCTGCCGCCCGATTGCTGATGGTAATGCTCGCGATGTGCGTGGGCATTCAGTCCACCGCTTCGGCGATGGGGATGCGCTGCACGAAGGCCGGCATGTCATTGCACGCGATGCCTGCCGGGATGCATCACGGTGGACAGGCGCCGCACGTGATGG
>JBKJPX010000045.1:0-16008 GCA_046594215.1 Panacagrimonas sp.
CGTGAAAGAAATAGCTCTGCTCCACGGGGTAGACGGTCGGTTTCATCCCGCGAGCCTGACATTCGCGGGAAGGGCGTGTCATTACGGGGTGACTACCGAGCGCGCGGCCCCGGCTAGCGGCTACAGCGCCATGTGCTGCTGGCGGTGTTCGCATGATCGGCTGCAGGCGAGGGGGCTAGGCTGCGCCGGATAACAGGGAGTGTCGAAGATGGATTCAACCGCAGGCTCGCCGTATCCGCACCTTCTCGCGCCGCTCGACCTGGGCTTCACCAAGCTGAAAAACCGCGTGCTGATGGGCTCCATGCACACCGGGCTCGAGGATCGACGCAAGAACTTTCCGAGACTTGCGGCGTACTTCGCAGAGCGCGCCCGCGGCGGCGTGGGCCTGATGGTGACCGGCGGTGTGGCGCCGAACGTGGCCGGATGGGTTTCGCCGTTCGCAGGAAAACTGACGACGAGCGCCGCTGCACGCGATCACAGGATCATCACCGACGCGGTCCATGCGGACGGCGGCAAGATCGCACTGCAGATCCTGCACGCGGGCCGATACGGCTATCACCCTCTCGCCGTGAGCGCCTCGCGCGTTAAAAGCCCGATCTCGCCGTTCGCGCCGCGCGCGCTGACCACGCGCGGCGTCGAGCAGCAGATCCGCGCCTTCGTGCGCTGCGCGCAGCTGTCGCGCGAGGCCGGCTACGACGGCGTCGAGGTGATGGGATCCGAGGGTTACTTCATCAACCAGTTCCTCGTCACGCACGTGAACCGTCGCAACGACGAATGGGGCGGCGCTTACGCCAACCGCATGCGCCTGCCGGTGGAGATCGTCTCGCGCATCCGCGAGGCGGTGGGTCGCGACTTCATCATCATCTATCGCATCTCGCTGCTCGACCTGATCCCGGACGGACAGACCTGGGACGAGATCGTGATGCTGGCCAAAGGCGTGGAGAAGGCGGGCGCCACGATCCTCAACACCGGCATCGGCTGGCACGAGGCGCGCGTGCCCACGATCGCCACCTCGGTTCCGCGCGGCGCGTTCTCGTGGATCACGCAGAAGCTCAAGGGCATCGTTGCGATCCCGCTCTGCACGACCAACCGCATCAACGCACCGGACGTTGCGGAAAAGATCCTCGCCGACGGTCACGCCGACATGGTCAGCATGGCGCGGCCTTTCCTCGCCGACGCCGACTTCGTGAACAAGGCGGCCGAAGGCCGCGCGCAGGACATCAACACCTGTATCGGCTGCAACCAGGCCTGCCTCGACCACA
This sequence comes from Panacagrimonas sp., assembly GCA_046594215.1. Taxonomy (GTDB): domain Bacteria; phylum Pseudomonadota; class Gammaproteobacteria; order Nevskiales; family Nevskiaceae; genus Panacagrimonas. The sequence goes on from JBKJPX010000045.1 coordinate 1,263, forward strand.
CCTTCAAGCTCAAGATCGCGAGCTGCCTGGTGAATCCGCGCGCCTGCCATGAGACCGAGCTGAACTACGTGCCGGCGCCGCGTCGCCGTCGCGTCGCGGTGGTGGGCGCGGGTCCGGCCGGGCTTGCCGCTTCCACCGTCTGCGCCGAGCGTGGGCATGACGTCGACCTGTTCGACGCGCACGGTCAGATCGGCGGCCAGTTCAACATGGCCAAGCTGATTCCCGGGAAGGAAGAGTTCTACGAGACGCTGCGCTACTTCGACAACAAGATCCGCAGCACCGGCGTGCAGCTGCACCTGAACACGCCGGTCACGGCCGTGTCGCTGCTCGCGGGCGGTTACGACGAGATTCTGCTGGCCACCGGGGTCACGCCACGCAGCATCTCGATGCCCGGCCTGGACGAACAGAAGAAGGCGGGCCGCGTGCTGAGCTACGTCGACGTGCTCGAAGGGCGCGCCAAGGTCGGCGCGCGTGTGGCCCTGATCGGCGCCGGCGGCATCGGTTTCGACGTCGCAGAATTCCTCGTGCACGACGGCCGTTCGCCCACGCTCGATCTCGCGGAGTGGATGAAGGAGTGGGGCGTCACCGATCCGGCGAAGGTGCGCGGCGGTGTCGTTCGCCCGCAGCCTGCCGCGCCCGCCCGCGAGGTCTTCCTTCTTCAGCGCAAGCAGGGCAAGCCGGGCGCAGGCCTGGGCAAGACCACGGGCTGGATCCACCGGGCTTCGTTGCAGGCCATGAAAGTGCAGACGCGCAGCGGCGTGAACTACGAGTCGATGGACGAGCGTGGCCTGCTCGTGAGCTATGGCGAGAAGCGCGAGAAGCCGGAACTCATCGAGGTGGATCACGTCGTGATCTGCGCCGGGCAGGAGCCGCAGCGCGCATTGCACCAGCCCCTGCTGGCCGGGGGCGCGAACGTGCACCTGATCGGTGGCGCGGACAAGGCGACCGAACTCGACGCCAAGCGCGCGATCAACCAGGCCAGCCGGCTCGCCGCGCGGCTCTGAGCCTGCCGGAATCGGCGCGATGCGAACCCGCAGCTTTCAAACCTTGCCGAGCCGGCGCAGGCCAGCGCAGCTCCTAGCCGCGATGGCCGTGCTCGGCTGCACCGCGGCGATGGAGGTCACCACGCAGACGCCGGTGGTCAAGACGCTGGAATGCATGCGTGCCAACGCGCCGAAGGAGTTGTCGATCTCCGAATTGCATATCGAGGCCGAGGGTCCGGGCGTCACGACGCGGACGCTGACGGGATCCTTCTACAGCCGGCGCGACGGTCGCGGCAGCCTGCGCGCCATGCTCTCCATCACCGCGCCGTCCGATCTCGCCGGAATGCGTTACCTGCTGGTGGAGGAGGACACTCAAGACGCGCTCTACCTCTACCTGCCGGCGATGGCAAAAGTCCGGCGCGTGAGCGGTGTGGGAACGGATTCCGAGATCGCGGGCACCACACTGAACTACGCGGACCTGCGCCTAATCAGCCAGGCGCTGAGTGCGTCCTCGGTGACGCTGGACAAGCCGACGACGATCGCGGGACGACCGGCGCAGCAGCTGCGTTTCGTGCCCGCGATCGCGGACTCGCCGTACCGACGCGTGATCGCCGCCGTGGATGCGCAGAGTTGCGCGATCCTGCGCGCCGACTTCCAGGACGCTGATCGCACCGTGAAGCAATACCTCGTCGATCCCGCCGGCCTGATCCGCAGCGGCAGCTGCACGTACGCCTCGCGCGCCACGTTCTCGGACGCGGTGCGCGGCACCCGCGTGCAGTTGTCACTGCGCGGCGTGGACACCGCGTCCCGGCTGTCGGCCCGCCTGTTCGATCCCAAGAGCTTCTACAAGTAACGGGATGGGCGGCGCAGCCGCCTGCGATGCACGGGCTCCTAGGACCCGCCCTAGCTTGCCCGTGCCCGGATCAGCGCCGAACCTGCAACTCGGGGCGGCCCGGCCACGATTGGGACGTCGTTGCGCATACGACAACGAGAATCTCAGGAGAACCCAAAGTGAAAAGAAATCTCTGCAGATGGGCTGCGGGCATCGGCCTGTGCGGTGCGAGCCTTCTGGCGCCGGCGATGGCCCACGCCTCGACGACGACGGGGAACGTCGGCGTGTTCAGCGACTACGTGTTCCGCGGTATCGTCGCCGAGGGCGGCGCGGCGGTGCAGGGCGGCATCGACTACTACCACGACTCGGGCGTGTTCCTGGGCACCTGGGTCAGCAACTCCAACCCTTTCGGCGGCAACGAATGGGACCTCTACGGCGGCTTCGCGCACCACTTCAACGACAAAGTCACCGTCGACTTTGGCGCCTTGCGCTACACCTTCAGCGAGGACAATGAAGTCGACGGGACGAAGAACGTCGACACGACGGAGTACTTCATCGGGCTGACGGCCTGGCGGGCCAAGCTGCAGGTCTACTACTCCGACGATTACGTCGGCACCGACGATGAAGGCTGGTACTACGGCGCCACCTGGACGCAGCCCATCAAGGATACGGTCGCCGTCGCGCTGCAGGTGGGCTACACCCAGGGGGATGGTGCCGAGGCGATCTACGGCGACGACTACCTCGACTACAGCCTGACCCTGAACAAGACCATCCGCGAAGGCCTGGTGTTCTCGCTGGCTGTCATCGACACCAACCTCAAGGACGAGGACGGCGGCGCCTTCGTTAACGCAGAGGACAAGCCCAAGTTCCTGGTCAGCGTGAAGCAGACGTTCCCGTTCTGAGGCGCGCCAAGCCGAGCTTCGTCCGCCGCCGTAGCCCGGACCCAGTGTCCAGGCTATGGCGTCTTCATCCCAGCTTCGCCAGCGAGCTCCACAGCGATTCGAGCCGGTCGAGCAGCCCCAGCCGACCCGCTTCCTGCGCGATGAAACGGGCGCTCTCGGGCGAGAGTTTCTTCACCAGCGGCGCGATGCGGGCGCGCACGTCTTCGCGCATGCGAAGCAGCAGGACGAGCAGCGGCGCCCAGGTGCGACCAGCCTGCACGGCGTCGAACACGCGAGCGAAGGCGCTGTCGCTGAGCTTCTCCGCTGCGAGCGCCAACTTCTGCTGTGCGTCCTCGTCCATGAGGCCCACCAGCGGCAGCAGCTGGTTCCACAGGTTGTTGACGTCGGCGGCCTTGAGCACGGCCTCGAGCAGGCGTGATTCACGCAGGCGCGGCAAGTTGGCCAGCCGCTTCTGCTGGGCGGCCGGCATCATCGGCACCAGCGGGATCAGCTGGTTCCAGAGATGGTCCACGTCCACGGTGGCCACGATCGCGTCGAGCACCGCGTCGTCCTCGAGGATCGGCAGCCCCAGCAGGCGTTTCTGGTGGACCGGGCTCATGACCCCGATGATCGGCAGCACCGCGCTCCACAGCTTGTTGGCCTGCGCCGAGCGGGCCATGCTGCCGACGATGCCGTCGTCCATCGTCGCTGCGAGTTCGCCGAGCCGCTTGCGCCACTCGGGGCTGACGTAGTTCATCAGCGCCAGCGCTTCGGGCCAGAGATCCTGCGTCTCGTCGGCCGCCAGGAAAATGATCTCGCGGAGGCGCGTCTCGGGCAGCAAGCCGACCAGATCATTGAGACGGGTCTTGTCCTCGACGAAGAACGCGATGTGCAGCAACGCCGCGTTGTCGGTGAGCTTCGCCATCACCGCCTTGATGGCGTCGGTGCTCACGTAGTCGACGAAGCGTGCGAGCGTGACGAACTCGCCGCGCCTGGCCAGCTCCAGCCCGACCTCGACGATGCGCGCCACGGGGATGCGCTTGATCACCTCGCGCACGTGGCGCGGGTCGATCTCCAGCGTCACGTCGGCCAGAAAGCCCACGCGCAGGCGCTGCGCCAGGTCGGCCGCGCGATCGGGCGCGATCAGTCCGGCGACTCGCGCGCACAGCACATCGCCAAACACGTGTTCGGCGATCAGCGCGATCAGCGGAATGGGCAGCAGCTTGCTGGCCGCGGCGACGCGCTTGAGGCGCGCTTCGTCGGCATCGAAGAGTCGCGCGCTGGCCTGCTCGCGGAACGCGCGGATGCTGTCGGCGTCGGAGCCGTGCAGGTAGACGAGGTCGGACTCGCCGACGCCGAGCACGCGAGCCAGCTTGAGGATTTCGGCCTTGCGGGCGAGACGGCTCATGCGGGCGTCGCGCTCACAGGCCCAGTATCTTGCGAATGGGCAGGCGCATCAGCGCGGGCACGTGTTCGAGCGCCTTGGTCAGTGCCTCGTCCAGCTGCTTCTTCTGGCGTGAACGCGCGGCACGCAACGCCGCGGTCAGTGCCGCGAGGCCTTCCTGCGGAAGTGCATGGAAAGTTTCCGGCGGATCGCCGCCGAGCTCGTGCGCCAGCAGTTCGAAGTCGGAGCGTGCCATCAGGGGGTTGGTGGTGGTGATGCGGAGTCGGCAGGCTTGCGCTCAAGGCGCAGAGTCGCGAGGTCGAGATTCAGGTCGGACTCCACGATCGTCGCGTGAACCGGGTGCTGCGGAAGATCCAGGCGCAGCGGCACGCTCGTGGTGATCGGGATGCGGAACTGCTGATTCACTTTGAGCGCGGTCTTGAGAACGGTGTCGACCGGCGCCTTGATTACGTGGTCCAGCGTCACGCGCAGCGGGCCGTGGTACCTGAGCACGATGTCCTGCTTGACCGGGACCACGAGCTTGATCGGCAGTCGCAGCTTGAGCGGTAGCCTGGCCTTGAAGTGGAGATTCTTGAACTTCTTTACGTTCTGAAAATTCACCGGGGCCTTGGCCTCGATGTCGGCCATGCTGTCGACCGGGATGATGCCCTCGTAGGTGATCACTGTTTCCAGCGGCACCTTGGTGTCGATGTCGACGATGGTGTCGTAGGTGCCCTTTACCGGCAGATCCAGCGTCTGCTTGAGCGGCACCTGCGCGAAGATCGTGCCCTTCATCAGCACATCGATCTTGTGGTCCGTCTTCATCGTGATGTCCGCCTGCGGCGGCAGCTGGATCGTCAGCGGCTGGTCCGTGATCAGCAGCCGCGCGGCCACGTTCATGAACACCCAGTAACCGATCAGGCCGCCGACGATGATCACACCGATCACGCCCGCGCCGAATATCGGCCACAGCCAGAGACCGAGGCGCGAGGGCTTCTGGTCCTTGGCGGGCTTCGGTGGCGGAGGAGGGGGCGGTGCGGCGCGCGGTCGGTCCGGCGCCGCGGCGCTCGGCTTGACCGCGGCTGGCGGTGCCGGGGCCGCAGTAATGGGCGGAGGAACGACCGCTTCGGTCTTCGGCTCGATTCGTTCGGTAGGGCGCGGAGCGGGCGCGACAGGCACAGCTGGAACGGGCGGTGGCGGCGCTATCGTCTCCTTGCGTACCGGGGGGCTCGGGGCCGTTGTCGGCGGGGCCTTGGGCACCGTCGCCGCGGGAGGCGCAACCTCCGGCTCCTTGCGCGCCGGTGGACGCGCCTTGGGCAACCGGAAGAAGTCGTCGTCGTGGTTCACCGCGCCACGCCGGTTCCGCTCGACGGAGCAGCGACGGTATCGGACGTCGTGCCCGATCTCTGACCGTCCTTGGTCTCGAGCCGCAAGGTGCGCAGCGGCAGGCGTAGGTCGGCTTCGACGATAGTTGCGTTGAGCGGTCCGGGCTGGAGCGTGGCCTCGGCAGGAATGTCGGACTTCACCGGCACCGACAGATCGGCCTGGATCGGGATGTCCGCGTCGATCACCGTCTTGAGCGGCACGGTGAGCGCCTGCTGCACGCGCACGCCGACCGGCGCGGTGAACTTGAGCCTCACCATCTGATCCACCGGGATGTCGAGCGAAACCGGCACGATGGCCTTCACCGGCACCTTGCCGCGGATCGGCAGTTTGATCTTGTCACCGAGGATCTCGGCGTCGATCACCGCGTTGAGGTCCAGCACCTGGTCGAGCACGATCTTGTCGCGCACCGCCACGTTCATGCGGATCGGCACGGAGCCGTCGAAGTCGGCGATGACGTTGAGCTGCTCCTTCACCGGCACCGAGATGATCTGGTCCACCGGCACCTTGGTGTGGATGGTGTCGTCGAGGCGGATGTTGAGGTTTTCGAGCGCGTGCGCGCTGACCTTGAGCGTCTCGTCGATGGTGATCTTCGCGGGCTGGTTGCTCAGCAACAGCCGCGCATCGACATTCTTGAACACCCAGTAGCCGACCAGCGCGCCGCCGATCACGGCGCCGACCAGGATCACCAGCAGCACCATCCAGATCAGCCAGCCGCCGTGCTGGCGCTGCGGGATTGCGTTCATGAGTCGTGGAGTCCCGTTGCTTGCGTGATCAGAATTCGTAGCTGATCGAAAGGCCCATCGAGTCGCGATCGCGCAAGACGTGCGCGTCGCCACCGCCGGTGAACCAGCTGTAGATGATGTCGGCGCGCCAGTTGCGGTACTGCCCCTGCACGTTCGCCACGATCACCTTGCGACCCTGCAGGAAGTTCTCCGCCAGTCCCGGCGCCACGCCGTGCACGTCGTGCGCGAAGATCACCAGGGGCCGCACCGCGAAGCCAGGATATAAAACGTCGGTGTAGCGCAGGAAGCTCGCGAGGCGATAGCCGAACGCGGTCTCGGTGACGTAGCCCTTCTTGCCGTTCGAGATCGGGTTGATCTTCAGCGCGTCGCCGGTGTCGGCGATGCCGGGGCTGTAGGCCGTGTGCGTGCCCGGGCCTTCGAGCTGCAGCTCATCGAGATCGGGCAGCTCGGGGATGTAGTTGCCGCTGATCTCGAACAGATAAACCGCCTCGTTGGCGCCGAACAGCGAGCTGGCGCCGGTGATCTTGGTGAAGCCGAGCGTGCCGTGAATGGTCTTGAACCGCTCGTAGCCGCGCACGTAGCTGTTGGGCACGACTTCGCCCGGCGTGCCGCCGCGATAGGCCGTGAGGTAGTTCGGGATGGCCCGCGTGGACGCCGCCAGCGTGGCTACCCCGGGCGCGATGACGACATCGGTGCGCGGAAAGATTGGCTGGAACGCAGTGAACAGCACGTCCTCGAGATCCACCTGCACCGGCTGATTCTCGCGGTAGACGAGTTCGCCCTGGATCGCCAGCTTGTGCGCCTCGGTGTCGAACGACAGGCCCCACAGGCGGATGTTCTTCGCGTAGTCCAGGAAGTACTGGCCGGTATCCAGCGGCAGCGCATCGAATCCGATGTTGGGATCGTTGTTGGTTCCCGGCACGCCGCAGTCGAGCAGGAAGTCGACGAGATTGGTGCTGTCGTGGTTGCGCGCGTTGCCCTCGCGCCGTGTGCAGGCCGCGTTGGCCGCGTAGGCGCTCACCGAGGGCAGGCGCGAGTGGTAATTGGCGTGGTAGAAGTTCAGCGACAGCGGGCTGTCGAAGTAGTCGTCCAGCAGCCAGTACAGCGCGATGCCGTACTGTCCGCTGTCGGGCGGCTCGTTGTTGGCCGCACGTTTGAGCGAGAAGCTGGTCGAGGTCACCAGCTGGGCTAGAGGAAGCGCGGGCACGCCGATTTGCTCGGGGTCCTCGGGCGTCTTGCCGAAAGGTCCTACGACGTACTCGTTGGGCGTGACCTTGTTGCCGCCGTCAAAGAACGAGAAGATCGAACCGCGCGCCGGGAACCCGTAAGGGCGCCATTCGAGCTGGTAGAAGGCCTCGAAAGACAGGGTGCCCTTGATTGGCCCGCGCACGACGAGCATGTTCTCGGGGAAATAGATGTCCTGCAGTTCAAGCCCCGGTCGCGCGAGCGAGTTCGCGTCCGGCGGGTTGATGAAATTCAGGGTGCCCTGCACGTTTACCGCGGCCTCGCCCCAGGTCAGGATCTGGCGGCCCAGGCGAAACTCCAGCGGCTGCTCGTCCCAGGAGTCCGTGAAGTAATAGAAATTCGCCTCCCGCAGCTCGAGGCGGTATCCGATCTGGTCCTCGGCCTCGGTAGGCCGATCGGACTTGGTACGCACACCGGGGCCCGGGCCGGGTTCGATGATGCGGTTGAGGTGCGTCTCGCGAAAGTTCGTGTTGGCCGGGTCGTAGTACAACAGCGCGCCCAGTTCCACGCCGTAGTCCGTTGTGCCGAAGTCCAGCTTCGAGGTGTACTTCAGGCCGGACGAGACCAGGTCGCCTTTGTCGTAGTTCAGATCGCCGTCGTCAGTGTTGGACGACAGCGAGCCGCGCGCGGCCAGGAAGCGCTCGTTGGGCTCGGTGTTGTCCGGCGTCAGCGCGATGCAGTTGTCCGGTGCGCACAACTGCGGGTTCAGGCTGGCCTTGCCGATCAGCCGGTCCTGGCGCTTCTGCATGCGCCAGGCAGCACCCAGCGAGGCGCGATTGCGCCACTGCAGGTCCCAGCCGTCGAACAGCCCGCCGTCGAATTCTTTCTCGTACGCCGCCGCCGGCGCGGCGATCGCGGCAAGTCCGAATGCTGCGAGCGCGGCGAATACCGCGCGCCTCATCCGTGCGCGGCGGCGAAGTGCAGCATGACCTGCACCTGTAATTCACCCACGAGGAAGCCCAGCGCGGCGCCGACCGCGATCAGGATCCACTCGTCCTGCTCGAACGCCGGACGCAACAGGCCCTCGAACTGTTCGGGCGTCAGCTCCTGCATGCGGCTGACCAGAGTGTTCTCGATGTCGATCGCATCGGCGGCATAGGCCTCCATGCTCTTCATTGCTTCGGGCAGTCGTTCCATCACCTTCTCGGCGATGACCCTCTTCATCTCCTGGTACTGCCGGCTGCCGACCGCGAACACCACGATCGGCTTGGCCAGGCCCGCCTGTTCATCGACCAGCTTCTGCACCTGCTTCTGCACCATGCCGAACATGCGGTCGGACAGCGGGCCGCGCAGGATCGCGTCGATGATGCGGTCCGGCGTGATGATCTCCTTGGCGATCAGGCGACCGTATTCCGAGGCCACTTCCTTGCGGCGCTTCAGGAACAGGCCCTGCCACTCGAAGATTCCGAGATATCGCGTCGGGTGCTTGGGGTTGAACACCATCTTCAGCGCGAGCCAATCGGTGAACCAGCCCGTGAAGCCGCCGAACGCCGGCATGATCCAGTGCGACCAGGAGTACTGGTGCGTGAGCGCCCAGGTCGTGGCCTGAACCAGGCCGATGACGAAGCCGAAGTAGATGCCCGAATTGCGGATGAAACGGAATTCGCCTTCGCCGGCTTCCAGGAAGATGCGATTGAGCAGCGGCACGTCGCGCAGCAGATTCGTGACGACCATGTCCTTGAGGTCGAACACGCTGTCGATGTTGTCGCGGATGTCGATCATGATCTGTTCGACGAGCTTCGGGGCCTCCGCCTTGATGCGCGAGATGATCAGGTTCTTCACCGACGCTGGCGCAATTTCCCACAGCCCCGGCTGGTAGTGCGCCGCGACGTCGCGCGTGATGTCCTCGATGGCGGCCAGCAAGGGCGTCTCGATCTCCTGCGCGATGCGCTTGGGATCGAGCTTCATGAAGATGTCCTTCGGCTTGATCAGGTGCTCGGTCATCGTGTCGCACGCGATCGAGGCCATGACTGCGGCCTTGCGCGGCACGATGCCCTGCCAGCCCAGGTACGGCGGAATGCCGAGGAACTTGATCGGCTGGAACATCATCTTGATCGCCACGATCTTTGTGACGAACCCGATGGTGGCGGCCACGATGGGCATCGACGCGTACAGGATCCAGTGGGCCTGTACGTCGCGTAGTGCTTCGGCGAAATCCATTGCGTGCTCTCCTGCCTCTTTTTTTTAAATTGGTTCAGCTCTGCACCACGATCACGACTACCAGCCCTGGTTGCCCGTTCCCTCGCAGGCCTTCCAGAGCGCCTTGCCCGCGTCCGACATGCGGATCGTGCGGCGGAAGAACTTGGGTCTCAGGCCCGCCTTCTCGATCTCGCCGCAGGTCTTGCGCACCAGGGTGTCCGCCTCGATCAGCTGGTACTTGAGATGCAGCGACTTGTCCTCGTCGCCGGACTCGAGCAGGCCCAGGTTGCGCAGGTGCAGGAGGTAGCTCGGCGTCTGTTCCAGCAGGCACACGCCGGCCTCGCGGCCCACGGGGCTGAGGTTCTCCAGCCAGCGCTGCGAGGCGGGGCCTACCAGCGGGCCGGCCCCCAGATGCACGAGGGCGGCGCCGTGACCGTCCGCCAGCGCGGCGAGGATGCGCGCCTCGTCCGGTACCAGCTGCTTGATCGTCCGGAGCGACAGTTTTTCACTGGCGATCGTGGGGTTCTGCTCCAGGGATTCCTCCATCAGCCGCGCCAGCGCGGCGGCAGCCGTCAGCCGGGTCGGCGATGGCGTGCCGGGAACCGGGGAGGAGGGCGCGTGGCTGCGCGTGACTGCCGGCGATTCGGCGTCGACGTCCTCTTCGTTCGCCGGCCGCTCGTCGTCGGCGACCGCTTGCATGCGCTTGCGCAAGGTACTCAGTGCGAGCTTCTCGGCCTCCGAAAGGCCTTTCTGCGCAAGTTCTACCGCAAGGCGCGGGCCGCCGGTGACCAGTTTCCAGGCGCCGGACGCGACGAAGCCGATGAACGAGCCCGGGGCCTGCGCTGCAGCGTCCGCGCCGGCTTGCGGCTCATCCGTCTCCTGCTTCGACATTCGACTCCCCTTGGCGGCGGCCGTAACCGTCCGCTTGTCTTGTAGTGGGCAGAACCGCACGGGTCAGGACTCGACGCGGCGCTTGCCCAGGTTGAATTTCCAGAACTGGATTCTCGGCAGATCCTGGACGACTTCTTCGGTGTGTCCCTCGATTGCAGACGTTCGCCGGTCGAGGATTTCAATGTAGACCAGCATTCGGAATACAGCCATCACGAACTCCAGGAACACCCGCACGACCACGACCAGCATCAGGAACACCACCGGGCCGAACAACAGCCAGACCAGGCCGAGCCATAGCGACTGGATGAGGGCGGTGACCACGCCCAGCAAGGTCAGGGCCGCCATGGCGAGGACAGCGAAGCGGTAGATCAGAGGCAACATGCGCGTGGTGATGATCTCGCGCATCTCGAAGTCGAACAGGCTGCGCAGCAGATCGCCGAGCGCTTTGTCGCCCCCTGACGTGCTGACCCCCCCTGCCGCCTCACCGGTGCCGGCGGGGGCGTTTTCGTTCTGTCCCTGGTCCGTCACGGTCCTGTTGCGGGTTCTGCGTGCGGGAGCGCGACCTTACTCCCGGCCCAGGGAAAAGAACACCGGCCAATGAGACAGTCGATTCATGGCGCACTGGCCGAGCCTGTGACACGCTTGCACCGGCGTCGGGCACACTGGCCCTGCGCGTCGGTCGGGGCCGGCGTCGTTCGGGGGCCCGACCGGCCGCTCCACGCGACTCATAACCACAAGAAGCCCATGCGCGATTCGGGACAATTGCTGGAGATCGTTCACCAGGCCCTGGTAAAGGGGGGCTACGACGTCGAGGCCATCTACCGCCGTCTGGGCTACAACGCCGAAGCCTTGCCGCTGCGCCAGATGCGCACGCCACACGAACTGCAGGCCTTCTTCTGGGAGACGGTCGAGGCGGTCACGCAGGATCCCGACGTCGGTCTGCACCTCTGCCCACACGCCCCGGTGTTCCGCGGCGAAGTCATCGAATACCTGATGCTGTCCAGCGGCACTTTCGGCGAAGGCATGCAGCGCGCCGTGAAGTACCTTCGCCTGGTCAGCGACGCCCTGAACATGCGCCTGGAGCAGGACGACCAGGGTTCGCGCGTCGTGGTCAAGGGCAGCACCATCGAGGCGCCGCAGCTTCGCCACACCGAGATCCTGGTTGCCCACCAGGTCATCCGGTTCGGCCAGACCGTCACCGAGGGCAAGTACGCCCCGCGCCGTGTGCGTCTTCGTGCAAGCCGCCGCTCTCCACAGGCCGAGTACGACGCCATCTTCGGGTGCCCGGTGGAGTTCGAGGGCAAGGAGAGCGAGCTGTGGTTCGACGCCAAGCTGCTCGACTACCGTTCGCCGCGCTCCAGCCCCGAATTGCTGCAGCTGCACGAGGAGCACGCCGAGAAGCGCCTGACCACGCTCAAGCGCGAGGACCTCATCGAGCGCATTCGAGCGGTCTTCGCCCAGCGGCTGGAACTGGACCGATGCGACCTGGAAGAGGTGTCGCGCGAACTGGGCATCGCCCCGCGTCGCCTGCGCTTCGAGCTGGCCCGTGCGGGCACGAGCTTCTCGCAGGTGCTCGCCGACTTCCGCTTCGCGCTCGCCCGCAAGCTGCTCGCGCGCACCACCGAGCCTGTCGAAGATATTGTCTATCTCACCGGCTTCTCGGAGCCGAGTACCTTTTACCGCGCCTTCAAGCGCTGGTCGGGTATGACCCCGGTTCAATACCGGGATTCCCGACGTAACCGGCCTGCAAGAGCGATCGATCCGACCGATTGAGTTGGCCTGACCGCCATGCTTCGCTGACGCAGCGAATCATGGCGGGTTCATTTTTCGAAGCCTATGATTCGGCCGGCGGCTGGCAAAAGAGCGACACCGCGCGGGACCCAAAAACGCTCAACGCATCGAGGAGATTCAGAATGAGTGCATTCAACCCGCGTCGCTGGGCGCTCGCCGCCGTGGTTGCGGCGGTCCCTACCTTCACCTGGACAAGCGCGGCGCTGGCCGACGCGCCCAGTGACCTCGGAGGCAAGCTCACCGCGATCGGCGCGATCAAGGCTGCCAACTCGGACGGCTCGATTCCTGAGTACACGGGTGAGAAGAACTTCTCGGCGGACATGAAGAGCTGGACGCCGCAGTACCTGGAAGGCCTGCGCACCAAGGACGTCAAGAAGCTGGAGGCGGAGTTCAAGAAGGCGATCAAGCCCGAACTGCTCACTCCGTTCGACACGGTCACCAAGGCCAACATGGCCAAGTACCAGGACAAGCTGACAGACGGTCACAAGGCCCTTTTCGCCAAGTATCCGACGTACAAGATGTTGCTCTACAAGGGCGTGCGAACGGGCTTTTTCCCGAAGGAAATCGAAGACGCCACGATCAAGAACGCCAGCAGCGCCAAGCTCACGGGGACGGACCTGGTCACGGGCGCCGCCATCGGCTTCCCATTCCCGATTCCCAAGAGCGGCGCGGAAGTCATCTGGAACCACCGCATGAAGTACCGCGGCAACGCGGTGACCCGGTTCAACAACCAGGCCATCGTGAAGCCGGACGGCAGCTTCCAGATCACCAAGCTCACGGAGAACGTAAAGTTCAAGTACGCCAACTTCAAGAACCCGCCGGCCGCCGACAACAAGTACCTGCTGCTGTACCTGTCGGAGACGATCTCGCCGCCGCGCGTCGCCGGCCAGCTCACGCTCGCGCATGAACTGATCGGACCGGACGCCGGCTCGGGCCGTGCCGCCTGGATCTTCTCGCCCGGCCTCGGCCGCGTGAACCGCGCACCGGACGTCGGCTACGACAACCCGGCCGTGGGCACCGACAACGAGCAGTACTTTGACCAGATCGACGTGTTCAACGGCTCGCTCGATCGTTACGACTGGAAGCTGATCGGGCGCAAGGAAATGTACATCCCGTACAACTCCTACCAGATCAATTCCCCGCTGGTGAAGTACAAGGACCTGCTCAAACCCTTCCACGTCAACCAGGACGAGGCTCGCTACGAGCTGCACCGCGTCTGGGTCGTCGAAGCCAACGTGAAGGCCGGCGTGCGGCACAACTTCGCCAAGCGCACGTTCTATGTCGACGAGGACTCCTGGTCCATCGCCGGTGTGGACAACTACGACGCGCGTGGCCAGCTGTGGAAGGTGCAGGAAGCGCATCTGATCACCGCGCCGTTCATCCCGACCGTCACGGGCTCGCCGGAAATCATCTATGACCTGCAGAGCACGCGATACTTCGTGACCGCGCTGGCCAACGAAGACAAGATCACGGACTACAGCGTGAACTTCGACGACAAGGACTTCGATCCCTCGTCGCTGAAGAAGAAGGCGCGCACGAAGTAAGCCTTCAGCGTTTCGCGACACGCTTCAAGGCGCCGGGATTCGTCCCGGCGCTTTTTTTGGTGCGTCCGGAAGCGGCTAAGCTCCGCCTCCGATGCTCGGAACGGCTCCAGCTATGCGTGCGGCGGCGGCAGCCGGTCTGGCGGCCGCCATGCTGAGCGCGTGCATGGGCGAGCCGCCCGTGCGACAGGACGACGGGAGCCTCGCGTCCTGCGCCGACGTCAATCAGTGCGTCTCGTCGCAATCGCAGGACGCCGAACACCGCGTCGAGCCGCTGCGCTATGCCGGCTCCACTGAGGCGGCGCACCAGCGGCTGCTGGGCATCGTGATGGCGATGCCGCGCGTGCACCTGGTCGTGAACGTCCCGAACTATGTCCACGTCGAAATGAAATCGGTGACCGGGCACCTCGACGATTTCGAGTTCCTGTTCTCCGCAATCGAGGCACGCATCGATCTGCGCGCCGCCAGCCGTGGCGGCAGCCTGGGATCCGACGACAACCGTGGCCGGCTCGAGGCCGTCCGCGCGGCATTCGCCGGCAGTTGACGCGCCGATCCGCAGCTCGGCGCCACGCCGGACGTCCCGGCGCCTGAGCGGGCTGCGCACCGAACCGCGTCGCCACGGCCGCGCGCCCGCTGGCGCTGCCTGTTCGAAATCGGAGGCCGAAGCCGAGCGCTCCCGATCCTTCCGATCAGGGCGCGCTCACCGTCACGCTGCCGCCCGCCGAGCGCGCATTGAAGTCGCGGTCGTACAGGCCTTCGCCATAGGCCGGCGGCACCGTGAACGTGCCGGTGTTCGTCGCCTTGATGCGATAGACGATCTCCGACAGCTCGGGCGTGACGCCGACGTAGAACACGCTGCGATCCTCGCGGAAGTCGGCAAACGACAGGTTCGCGGTGGTTCCGGTCTGGCAGATCAGGCAGCCCCAGGGC
>JBKJPX010000088.1:0-3026 GCA_046594215.1 Panacagrimonas sp.
CGCCGACTCGGCGATACCCACGCAGCGCTCGCCATCGAAAAGTCCCTGGACCATGCGACAGGTGCGCGCACCGATCTCGGAGATCGCGGTGCCGACATCGATCTCGGCCGGCCAGTGCATCTCGCCCAGGTATTTCATGCGCATCTCCGCCAGCACCAGCAATGCATGGGGCTCGGCGCCCGACTCCATGAAGCGGCGCAGCAGCAAGGCGCGACCGGTTTCGAAGAACGCCGCGAACGCGAGGTTGTTGGCATGCCCGACCATGTCCGTGTCGGAGAAGCGCAGGCGCTCCTGCACCCAGTGCGCGTAAGGGTCGCGACGCCTGAGGGTCGGGTCGGCGAGGAGGTCGGACATGGTCATCGAACGCAGAGTGCCGAGGTCACAGCGCGCTGGCGTTCACGCCGACGCGGCCCCTGTCCTTCTTGTCCAGGAATTCCTGCGAGCGCCGCTGGAGTTCCGGATTGCCCCCGCAGAGCGCGTAGCCGTACAGGCACTCGACCTTGAGCTGCTCGTCGAGCGTGCGGCCGATGACTTCGAAGATGGTCTCCTTGGCCGACTCCACCGCACGCCGGTCGTTGCGCAGGATGCGCCTGACCACGTCGTGCGTGGCACTCATGAGCTGGTCGTGCGGCACGACCTTCGAGACCATGTTGCAGGCCAGCGCGCGCTGGGCGTCGATCGGCTCGCCCGTGAGTTCCATCTCCAGCGCGATGCCGACGCCGCAGGTGTTCACGAGCCGCACGATGCCGCCATCGGCCGGGTGCATGCCGCGCCTCAGCTCGAAGGAGCCGAATTGCGCGCGCTCGGACGCGATGCGGATGTCGCAGGCCATCGCCAGTTCCAGGCCACCGCCGAGCACCCAGCCGTTGCAGGCGGCGACGATGGGCTTGTAGATGCGGTGCACGCCGCGCGTGATGCCGCCGGCGAAGCCGTCCGGCAACTTGTCGCGACCCAGGCTGGGACCCACGCCGTCCCACTCGGGCACGTGGGTCTTCAGGTCCGCGCCGGCGCAGAAGGCGTCGCCCGTCCCCGTGAGAATGGCGACGCGCAGGACCGGGTCATCTCGAAAATCCGTCCAGATGTCGCGCAGGCGGTGATGCATCTCGAGGTCGATCGCGTTCTTCACCTGTGGGCGATTGAACGTGATCGTGGCGATCTCGCCGGTCTTCTCGTAGAGAATCTTGTCGGTCATCGTCGTTGGCGCTCGTTCGTTTCGCAGATTCGGTTCGGTGATCGGAGACCCGAGGCGTTCATGCCGCAGGGGCCCCGCGCTCTTCGGTCGCGGCGCGCCCGGCGCGCGCACGCGCGACGATCATCTTCATGATCCCCGCGGTGCCGTCGCCGATCTCCAGGCCCATGACGTCGCGCATGCGCTGCTGGTGCGGCAGGTCCATCGACCAGCCGTAATGGCCCAGCGTCAGCGCGCACTGGTGAATCACCTCGAATGCGGTCTTGGGCGCGAGGTACTTCACCATCGCGGCCTCCACCGTGTGGGGCAGCCCGGCGTCGCGCAGGGCCAGCGCCTTGTAGGAGAGTTCGCGCGCCGCTGCCACGAGGGTCTCGCCCTCGACCAGCGGAAAGCTCACGCCCTGGAAACGCGCGATCGGTCCGCCGAAAGCCTCGCGTTCCTTCGCGTAGGCCCAGGCCTCATCGAGTGAGGCCTGCGCCGCGCCCAGGCACTGCAGCGCAATCAGCGCGCGGCTGTAGTCGAAGCCGGCCATGACCTGCGTGAACCCCTTTCCTTCGTCGCCGAGCCGGTGGTCGATCGGCACGCGCACGCCGTCGAAGAACACCGAGCCTCGGCTCGAGCAGTGGCTGCCCAGGTCCTGGAAGCGCGTGGTCGTAAGTCCCGCGCTGCCGGCGGGCACAAGGAAAGCCGTCACCCCGCGCGCGCCGTCTTCGACGCGACCGGTGCGTCCGAACACGAGGAAGGCGTCGGCGTCCTGGCAGTAAGTGGTGGAGGTCTTTTCGCCGTCCAGCACGTAGTACTCGCCTGCTCGCTGCGCCTTGAGCATCAGCGCGCCGGCGTCCGAACCGCAGCGCGGCTCGGTGATGGACAGTGCGAGCACCGCGTCGCCGCGCGGAATCCGGGGAAGCCAGGCCGCAGCCACGGCCGGCGAGGCGTTGCGCGCGATGATGGCCCCGCACAGCGACATCACCAGGGTCACGGCGGCGATGTTGAAGTCGCCATAGGCCAGCTCCTCCACGATCAGGCCGGTGGTCACGCCGTTGACGCCCAGCCCACCGTGCTCGGCAGCGACGTCTACGCCGAGCAGCCCGAGGCCACCCATCTCGTGCAGCAGGGCGCGATCGATGCGTCCTTCCTTCTCGCGCTGCTGGTAGGTGGGCAACAGTGTGCGGCGCGAGAACTGCCGCGCTGCTTCCTGCAAGGCCCGCTGGTCTTCGTCGGGTATCACGGCAGGACGGGCTCCCCTGATGTATCGCGAGCAAGGCCTGCGGACCTGCGCTCGCGTGGGCTGCGATTCAGGGTCCGGCACCGAGGAGCCCGACCCGCCTTCAAATATCGTTTACCGGTAAATCATAGTTCAACGCAAACGGCGCCGTGCGACGCCCGTCAGGCCGCTGAACGCAGCGCGTGACCGCTCCTGTCGAAGGACCCGATTGCCTTGCGCAGCAACTGGTCCAGCTGCCGCATCTCCGGCTCGCTGAGCTGCGAAAACGCAACGCGCAGTGGCTCGGCCACGCGCGGCACCGTTTCACGTACTTTCCTGCGACCGGCCGCGGCCAGGCTGATCACGTGGCGACGACCATCCCGCGATGCTACGGCGCGCGTCACGTATCCATCCTCGACCAGCTCGTCGAGGATGGCGGTCATGCGCGCGCGGCTCGTACCCACCATCTCGCTGAGTTCGCTCGGCGAGGCGCTACCCGTCTCCGAGGCGACCAGAAGGCAGAGCACGTGGAAGGAGTTCTCGCTGAGATCGAGCGAGCGGAACAGCGGGTCGAAGACGTTCGACAGGCCGAACACGCTGATGCGCAGCAGGCGGACCATCACCGTCGCCGAC
>JBKJPX010000014.1:0-156154 GCA_046594215.1 Panacagrimonas sp.
TCGCGGCGGCTGGAAGCACGCCGTGGCCGCGGGCGGCAGTTCCTACAACGAGCTGACGTCGAACGCCGCGAAGGACATGGACCTGCCCTCGGGCAATGCCGTGCTCAACGGCATCGCGGTGCGGGTCGAGCGGGTCGCGGCGACGGCCGAGGCGACGCAGGAAGCCGCGTAATTTTGCGAGGCATCGTGAAACAGCCCGGCCGGCGCCGAGGATTGCCCTCCGGACGCAGGCCTAACGGGAACGCAGCGGCCAGGCCATGCGGTAGCCGTAATCGCGAGCGAGTCGATCGACCATCAGCTTGGCGTCCGACTCGCTCCGCAGCCCCGTAATGACGGCCCGGTAGGACGGCCGTCCCTGCACCTGCTCGTCACGCAATACGACCTCGAGTCCATCTTCCCGCAGATGAGTGACCAGCCCTTCGCCTTCCGACCGATTCGAGAACGAGGCGATGTTGACGATCCAGTGCGGAATATCCTGCTCGTTGGGGATCGCGCTGACGCCCGGGTCGGTGGCACGGTCGGAGGCCCCCGCATCCTGGGACCCGCTTGCCGCCGGAGGAACCGTGGCCGGCGCCGCCATGGCCGTGACCGTTCCCAATGCAGTCGCCACGCTCGACTGCGGCTCCAGCCAGCCGACGGCAACGCCTGCGGGTGACCCGGGCATCTTCGGCGGGGTGACCGGCTTGATCGGGGTGACGGGCGTCGTCGGCGCGACCGGCGCAGCCGCGCGGGGGGACGCAGGCTGGGCCTGCGGCTCGCGCTCGACGACTCTGGCGATCGAGCGCAACAGGATGGGACCGGTGGTGCCCAGCCGGTCGAGCGCCACGCACTGCCCGTCGCGAAGCTGGCCCGCGGCGCCGCCCGAAGCGTCGAGCGAGGCAGTTCCGGCGAACGCGCAGGCCCTTCCGACGTTGGCCGGTCCCATGAGGTGCTCGAAAAAGAAACGTCCGGGCCCGAGGTTGAAGCGCAAGTCCGACAGCTCCAGCGTCAGGAGTCCACGATGGGGAACATCGCCCGCATCGATCCTCAATATCCCGGCCTCGAGACGCAGTTCCGACCGCGAAGAATCCACGCGACTGACCAGGAAACGCGTCTGCGGGCCTAGTTCGATGGTGGCGCCGTCGGCCGTCACGAGCGTGGCGGCAGCCCCGGCCTCGACCTCGATCTGGTCGGCTACCCGCAACGCCACGCCTCGCGCCAGATGCGACGACTGGGCGGCGCGTCGAAGCCACACCGTTCCGTTAACGCGCTGAACGCCGAGCGCCGCGGACATCCCCTGCCGGTCGGCGCCTCGCGGCGCAGAGCGGTCCGGGTGCAGAGCCGCTCCCCCACGGCCGTCAGACGACGTCGATGCGGCTACTTCGGACGACGGCCCGGGTGGTCGGGCGAGTACTGAAGACGTCGCGACCACCAGGCCCAACGCGCAGGACAGCACCCGGAGCAATCCGCGATCGCCGGTCCCGCCGTTTCCTGGATGCACCACCGCCCCCCGCTAGACGCGATCCCTCTGGACCCTGTCCGAATAGTGCATGACCCCCGACATGCACTTCCCGGCCCTGCGCAGCTAGACCCACCCGTCCGTCGGGCGTGGCCGGCCGCCACGTCATTCTGCAATGGAATCCGGGTGGCCGTGGGCGGGTCTCAGACTGACGGCTCGGTCCCGCCCGCCTCGTCACTCTCGGAAGTCGTATCCCCGTGAGAGACCCCGGACATTGGCGGCATCGCCCGCTGCGCCTTTGCACGCGGAAGCAAGGGCTGGCGCGACGAGCGACCTGCGCTGGGCTCGGTGTGCGCCAAGCCCACCAAGGAGAATTTGAGGCTAGCTGGGCTAGTTCGACATTGCCAAATCACTGCGAACAGTCGCGACCATGCGCCTTCGCGCAACTTCCGTCGCTAGTTTTCCGAAAGGCGTTCAGGCCCTGACATTCCGCGATCTGCAGATTTGGGGCGCGTCGGCGCAGACGCTTCCTCGGAAGTTGGTAATGGGTCACTCATCAAATTACTGAGGAGAGCTCTCAGCCACGTCAGGTCCTGATGATCGGAACGGTTCCTGTGCCAGATCATCGCGATCGCCATAGGCGGAATGCAGTAGGGAATCTCGAAGATCTCGATTTCAAACCAGGACTGGTGATGCTCGGCGAGGCGTCTTGGCACCACTCCAATTAGATCCGTGCCTTGGACGATCTCCGGAATTAGCGTGAAATAAGGAATGAGGTATTTGGTCTTCTGTGTCAGCCCCTGCTGCGCCAGCGCCTCCTGCTCGATGGTCGGTGTGCCATCCGTTCGGCAATACATTACGTGCGAGCGGGAAAGGTACTCCTCAAGTCCGATCCTGCCGGATCGTTTGCCGACCTGCCGGGACCGGATGCCCACCAGATGATCCTGCATCAGCGGCTCGAAGCAGAACTCCGGGTCCAGATGGTCGATGCCGCATGCCTGCAGGTTGGCTTGCCGGGTGGGGCAGATGATGAGATCGAGTGATCCGAAGCGAAGTTCTTTCCCAGACGTTCCGGGCGTGGGCAACATCGACACACTCACGGCGGGCGCGACGCGCGACAGTTCTCTCGATAATTTGTTGGTCACCATCGCGGCGATATAGTCCGCCGTTGCGATTCGAAATCGACTCTCGGACTTGCCCGGATCGAACGAATTCCCGCTGACCATCTGATCCATGAGCCGCACGATCTGCGCAACCTCTGCGGTCAGCCGATGGGCTTTCTCGGTCAACACCATCGTCCGGCCGTTGCGGATGAGAAGTTCGTCCTTGAACAGAACACGCAACTGCCGGAGCGATCCGCTGACCGCGGACTGCGTCAGATGCAGGCGTCGCGCGGTCTCCGATACGCTTGTGCAGTGCAAAAGCTCGTAGAGGATCGGGACCAGGTTCAGATTCAGCGAGCGGAGCGTCTGCAATGCATCTGCTGTCATCGGTCACACCGTTCTGGAGGTCACTGCCTGCTCGTGCGCAACCTTATCCTAGTCCCTTGATCGCTCGGGCATGGCGCCAAGCCGGGGGCGTGCGGCTTGGATTCGAGTTGGGGTTGGCAGTTTCACATCGCGAACACTGCATGTCATCGATCCACGCATGCGGGTCGATTGGCCGACGGTGGCGAATCGCGACCCACCCAACCGGCAGTCCCTCCACATCATTCGACGTCGATATACAGATCCGCATCGACCACGGTGACCTGATAGGTTCTAATCGGAATCTTGCCAGGGAACTGCAGCGCCGCTCCCGTCCGCACGTTGAAGCACGCGCCATGCAGAGGGCACTCGACCACGTCTCCTTCGAAGTGGCCTTCCGTGAGGATGGCAACGTTGTGGGTGCACAGGTTGCTGGTGCAATAGACCTCGCCCTCGACGTTGAAGGCAGCCAGTGGCGGCAGACCGGCGATGTCGAGCCGCAGCATCTGCCCGGGCTCCAGCTCTTCTTTTCCGCACAACCGGACACGCTTGCTCATCGGGGCCATTCCGGGACTGATGAAAGCCTACTCGAAGATTTCCGTCTGGCGGCCGCCCCGGAAGACGACCGCGTCAGAGCCCTTCACCTCCACGGATACTGACGATTCCGCGCACGCCGAGGCCGCCATCCGTGTGGATGATGGCGCCCGTAATCGGTCCTGCGTCTGCAGCAGACGCGAGCAGCACGTAGGGCCCACAGTAGTCTTCGGGTTTCGGGGCGATCTGCAGCGGCGTGATGTCCCGCAGCATCTGGTCGAGGCCATCGATGTCCGCGAGCGATTGCCCTGCCGTGCCGGTCGACTGCAGTCCACTCAAGTTGGTTTTCATGCCGCCAGGCGCGACCCCATTGACGCGCACCTTCGGCGCCAGTTCGTGAGCGAGTTGCTTCACCAGGCCAACCAGTGCGTGCTTGGACGCGGTGTAGATAGGACCGCCGCCACCGGGATAGAAGCCCGCGTTGGAGATGGTGAAGATGATGCTGCCGCGACTTTTCACGAGATCCGCGAGCGCAGCCCGGGCCCCGAGCAGCCCGCCCTTGACGTTGACAGCGAACAGTTCATCGAATGCGGCACCCAGTCGCTCGCCCTCGTACTGAGACAGGGGCTGGAAGAAATCGAAAATGCCCGCGTTGGCGATGAAGGTATCCAGGCGGCCGAAGCGCGCGACCGTTTGCTCAACCGCTCGAACGTTGTCCGCGTAGACGGCGACATTTCCCACGATCACCTCCACCGCCCGGTCGAAGTCGGCGCGCAAGGTCTCGGCGCGCGCAGCGCTGGATTCGAGAACCGCAACGCACGCGCCTTCGCCAAGGAATCGCTGGACGAGAGCACGTCCCAGGCCAGAACCGCCACCGGTCACCAACACCACGGAATCCTTCAATCCGTTCATCGTCCGATCCCCGTCAGAGGAACAACAGCAGGTTGCGACCCGCGATGGAGCGCTCATCGAAATCGATACGGCGCTGCACGAGGCGCAAGCTGCCCGCCGGGCAGCGGCGCACGAGATCCTCGCGGCAGCAGGTGAACTGATCCACTTCGTAGGCGCGGCGGCTGCGCTGCGCGAGCACATTGGAGCGCACCACGAATTCGTCCTTCGTCCCCTGCAGGAAGACCTCGATGTTCGTGACCAGACGTCTGTAGCGTTCGGGCGGATCGGTGCGCCACTGCATGCCGGAGTTGAACTGGTCGACGCGCGCCTTCAGGAACGTGAAGTCATCGTTGAAGAGAAACATCTCGGCGGGCGCGTTGTACCGACGCTCTTTCCGATGGCGCAGTTCTCGGCTGATCACGACGTAGCGGATGGTGGGATCGACCACCTGTTCCAACCATTCGGAGTACTGCTCGGTATCGAGCAACCGCGCCTCGCGGTGCAACAAGCGCTGGACTTCGCGGCACGTCGAGTCGTCCGCACAGAGGTCGAGCTTGCCGAAATCGAAGGGCGCAGGGACATCGCGTGACGTGGACGCGGGAGAGGCCGCTGCGGCGAGATCGTTGCCCATATTGCTTGCTCCTCAGACCGCGGATGGTTCTGTGACCAGCTCGTTGCCGGCGTCAATCAATTCCCGCTTCCACGAGTCGTCGCCCTTCTTCATCTCCGCCCAGGTCGCAGCATTCATCGTCTCCTGATAGAAGCGGAAGTAGCCGCGGTACGAGGTCTCGCCGATGGCCGATTCTCCGACCACGCCCGGGAGTTCCGGATCTTCGCGGTCACCGCCGATTCCCATCTGGGCATTCAGGGATCCTTGCCGGGTCATGTACCCACGCGAAAGCTGGGACTCGGACTCCATGTTGTCGTTGTCGTCGGCTTCCCAATACCCCGCGACCCCGAACGTGCGGTGCATCGAGTCCGCGATCCGCTGCTTGAGACCCTGCGGCATGTCCTTCTCGACGATGGCCCAGGTGAAGCATTCCGTGCGGTTTGGACCATGCGGCTGCCAGACCTTGAACAGGTTGGAGCCCCAAAGGTAGGTATTGTTCGGAAACACCGATCCGTTGATATGCGAGCCGTAGTAACGCGTCCTCAACGCCCCGTAAGCCTTTTCGATCGCGGGCCGCTTCTTCGCCTGCCAGGCCAGGATCTCCTTGGCCAGCGGCATGTCGTGCGCGCCCGGATTGGTGTCGTAGAGAATGCCCAGGCCATGGCCGTAGCGCGTGGTCACCTGCAGGCCGGCACCTTCGGGAGGCAAGCCCGCGTTGCCGGACATCGGTGCCAACAGGCCCCCACCCGCCTTCAGGGCTGCCGCGTGGGTCCACCCGACATGGTAGGCGTCGCCAACGAAATTCTCGCTCGGCGCTTTCCAGTTGCAATGGACCATCGAGCGGCTCGGCGGGCCGAGGAGCTCGACGCCGCCGTTGGCCTCCATCCAGATATCCAGGTACCAGCGGGAGTCGCCCAGATAGTCCGCGAGGCTAGGCGCAGAGGCGTCGAAGCAACCGTAGACGAAGCCGTGATACGAGGACACGCGCGCGACCTCGCGCAGCCCATGCGTCGACTTGTCGAGCCGGCCCTTGTACAGCTCCTTCTCGAAAGGAACGGAGATCAGCGCACCATCGGCCCCGTATGACCAGCCGTGGTAGTTGCATACGAAGCTGCGGGCGTTGCCAGCCTCCACGGGGCAGATCCTGGCGCCGCGGTGCCGGCACGCGTTCAAGAACGCCTTGATGCTCTTGTCCTTCTGACGCACCACGATGACTTCGTCCTGCCCCATGCGCGCGGTGACGAAGTCTCCCGCATTGGGAATGGCGGTCTCGTGGGCGAGGAACAGCCAGCAGCGGGCAAAGATTCGCTCCATCTCCGACTCGAAAACGTCGCGGTCGTGATAGATCCGCGCGCTCTGCAGGCCACGTTGAACGTCGATCAGCGGCTTCATCGTTATCCTCCATCGCTCTTGGTTGCCGCCAGGTGTTCCTCGAGGAACCCCAGCCGGTCATTGCCCCACCACATCTGTTCGCCGACCATCATCGTAGGCGCACCGAAGACTCCTCGAGCATGGGCGTCGCGGTTATCAAGCAAGTAACGTTCGTGCGCCTCCGATGACTCGGTGAAGCGAAGGAACTCCGCAGGATTCCAGCCCATCGACCGCGCGACGCCCGAGATGAGGATCTCGTCACCCATGTCGCCGCCCTGGCCCCAGGTGGGCAGCCACGCGGCGCGAACGTAGTCCTCTGTGCGTCCGTGATCCGCAGCGAAGTACAGGCCGCGATTCAGCCGCTCCGATTTGAGCGTCTTGGGAAATACCAGCGGAACGTCGTACCGGCGCGCCCAACGCTGCATATCGGCGACCAGATATCGCAGCTTCACTGGAATGCTGATGTTCGGCGGCGCGGTGTTGCCCGCGGCCAGCTTGGCCGCCGGCAGGTCGATTGCGTGGTAGGCGATCTGGAACGCGTACCGGGCCGCCAGAGCCGGCAGCTGCGTGTGCGCGAGGTAGGCGAACGGACTCATGAAGTCGAAATAGAAGTCGATGACACGAGGGGAGTCCACGCGTTCCATCGTCAGTGCACGCGCTTGAGTTCCATGAACCCGAGCCCGCTGACCCACTCCGGAACCGCCTCGTAGGCAATCGTCTCGCCTCGGACGTTGCGCATCGCCCCCATCGCGCACAGAAAGTTCTTGATCTCGAGGCCTCCGTTTCCACCGTCGCGGAGAATGTCTTCGTCGCTCAGGGCAAGGAGCGCATCGACGTCACCGCTCTCCACGAGACCCATCACCATCCGGTCCCAGGCCTCGTTGATTCTTCCCATCTGTGGCATCCCCGGCCAATGGCTGATACCGCCCGTGCCATAGATCGCGACGCGTTCGCTTTGCTTCCAGCTCGATACGGCGTCGCCGATGAGACGGCCGATGTCGTAGGCGCGGCGACTGGGGATGACCGGGTCCATGCCGGAGTTGATATAGACCGGAATTGTGCGGACGCCCTCGACAGGCCGGACGGCGTAGTGCACGGGAATCATGATGGAGTGGTCGGCCAAGAGTGTCTTCGACACGCACCAGTCCACGCCGCCGTTGAGTCCAGCGTCGAGGATGTGCCGCGCCAGCGCCTCATTGTTCGCCACCTGGGCCCTCGGCATGCCAAGCCAGGCCTCCTTCGGGCCGACGATGTCGCCCACTCCGATCATCGCAGTGGGCATGCAGGATGGCCCGTTGACGGTCGCGTGGTCGTCGCCAATCACAATGACGGTATCGACGTTGGCGGCGCGAATTCGTTTGGCAATCTCCTCGAATGCTCCGAGGCAGGCTTCCCGTTTCGGCGAGGGTGCGGCCATCGTGATCGCGCAGATCAACGGATCGTGCGGCATCAGGAAACCACAGACGAGCTCTGCCATGACTACTCCTTGATCGTAGGTGGTTCTAAGGGTTTGTGAGTGATGGCGTGTTCATCCGCCGCATGTATTCGCCCACCTGGCCGAATCCGCTCAAGGCGATCCAGCTGGTGAACAGAAGCATCTGGTCCGCGCCCCGATCCGCCATCGCGCGAACATTGAGCGTCTTCACCAGCAGGTGTTCCTCGGGCGTCAGCAGGTAATCCTTCAGAACCAGGTCCGGATCGTTGTGAAAGCGTTCGGCGCGCGCCGGATCGTGGTGCATGTCCCACAAGGCGCTTTCCATCGCGTTTGTGCTCATCAGGTTCGCGCTCCTTGAAGATCGGATGGGTCGAGGCTAGTGGCTGTACTTCGCATGGAGATCCGCCCAGGCCTGTCCTGAGACCATGGCGCCGTCAAGATAGGCGGCAGGCACCAGGTGGTAGGGCGGCCGGCACGGGCCGGCGCGCAACCATCCGGCCTTGTTCATGCGCGCCTTCTCGATCCCGATGTTGTACTTGGAAAACTCGGAGAAATCCCCGCGCGGGAAGAGGGTCGAATCCGCACGGCGCATGTCGTCTGAAATCCGCTTGGCCAGCGTCCAGTCGCCCGAGAGCTTCGCGGCCGACACGGCGTCGCGCAGCGCAAGGGGAGTCGCCGGTCCACACATGGCGCCGCTCGACCAGAAGGCCGTCATCCGTTCCGGCGCAATCCGCGCGGCGGCGTAGTAATCGTCCTCGTGCGGCAGGAAGCGGATCGATGGGGCCAGCGTCAGATCCAGGTCGAGCATCCCGATCCCCAGATATTTCGCCGTCACGATCTGCGGAATCGCGGAGACCTGGGCCCAGAACGGGCGCGGGAAGTCGTACTTGAAGGCCTCGGGATTCGCGTACACGGCGATCGCGATATCGGGACAGGCTTCCGCCACGTCCTTGTAGAACTGCACCGCGCCCGGAGTCTCCATGCGGCACCACATCGGAACACCGAGCATGGTTCCGGATACACCCATGTCGAATACCGCGCGGGTTTGCCGGACGACCTCGCGCGTGTTCAGCGCCGTCGTGCCGCAGAAGTACGGCACACGACCCCTGGCAACCTCGACGATGGTCGCGATGAAAGAGCGCTTTTCGTCCCAGGTCAGGGTGGCGCATTCGCCGAAGGTACCGTTGCTGAGAATACCGTCGACGCCTGCCTGGATCAGGCTCTCGACGATTCTCGCCGTCTCGTCCAGATCGACCGTGCTCTCGGCGCGCCAGTCCTGGGCGTCCGCAGTAGCGGGAGTGGGCATGATGACCCACGCTCCATTGATGTCGTCGGCTTGGATTCGGGTCTTCACGTGGGTTCGTCCGAGGAGATGGGCCAATGGGCTGGAGCAGAGAAAGATAAGCGACGTGCTGCTCGCCTAGAACGGATAGGGCTGGCAGGCGAGGGTCCGGTCAGCGCTGGATGATATTCATGGGCTTGGCGCACGAATAACAGTTCCTTCTGATACCACCCATCAGTGACGCCGATACACCGTCAATTGAGGCGACGAGGAGCGGGCGCTCTGTTTCCGGCGGGCCCGCCGCGGCTCGAAGACGACCGGAACACATCCAAGGATCGACTCGTCGATACCCCACCGCCGTTGCAGATGCGCGGCTTCCCGGCTCTCGCCGATCCCAGGGGTAACAATGTTGATGTTCTGCGTCGTCGTCCCGCGGCTCTCCGGCTCACCGCATGGGCGGGCCGCGACCTCAGCCGACCGCACCGACGGTGCGTTCGAAGATCACGCACCAGTTGTCCATTCGCTTGTTGATGCCTGTCGGCTCGAAGACCAGGGTATTCCCCTGGCTGTCGCGAAGATTGCCGCGCGGTCCGGCCAGCCTTCCCGTCGCGATGGTGCCCTTGAATGCGTAGCGGACCTTCGTCCCCGCAGAAATGAACTGGCGCGTGACGATCGTGACGGTGTCGGGCGCGGTGATGGAGATGGATGCGATCGGGATGTTGATACCGGTCGACGTGACGACGGTGAACCCGTAGTTGCCGGGATTGACGACCTGCTGGGTGTCGAACACCAGCGGGGGCTTCGGCACATTGAACTTCACCACGACGGAGGTTCCGTTCGCTGTCGCACTGGTCGGCTCCAAGGGCTTCCAGGTGCCGTGATCCACGACGACGCGCTTGTAGACCACGCCGAAGTAAGCGCCCAGCCACTTGCTCGATGCGGCCGTCATGTGGAAGGGGTCGACGAAATCCATCATGTAGCTCGGCGTGGCCACGTAGAACCCCGCTGTGGAGCTCGCGAGGTCGGTCTGTGCGAGCGCGATCGAAGGATAGGCAACGCCCGTCGCGATGTGGCTCGAGACCTGGTGTTCGATGATCGGGACCGTGCCGGTCTGACCGGTGAAGGCGTTCGCATAGACGTCGAGCCAGGCATGCAGAGTCCGCATGCCTGCCGCGTAGGCTTGGCGGCTCGTGCCGAGCCAATAGTCGTTCTCGCCCTGCGTCCAGGTCATGGCCCCGACGCGGTAGGGAACGCCCAGCTTTCGCGCCTGCGTCGCCCCGTACCAGATGCCCTCGGTGACCGCGTAAAAGGGGATCGTTCCGTAGTTCAGCTGCGCGAGTGAATACCCTCCCACCGCGGGATCACTACCCAGGTACTGAGTGGGACTGTTTGCATAGGAAACGCCGTTCTCCGAGAACTTCAGGTCGTTGACCATCTCGAGGGTTCCCGCGGTTGGCGTCTCGCCAGCGTTACCTTCCGCCTTTTCCACGAGCGGCACGAAGCTCGAATAGAGAATCGAGCGATCCGGCATCACGCCGTACACCGTGCGGATGCCGGAGTTGAACATCAGGCTGTTCTGCGGCTGCACCGTCGACAGCACCGGCAGTGCCATCCAACCACTGGCGACGCTCTGCCCGTAGGTGATCACATGTTCGATCGACTGCGCCGCCTTCGCCGTCGTCGCGGAAGCGAGCGAAACCAAGCCAGTGGCAACGAACGCGGTGGCCAGTCGAACAATTCGTCGCCTCCTGCGATCCGTGAATGCCGAAGATGGATCTATGAAATACCGAGCGGACAAAGTGAGAGACATCGACGAGGGGGGATGATCGTGGCTCACTTGCTCTCCGTCAGCGAAATGGCGCCGCGTTGCGCGACGCTGACGGAGTAAAAGTCTTTTTGTTATCTCCGGGGCGATATTAGCGATGAGAGGAAGACCGCAGCGGCACAACGGCTAAAGTCCGAATGACACGGAGGAAAGATCTTGCAAAGACGCCGGAAAAACGTCGCCGAACGCATGCCGGCGTCATCAATATGACGCCGCATAGTCAAAGCCAGGCAGAGGCCCGCGAACCTCCGAGGGGAGCAGCTTCATCGAGCTGCGGTGATCGCTTTTCACCGCGAGAACGAAGGCTGGAAGCATCGGTTCGTGCGCGATATGAACTGCGCTTCGCTCAATGTCACAACAATGAAGCAACGCGATCGCGGAATAACTGCCCGCCTCGCTGCAGGTGTCCGCGAGTACGTTGACACTGTGTGGCGCGATCTCCATGCCGGCGCACAGGCGCAGGTTCTCGCGGTCCCAGGCCAGCAAGGAATTGCATCCCTGCAAAACTTGGCGCCATTTTTTGCAGGACCCGGCCCGATGCGGACGAAACCCCGATCGACGCGCAAGAACGGGTTTCAGCTCAATATCGGGTCCTCACCTCCGCCTCCCAGCGCGAAGGGGAGCAAAGCCACGAGCAAGGAGAACCCCATGCACTCCGTCGAATTCAACAGCAGCCTCATCTCGGCCTTCGACGCGCTGCCCGACGACGGCAGCCCGCTGCTGATGCTCAACCTGCTCCGCTTCCGCGATCGCGCCGACTACTCGGGCCATCCGCAGGAACCCTCCCGCAGCGGCATCGAGGCCTACCGGCACTACATCGGCCTCGCGATGCCCATCGTGGAGAACGCGAACGGGCGCATCGTGATGATGGGCACGCACCTCGCGACCCTGATTTCGCCGGGCGAGGAACGTTGGGACGACCTGTTGCTGCTCGAATATCCGAAGCGCAAGCCGTTCATCGAGGCGATGCGCTGCGAGGCGTACGGGCGGATCAGCCATCACCGGACGGCGGCTTTGCTCGACTCGCGTCTGATCGCGCTGCGCGGTGGAACGACGAGTTTTCTGCCTTCTCCCGCGCAGTAGCCGGACCAACCTGGAGACTGACCGTCTTGGGGCGCCGTGCGGGGGCCGGCACCGTCGAGACGGTAGGGTGCCATACCGGACCCGGCGGGCAGCCTCGTCGCGCGCGGGCCTCGAGCGAGGATCCGGCGTGTCACGCCAGCGCCGCTCATCCGTCTCTTGGTGCCGGTTGGGCGGCACCTTGCTGGACGCGGACTACTCCTGCATCGACGACGCACAACTGTCGTCCGGCCGGCTGTTCACGCGCGACGGACGCGTCTACGACGCGACGAATGCCGATCTCGTCAAGCGGATCGGCGTCGAAACCGGCATGACCGGCGAGGTGCAGGACGTGGCCGTGGACCCGGTGCTGCGCCGCGTGTACGTCCTGCACTCGCTGGGCACCGACGAGGCGGGCGATTCGCGCATCAGCGCCTACGACCTGGATTCGCTCGCACCCCTGGGTTCGGTCGTGCTGCGCCAGGCCGGCACGCCGGATCGCATGATCCGCTGGGGCGAACACGGCCTCGCGGTGTCGAACCGCAACGGCAAGATGCTGCTGCTCGAGGGCGCGATCGTCGACGGGACCTGAGAGCGGCTCGTAGCGGTCAGATCCCGAACTGCTCCTTCATCCGCTTCATGTAAGCGACGAGGTTTCTCTTCGTCGCGCCGTGGTGCTTCGTATCGAACGAGAACGGCGCGTCGATGATGTGCCGCAGGATCGACAGCGCCGACGCGTCGATCCAGCGCGGCTCGTCGCCCATGAAGTACGGGCGCTCGCCGAGCTGGTCGCTCAGGGCGTCGATGTCGGCGCGGGCGCGCGCGTAGAGCGTCTCCGACGACAGGCGCGCCCAGCCGGCGTTGTGGTAGCCATTGAGCACGCGGGCGCGCCAGGCATCGCCGAAGGCTTCCGCCTCGGGCGACAGGTTGTCGGTGCGCGCGATCATGCAGAGATAGCGATGCCAGTCGCCGTCGTCAACGTAGCGCGGCTGGACCACGCTGATCCAGTAGAGGTGATCGTCGATCAGACGGTTGAAGGCGAGCATCGTGGCGGCTTCGCGCGGCGTGACGCCCATGCCGAGCGCGTCGCCGTAGCGGCGACGCAGGTGATCGATGATCAGCGTGGAGTCCGCCAGGAGGGTGCCTTCATCGTCGATGAAGGGCACCTTGCCGTTGGGACTGTCGCGGTCGAGCTGCGACAGGTCGGTCGTGACGAACTCGAACGAAAGGCCTGCGAGCGTGAGGTAGTAGGCCACCTTCGTGGTCATGGGTCCCAGGCAGGGGACGGTCCAGCCGGGCACGCTGCCATACAGCTTGATCATGGGCGGATCCCTCTCTTTCGCGAGCTGCGGTGATCGCGACGGGAGCATGCACCCGGGCTTGGAGGGCGACAATGAAGATGGTTACCCCCTGGGCGAAGCGGCCACCGCGGCCCGGACGAAGAGCCTGAGAGTCGGCATCGCGAGAAGTGATCCCGGACTCGACCCGGCCTCGGGTTACGCCGCGGCGCGGCTCGCCATCAGGTCCCGCCCGATGACGTGCTGAGTCACCTCGATCGCCCCAGCGGCGATGCG
The DNA here is from genome assembly GCA_046594215.1 of Panacagrimonas sp. Taxonomy (GTDB): domain Bacteria; phylum Pseudomonadota; class Gammaproteobacteria; order Nevskiales; family Nevskiaceae; genus Panacagrimonas. The sequence continues at coordinate 13,486 of JBKJPX010000014.1, forward strand.
CACGATGCGCGCGTCGGCATGAGCGCGACCGATGGACAGCAGCCCCGCTTCCCCCGCCGCGCGCCAGAGTTCGCCCCGCACTTCGCCTGCGTCCTCCCATTGCCGGTCGAACGGCGTCACCTGTTCGGCGATGAAGCGTCTCGCGCGCTTGCCGAAAGCCTCGTGCTTTTCGGAGAACAGGTTTCGTTTGAACATGGGCTGGGACGGTGCGAAGCGGAAGGCAACTACGACGCGGCCTGCATCGCCTTGAGGTTGCGCTCTGCGATGCCGTCGACCGTCCAGATGTCCTGCACCACGCCGTAGCCGGTACGCCCGTCGGTGGTGGTCCACTGGTGCAGCGTGTTGGTGATGTTGAGGCACAGGTAGCAGGGCCAGTTGCCACCCGCCATGGCGCCGCCGCGCATGGAGACCGTGTCGCCGCCGGCATCGGTCACGTCCACTTCCATCGACACGCCGAGCATGCCGACGCGGTCGGCCCCGACCGTGGCCTTCACGACGGGGCTGACCTTGCCCTCGCGCAGCACGTAGCCGTGCGCGAGTTCGTACTGCTGCTCGCGCGACTCGAACGGCTTGAAGTGCAGGATCATGTGGACCGTGAGGCCCTTGCCGAAGCTGGCATGCATCCAGCAGAACGTGTGCATCCCGTACTCGGGCCGCGGGCCCCAGCTGTGGTCCATCGTGTCGACGCAGTCGATCTTGTACTTCCTGCCGCCCAGCAACAGCTCGCCCTTCACGTGCGAGGTCTGGTCGAAGTGGCCCTTGTAGCCCTCGCCGAACCCCGATCCCTGCGCCTGCGCAGCGGCATCGCCGTGCGCACGCGCGTTCTGTGTGGCGTCGTGGATGTCGAACGGGTCCATGAGACCCAGGTAGTCGATGTGCAGCTCGGTGCCGTTGCGTCCCTTGTAGTCGATGCGGTAATCGCGGGGCGCATTCACGGCCTTCACGTGCATGCCATTCGGCAGTTCGTAATCGGCGTAGCGCTTCGGCATCGGCAGGTGCTCCGAGACGTCGTAATGCACGACGTTCAGGCGATCCGTCGCCAGGCCCCGGTAGACGATGAACTCCGACACGCAGACCCCGAGTCTTGCCCGCACCACGGTGTAGACCGTGCCGAGCAGCCGTTCCTCGGGAATGTAGAAGCTGAAGAAGTTGGTTTCGGCCCACTCGTGATTCACGTCCGGGGCGTGGTGGAAGTCGATGTCCTTGGCAGTGATCACGATGCTCTCTCCTGTATCGCGCCTGATTCGCGCCTGATTCGTTCCCGGGACCGTGTCTCGCGCGAACGGTGCGGGTCCCGCATTCTGTCCTGTGCCGACGGCGGATCAAGCTCGATCGGGCTCGCCCTTGGTCCGCCGTACCCGGCACCGGCGAAAGAGGCTCAGCGAACGGCTGCGGCGATCTGTGCCCGGCCATTGTCGATCGCGGTGACCCCGCGATCGGGGACGGTCGCGCGGAACGACACGATCCCGTCGTCGACCCAGCAGGACACCTCGAGACGCTCGCCGGGATACACCGGAGCGGTGAAGCGAACCGACATCGACTTCAGACGGTCGGGATCGAATCCCGCGGTCGCGCGCAGCACCTCGACCCCGACCATGCCGTAGCTTCCCAGGCCATGGAAGATCGGCGCCTTGAAACCCGCGCGCGCGGCGATCTCGGGTTCGACGTGCAGCGGGTTGTAGTCGCCGCTCAGGCGGTAGATCAGGGCGGCACGCGGATCGATCTGCACCGAGCTGACGACATCCGGCCCGCGTTCGGGCATCGCGTGCAGGGCCGGTGTGACGTTCGTGGTGCTGCCGCAGCCGCCGTTGCCGCGCAGCACCAACGTGCTGCCGATCGTGGCGTAGGCGACGCCGGTCTGTTTGTCCGTGATCTCGCGCTCGAGATACAGCAGAGCGCCGCGCCCCTCGCCCTTGTCGACGACCTGGGTGACGCGCGTGCGTCCGACCACGGTCGCCGCGACCGGCAGCGGCCGGTGCAGGACAAGGCTCTGCTCGCCGTGCAGCATGCGGACCCAGTCGATACCGGTCTCGGGCTCGCGGTACCAGGCGCCCGGGTGACAGAGCACCACCGCCATCGTCGGCAGCGCCGTCTGACCCGACTCGTAGACGTAGCGCAGTTCCTCGCGGTCCAGCGGATCCTGCGGCAGGCCCAGGCCCAGCGCGTAGAGGATGCTCTCGCGGAACGTGTAGGCCTGCTCGACTTCGCCGAATGGCCAGTTCATCAGGGTTTCGGGATTCAGGCGCGCAGCGATGGTCGTGTTCATTGCGGGAGCTTGGCAGCCTCGCCGGGGTTTTGGCACCTGGTCCCGGCCGGAACCGTCCCACTGCGGAGCGACCGCGCCCGCCCGCGCGCCGACGTGGCGCCACTTCCCCAGCCCATGTCCCGGATCGATCATGATCGGCGCACCCCTCCGCTGGCCGGGCCCGCGAAGGCGCGGGCGAAGCGGGATGAAAGCGACGCGGGCGATGCACCCGCATGGCGCGATGAGGAGCGGCAATGGATATCAAGCAACTGCGTTACTTCGTTGGCATCGCCGACTCGGGAAGCCTGATGAAGGCGAGCGAGCGCCTGCACGTGGCGCAACCGGCGCTGAGCGTGCAGCTCGGAAACCTCGAGAGCGAGCTCGGCGTGAGCCTCATGCAGCGCAACAGTCGTGGCGTCGAACTGACCGCCGAGGGTCACGAGTTGTACGAGCGGGCGACGACGATCCTCAAGTATCACCGCGAAACGATCGAGAGCATCAAGGGACGGCAGACGCGCACGAGCGGCACGGTGTCGCTGGGCATCCCGTCTTCGGCCTCCCCGATCCTGGCGCCCCTGCTCTACGAGCGCGTGCGCAAGGAACTGCCGGACGTCTCGCTGTACATCACCGATGCCAGCACCGCCGCGCTCTACGAGTGGTTGCTCGAAGGACGGCTGGATCTCTCCATCCTTTTCAGCCTGCCGGAAGACACGCCCTGCGAGTTCACCCCGCTGCAGGTCGAGGAGTTCTGCCTGGTTGGCCGGGATGACGGAACGCCGTACGAACCCTCGATCGACTTCGAGCGCCTCTTCGATTGTCCCCTGGTCATGCCTTGCCGCTCCTCCACGTGGAGAAAGATCCTGGACGACGTTGCCGAGCGATTCGGCCGTCGCCTGGAGTCCCCGATGGAGACCGAATCCGCGAGCGTGATGAAGGCCGTGGCGATGTCCGGGCAGGCCTTCTGCCTGCTGCCGGCCTCGTGCGTCGAGCAGGAAAAAGCGCAGGGCATCTTCAGGGTCCAGCGCGTGGTCAACCCGGAGTTCCGCGGCGTGGTGTCACTGGCCGGCTCGACGACGGCGGTGGCCCATCCCGCGCGTCGCGCCGTCAGGGACCTCGTGATCGATGTCGTGAAGAAGCAGGGCGCGTCGATGGGCGGCCTCGACGCGGGTGATCTCAGCAGCGCGACGCCTATCTTGCGGGCGCTCCCGGGTCGGGTTCCGCCCGCATCGAAGTGAGGCGGCAAGCGGAGGAAAAGCCCCGGATTGCACGCGGGCCAGGGGTCGTACGCCGCCGGCGATGACCCGTGTCGCGCCGAACCATTCCGGCTACTGCCCTGCGAGCGCCTGCTTGCCCGCCAGCATGCCGCCGTCGATCAGGTAGGTTCCACCGGTGGAATAGCTCGCAAGGTCGCCGGCGAGAAAGCCGATGAAGTTGGCCACCTCCTGCGTCCGCGCGAGTCGCTTCATGGGGATGATCGCGACGCTCTGCTCCCGTACGTTGGCCACGCCCTTCTTCGTCATGATGTCTTCCACGGAGCGCAGCAGCGGCGTGTCGCAGGGTCCGGGATTGACGCAGTTGACGCGGATGTTGTGACGCGCCCATTCGAGCGCCGCGGTCTTGCACAGTCCCACGACCGCGTGCTTGCTCGCGGTGTACGCGACGATGCCCTCGTTGCCGCGCAGGCTTTCGGTGGACGCCGTGATGACGATCGAACCGCCGCCGGCCTTCTTCAGATGCGGGAAGAGATGCTTCAGGCCCAGCATCACGCCGCGCACGTTCACCGCCATGACGCGGTCGAACACCGCCATGTCGAGGTCCTGGATCGACTTGCGCTCGTGCGGGATGCCGGCGTTGAGCACGCCGATGTCCAGGCGGCCGTGATGCGCGGCCGCGGCGTCGATCGCCGAGACCATCGCCGCTTCGTCGGTGACGTCGCAGACGTGAACGCTGACCTTGTCGCCGAGCTCTGCGGCCATCTTCTTCAGCGCCTCGGGATCGCGGTCGAAGATCGCGACCTTGGCGCCCAACGCGACGAGATGTCGCGCGGCCGCGGCGCCGATCTCGCCCGCGCCGCCCGTGACGATGGCCACCTTGCCTTCGAGATTCATGCCGATTCCTGCTGGTGCGAGGACGGGATCAAGCGAGCTTCAGCTGGCGCCGCAACCAGCGCCCGGCGTTCGCGATCGTGTCGTCCGCCGCGCGCGAGCGTCCCGCCATGAACGGATAGACGTGCTGCTGCCCGGCGCCGTACTCCACGGTCGCATCGACACCCACGGCGCGCGCCTTCTCCACGATGTTCCGCGCGTCGTCCTGCAGGACTTCCGCGTCGCCGGCGGCGACGAACAGCGGGGGCAGGCCTTTCAGGTCCGCGTGCAGCGGGTTGGCCAGCGGGTTGGTGCGCGAGGCGCTGCCGACGTAGAGGCCGGCCATCATGTCGGCGGTCGCGCGCGCGATGAACACGTCACTCTCGGCGTTGGTCTCGAAGGTCGAGCCCTTGCTCTCCATATCGAGCCAGGGCGAGAAGGCGACGATTGCGGCGGGCAGCGGCATCCTGAGTTCGCGCATCTTCAGCACGCTCGAGATCGCGAGATTGCCGCCGGCCGAGTCCCCGGCGTTTGCGGTCGCCTCGGGCCTGAAGCCCTGCTTGCGCAGCCATTCGTGCGCCTTGATCGCGTCCTCGATCTGCGCCGGGAATGGATGCTCCGGCGCGCGCCGGTACTCGATGACGAGGGCCGGCACTCCGGCCTGCCTGGCCAGGTGCGCGGCGACCTTGCGATGGCTGGCCGCAGAATTGGTGACGAAGCCGCCGCCGTGCGTGTAGAGGATCAGCCGGTCCTTCGCGGCGCCGGCCGGCCGCGCCCAGATCGCGTGGATTCCGCCGGCGTCGACCTCCTCGTACGTCACGTCGGTCGGTTCGGCGGCCAGGCTCTGAAGGTCCTCGAGCAGCAATCGCAGGCTGTCCAGGCCCATGTTGGGGTTCGACGCGAGCTGCGCGGCGATCTTCGCGCCCATGTCGTACAGCGCGTTCTTCTCGGCCTTGGCCATGATCTTCTCCTTTCTGTTTTCTCGTGGATTTCACGCGCGGTACCGCGCGGCTCAGGTCGCGGTGGCGGTCTTGCCGGGCTTCGCGGTGGATTTCGTGAACTCGAATCCCGGGAAGCCCATGTCGACGCTCTCGTCGAGTTCCTGGAAATACATCGGCGCGCCGCCGAAGTAGAACAACACGCTGCGCGTCTTGCCCGGGATGTTGTTGCCCATGAGCCAGCTGTGGACCGAGGGATCTCCCTGGTCCATGACCGTCATCGAGAACAGCTTCTGCACGTGCCGGACCCAGCCCTCGACCCCGTCGGGCGTCGCCTCGATCACGGACTCGCCGTCACGGCGCGCCTTCTGCACAACCGCGGAGATCCAGTCGACGACCGAGTCGATGATGATCGGAATGTTCGCGAAGGGCGTCTGCGGTCCCGAGATCATGAACAGGTTCGGGAAGCCGTCGACCGTGATGCCCATGTGCGTGCGCGGCCCGTCGGCCCAGACGTCCTTCATGAGCCGGCCGTCGCGGCCGCGCAGGTCGATCGACGTCAACGCCCCCGTGCCGCCGTCGAAGCCGGTGGCGAAGATGATGATGTCGGCCGCGTGCTCCTTGCCGTCCACGACGACGCCGTTCGTCGTGATGCGCTCGATCGGCGTGTCCTTGACGCTGACGAGCGTCACGTTGGGACGGTTGAAGGTCTCGAAGTAGAAGTGCCCGAGCGGCGGCCGCTTGAGCCCGAACTGGTAGTGCGGGCTCAGCAGCTCCGCCGTCTTCGGATCCTTCACGATCGCGCGGATCTTGTCTCGGATGTACTCCGCGGCAGCCTCGTTGCAGCGCGGATTGACGAGCACGTCCGCGAACGTCTCGAGCAGGAAGCGGAAACCCCCGACCTCCCAGCCGCCGTCGAAGATTCGCTGCCGCTGCTCCGGCGTGAAGTCATCGAACATCTGGTTGCAGGGCGGCATCGGGAACGCGAACGGGTTGGTGCGCGTCCAGCTCCACATCTGGTCGTAGTTGGCGCGGATGCCGGCGCGCTGCTCCTCCTCGATGTAATGGTTGCGGCCCGGCATCACGTAGTTGGGGGTGCGCTGGAAGACGGTCAGGTGCTCTGCCACCTGGGCGACGACCGGGATGATCTGCACGCCCGTGGCGCCGGTGCCGACGATCACGACGCGCTTGCCCCCGAAGTTCACCTCGTGCCGTGGCCAGCTCGAGGATCGGTAGACCTCGCCCTTGAATGTGTCGAGGCCCGGGAACGGCGGCATGTAAGGCACCGTGAGCACGCCGGACGCCGAGACCAGGTACTGGCAGGTGTAGGTGACGCCATGGTCTGGCGTCACCCGCCACAGCCTGGCGGCCTCGTCGAAGTGGGCACTCCGGATACGCGTCTGGAATTCGATGTCGCGACGCAGGTCGTGCTTGTCGACCACGTGGCGCAGGTAGGCGAACACCTCCTTCCAGGACGGCATGCGCTCCTTCCAGTCCCAGGTCTGCAGCAGTTCCTCGTCGAACTTGTAGCAGTAGCACCAGGCCTCGGAGTCGGTGCGGGCGCCCGGGTAGCGGTTCCAGTACCAGGTACCGCCGACGTCCGTGCCGGCCTCGAAGACGTGCGCCTTCAGGCCGATCTTGCGGAACTCGTGGAGGGCGCGGATTCCGCCGAATCCGGCGCCGATGATGATGGCGTCGTAGTGTTGCGGGGTGCTGGACATGGCTGACTCCTGAAACGCGGGCAGTCCCGCGGACGTTAACGAGTGGGAGCGCGGGGCGCTTGCACGGACTGGCTCAGCGGTGACGTGCCGGCCCTCACGTCAGGCCCGCGACGCGAGCCGGCCGATCGTCTCCGCGGGCAGTTCGGTGAATGCTTCGAGCACGCGCTGCGTATCCGCCCCGAGCCGGTGACTCGGCTCGAGGGGACGATGCGGCACGCCGTCGTACTGCATCGGGGAGCGCTGGACCACGATCGGGCCGAGGTCCGGATGATCGATGCGCGCCAGGGCCCCGCGGGCGTGCATGTTGCGATCGTTCATGACCGCTTCGAGGTCGCGCACGGGCGCCGACGGCACGGAGGCCGCGATGAGCTTCTCGAACAGCGGTTCGGTGTTCATCGTCACGGTCCACGCGCCGATCAGCTCGTCCACGAGGTCCATGTGCTCCACGCGCAGCTTGAGCGTCTGCAGGCGCGGGTCGGTCGCGAGGTCGGGGCGCTCCATGACCCGCGTCAGGCGCTGCCAGTGGACATCACCGACGCAGATCAGCGCGATCCATCCGTCCGCAGTCGGATAGACGTTGTAAGGGCTCTCGGCCAGGCCGCCGTGCCGGTTCCCGGTACGCGACAGCGCGAATTCCCCCTTCGAGAACCAGTGCATGCCCAGGTTGGACGACAGCGATGCGTAGACCGCGTCCTGCATCGACACCTCGAGGCGGCGCGCGACACCGCTGCGCTCGCGTTCATACAGCGCCGTGGCGATCGCGCCGTACAGGTGGATGCCCGCGAAGAAATCCGCGATGGCCGGGCCGCATTTGACGGGGGGACGATCGGGGAACCCGGTGACGTGCATCGCGCCTGACATGGCCTGCACCGTGAGATCCATGGCCGGGTAGTTCGCATACGGGCCGTTGCGCCCGAAGCCAGAGCTCGAGGCGTAGATGAGCCGCGGGTTGGCCGCGCGCAGCGAAGCCTCGCCGACTCCGAGCTTGTCCATCACACCCGGCGCGAAGTTCTCGACCAGGACGTCCGCATTTTTCGCGAGCGCGCGCAGGGCTTTCTTGCCGTCCTCGCTCTTGAGGTCGATCTGCAGCGACTCCTTGCAGCCATTGAGCATCGCGAAGGGCAGCCCTGCTCCACCGACCACGCCGCGGCGCCGCAGCGGTTCGCCGCCGGGAGGCTCGATCTTGAGGACCGTCGCGCCTGCCAGCGCCATCAGGTAGGTCGCGTAGGGGCCGTTGTAGATCTGCGTGAGGTCGATGACGAGCAGACCCTGCATCGGCAAGCCGGAGACGTCGGGAGGGGTCATGGGGCCGAACGAACCAGGACCGAGCGACCCATCACGCGCCCGGCCTTGAGATCGAGCAAGGCCTGGTTCACGTCATCGACCGGGCAGCACTGCACAGGCGTCGGCTTGAGCTTGCCGCTGTTGGCCAGCGCCAGCACTTCGCGAAGGTCCGCCGGCGTGCCGGTGTTGCTGCCGCGTATCGTCAGGGCGCGGAAGATCATGCCGGCCAGCGACAACGACAGCTCGCCGCCCGCGACACCCACCATGACCAGGGTGCCGCCCTTGGCCAGGATCTCGAAGGCGACGCGCGCGGTGTCGTCGTTGTTGACGAAATCGAGCACGGCCGGCGTCGGACCGCCGCAGGCCGCGGTGATGCGGGCCGCAAGTCCTTCGGGCGATCCGTCGATGGCCTGCCGCGCGCCGGCCTCGAGCGCGGCGGCGCGCTTGGCGGCGTCGAGGTCGATCGAGACGATGTTGTGATGGCCGAAGGCCTGGAGCATCGCGATCGCGAGCAGGCCGAGGCCGCCGGCGCCGATCAGGACGACGGGCTTTTCCGGCGCCAGCTTCGGCAGCTTCTTCACAGCGGACAGGACGCTCAGTCCCGAGCACGCGTACGTGGCGGCCAGCGCGGGATCCACGGTGCCGGGGTCCGCGAGGTAGCGCGAGTGCGGAACGACGACGTGCGAGCCGAACCCGCCGTTGCGCACGACGCCGATCGAGCGCTGCGCCGTGCACAGGTTGTCGTCGCCCGTGCCGCAGGCTTCGCAGTTGCCGCAACCGAGCCAGGGATAGACCACGCGCACGTCGCCGACCTTCACGCCCGTGGCGTCGGGGCCCAGCTTGGCGACACGGCCCGCGATCTCGTGGCCCGGCGCGCGCGGGAGCTCCACGCCGCGGTCCGCGAGCTTCATGATCTTGCCGCCCCCCATGTTGTACTCACCCTTCCAGAAGTGAAGGTCGGAATGGCAGATGCCGCAGTGCGTGACCTCGATCAGCACCTCGGAGCCCTGCGGCTCGGGTGTCGGCAGTTCGACGGATTCCAGCGGTGCGCTAGGCTTGACCACCATCCAGGCTTGCATGGGTGTTCCTCTCTCCAGTTCGTCGTACGTTCGTTGTTCGAGTTGTCTGCGCCTACTCGCACAAGGCCCGGCGCAGCGCCTCGGTCTCGTCGCGCGCCAGCGCCCTGGCGCAGCGGGCGCCGGCCACCAGGTTGAAGGCGTGGTACGCCCCCGGGTACACGTGCAGCTCCAGCGCCACGCCGGTATCGACCAGACGCCGTGCGAAGTCCAGATCCTCGCTCGCGAACAGGTCGATCGCGCCCAGCGCGAGGAAGGTCGGCGGCAGGCCCGAGACGTCGGGCGCGCGGCCTGGTACCGCGCAGGGCGATGGCGCCACGCGATCGTGAACGCGCAGCAGCGACGACCAGCCGTAGCGGTTGGCCGACGCCGTCCACACATGGCGGCCGTTGAAGGGATGTTCGCCGGTGCGATCGTCGAGCATCGGGAAGAGCAGTTGCAGGTGGGCGATGCGCGGAGCGCCCTCGTCGTGATTGCGCAGTGCCAGCCCCGCGGCGAGCCCCCCGCCGGCGCTCACGCCGCGCACGGCGATGCGTGCCGGGTCGAGCGACAGCGCCGGAGCCTGCGCGTGCAGCCAGGCCAGCGCGGCGGCCGAATCGTCGAGGCCGGCGGGATGCGGATGCTCAGGCGCGAGCCGGTAGTCCGGCGCGAGACCCACGATGCCGAGTTCGGCCGACAGCCGCCGCAGGGTGGCGTCCTCGCGCTGCGCGGTGCCGGCGACATAGCCGCCGCCGTGCAGGTCGAGTATCGCGGGCCGCGCGCCGCCCGCCCTCGCGCCGGCCGGCGGTTCGTACAGCAGCGCCGGCACTGCGGGCGCGCCATTGAGCGCTGGTATGTCGATGCGCCGCACCGTCACGCCGGCGGCATCGATTCCCAGCACGGCCGGCACGCCGGCCAGCGCGGCGCGAACGGCCGAAAGGCTTGCGTCGGACAGGTTCGACAGGTCCGGCAGCAGGCTGACGAAGGCGCGCAGGTCGGGATCGACCTGCGCCAGCGGGTCGCGCGCGCTCATGCCGCACCAGCCCGCTCGCGCTCGGGCTTGAGCACGAAGCCCTCGTAGCCGGCCGCGACGATCTCGTCGCACTTGCTGCGATAGGCGCCGACGCCGCCGATGTAGGGCAGGAACATGCGCGGCTTGCCCGGGATGTTGGCGCCCATGTACCAGGACGCCGCTTTCGGGTACAGCGTGGTGTTCGCGACCTCGCGCACGTGGTCGACCCAGGCGTCCTGCGCCTGGGGGGAGGCCTCGATCGTGGCCAGGCCATTGTTCCGAAGATGTTCGAGGCAGTCGGTGATCCACTCCACGTGCTGCTCGATGGAGGTCACCATGTTGCTCAGCACCGAGGGGCTGCCCGGCCCGGTCACCGTGAACAGGTTCGGAAAGCCCGCCACCATGAGGCCGAGGTAGTTGCGCGGCCCCTCCTTCCATTCCTTGCGCAGCGAGCGGCCCTCCGAAGTGCGGATGTCCATCGCGAGCAGTGCGCCCGTCATCGCGTCGAACCCGGTGGCGCACACGAGCACGTCCGCCCCATAGGTCTGCCGCGCGGTCTTCACGCCGTGCGCGGTGATCGTGTCCAGCGGTTCGGCGTTGAGGTCGATCAGCGACACGTTGTCGCGATTGAAGGCCTCGTAGTAGTCGATCTCCAGGCAGATGCGCTTGGTGCCGATCGGATAGGTGCTCGGCAGCAGCTTGCGCGCCGTCTCCGGGTCGCGCACGGTCGCCATGATCTTGTCGCGCACGAACTGCGCGGCCAGCTCGTTGGCCTCGGTGGATTTCACGAGGTCGGTGTAGGCGTGCATGAAATTCGCGCCGCCGATGTTCCAGCGCCGTTCGAACTCCGCCTGTCGCACGTCGGGCGCCGTGGTCAGCGCGGGCACCTTGGCGTACTCGTACACGCAGCCGCTGCGCGACTGGCGGTTGTCCGCGCGACGCTGCGCATAGCCTGCCTTCACGCCCTCGAGTTCCGCGGGGTCGAGCAGGTGGTTGCCGGCCGGCACGCTGAAATTGGGCGTGCGCTGGAACACCGTCACGTGCGCGGCCTGGCGCGCGATCGAGGGGATCGCCTGCACCGCCGACGAGCCGGTGCCGATCACAGCGACGCGCTTGCCGGCGAATTCGGGCGGCTGCTGCGGCCAGCGGCCCGTGTGCAGCACCGGCCCCGCGAAGTCGTCGAGGCCACGAAGATCCGGCGTGTTCGACGTCGACAGGCAGCCCGTCGCCATCACGCAGAAGCGCGCGTCGACGCTGAAGCCGTCCTCGGCCTCCACCGTCCAGCGTCCGGCCTCGGCATCCCAGGTCGCGGCCTTCACGCGGCTATCGAAACGGATGTCGCGCCGCAGGTCGAAACGATCGGCGACGTGTTCGAGGTAGCGCAGGATCTCGGGCTGGGCGGCGTAGCGCTCGGTCCAGTCCCATTCCTGCTGCAGCGCTTCGTCGAACGAGTAGGAGTAGTCCACGCTCGCGACGTCGCAACGCGCGCCCGGGTAGCGATTCCAGTACCAGGTGCCGCCGATACCTGCGGCGCTTTCGAGCGCGATCGCGGACAGCCCCGCGCGGCGCAGGCGGTGGAGCAGGTACAGACCGGAAAAACCGGCTCCGACGACGACGACGTCGACCTTCTTTCCCTTTGCGGGGGAGGCGGGCATGGCGGTCACTGCGTGTTGATCCAGACGGTCTTGGCGGTCAGGTATTCGTCGATGTGGAAAGGTCCGCCCTTGACGCCGTATCCGCTCGCGCGTGTACCGGCCATCGGCACGCTCGGATCGGTCACGCCGTAGCAGTTGGCCCAGGCCATGCCGACCTTGAGTTCGGCCGTGACGCGGTGAACGCGGCCGACATCGCGGCTCCACAGCGCACCGCCCAGTCCGTAGTTCGTGTCGTTGGCGAGGCGGATCGCCTCCTCCTCGGTGTCGAACGGAATCGCGGCGAGCACGGGTCCAAAGATCTCTTCGCGTGCTACGCGCATGTCGTTGTTCACGTCGGCCAGCACGGTGGGCGTGACGAAGTAGCCGTTCGCAAGCGAGCCTCCGACGCGGTCGCCGCCCGAGACGAACCGCGCGCCCTCGGAGCGTGCGATGTCGAAATAGTTGGCGACGCGGTCGAGCTGCGCGCGCGAGGCCAGCGGACCGAGCTGCGTGGAAGGATCCAGGCTGTCCCCGACTCTCAGCGCGCGCCCTGCCGCGGCGACCTTCTCGATGAACGCACCGTAGATCGAGCGTTCCACGAGCAGCCGCGATCCGGCGTAGCAGACCTGCCCGGTGTTGTTGAAACAGCCCATCGCAGCGCCCGTGGCCGCCGCATCGAGATTGGCATCGGCGAAGACGATGTCGGGCGACTTGCCGCCGAGTTCCACGGACACGCGCTTGAGATTTCCCGCAGAAGCCTCGACGATCTTGCGACCTGTCGCCGTCGAGCCCGTGAACGTCACGCGGTCCACGTCCATGTGCGCGGCGAGCGCCGAGCCGGCGGTCGGACCCGGGCCCGGCACCACGTTGATCACGCCGGCTGGGACGCCGGCCTGCGTGAGGATCTCGGCCATCATGAGCGCCGACAGCGGCGCCTCTTCCGCCGGCTTGAGCACCAGCGTGCAGCCCGTGGCAAGCGACGGGCAGATGCTCCACAACTGCGTGATCAGAGGACCGTTCCACGGAATGATCGCGCCGACGACGCCCAGTGGCTGCTTGAGCGAGTAGCTCATGAACTCGCCCGGCACGGAGTTGGCGAACACCGTGCCGCGCGGCTGCACCGCCTGCGAGGCGTAGAAACGGAACGCGAGCTGGATCCAGCGACGGAACGTCGAGGTGCGCGCGATGGGCGCGCCCATGTCCAGCGTCTCCAGCCGGGCGAGATCCTCGAAGCGCTCGTCGATCGCCGCGGCGACCTTGTGCATCAGGTTCTGGCGGTCGAGCGGCTTGAGCTTGCGCCATTCGCCGTTGAAGGCCCTGCGCGCGGCGGCGACGGCGGCATCGATGTCCTCGGCCCCGCCTCGCGACACCTTCGTGAGCACCTCGCCGGTGGACGGATTGACGCAGTCGAAGGTCTCGCCGGAGCGGGCCTGGACCCATTTCCCGTCGATGAAGAGGGGACGGACGGGGCCGTTCAGGAACGGGTGCGAGGTCGACATGCCGGGTTCTCCTTTCTTCATTTCGCGTCTGCTGCGCGTTGATCGATGATCCCGCACGCGTCGCGAGCGCGACTCATGCGAATCCGTTCTGGCTGCGATACCGGCTTCGTATCGCCCTCGCCCTTCGCGTCCGCGGGTCGTGCAACGCACCACGGGCGGTTCGGAAGATGGTCGCAGTGACGGGATGTCCCCGCCAATGCCGATTTCCTCTGTCTCCGATATGGATTTCCTATGTGACGCGCCCGGACACACGTGCTTTCATCGCGGCGTCCCGACGCGTATCGAGATCGGCGCCGTCGACGCCCGGGCACCAGGCCGGTCGTATCATTCGAAACGAACGAGGAACCGCGCGCGCCCTCCGCAGCGAGCAGTGCGGGGCCGCAGCGTCGCGGCGTGATCGCGACCCGAACCACCGAGGAGACGCGCATGACAACAACAGTGGAATCGCCCGATCCCTATCGACTCGACGGCAAGGTCGCCCTCGTCACGGGCGCGGGCCGGGCAGACGGTCTCGGCGCCGCGATTGCCGCCGCGCTCGTCGCGGGGGGCGCCCGCGTGCTGATCTCCGACATCGCACCCGAGGGCGAAGCCGTGGCGTCGCGCCTGGGAGCTTCGTCGAGCTTCATCAGGCAGGACGTGACGAACGAAGCCGACTGGGAGCGCACGGTCGCTGCCGCGATCGATCGCTTCGGCGGTCTCGACATGGTCGTCAACAACGCCGGCATCGAAGTGGCGGGGTTCTTCGCGGACCTGGCCGTCGAGGATTTCCGTCGACAGATGGACGTGAACACGACGAGCGTCTTTCTCGGCATCAAGCACGCGATCCGCACGATGCGTCCCGGCGGAGCAGCCGGGCGTGGAGGCGCGATCGTCAATCTCTCCTCGATCGGCGGGATCAAGGGCGCCGCGGGCCTCGGCGCCTACTGCGGCAGCAAGGGCGCGGTCAGGCTCATGACGAAAGCGGCTGCGCTCGAGTGCGCGCGCCTCGGCTACGGCATCCGCGTGAATTCGGTCCATCCCGGACTCATCAAGACCGATATGGGCATACGGACGCTCAAGGCGTACGTGAAGCTCGGACTGCTGCCGAACGAGGCGGCGGCCGAAAAAGCAGTGTCGGACCGCTACCCGCTGGGCCTCGGCAGGGTCGAGGACGTGGCGAACGCCGTCCGATACCTGTGTTCGGAGGCCGGACGCTGGCAGACGGGCACCGAACTGGTCGTCGATGGGGGCGTGACCGCGTAGCGAGGCGTTGCCCGGCGGACGAATGAGGCGGATTACCGGAGCGCGCAGTCTGCAGGATCGGCGTCACGTTCCTGGCCCCGGGTCGAAGACCGCATGCGCTGACGCGTCTCAAGCCGACGGCGCAGACCCGAACCGCTTCGGCAGCAGGCCGCGGAGTTCCGCGTCGGTCAGATCGCGCCACTTGCCCACCTTCAGTTCGCCCAGCCTGATGTTCACGACGCGCAGCCGTTGCAGGCGCCGCACGTCGTAGCCGAACACCTCGCACATGCGGCGGATCTGCCGGTTCAGGCCCTGCGTGAGCACGATGCTGAACACGCGCGGCGCGATCTGCTGCACACGGCAGGGCTGCGTCGTGACGTCCAGCTCGGGAAGCGCGACACCGGCCGACATGCTCTTCAGGAAATGGTCGTCGACCGGCTTGTCCACCGTGACGACGTATTCCTTCTCGTGATGATTCTCCACGCGCAGGATCTCGTTGACGATATCGCCCTGGTTCGTGAGCAGGATCAGGCCCTCGGATTCCTTGTCGAGACGGCCGATCGGGAAGATGCGCTCGCGGTGCACGATGAAGTCGATGATGTTGCCGGCCACGTGGCGCTCGGTCGTACAGGTGATGCCCACCGGCTTGTTGAAGGCGATGTAGACCGGCTTGCTCTTCGCACCGATCGCCTTGCCGTCGACGGCGACGGTGTCGCCCGGCTCCACCTGCGTACCCAGCAGCGCCGTCGCGCCATTGATGCTGACGCGGCCCGCCTCGATCAGGGCGTCGGCCGCGCGACGCGAGCAGACGCCGGTTTCGCTGATGTACTTGTTGAGCCTCATGCCGCCGTGAATCAGCGCGGGAAGAACTGGTTGTCCGGGCGCGGCAAGCCGAGGTGGTCACGCAGGGTCTTGCCTTCGTACCTGCTTCGGAAAATGCCGCGGCGCTGCAGCTCGGGCACGACGAGGTTCACGAAATCGTCGAGACCCGCCGGCAGGTAGGGGAACATCACGTTGAACCCGTCGGAGGCCTGCGTTACGAGCCATTCCTCCATCTGGTCGGCAATCGTGCGTGCAGTGCCGACCATCGACAGGCCCGGATAGCCGCCGACGCGCTGCGCGAGCTGACGCACCGTCAGGTTCTCTTCCTTGGCCGCCGCGATCACGAGCGCACGCTGCGTCTTGCTCTGGTTGCTCTCCGGGATCTCGGGCAGCGGCGCGTCCGGGTCGAACTTCGAGGCGTCGGTTCCGATCATGATCGACAGCGAGGCGAGACCCGAGTCGTAGTGCACGAGGCTGTCGAGATGCAGGCGCCGACGTCGCGCCTCCTCCACCGAATCACCGACGACGACGAAGCACGCGGGCAGGATCTTCAGCCGATCCGCCGGGCGCCCCATCCTGGCCATGCGTGCCTTGATGTCGGCATAGAACGCGCGCGCGTCCTCGATCGTATTGGCGGCTCCGAAGATGACTTCCGCGGTCTCCGCCGCGAGCTGTCGCCCCGGCTCCGAGGCGCCGGCCTGCACGATCACCGGCCAGCCCTGCACCGGGCGCGCGATATTCAGCGGCCCGCGAACCGACAGGTACTTTCCCTTGTGATTGAGCGTGTGAAGTTTTGCCGGGTCGAAGTAAAGGCCACTGTCGACATCGCGCACAAACGCATCGTCGGCCCAGGAATCCCAAAGGCCGGTGACCACGTCGAAGAACTCGCGGGCGCGTTTGTAGCGCTCGCCGTGCTCCATGTGATCGTCCATCCCGAAATTCAGCGCCGCATCCGGGTTCGAAGTGGTGACGATGTTCCAGCCGGCACGCCCCTCGCTGATCCAGTCCAGAGACGCGAACTTGCGTGCCACGTGGTAGGGCTGCTCGAACGTCGTCGAGGCGGTCGCGACCAGTCCGATGCGTTCCGTCGCCGTGGCCAGCGCCGGCAGCAGCGTCAGCGGATCAAACGAGGTCACGGTGTGGCTGCGCTTGAGCGCCTCGGTGGGCATGTTCAGCACGGCGAGATGATCGGCCATGAAGAACGCATCGAAGCAGCCACGCTCGAGCGTGCGGGTGAAATCGCGCAGGTGCGCGAAATTGAAATTGGCATCCGGAAACGCGCCGGGATAGCGCCACGCGCCGGTATGGATGCTCACGGGGCGCATGAAGGCGCCCAGGTGAAGCTGCGGTCTGTCCTTGTTCATGGCACGAATTTACCGCGAAGCCCGCGTCCACCCGTAGCCCGGACACCCATCCGCGGCTCTTTCCGTCCATCTCCAGGCTATCCCGCCCATTTCGCTTCGCGAAATTCAACGCCCCGGCCACGGGTCGTGGCAGCGGTCGTAGCCAGACGGCTCTACCCACTACAATGAGGCCACGCGCCCTTAGCTCAGCTGGATAGAGCATTAGGCTTCGAACCTAAGGGTCGGGAGTTCGAATCTCTCAGGGCGCACCAATTTCTTCCGGCAGTAGGCCAGGATTCCACCCCGCAGAAGTTGTTTGCTGCGCTCGCGCACCCGCGCGCCCGTTGGTCGAATCTCTCAGGGCGCACTATTTTTTCTTCCGACGAAGCGTGGGACGTCTGATCCAAACGCCTCGCCGAGGTCCGCTCCATGCCCTCCCCCCTACATCACGAACATCACCGGACCAGCAGGGTGGGCTGGCTGCGGGCCGCAGTGCTGGGAGCGAATGACGGGATCATTTCGGTCGCGAGCCTGGTCATCGGCGTGGCCGCGGCAGGCGCAGAGGGCCACGCCATCCTCGTGACAGGCGTGGCCGGGCTCGTGGCCGGCGCGATGTCCATGGCGGCCGGCGAGTACGTGTCGGTGCGGACGCAGGCGGATGCCGAAGCGGCCGACCTCAAGCGCGAGAAGCGGGAACTGGCGGAAGAACCGGAGCGCGAGCTGACCGAACTGGAAATGATCTACCGGGGACGTGGCCTGGACGACGAGCTGGCGCGCCGCGTCGCGGTGCAGCTGACGGCCAGGGATCCGCTCGGC
Source organism: Panacagrimonas sp. (assembly GCA_046594215.1). Lineage (GTDB taxonomy): Bacteria > Pseudomonadota > Gammaproteobacteria > Nevskiales > Nevskiaceae > Panacagrimonas. Next base: position 31,160 of record JBKJPX010000014.1, read on the forward strand.
GCGCACGCACGCGATGAACTGGGAATAACGGAGACGCTGCGCGCACGGCCGGTCCAGGCCTCGCTGGCTTCGGCCGCGTCGTTCGCGATCGGGGCCATGATTCCCCTGGCCACGGTCGCGATAGGCCCCACGCAAGGCCTCGCCTCCGTTTGCGCCGCCACCGCACTGTTCGCACTGGTCACGCTGGGCGCGGTCGCCGCACGTGCCGGCGGCGCGCCGGTGCTCCGCGGAGCGATTCGCGTCGGATTCTGGGGAGCGCTCGCGATGGGGCTGACCGCGCTCATCGGCGACATGTTCGGCGCCGCGCTCTAGCGGCCGGCGTTGCGAATTCGCCTACCGCGCCTTGTCGAGCACCGGGCCACGGACCGGGTGGTGCCTGATCCCGGCGCCCTCGGCGCGAACAGGCAGCATTCCTCGAATCAAGCGATGGCGTCGCGGCGCCAAGTGAGCTGGTGCGACGACTCCCGGTCCGCCGCCCCGACCGCCGCAAGGGTATGCAGCCGGATCACATCATCCGACATCCATTCGATGCGCCGTCGCAGCACCTTTGCCAGCATGCGCACGTCGGACGCGAAGTCAACGTGATGGTTGGCGACGCCCTCGATGACTTCGAAACGCCCCGAGTACCCGACGAACAGGGGATTGGCCGCGTTACTTGCACCCTTGGCGTGGTCCGGCGCCATCAGGAAACCGCACATGCGTCCCTGCGGCGAGTAGATCAGCCGACCGGTGCCGGCCTCGGTGTGCGGATACGAGAGCGCACCGTGAGCACCGGTGCGCGTCCACGACACCAGCGTCCAGCTTCCCAGGAGCCTGTTTGCATCGGTCACGCGCAATCTCCTCGCGATGGATCGTCGATGGTAGACGACGTATTCCTTCTCGCGATGATTCTCGACGCGCAGGATCTCGTTGACGACGGGGTCGGCTTTTCGGACATGAATCCGGGGGCTCTGGCGGGTTCGACGGCGACCGACCCCACTTATGCTGCGGCTCTGCCGATGACGGTTCCGAGCCCCGCGCCCATGTCGCCGATTCACCGCCCGCCTCCACTGCAACACGCTCTCACCGGTGGCTCCGCTATGCACCCGGCTTCGGAGTCGATACTGCGGCTGCCACGACCGGCCGGCCTGGGCTGGGTCGCGGCATTGGCGGAGCAGGTCACCGGCCTGACACGCCTCGAACAGATCTACCGCACGCGCCCCCCCGCGCTCACCTCCGCGCAGTTCGTGAAGTTCGCGCTGTCGAACGTCGGTCTTTCCTACCGGATCCAGACCGGACGGCTCGAGGGCATTCCGGCGCAGGGGCCGCTCATCATTGTCGCGAATCATCCCTACGGCGCCGCCGACGGCCTGGTACTGGCGGACCTCGTGACACAGCGGCGCGCCGACACCCTGCTGTTCGCCAACACCCTGCTGCGGCGCGTTCCGGAACTGGCGCCGCTGATCGCGCCGGTCGACGTGTTCCGTGCCGGCGCCAGCCTGGGCGGCCTGCGGGCGGCGCTGCGTCATCTCCAGGGCGGCGGCGCGCTCGTCGTCTTTCCCGCAGGCGAAGTGAGCCGCCTGGAACTGCGCCGACGCGTAGTCGCTGACCGCCCCTGGGCCGACAGCGTGGCGATGCTCGCGCGTCGTAGCGGAGCCGCGGTGTTGCCGGTGCATATCGATGGCCGCGCCAACTGGCGCTCCTTGCTCGCCGGACTGCTGCATCCTCGCTTTCGCACGGCCTGCCTGGCGCGCGACCTGCTGCGTGCGCGTGGCCAGGAACTCGCCGTCCGGCTCGGCGAACCCGTGCCCGCCGCCGAACTCGCGCGACTCGACCCTTCGGCGCAAACGGCCTACCTGCGCTTGTTGAGCGATGCGCTGGGACGCGAGGCAAGGCCCCCCGTGAGTTCCCCTCAGCAGGCGCTGGCCCCGCCCCAGTCTCCGGCCCTGATGGAGCAGGAACTCGCGCTGCTCCCGCCCGCCCACCTGCTGACGAAGCAGGGCGATTTCTCGGTTTTCCTCACACAGGCAAGCCACATTCCTCGCGTACTGGCCGAGATCGGTCGTCTTCGCGAACTGAGCTTTCGCCTCGTGGGCGAAGGCACCGGACAGGCGCAGGACCTGGATCGTTTTGACACGAGTTATGAGCATCTCTTTGTCTGGCACCGTGAACGTCGCGAGGTGATTGGTGCGTATCGCCTGGGCTTCACCGACCGGCTCTGTCCCCGCGGCGGGCCCGAGGCGCTCTACACCCACACCCTGTTCGACTTCGATGACCGGCTGATCGAGCGCGTAGGACCAGCCCTGGAGCTCGGTCGCTCGTTCGTACGCCCCGAGTGGCAGCGCAACTTCCGCTCGCTGCGCCTGTTGTGGTCGGGCATCGCTGCGGTTCTCGACGCACACCCCGAGCTGCGCTGCCTGTTCGGACCGGTGAGCATCAGCGCCAGCTACAGCGCAGCAGGACGACGCCTGATGGAAGCGGCGCTGTCGCGCCATCACAGCGATCCGGCATTGCAGGCCCTGGTACGACCGCGCACGCCTTCGGGCAGGCGGGGCGAGCCGGCACCGCCGATGCGCCCGGTCGTCGCCGCGCTTGGGGATCCTTCCCTGCTCTCGCGCGTGATCGGACGTCTGGATCCCGGCCTCGGCGGCCTGCCGGTCCTGGTGCGCCACTACCTGGAACTGAAGGGGCGCTTCGCCGGATTCAACGTGGACGCCGCATTCGGCAATACGCTGGACGGCCTGGTGTTTGTGCAGGTCGGCGATATTCCGGCCCGAACCCGCGCGAAGTTCAGTGCCAGCACGGCAGGCTGAGCATCGCGTCCATCACGGTCGCCGGTCGATCCCACAGCAGGAAATGTCCCTGGTCCGGCACGCGTACAACCTTGAGCCACTGCTCCGGCACGCGTGTCTCGAGATAGTCCACCGTATACGGATCGACCAGTTGGTCTTTCAGGCCCTGGATGGCGATCACCGGGCGCTGCAGCCGGGTCCATTCGCGATCCAGCTTCTGCAACTCGGGCCGCAGCGTCAGGATCTCCCGGTTGGACCACAGCAATTCGTCCGGCAAGGCCCACGACAGCAGGCGGCTCTCGGCCGCGCGGTTGTACCAGCGTGGCGCCTCGAGATCCGGCGCGACCGATCCGGCGACCATCACGAGGCCGCAAACCTTCTCGGGGTGGTCGATCGCGATCCACGCCACCAGGGGCCCGCCCAGCGAATGCCCGACGAGCACTGCCGGCCGACCCGCCGGGATCAGCGCCGCGATCATCTCCGCCTGCGAACGCAAATCGGGCATCACCGCGCCAGCGCCCGACCCGCCGAAGCCGGGACGATCGATCGCGCGACGTGGTCCCTGCCCCGCGAGGCCCGGCGCATCGAGGTAGCGCGCCCAGGCCTTCCAGTCTCCGGGAGACCCGTGCACGAACAGCATGGGCGTGCCCGCCCCCGCCGGCATCTCGGCGAACTGCAGGCTGCGCCCTCCGACGACCACCGTCTGTATCGCCGGCCGCGGCGGCGCCGGGTACAGCGCCTCCACGTCACCGCGCGGATACGGCGGGTTCGAGCAGGCCGCGAGAAGCAGCAGCGCGGGAACGAACAGGACCGGGCCAGTCTTCATGGGGCTGCGATTTCTCTTTGGAGCGGTGGCCGGCACGGCCTGATCAGCGACCTTAATAGGCAAAGCCGGGCCGACTCATGTTCAAAACACCGCCGCCTTGTGGCCTATCGACCACAAACCCGCCGAAGCACGAACGGACCGAATATCGTTGTGTCCGAAATGAAGATGCCAACCCCCGATCAGCACATGAACTCGTATCACAGTCCCGACATCAAGCTCTCCGGCGGCCCGCTCACTGCCGGTCATGCCGCGCCCTCACGCCCATTCGAACTGCAGCTGCGGGCCCTCACCGACGGCTGGCTGGGCGCGATGCTCGGCGCGCTGGTCTATGCCGCCTGGGCGGTCTTCGCGAACTGGAGCGCGGGGCCGCAGATCGCGCTGCGCGTCGGCATCACGCACTGGTTGCTGAGCACGCTGCTCACCTACTACGGCACCACGATGATGCGTGGTTTCTTCGGCTTTGGACGTTCGCCGGCGCAGGGCGCCGCATTCGCCTTCGTCTGCGGCCTGGCGTTTACCTACGCGGTGCTCTTCGCCGTTCACGGCCTCATCGGCACGCCGCACATTGCGCTCACCCTGGCGGCCGGCGCCGTTCCCACGCTCCTGTTCTGCAGCGGCTACGCGTTGCTGCTGATGCGCACGGGTCCCGAAGCAGGGCGGAGCGCCTGAGCATGCAAGTTCGCCGCACGATCGAAAAATTGCTCGCCTTCAACCGTCAGGTGCTGGACCAGGCCCTGCAGGTGATCGACTTGCACGCGGTGCGTCCCGATGTCGACTTCTCGGCGCAAGCAGGCCCGCATCTGCGGCACGTGATCGAGCACTACGACGCTTTCGTCGGCCAGGTCGCGGACCGCTCGGTGGATTACGACGCCCGAGCCCGCGATGTGGAAGTGGAACGCGACCACATCGTCGCGCGCGCGAGAGTCGAACGCGTGCAGCGGCAGCTGCGCGGCATGGCGGGCGCATCGTTCGAGGATCCGATTGCCGTGCACCTGCGCGGCGGACTCGACGGCGAAGAGAACTTCGTGACCTTCTCCACCGTCGGGCGCGAACTGTTGTTCCTGTCCAGCCACGCTGTGCATCACTACGCCCTGATCCGCATGCACTGCCTGCGCGACGGTATCGCGCTGGGCATCGATTTCGGCAAGGCCGCGTCAACGGTTCACCATGAACACCAGCGCTGAATCGGCCGCCACGACGACCGCCGTGCAGCCTGGCGGACGGCCGTGGGATCCGTCGGCGGACGTGCCGCGGCTGCCGTGGACAACGCGTTGCGCGATTGCGCTCGATCGCGCCCGCCGCTGGGAATTCTGGCCGGCCTGGCTGTACTACGGCCCCATCGTCGTATGGATCCTGCTGCTCGGTCTGCGTCACCGGCGGCCAACGGTGTTCACCGCGGCCAATCCCGCACTCGACGCCGGCGGCGTTGTCGGCGAGCGAAAATTCCAGGCGCTGTCGCCGTTGCAGCGCAACGCACCGGACCTCGCCGCCAGCTGCGAACTGCTGGCTGCCGCCGACAGCCCGCTGCGCGTGGCGGGAGCGCTGCGCGTTGCCGAGCGCCACGGCTACCCGATCGTGCTCAAGCCTGACGTCGGCCAGCGTGGACGCGGCGTGTTCATTGCACGCGACGCCGACGCGGTGCGCGAGTACCTCGGGCGCTTTCCCGGCGCTGTTATCGCGCAGCGTTACATCGGCGGCGAAGAATTCGGCGTCTTCATTGCACGACGCCCGGACCAGACACAGGTTCGCGTGCTGTCGATCGTGCACAAGACCTTCCCCAGCGTCGTCGGCGACGGCGTGCAGACGCTCAGGCAGCTGATCCTCGGCGACGCGCGTGCTCGCCTGATCGCTTCTGCGTTGTTCGCGCGCTGGGGCCAGGCGCTGGGTCGAGTGCCGGCGCCGGACGAGCGGGTTTCGCTGGTGGAGATCGGCGCCCATTGCCGCGGCAGCCTGTTCCTGGATGCGACGCACCTTGTCACGCCGGCGCTGATCGCGACACTCAGCCGCCTCGCGGATGCGGTGCCCGGCTACGCCTTCGGGCGCCTCGACCTGCGCGTGCCCAGCGCGGCGCACCTGCAGCGCGGGGAGGGCCTGCGCGTTCTGGAGCTCAACGGCGTGACTGCCGAGAGCGCGCACATCTACCACCCGGGCACGCCCCTGCTCGACGGTTACCGCGCGATGTTCCGCCAGTGGTCGCTCGCATTCGAGATCGGCGCGGCGCAAGCGCGACTCGGCGCCGTGGTCACCGGCCCGTTCGAATTGCTACGGCTGTTTCGCGAAGACCTTGCCCGCGGTCAGCAGTGGTTTTGATGCCTTCGTCACACCTTCCCAGGAGACTTCCGATGAACCCCGCCCGAACCTTTTCCTTGACATCTCCGCTGCGCTGGATGCTGGCGCTAGTCCTGCTGCTCGGTGCGGCGATGGCCCACGCCGCGCCGCCGATCAACACGCTCAAGCCCGGCGTGTTCAGCGCGTCGCCCACCGACACCGCGATCCTGGGCTACGACACCGTGGCGTATTTCACCGAGCACAAGCCGGTGGCCGGCAACGACCGCTACGTGTACTCCTGGCAGGGCGCGAAGTGGAAGTTCGCCTCTCAGGCCAATCTCGACCTGTTCAAGGCCAGCCCGGAAAAGTACGCGCCCCAGTACGGCGGCTACTGCGCCTACGGGGTCGCCAAGGACAACCTGGTGAAGATCGATCCTGCTGCGTTCTCGGTGATCGACGGCAAGCTCTACCTGAACTACGACGCCGACATCCAGAAGAAGTGGGCGGCTGATCCGCAGGGCTATATCAAGACGGCGGACGCGAAGTTTCCGGGCCTGCTGAAGAAGTAATCGACGCGATACGAGGAGCACGCTCATGGCCTGGTTCAAACGCAATGCACATGTGCTGCTGACGCTCTATGTCAGCTTCGTGTTCGTGCAATCTCTGTTCTTCAAATTCGTCCGCGCGCCCGAGACGATCTACATCTTCGAAGGCAAGCTCGATCCCTGGGCCGCATCACTCGGATTCCCGGGAGTGTTCGCGCCGGGCGGCATCTTCTCGGCCTACGTGATCGGCAGTTTCGAGTTGCTCGCCTCGGTGCTGCTGCTCACCGGCATGCTGTTCTCGAAACTGCGAGTACTCCAAACCTTGGGTGCGGCGCTGGGCTTGGGCGTGATCTCGGGCGCGATCTTCTTCCACCTGTTCACGCCGTTGGGCGTTGCCGTGCAGAACAACGACGGCAGCAGCGACGGCGGGCAGTTGTTCATGCTCGCCTGCGGGGTCTGGATCTCCTGCGCAATCCTGTTGTGGCTGCGTCGCTCGGTCTGGCTGGCCTGGTTGCCTGGGCGCAGTTGAGCCTGCTCGGCTGAATCCGCGTGCAGATCGCGCGGAGAAGCCTTATCCGGTCCCAGCACCGGATACGAAGTCATGGCGCGGGGACACGTCCCCGACGATGCCGGTTACGTTCCTTCGAGAATTTTTCACAATGATCCCTCTTGCGCGGGCCGCTTCGCGCGGCCTTCTGCTGACAATTTGCCTGAGCTCCATCCAGTCTGCGCTCGCCGTCAGCGAAGACGAGGCCGGCTTGCCCCTGTGGGAGATTGGCGTTGCCGGACTGGGAGCCTACGTGCCGGACTATCCCGCGTCGGGGCACAGCCAGACCACGGGCTTTGCGTTACCCATCGCCACCTACCGCGGCGATCTGTTCTTGTTCAGCGCCGGCTCCGAGGGCGTCAATGGCGCTTTCCAGATCAACGAGCGCACCACGCTGAACCTGGGCGTGGACGCCGCGTTCAGCGCCAAGTCCAAAGACAACCGGCAGCGGCGCGGTCTGCCCGATCTCGACTACCTCGTTGAGCTTGGGCCTTCGGTGGAATACAGATTCTGGGAAGACGGCAAACGCAAGCTCACTGCCATCGGGCAGGTGCGTGCGGCGTTCGCGGTGGACACGGATCGTTTCGACTACACCGGCATCGCCGTGGAACCGCAGATCGTCTACGAGCAGGGCGCTTTCCTGGTGCCGAAGATGAACCTCACGGTCGGCCTGAGTTCGAAGTTCGCTTACGACGGACTCAACCAGTATTTCTACAGCGTGGCGCCGGAGTTCGCGACGGCGGATCGCCGTGCCTACCGCGCCCACAACGGCTATCAGCAAACCGCGCTGTCCTCGAAATTGCTCCTGCCGCTGACACCTCGCCTCAGCATTTTCGCCCTGAGCCAGCTGCTCTACGACGACGGCGCCACCAACCATGACAGTCCTCTGTACCGCAAGGACTTCACGTATGCAGTGGGTCTGGGACTGGCGTATTCGCTGTTTGTCAGCTCGCGCACCGCGGGCGAAGGCGCGCGCTGAAGGCGGCGCGTCCGAAAATCGCAGACGCTCTCGCGAGCGACGGCGGAACCGGCTTTCCGGGTCGACCGCCCGGCCGATGCGGACGCTGTCTGCGCCGCGGAACGCGAGTCGGGATAAAGTCTGGAGTCTGCGCGCGCCGCTGGCCACCGGCGTGCTGCGGCTGATCCTCCGGTCTTCCAGCTCGAATTCGAACTTGCCGATGTCTGCCTCCGCACCGACCCCGCCCGCCGCCCGACTCGCCGCCACCATCCTGCTGCTGCGCGACGGTGAGCAGGGCATGGAGGTGTTCATGGTCGTGCGCCACCAGCAGATCGACTTCGCCTCGGGCGCCCTGGTGTTTCCGGGCGGCAAGCTCGCACCCGGCGACAGCGAGGCTCGCGTGCACGCGCGCTGCGACGGGGTCGAGGGAATGGACAAGGACGAGATCGCGCTGCGCGTGGGCGCGATCCGCGAAGCCTTCGAGGAGTCCGGCATCCTGCTTGCGAAGCCGGCCAAGGGCGGTGCCTTCGGCGTGGAGCGGCTGGCGGCGCTGGGAGCGAAGTATCGGCGCGCGCTGGATCGCGGCGAGATCGCCATGGCCGACATGCTCGAGACCGAGGAACTCGTGCTGGACTGCGGCGCCCTCGTGCCCTTCGCGCACTGGGTGACGCCGACCTTCATGCCCAAGCGCTTCGACACCTACTTCTTCATCGCAGTGGCGCCCGACGACCAGGTCGGCGTCCACGATGGCCACGAGACGGTGGATTCGGCGTGGCTGACACCGCCCACGATCGTGCTCGACGAACTGGCGGGGCGGCGCACGCTGGTGCCGGCCACCCTGCTCAACGTCAAGAAACTGGGATTCAGCGTATCGGTGCAGGACGCGCTGGCCGCGGCGAAGGCCAAGCCCATCGTCACGGTCCAGCCGGTGCTGGAGAAGGGACCGCAGGGAAAGGGACTACTCAGGATTCCGGAGGAAGCCGGCTACGGCGTGTCGGAGTTCACGATGGATATCCCGGCGTGACGACCCCTGTTCGGTAGCCGGGACGGGGTCCCGGGCCCCTCGCCATGCTTCGAACAGGCGGCTTCGCGGACTAGGGCCTGTTAACGCTTAGTGGGTCGCTGCGTTGTCCTCTGAGTTCAAGCCAGTCAAGGCGTGACCGAGGAGGTTTGCTGACTGCAAATGACGAGGGAGCAACGCAGGATGGCTTGAACACAGAGGGCAACCCTCCGGGGCCGGCCCGTTTTGGCCCATCGCTGCGTCCGTCATCGCTCATGTACTTCGAGTACATCACGCTCCTCCTTCCTCGCGCTGGGCCAAAACGGTCTCGGCCGCAGCGATCAACTAAGCGTTAACAGGCCCTAGCCGCCGTTGTGTTGCGAAACGCGCTCGCTGATCGGCCGTCCGCCGTTGTCCGGTTTCAGATTCTTGACGACGAACACGGCCAGGCCCATCAACAGCACCAGCACGAACATCGCGAGCGGCGAGCGCCGGCGGAACGTGGGATTGCGCGCACGGCAGTTCGGACACCTCCTGCAGTACAGGCTGATCGGAACCTCGCACTCCTGGCAGCGGACCACGCGCATGGCCTGGTGAGGATAGCTTCGCCCGCGTTCAGCCGGCGGACCTTTTCGGCTTGTTCGCGCCGGAACCCGCCGGCCGCGCGGCGTCGAGGTCCAACGTGATCCACACGGGCGCGTGGTCGCTGGCCCGCGGAAGACCGCGCACCCAGCGATCGACGCCGGCATCGCGCAAGCCCCGCGCGGCGCGGCGGTTGAGCAGCAGGTGATCGATGCGCAGGCCGGCATCGCGTTCCCAGTGTTTCCGGAAATAGTCCCAGAAGGTGTAGATGCGCTCGTCGGGATGACGCGCCTTCAGGGCATCGAGCCAACCTTCGTCGACGAGCCTGCGATAGCAGGCGCGGCTCTCCGGCTGCAGCAGCGCGTCACGTCGCCAGGACCTGGTGTCGTAGATGTCGTCGTCGGTGGGCACCACGTTGTAGTCGCCGGCGAGGATGAAGGGCGCGTCGACCTCCAGGCGCGGCGCGGCATGAGAGATCAGGCGCTCGAACCACGCGAGCTTGTAGTCGAACTTCGGTCCCGGCCAAGGATTTCCGTTGGGCAGGTACAGGCAGCCAACCACCACGCCGTGCGCCGCCGCCTCGAGGTAGCGGCTCTGCGTGTCGATCTTCGATCCGGGCAGGCCGCGCGCGATCTGCGCCGGCTGCTCGCCGCGAGCCAGGATCGCCACGCCGTTCCATGACACCTGCCCTTGCCAGATCGCGCCGTAACCCGCGGCCTCGATCTGGGCCAGCGGGAACGATTCGTCCGGAGCCTTGAGTTCCTGCAGGCACACGACGTCCGGACGCTCGCGGTCGAGCCAGGCGAGCAGATGCTCCAGGCGGGAACGCACACCGTTGATGTTGAACGTGGCGATGCGCAACGTCCTGGCCTTGTGCGACGGCGGAGCAGTCGCACGACGCGCCCGCTTCTTCCTCGTGCCCGCCGCAGTCGGCCGCCGCGCCGCAGGCTTCGCGGTCCGCGGCTTTACCGTGGTGAGGCTCACGTCACGCCGGCTTCTTTTTCTTCTTCGACGCCGACCTCGAGCGTTGGGCGTCGGCAAGCTCCCGCGCCTCGTGCGGCTCGGCCATGCTTGGATCGGCCGCATGCGCGCGCGCCTTTCGGCGCGTCGCCTCTGCGGCCTCCTGCCCGACCGGCGAGCACTCTGCCATCTCGGCTTCGTCGAGCCCATTGCCCGCACCGATGGCGGCCGCGTCGACGACACGCATCGACTGGTCGGCGGGATTGCGGCCCAGGCGCGAGGGTTCGGAGTCGAGCAGGGTTTCGGGCGTCAAATCGTCCGCAGTGGTCTCGCCGTCCGGCGTTTCGCCACCCGTCATGCCCGCTTCCCGTACGCGCTGTCCCGGGAATTCCTCGCGGATTTCCTTGTCGGGAATCGGATCGCCGATGCGGCCTTCGCGCCGGTCATCGCGCTCGAAGTCCAGTTCCGCGGGGATTTTTTCCTTGCTCATGAATGTCTCCTTGTTCGGGCAGCACGGACGCGCTGCCGATCGACTCGAAGTGGAGCAAGCGGTGTTCCTGCGCCGTGGGCCTGGGCACGAGAAAGCCCGACCCACCCATGTCGGGCCTGGCACGGGGAACCCCGCATAATTTCCGGGCCCGAGAAGCGATACCACCTGCCGGAGACCTTACGTGTCGAGCCCCCGAACGCAGCGACTGCCCGATCGCCTCTGGCTCCTGCGTCACGGCCAGAGCGCCGGCAACGTCGCCAGCGACGCGGCGGAACTCGCGCGGCTGCCGATGATCGACCTCGCCGAGCGCGACATGGACGTGCGGCTGTCGAAGCTCGGCGAAGAGCAGTCGGTCGCCGTCGGCCGGTGGTTTGCGCAACTTCCGGTCGGGGATCGACCGGCACACATGCTGTGCTCGCCCTAACGCCGTGCGCGTGACACTGCGGCGCTGATCGTGCGCGAGTTCGAACGCCAGTCGGCTCCCCTGGAATTTGCGGTCGACGAGCGCCTGCGCGAGAAGGAGTTCGGCGTGCTCGATCGCTTCACGCACTACGGCATCCAGCAGAAATTCCCCGAGCTGGCCGAGCAGCGCGCGCACGTCGGGAAGTTCTACTTCAGGCCGCCGGGCGGCGAGAGCTGGTGCGACGTCGTGCTTCGTCTGCGCAGCGTGCAGGACACGCTGGCCCGCGACTACCGCCAGTGTCGCGTGCTGATCGTGGCGCACGAGGTGATCGTCACCTGCTTCCGCTACCTGCTCGAAGGACTCGACGAGGCGCAGATCCTGGAAATCGACCGGCTGGGGGACGTGCCCAACTGCGGCGTCACGGACTACGCCTATGCGTCCGGTGGCGATTCGGCGGGCAAGATGGTGTTGCGCCAGGCCAATTTCGTCGCGCCGCTGAAGATGGAAGGCGCGCCGGTGACGAGCGAGTCCGACGTGCAGGCGGCGCCGAAGTCGTGACCTTTGCGTACCCCAGTTCGACCCCACACGCGCGATAATTCCACCCGTATGAACGCCTCGAAGGAGCACGCGCTACCCCGTACCCATGGACGGCGGCTGCGCGACTACTACCGCTCCGCGGGCTGGCCCTGCCAGGACACGATCGAGATCGACCTGCTCAACGCGGGGCTCGTCGAACGCGTCGCGCGTCCCGGTGCCGGCCTCGACCTGATCCGCGTCACCGAGGTGGGCCTGCAGGCGCTCGGCAGCCTGCTGGTGCGCAATCGCCAGGCCTTCGATGCGCACGAGTCCCTCGTCGAGCAGGTGACGCAGCACCTCTCGCGCGCCGGAAGACTGACCTACCGCGGCCTGATGCTGCGGGGTCGCGTCGGCGACGCCTGGAAGCCCTGCCGGCCCGACGTCTACTCGATCCGCTACACCTCGGTGGCCGCGTACGCGCGCCCGGTCATCCACGAGGTGAAGGTGCGGCGCGCCGACCTGCTCGGCGATCTGAAGAATCCTGACAAGCGCGCCGCCTACCAGGCGCTGTCCTCGGAATTCTTCTACGTGATGCCCGAGGGTCTTGCGACCGTGCACGAGATCCCGGATGAATGCGGCGTGCTGTTCGCAGGCGACGCCGGGCTGCGGCTGGCGCGTCCCTCCCCGCAGCGCACGGTGCAGCTCGGCATCGCGGAGTGGATGAGCCTGGCGCGACGGGGCGCGGAGTTCCTCGACACGGCCAGCGACGAGCAGGGCCTGCTGGGCGAGTCCCCAGAGTGAGCGAGGCCGCGGCGGACACGCCCTACCGCGTCTCGGTACGCGAGCTCGTGGAGTTCACCGCCAAGACGGGCGACCTGGACCTGCGCTTCACGCCGGCGCCGACCGCCGAGGAAGGGATCGCCGGCCATGCGCGCGTGCAGGCGCGACGCGGCGCCGGTTACGTGCGCGAACTGCCGCTGACCGCGCGCCACCAGACGCTGCTGCTGCGCGGCCGCGCCGATGGGGCGGCCGCCGACGGCAGCGAAGTGGAGGAGATCAAGACCTTCCGCGGCCGCCTGGACCGCATGCCGCCGCAGCACCGCGCGCTGCACTGGGCGCAGCTCAAGCTCTACGGCGCCATGCGCTGCCGCGAGATGGGGCGCGACGAGATCGCCCTCAGGCTGACCTACTTCGACGTCGTGCGCGAGACGGAGACCTCGTTCCGCGAGGTCCATTCCGCGGCGGAGCTGGAGCGCTTCTTCGAGGATCACTGCGGCCGCTTCCTCGAATGGGCGCGCGCCGAACAAGCGCATCGCCGGGCACGCAACGAGGACCTCGCGAAACTCGCTTTCCCGTTTGCGGAGTTCCACGCCGGGCAGCGGCACCTGGCCGAGGCGGTGTTCCGCACGGGGCGCGACGGCGGCTGCCTGATGGCGCAGGCGCCCACCGGCATCGGCAAGACGGTGGGCACCTTGTTTCCGCTGCTGAAGGCCTGCGCGCGCGGGGAGATCGACAAGGTCTTCTTCCTCACGGCCAAGACGCCGGGGCGGCAGCTCGCACTCGACGCGATGCAACGCCTGCAGGCGCAACCCGGCGCACGGCCGTTGCGCTTGCTGGAACTGGTGGCGCGCGACAAGGCCTGCGTGAATCCGGACAAGGCCTGCCACGGCGAGTCCTGCCCGCTGGCGAAGGGTTTCTACGATCGCCTGCCCGCCGCGCGCGGCGCCGCGGTCGCCGCGCCGCAGCTGGGCCAGGCGAGCCTGCGGCTCATCGCGCAGGAACACGCGGTCTGCCCCTACTACCTCGGCCAGGAACTCGCGCGATGGTCGGACGTGATCGTGGGCGACTACAACTACTACTTCGACACCAGCGCGCTGCTGCACGGCCTGACCGCGGCCAACGAGTGGAAGGTGGCGCTGCTCGTGGACGAGGCGCACAACCTGCTCGAGCGCGGCCGCGCGATGTACACGGCGGAACTGGACCCCTTCCGCTTCGCCGTGGTGCGCGCCGCCGCGCCCATCGCGCTCAAGTCCGCTTTCGACCGCGTGAACCGCGAATGGAACCGGCTCGTGCGCGACCAGGAGGCCGACTACCAGGTCCACGCCCTGCCGCCGATGGCGCTGGTCGAGACGCTCGGCAAGCTGGTCACCACCATCACCGACCATATCGGCGAGGCGCCCGACGCGGTCGATGCCGGGCTGCAGGACTTCCTGTTCGAGGCCCTGCAATTCCGCGCGCTGGCAGAAACCTTCGGTGCGCATTCGATCTTCGACAGCACGCTGCGACACGGCGGCGGCGGCCGTCGCGGCCGGCCGCCCGCGAGCCTGTGTCTGCGCAACGTGGTGCCCGCGCCGTTCCTGTCCGCGCGCCTGTCCGCCGCGCAGAGCGCCGTGCTGTTCTCCGCCACCCTGAGTCCCGTGACGTTCTATCGCGACATGCTCGGGGTACCCGAAGCCACGAAGACGCTCGACGTGGCCTCGCCGTTCTCTCCCGAGCAGTTGCAGGTCTGCTCGATCGGTCACGTGTCCACGCGCTTCCTCGACCGGGCGCGATCGGTGGCGCCGATCGCGGACCTCGTGGCGGAGCAGTACCGGCTGCGGCCCGGCAACTACCTCGCCTTCTTCAGCAGCTTCGACTACCTGTACGAGGTGGCGGCAGGACTCGCGCAGCGCCACCCCGACGTACCGCAGTGGAGCCAGGTCCGCGGCATGGACGAGGCCGCGCGTGCGCAGTTCCTGGCGCGCTTCGCGCCCGATGGCTGTGGCGTGGGCTTCGCCGTCCTGGGCGGCGCCTTCGCCGAGGGCATCGACCTGCCCGGCAGCCGGCTGATCGGGGCTTTTGTGGCCACGCTTGGGCAACCACAGGTCAACCCCGTGAACGAGCAGATGAAGGACTGCATGGAGCGCTTGTTCGGCAAGGGTTACGACTACACCTACTTCTACCCCGGCATCCAGAAGGTGGTGCAGGCCGCGGGCCGGGTCATCCGCACCTCCAGCGACGAAGGCACGCTGATGTTGATCGACGACCGCTTCGAGCGCGCCTCGGTGCGAGCGCTGCTGCCCCGGTGGTGGCGGGTGCGGCCTGCGCCGCGGCCCGCGTCCGGCGATCCATTTCCCGCCGTATAGGGACCGCGCTAGGGTAGTGTCGGGCAGTCGCCGACGAAGACGGGAAACCAGCTTGGGAACGGACGGGAATCAGGCCACGACGGTGTCTTCGCGTCCAACGGACGAAGCCCGTTTCCGTGCGCTCGTTTCCGTCACCAGCACGGTGGTGTGGGTGCTCTCGGCCGAGGGCACGGTCGTGGAGAGCCAGCCCGGCCTGGAGGGGTTCACCGGCTTGAGCTTCGAGCAGATGCGCGGCGACGGCTGGGCCAGCGCGCTGCATCCGGACGACCGCGCGCGCGTGATGGACCAATGGACGGAGTACCGTCGCCTGCAGGCCCCGGCGCAGATCCTCTACCGCATGCGCCGCCACGACGGCCAGTACCGCCACGTCAGGGCGCGCGCGGTGCCGATGTTCGACGAGCAGCACCGGCTGCGCGAGTGGGTCGGCGCCAGCGAGGACGTGACCGACCACGAGCGCGCGATCGAGGAGCTGCGCGACCGCGAGGCCCGCCTGCGGCAATTTGCCGAATCGATGCCGCACATCGCCTGGGAACTCGATCGCGCGGGCGACGCCGTCTGGATCAACCAGCGCTATTACGACTACTGCGGACTGGAAACCGGCCGCTCGCTGGGCTGGGACTGGGTGGAGTCGATCCATCCCGACGACGCCGGCCCGTACGTCGGGGCGCTGCGCAAGATGCTCGAGACCGGCCGCGAGGTGCGCACCGAGGCGCGCATCCGCCGCGCCGACGGCGAATACCGCCGGTTCCAGTTCACGAATGTCCCGCAGCGCAACGACAGCGGCGAGATCTGCCGCTGGTTCGGCACGGCCACCGACATCGACGACGCGCACGAAGCCGCCGAGAAGATCCACCGCTTCCTCGCCACGCTCGCGCACGAGCTGCGAAATCCGCTGGCGCCGATCTCCAACGGCGTCCAGATCCTGCGCATGCCGCGTCTCACGGAGCGTGCGCGGGAATCGGCGCTCGCGACCATCGAGCGGCAGACCGCGCTCATGGTGCGCCTGCTCGACGACCTGATGGACCTGAACCGCGTGCGCAACGATCGTGTGACCTTGCGCCGGGCCCCCACCTCGCTGTCGGCCGTGATCAACACGGCGCTGGAAACCAGCCGGCCGGCGATCGAGAAGGGCAGCCATCCGCTGCGACTGAGCCTGCCGCCGCGGGCGCTGAGCCTGTTTGCGGATGCGACACGCCTGACGCAGGTGCTGTCCAACGTGCTCGACAACGCGGCGAAGTTCTCGCCCTCGGAGACGCCCATCGAGGTGACCGTCACCGAGCAGGCGCCGTTCGCCTGCGTGCAGGTGACCGACCAGGGCATCGGCATGTCGCACGACATGCTCGGGCGCGCGTTCGACATGTTCACGCAGGCCGACACCCGCGCGGAGCGCAGCTACGGCGGCCTGGGCATCGGCCTGAACGTGGCCAAGCGCCTGGTGGAGATGCACGGCGGCTCCATCGAGGCGGCCAGCGAAGGACCCGGTCGCGGCAGCCGGATCACGATCCTGCTGCCGCTGGCGCAGGGCGAGGCGCCCGACCCAGCGCCGGCACCGGAGAGCCCGGCGGACGCCCCGCCCGTGCGCCGCGTGCTGGTGGTCGACGACAACGAGGACGCGGGCCGCATCGTGTGCATGCTGGTCGAATCACTCGGCCACGTTGCGCGGGCGGCGGCCAGCGGGCCCGACGCGCTGCTGCTGGGCGAGCACTTCCAGCCCGAGGTCGCGATCTTCGACATCGGCATGCCTGGCATGAGCGGTTACGAACTCGCGCGCCGCTGCCGCCAGACCGAGTGGGGACGCAAGGCGCGGCTCGTCGCGTTGACCGGCTGGGGACAGGAAGCCGACCGGCAGAAATCCTCCGCGGCGGGTTTCGACAACCACCTCGTGAAGCCCGCGGGCGCCGCGGCACTGCGCCAGATCCTGCTCGAACCCCTGCCCGCAGCGACGGCAGCGACGGTCTGAACGTTTGGGGTCGGCCATCCGCCCCCGCGCCGTGCAGCTCCTCCCGCAAATTGCTGAGACGGGTTCGAGGCGCCTCGTAATTCGCCTTGCGGCGAGGCCCGCCGTCTCAAGTCCAAGGCGAGCCAAGTCCCGGAAAAGTGGAACAAAGCGTGCGGCGCCCCACCTGCGTCCAAGCTTGCACGCTCCGTGCATCGTCTGTTGCGCACCCATCCGACCGCACCCCTGGAGCGCCAGACCATGTTCGCAGTCACGGAAGACGAGATCCTGTTCGACGAAGTCCTTCAGTCCGGCCTGGAAGCGGAGCTGCAGAGAATCTGCGGCGCGGCACTGTCGACGGCCGCGCTCGACGCTGGCGCCGAGCATCCGATGCACCGGCTCGACCAGGTCGCCGACGATATGTGGGGGGCGTACATCACGCCGCCGAAGTCCGACCTCGCGCCGGCGCGGCATCACTGATACTTCATCAAGCCGGGCGGAACTCCGAAGCCCGTTACCGTTGAAGCTCCGACGCACCGTACGTGGCGGCTTCAGCCGGCGCCCGGAGAGTCCACGACCTGTCCAACGACCGCGGCCCGGCCGCCTGACAGCAGGGCGAGAAAGTCCTCCTGCTGCCGCCTGCCGGCACGCGCGGCGCGCGCCTGTCCCCCCGGAAACATCCTGCTCGCCAGGTGCCGAGCCAGGTTCACCGGCAGGATCACGAGCGGGTACCAGGGCAAGGTGTTCGCCGGCAACCCAAGGTGGCGCATGCCGCGCCGGCCCAGGAACAGCCGGCTGATCGACAGGTGCTTGGAACGGTCGACGCGACCGCGTAGCCACGACAGACGCGAGTAGGGGCGACCCAGCGGCTCGTCCGCCATCGGCCGCGCGAGTTGCGCGCTGGTCTCGTCCGGGTTGGCCAGGCTCAGCAGCAGCTGCCCGAGCAGGGTCAGGGCCGAGCGCTCGTCGGTGGGCAGCCAGGCGTCGTCCACGCCCATCAGCCAGCCGACGTAACGCGCCAGGTGCGTGGCGCCTTCACGCTCGCGCCGCGTCTGCGGCATGCCCATCAGGCGTGCCGCCAGCAGCGGCACGATCAGCGCGCCGAGCAGGGTCGCCGCCATGTCCGGCTGGTTGATCGGCAGGCCCCACTCCGCCATTCGCCACGCCGGCAGCTTTTGCACACGGCGACGGACCATCGCGTGGATGAACCGCACGTGCACGGTGGACCGGAAACCGGGACCGAAGCGGTCCATGCCGTTCTCGCCCGTGCAGTCGAGCGCCCAGCGCAGGGTCTCGGCGAACCGGCGCGCCGGTCCCTTCTCGAGCGCACCGGTCAGCAGCAGGGTCTTGTTGAAGGCGGACGCCTGGTAGCCGCCCACGAGCGAAACGTCGCGACCGGCGTACACCACCGCGGCGCCGCCACGCCGGTGGAGTTCGGCACCGATCGCGAGGCGCTCTGCGTCCAACCATTCGGGTCGCGTGTCGATCAGCGCGAAGAACTCGCGCAGGGGTGCGGGTGCGTCGACCAGCGTTTCGATGCCTTGCGCGAGCGCCTGGTCGAACAGCGGCCGCGACTCGCGCATGCCCGCGGCGAACATCCAGTCGAGCAGCCGGTCCATCGGCTCGTCGCCGCGCATGAAGTCCTCGCCCATGCGCTGCCACATCTGCGGCGACGGCGGTTCGAGCTCGGGCATCAGGCGATGCAGCAGGCCAAGGATGCGCTGCATCTCCGGGCTCGCGCGGTGACGGCTCGGGATGAAACCGGCGACGGAATCCTGCGTGCCCATGGCGCGACCCATTGAAGCGTCGACTTGACGCAGCCGGACTCTATTGCGAACGTTTATTCGCATTCAATTCGCGTTAGGCCTTCACGTGCGCAAGAACCCTGTCCAGCAGCGCTCGCAGCAGATGGTGGACGCGCTGATCGAGGCGGCCGGCGAGGTCATCGCCGAGCGCGGGCTCGAGCACTTCACGACGGTGCAGGTCGCGGAGCGTGCGAAGGTCAGCGTGGGATCGCTCTACCAGTACTTCGCGAACAAGGACGCCCTGCTCGTCGCCCTGCTCGACCGCCTGAACCGCGAGATGGGCGACATGGTGAATCGCATCGCCCCGACCTTGCTGCACGCCGATCCGCCGACGATGGTGGGCGGTCTGCTGCACGCGGCCTTCGATTTCCTCGGCGGCCGCGAAGGCCTGTACATGGAACTGCTGCGCAACTGGTACCGGCTCGACATCCAGCGCAGTCTGCACCGCTTCGAACAGCAGATGCTCGAGATCACGCGCGCCTATGCGCTCACGCACGTGGCCGACCTGCGCATGGACCACGGACCCGCCAAGGGCTTCGTCGTGATCAACAGCGTCGTCTTCACCCTGCTGCGCTACCTGAGCCTGCCCAACCCGCCGCTGTTTGATCGCGACCGACTCATCGAGGAACTCACGACGATGGTGGCGGGTTACCTGTCGGCCCCACCGGCTCCCCCGAAACGGGCGCGCAAGCTGACGACGAAGAAACGAGCGGCCGCCTCAACCCGCCGAAAGTGATTCGCGCCAGGCCGTACGCACCTGCGCGCGCTGCACCTTGCCGGAGGCGGTGCGGGGCAGCAGCGTCGTGAAACGGATGCTGCGCGGGCACTTGAAGCCGGCAAGTCCTTCGCGAGCGAAGGCCCGCAGCGCGTCGGCCTCGACCTGCTGGCCCGGACGCAATTCCACCATCGCGTGCACCGCCTCGCCCCACTGCGGATCGGGCAGCCCGATCACCGCGGCCTCGAGCACCGCCGGGTGCTGGCGCAGGCGCTCTTCGATCTCGACGGGGTATACGTTCTCGCCGCCGCTAATGATCATGTCCTTGATGCGGTCGGTGAGGTACAGGAACCCGTCGGCATCGATGCGACCGCCGTCGCCGGTGCGATACCAGCCGTCGACGAGCGCCTCGTCGGTGGCCTTGGGCAGGTTCCAGTAGCCGAGCATCGCGGTGGGCGTGCGCACCCAGATCTCGCCGGGTTCGCCCACGTTGAGCAAGCGTCCCCCGGCGTCGCGGATCTGCACCGCCATGCCGGCCAGCGGACGTCCCACCGACTTGAGCACCTGCGGCCGCGACAGGTCGTGATCCGAGTTCGGAAGGTAGGTGCAGGTGCCCGTGACCTCGGTCATGCCGAAGGCCTGGCCGAACTCGCAGCCGAAGGTCTCCATCGCCTCGCACAGCAGCGACTCGCCGATGGCGGACGCGCCGTACGCGATCTGCTCCATGCGCGGCGCCGGACGGCCGCCCGCGCGGATGGCATCAACGAGCGCGCGGATCACGGTCGGGACGATGAAGCTGCGCCCGGGCTTGTACTTCTCGATCACGGGCAGCAGGTTCGCGGGAGAAGGATCGGCGGTGAGCACCATCGTCGACAGGCGCACGAGGCCGATCAGCATCCAGCTGGTGCCCGCGATATGGAAATTGGGCATCGCCGACAGGTGCGTGGTGCCCTCCTCCCAACCGGCGTAGGAGCCGTCGGTCATCTCGCAGTGACGCGCAAAGGTCAGGCAGCCGTGCGTGAGCTGCACGCCCTTGGGCTTGCCTGTCGTGCCGCTCGTGTACATCTGCAGCGCAACCTGGTCGAGATCGTGCGGACACTCGCTGGGCGGCGCCTCGCCGCTCATGAGTCGGCGCAGGTCCGTGGGCGCGGACGGATCATCCGTGGCCAGGATCCTGGGCGGCGAGGGCAGCGACTCGCAGGCCTTGCGGGTCACCGGCATCAGGTCGGCGTCGGCGATCAACAGCGTCGCGCCCGAGTCCTGCAGCTGGTAGGCGATCTCGGGCGCGGTGAGCCGCCAGTTCAGCGTCACGATGACGCAGCGTGCGCGCAGCGCGCCGAACAACATCGGCATGTACAGCTCGTTGTTGCGGCCCAGGTAGGCCACGCGGGCGCCGTCGACCAGGCTGCGCGCGCGCAGCGCGGCACAGAACGCGCGCGTCATGCGCTCGAGCTCGCGGTACGTCATGCGTCGCTCGGCGTCGGCGAAAATGATCGCGGTTCGATCCGGACACTTCGCCAGTCCGCGCGCGGGAATGTCGCCGACCCACGGCAGGGGCACACCCTGCGGCAGCGGCTTGCCCTCCAGGTGCGCGCGCTGGGGCTCGTTCATTTGTTGTGCTCCTCCTCGACGTCGAAACTTCGCTGACCCGATCGTGCCGTGCAAGCCCCGTCAGGGTGAAGCCGGAAACTCTTTGGAGCGGTCTGCGCAGATCAGCGCTTCAGCACAAGGGCCCGCCCTGGACGCCGAGGCCGACGCCCAGGCCGACGAACGGCCTCAAGCCATCGCCATCGACGATCCCGCGTGGCCCAGGCGTCGCATCGCGTGGTCCAGGCCTTCGAGCGTCATCGGGAACATGCGGTCCGCGCCGACGAGTTCCTGCACGATGCGCACCGACGGCGAGTACTCCCAGCGCTGCTCGTTGTCGGGGTTGAGCCAGATCGTGCGCGGGAAGACGTTCAGCAGGCGCCTCATCCACACCGCGCCGGACTCCTCGTTCCAGTGCTCGATGCTTCCGCCGGGCTGCACGATCTCGTAGGGACTCATCGAGGCGTCGCCCACGAAGATGACCTTGTAGTCCGGCGTGTACTTGTGCAGCACGTCGAACAGCGGGATACGTTCGTTGTTTCGGCGCAGGTTGTCCTTCCACACGCTCTCGTAGAGGAAGTTGTGGAAGTAGAAGTATTCGAGATGCTTGAACTCGGTCTTGGCCGCGCTGAACAGTTCCTCGCAGACCTTCACATGCGGATCCATCGAGCCGCCGACGTCCAGGAACAGCAGGACCTTCACCGTGTTGCGCCGCTCGGCGACCATCTTGATGTCCAGCCAGCCCGCGTTGCGCGCCGTGCTGCTGATGGTGTCATCGATGTCGAGTTCGTCCTGCGCGCCTTCGCGTGCGAACTTGCGCAGCCGGCGCAGTGCGATCTTGATGTTGCGCGTGCCCAGCTCGATGTTGTCGTCGAGATTGCGGAACTCGCGCTTCTCCCAGATTTTCACGGCCTTCTTGTTGCCCCCGGCGCCGCCGATGCGCACCCCTTCCGGGTTGTAGCCGCCGTTGCCGAAGGGCGAGGTGCCGCCGGTGCCGATCCACTTGTTGCCGCCCTGGTGACGCTCCTTCTGTTCCTCGAGCCGCTTCTTCAGCGTTTCCATCAACTGATCGAGTCCACCGAGCGCCTTGATCTTCTCCTTCTCCTCCTCGGTGAGCAGCTTGTCCGCCTGCTTGCGCAGCCACTCCTCGGGGATGGATCCGAACAGCTCGCCGGTGACGGCCTCGATGCCCTTGAAATAAGCCGCGAAGGCCCGATCGAAGCGGTCGTACTGGGATTCGTCCTTGACCAGCGTGACGCGGGCCAGGTGATAGAAGTCGTCGAGCGAGAACACGGCGACGTGCTTGCTCAGGGCCTCGAGCAGCATCAGGAATTCGGACAGCGAGGTCTTGACCCCCGCTTCGCGGACCGTGAGAAAGAAGGTGAAGAGCATGGGAGAACTCCGGAACTTGCTGCATTCTACGACCGTCCGCCGGCTGCGCCCGGCCCTTGAGCCGGGTTCCCGTGATCGAACGTGACGTCATTGCAGCGGCCGAGCGTCGCCTCGCCCGCCAGTGCCCGCACATGCGACGCCTGATCCGGTCGCACGGCCCCTGTCCCATCGGGGCATCCCGGCGCGACCCGTTCCAGGTGCTGTGCAGCTCGATCATCAGCCAGCAGCTTTCGACCAAGGCGGCGGACACCATCCAGAGACGCGTGCACGCGCTGGTCGGTGCGAAGAAGCGCATGACGCCCACCCAACTGCTGGCGGTGACGCCCGAGGCCCTGCGCGCCTGCGGCCTGTCCAACGCAAAGGCCAAATGGCTGCAGGCGCTGGCGAAGCAGGTCGAATCTGGAGAACTGGACTTCCGCAAGCTCGGAAAGATGGACGACGCGACCGCGCTGGTGACGCTCGACGCGCTGCCCGGCGTGGGCCTGTGGACGGCCGAGATGTTCATCATGTTCGCGATGGACCGGCTGGACGTCTTCTCGATGGGCGACGTGGGGCTGCGCAACGGCGTCAACCGGCTCTTTGGCAGCGGCGCGAAGCTCGACCAGCGCGCCACGCTCGAGATCGTGGAACGCTGGTCGCCGTACCGCTCGATCGCGAGCTGGTACCTGTGGCGTCACACCGAGAGCCCACCGCAGACGTGAAACCGACGCTGCCACCAGGCGCGCCGCGTACGCGCGAGGGACGCTTCCGAAACAATTTTCACAACGAGTCGCACGACGGTCCGTCGCTGCTCAAGTTCCTGCGCGACATGCGCCGGCGGGGGTGGACGCGGCCGAAGTTTCCGAAGGCGCAGAACGATCCCGCGTGGCTCGCGGCCAACCGCACGCAGACCACGTTCACGTGGATCGGTCACGCGAGCTTCCTCGTGCAGCTCGGCGGCGTGAACATCCTGACCGACCCGGCGCTGTCGAAGCGCACCTCGCCCGTGCAGTGGGCGGGCCCGGGTCGCCTCGCGCCGCTGGGCCTGAGATTCGAGGAGTTGCCGAAGATCGATGTCGTACTGATCTCCCACAATCACTACGACCACCTCGACGATCCGACCGTGCGGTGGCTCGCCAAGCGCGACGCACCGGCCTTCTTGGTGCCGCTGGGCCTACGCGACTGGTTCGCTAAGCGCCGCATCGACGCGGTCACGGAACTCGACTGGTGGCAATCGGCCGAGGTACGCGGCCTGAATGTCCACGCCGTACCGGCTCAGCATTTTTCCGGGCGGGGCGCGGGGGATCGCAACCGCACGCTGTGGTGCGGCTTCGTCTACGAGAAGGACGGGAAGCGTCACTACTTCGCCGGCGACACCGGTTACGGACCGGACTTCGCCGACATCGGCGCGCGCTTCGCGCCCATTGACGTGTCGATGATCCCGATCGGCGCCTACGATCCGCGCGCCTTCATGCAACCGGTGCACGTCGACCCCGACGAGGCCGTGTGCATCCACCGCGATGTCGGCAGCCGCCTGAGCCTGGCGATGCACTGGGGCACGTTCCGGCTCACGCTGGAGCCGATGGACGAGCCGCCGGTTCGACTGAGTTCCGCATTGGTGTCGGCCGGGATCGCGGCGGACCGGTTCGCGGTGATGGCGCACGGAGAGACGCGAAAAGTCTAGGCCGCGGGGGCGGTTTCTTCCCGCTGCAATCTGCGGCGCCAATACTCCGGCGATGCCTGCCGCAACACTCGATCAACGACTGGCCTCGTTTCCCGCCGCCGACCTCGCGCTGCGGCGCCCGGTGCGCCTGCGCTGGAACGCGCACGCCGTCCCCTACATCGAGGCGCAGACCGACGAGGACGCGGCCTACGTGCTGGGGCTCGTCCACGTGCACCTGCGCTGCGCGCAGATGCACCTGCTCAAGCGGTTGGCGCAGGGTCGCGTGTCGGAAATGTTCGGCCCCTTCGCGGTCGGGCTCGACCACGCGCTGCGGTTGGTCGACCTTCCAGGCGCCGCGGCGCGATGCGAAGCCGCGTTGTCGCGCGAGTCGCGCGCCTGGCTCGAGCCCTTCGTACGCGGACTCAACGATGCACAGGCGCAGCTGCGCGTGCTGCCTCCCGAATTCCGCTGGCTCGGGCTGCGTGCCGAGCCCTGGTCCGTGACCGACATCCTCACGCTCGGTCGCCTCGCCGGGGCCGACGTGAACTGGACGCACCAGCTCGCGCTGCTGACGGTTCGCCATCGGCCCGATTTCCGCACGCTGTGGCAGCGGCTTCGTGTGGCCGGCGGTACCGCGGGCGCAGGGCCGTTCGTGAAAATGCTCGCGCAGGTCGCGCGCGCAGGCAGCAACAGCGTGGCGATCGCCGCGAGTCGCTCCGCGCACGGTGCGCCGCTGATGGCCAACGATCCGCACCTGGGCCAGCACCTGCCGAACTTCTGGATGCTCGTCGGACTGCGCTGCCCGACCTACCAGATGGTGGGCCTGATGCCGCCTGGCCTGCCTTTCGTGGGCGTCGGCGCCGGGCCGTGGTTCGCCTGGGGCGGAACCAATATGCGCGCGGCTTCGAGCGATCTGGTCGACGTGTCCTCGCTGCCAGCGTCGGAGATCGAAGAAAGCGAGACCGTGATCAAGGTGCGCGGTCTGGGCACGCGCCGTCGGCGCATCCGGGCCACGCGCTTCGGTCCGATTCTCAACGACGCCAAGCTGCTCAAGGTCAGCGGCGCGCCAGTCGCGCTGCGCTGGATGGGGGCGGAGGCGTCGGACGAGATCGGCGCCTTCCTCGGCGCGGCGCGCGCCACGACGCCGCAGGAATTCCGCGCGGCGTTCACGGGCTTCGGCGTTTGCGCGCAGAACATCCTGTTCGCCTCGCGAGACGGCCACATCGGCCACGTCTACGCAGCCCACCTGCCGCGACGCGGACGACTTCCCGAGGACTCACCCATCCTCGACCCCGCCCAGGCCGACGCGGCGTGGCGTGAGCGCTGGGACGCCGCGAGCCTGCCGATGACCCTGGATCCCGACTGCGGCTACCGCGTGTCGGCCAATGATCGCCCGCAGTTCACGGACTTCCCGCTCGGCTTCTTCTTCAGCGAAGGCGATCGCGCCGCGCGCCTGGCGCAACTGGCTGCGCGCGCGAACCTGGACCTCGTGCAGCTCGCCGACCTGCAGAACGACACGCGCGTGCCGGGCGCCGCGCGGCTCGCCGGCGCGCTTGCCCAGCGGCTGGCGGAGTGCGGCATCGAAACCCCGCTCGTCGAAGCGCTGCGCGCCTGGGACGGCGACTACGCCGCCGACGCCGCAACGCCCGTGGGCTTCGAGTCATTGCTGCACGCCATCGCGACCCGCCTGGAACCACAGCACGCCGCGCAGGCGGGCCTGGGCCTCGACGACGAATGGGGCCGCCACACGCGCCTGCTGCTGTCGGACCTGGATGCGCTCGACGCGCCCGCGCGTCGACGTGTCCTTCAGCAGTCTGCAGCCGCGGCACAGCGCGCGCAGGCGCGCCACGGGACCTGGGGCGACATGCATCGCCTGCGAATCGGGCACGTGCTGAGCCTGGTGCCCTGGCTCGGGCGCCGGCTGGTGGTCGCGGAATGGGGTGCAGGCGGGACGCGCGAGTCGCCGATGAAGAACGCCCACGGCCTGGTGCGCGGACGCCACGCGGTGCAGTACGGCGCGCAGGCGCGGCACCTATCGGATCTTTCGGATCCGGACGCCAACCATTTCGTGCTGCTGGGCGGCAACGACGGCTGGATCGGCAGCGCGCAATACGCCGACCAGATCCCACTGTGGCGCGAGCGTCGCTACCTGCGTATGCCGCTGACCGTGGCCGCCGTCGAGCAGGCGTTTCCCAGCGCCATTGAACTGCTGCCGGCGTCGCTGACGCAGGCCGGCGCGCGGCCTTCGCGGCGGGACCCGACCGCCCCGACTACTTCACCATCGCCCGCAGGCTGACCCAGCCGTTCTCGCCCGGCTTGACCGGGCGTGCGGTCTTCCAGCGAACGTGCGTGATGTCGGACGCCGTGGCCGCCCGCGCGGTGCCGTCGATGCCGGGCACCCGCAGCGCGTCCAGCAGGCCGAAGCTGCGGCCCTGGTCGACCGAGACCTCGAGCTGCGCGCCGACCGTGCGGGCCGCGTAGGACTGGAAGACCAGATCCGAAGGCAGCGGGTTGGTGATCACGACCTGCATGGGCTTGGGCCCGGTATTGGAATAACCGACCTCGTAGATCACCTCGCTGCCCGGGCGCACGTTGGCGGCCGGCACGCGCTCGACGCTGCGCTTGCCATCGGCGCCCACGACCCAGCGTTCCTGGAACACCTGGGTACGCAGCTTGATGAAGTCGGGGGACGCGGGAGCCTGCGGCGTCCACACGGCGAGCAGTGACGCGCACAGCATGAGGCGTGCTTTGGTTGAAAGCATGGTGAGTCTCTCCTCCCGCTGTTCTACCCACCCGCCGGTTCCTCTACAGGGAACTTCGGCCCAGATCCGGGTGGGCTGGGGGGCGGAAGCTTATCCCGCTCCGCAGCCGGGGGGGAGCGGGCAAAACCCTACCCGGTTGGTCGGGGCGACGCTGACCCGGCCGCGCGATAATGGTGGCTGCCCCCCGATCTGGAGCTGTTCGTGTCCGCCAACGACATCGTCATCGCCGCCGTTTCCCGCACGCCCATGGGCGGAATGCTCGGCGTTCTCGCCCCGTTTTCCGCCGCCCAGCTGGGCGCCGCAAGCATCAAGTCCGCAGTCCAGCGCGCGGGCCTGAAGCCCGAGGACGTGCAGGAAGTCATCATGGGTTGCTGCCTGCCCGCGGGTCAGGGCCAGGCCCCGGCGCGCCAGGCGGCGCGCGGCGCCGGACTTCCGGACGCCGCTGGCGCCACCACGATCAACAAGATGTGCGGCTCCGGCCTGAAGGCCGTGATGCTGGCCCATGACCTGATCAAGGCTGGCACCAACAGCGTCATGGTCGCGGGTGGCATGGAGTCGATGACCAACGCGCCCTACCTGCTGCCCAAGGCGCGCAGCGGCTACCGCTACGGCCACGCGATGATGTACGACCACATGGCGCAGGACGGCCTCGAGGACGCGTACGAGCGTGGCACCGCGATGGGCGTGTTCGCCGAACGCTGCGTCGACAAGTACGCGTTCACGCGCGAGCAGCAGGACGCCTACTCGATCGAGTCGCTGCGCCGGGCCAAGCTCGCGGGAGAAGACGGCAGCTTCAAGTTCGAGATCGAAGCGCTCGAACTCGCCGGCAAGGACGGCACCACGAAGATCGACAAGGACGAGCAGCCCGCGAAAGGCCGGCCCGACAAGATCCCGAGCCTGAAGCCGGCGTTCAAGAAGGACGGAACGATCACCGCGGCCAACGCCAGCTCGATCTCGGACGGCGCCGCCGCCATCGTCGTGATGAGCGGGGCCGAAGCAGCCAGGCGCGGCATCAAGCCGCTCGCGCGCATCCTGGGTCACAGCACGCATGCGCGGCTGCCGGCAGAGTTCACAATCGCGCCGGTGTACGCGGTGCAGACGCTGCTCGACAAGCTGGGCTGGAAGGCCGAGGACGTGGATCTCTGGGAGATCAACGAGGCCTTCGCCGTCGTCGCGATGGCGGCGATGAAAGAACACAAGCTGGATCACGCCAAGGTCAACATCAACGGTGGCGCCACCGCGCTCGGCCATCCGATCGGCGCTTCGGGCGCGCGGATCCTGGCCACGCTAGTCGGCGCACTGAAGAAGACCGGCGGAAAGACCGGCATCGCGACCTTGTGCATCGGCGGCGGCGAGGCCGTGGCGCTGGCGATCGAGATGCTCTGAAGCAGAATTCAGCGCTCAGGGTGCGCGGGGCATTTTTGCACCGCGCAGCCCGCGTCGCTGCATGATTCAGCCCGCGTCCGCACGAGGGCAGGCCTATCGCGATGACAGGCCGTCGTTTCGACACCGCATGCACTGACCTACGTCGTGATCGATCCGATCGCCGTTGATCAGCGGCAGGTGAGCGCCACGTCGCACGATGCCGCAGGTCGACCGACTCACGGCGCCATCGGCACCGGGGATGTTGACCCGCAGATCGCGATGAGCCGCGACGACGACTCGTATGCGAGTCTGCGTACGCGCCGCATGCTGGAGCGTTACTGGTCGGCGTGACGACGAAGCGTTAAAAAAAACCGCGGCGTGCAGCCGCGGCCCGTTTTTCTTCACGTGGCGACCGATCGCTCATGGGGCCGGTTGACGCCGCAGCATGCGGCAGAGTTCAGCCCAACTTGCCGTGGCAATTCTTGTACTTCTGCCCGGAACCGCAGGGACAGGCATCGTTGCGACCCACCTTGCGGGTGTCGCGCACGAAGGTCTCTGGACGCACCGGCGCCGCAGCCGCCTGCGTGTGCAGCGGACGGCCGGAAGTCGCAGGTGCGGGCGCCGGTGCAGGAACCGCGCGCGGTTCAGACGACGTCGGCGCCGCTTCTTCGCTGGCGGCGGTCTGCAACGCGTCGGGCGCCGTCGCGTGCTGGAACTGCATCGGCCGCGCTTCTGCGGCGCGGCGCTTTTCCTCGATGGCCTGCACCTCTTCCTCGGTCTGGATCTGCACGCGCCCCAACAGCGAAATCACCTCGTGCTTGAAGCGCGCCAGCATCTCGTTGAACATCGTGAACGCTTCGCGCTTGAACTCCTGCTTCGGGTCCTTCTGCGCGTAGCCGCGCAGGTGGATGCCCTGGCGCATGTAGTCCGTCGCAGCCAGGTGCTCCTGCCAGAACTTGTCGAGCACCTGGAGCGAGATCGCCTTCTCGAAGTGCTCGAGCACGGGAGCGCCGACTTTTTCCCGCTTGATCGAATAGGCATCCGCCAGGCGATCGGCGATGCGCGCGCGCAGCTTCTTCTCGTCGAGGTCCTGCTCCTGGTCCAGCCATTCCTTGATCGGGAGCTGCAGGCTGAAGTCCTTCTTGAGCGCTTCCTCGAGACCCGCGATGTTCCACTGGTCTTCCACGGACTGCGGCGGAACGTGGACATCGATGACGCTCTGGATGACGTCACCGCGGATTTCGTCGACCAGCGGCGTGACGCGCTCGGCGCCCATGAGTTCGTCGCGCAGTTCGTAGATCGCCTTGCGCTGATCGTTGGCGACGTTGTCGTATTCGAGAAGGTTCTTGCGGATGTCGAAGTTGTGGCCCTCGACCTTGCGCTGTGCGGTCTCGATGGCGCGCGTCACCCATCGATGTTCGATGGCCTCGCCCGGCTGCATGCCCAGCCCCGTCAACATCGCGCGCATGCGCGGCGGCGTGAAGATGCGCATCAGCGTGTCGTCGAGCGACAGGTAGAAGCGCGAGGCACCCGGGTCGCCCTGGCGACCCGAGCGGCCGCGCAGCTGGTTGTCGATGCGGCGCGATTCGTGGCGCTCGGAACCGATCACGAGCAGGCCGCCGGAGGCGACCACCGCGTCGTGCCGTTTCTGCCATTCGGCCCTCACGCTTTCGCGCGTGGCGGCCTCTTCCTCTGGAATCAGGTGCAGCTCGGCTTCGAGCGAACCGCCGAGCACGATGTCGGTGCCGCGACCCGCCATGTTGGTGGCGATCGTCACGCTGCCGGGACGGCCGGCCTGCGCGACGATCTCGGCCTCGCGCTCGTGCTGCTTGGCGTTGAGGACCTCGTGCGTGATGCCTTCCTTCTGCAGCAGGCCGGACAGCAGCTCGGAGGTCTCGATGCTCGCGGTGCCGACCAGGATCGGCTGCTTCTTCTCGTGCGCGCCCTTGATGTCCGCGATCACGGCTTCGAATTTCTCCTTGGCGGAGATGAACACCTGGTCGCCGCGATCGTCGCGGATCATCGCCCGATTGGTGGGAATGACCACCACTTCGAGGTTGTAGATGTTCTGGAATTCGAAGGCCTCGGTGTCGGCGGTGCCGGTCATGCCCGACAGCTTCTTGTAGAGGCGGAAATAATTCTGGAAGGTGATGCTCGCCAGCGTCTGGTTTTCCTGCTGGATCTTGACGCTTTCCTTGGCCTCGATGGCCTGGTGCAGGCCGTCGGACCAGCGCCGGCCCGCCATCATTCGGCCCGTGAACTCATCGATGATCACGATCTGGTTGTTGCGGACGATGTACTCCACGTCCTTGCGGTACAGGTGATGCGCGCGTAGCAATGCATTGGTGTGATGCATCAGGATGATGTTGGCCGCGTCGTAGAGGCTGTCGTCCTCGCTGAGCAGGCCGTTGCTGCGCATGAGGTCCTCGAGCTTCTCGTGGCCGGCCTCGGACAGGTGCACCTGTCGCGACTTTTCGTCCGCCCAGAAATCGCCCGCGCCTTCCTCTTCCTTCTGGCGAACCAGCTTGTCCGTGAAGGCGTTGATCTTGCGATAAAGCTCGGGATCGTCGTCGGTGGGTCCGCTGATGATCAGCGGCGTGCGCGCCTCGTCGATGAGGATCGAGTCGACCTCGTCGATGATCGCGTAGTGCTGGCCGCGCTGGACCTTGTCCTTGAGCGCGAAGGCCATGTTGTCGCGCAGGTAATCGAAGCCCAGCTCGTTGTTTGTCGCGTAGGTGATATCGCTGGCGTAGGCCTCGCGCTTCTCGGCCTGGCTCTGACCGGACACGACCACGCCCACCGTCAGGCCCAGGAAGCGGAAGATGCGACCCATCCAGTCGGCGTCGCGACGGGCGAGGTAGTCGTTGACGGTGACGACGTGAACGCCCTTGCCTTCTAGGGCGTTCAGATATGCGCCGAGCGTGGCGACCAGCGTCTTGCCTTCGCCGGTGCGCATCTCGGCGATCTTGCCCTCGTTGAGGACCGCGCCACCGATCAGCTGCACGTCGAAGTGACGCATGCCGAGCGCGCGCTTGCCCGCTTCGCGGACGCAGGCGAAAGCCTCGGGCTGGATCTGCCTGAGCGACTCGCCCTTGGCCAGACGCTCGCGGAAGACAATGGTCGCCTGCGCGAGGTCCGCGTCGCTCATCGCCGCGAACTTCGACTCCAGATCGCCGACGGATTTCACGAGCCCGCGGAAGCCGCGGACGATACGCTGGTTGCGGCTGCCGAAGAGGCGCGCCAGCCAGTTGTTGGGCATGAGGACCTTGGGTTTCGGCTTGCGCCGGGGTACGAGCCAAAAATCGCCGCGTATTATGCCCTTCGTGGGTGCCGATCGCCGCCGTTCAAGGCTGCCGTGCTTCGACGGAGGGTCCTTCACCGGTCCCGGGACGGCTGCTCGGGCGCCGGCGAGGCCTACTGCGCCGCCTGAATGTACTGCGCCGGATTCACCACGTAGCCGTTCAGCAGTACTTCGAAGTGAACGTGTGGACCTGTCGACCGCCCGCTGTTTCCGACCGCGGCGATCTTCTGACCCTTGTCGACCTTCTGGCCCGGCGTGACCAGCACGCGCGAGTTGTGGCCGTAGCGCGTGACGTAACCGTTGCCGTGGTTGATCTCAACCAGCAGCCCGTAGCCGTCTTCAGGCGCAGCCACGGTCACGACACCCGCCGCCACGGACAGCACGTCGGAGCCGTTGGGCGCCGCGAAGTCGATGCCCTCGTGCAGCGCGCGGCGGCCGTTGAAGGGATCGGCGCGCCACCCGTAAACCGACGACATGTAGCCGTTGGCGACCGGCCAGCCCGAGGGCTTGAGCTCCCGCTGCATGCGGCCGGCGACGAGGATGTCCTCGAGCACGCGCATCTGGCGTTCGCGCGCCGTCAACTTCAGCTCGAAGGCCTCGAGCGCGCCGAGCAACGGGTCCCCGTCGAAGTGCTCCGATTCCGTCGGAGACTCGGGACCGCCGACCGGGGGCGGTTCGGAGAAGTTGAATTCGTCTGGTTCGAGGCCGGCGATCTCGGTCATGCGGCTGCCCGCCGCGTCGAGGCGCATCACGTGGGCCTGTAGCTGAGCCACGCGCTGTGACAGCGCGCGCGTATTTTCCTCGGCCACGGCCTTGGCCTGGACCAGTTCCTCGCGTTGCTCGGCGACCTGGCGCGTCCAAAGCTGCGCAATCTCGGCCGGAACGGCACCCAAGGTTCCACCTCCTCCGCCGCCGCGCACGGCCCAACCGATCAGGCCCGCGGCCGCAGTAAGGCCGCCCAGCAGGAACACTGCGGGGACCCACAGCAGCACGTTTCGCGGCGTGAGCGCGAAACGCCAGGTGCGCCGCCGGTCGCGGCTGACTACGATGATGTCCATTACTTGGGAATGCCTCTTTCGGCCCAGACCGTCTCGTGACCCCTTCGGATCCCGCCCTGCTGCATAGCCGCCTGCTCCAAAAGGCCGGCGACTTCGAGCCCCTGCTACAGCGTGTCCGGCGCATCGAGATGCTGGATCGCGCGGTGCATCAGTGGACCGGCGAACCCTGGCTGTCGGCGATTCGGGTCGCCAATCTGCGGGGGGATACGCTGGTCGTGTTTTCCGACAGTGCGACGGCAGCGACGATGCTGCGGTACCGGCGCGAGGACCTGATGACTTACCTGCGAGAGCAGCACGGACTGGAGATCAGCCGGCTGGAGACTAAGGTGAGACCGGGGACGACGCGGCGCCGAGTCTAAGCGCGGCCCAAAAGCCGCCGCAACCGCCCGAAGGACCGGGCCGCCCGCCGGTCGGGACCATTCGGAATCGTACGGAAACCGCTTCGAAGCACGATCAGACGCCCGCGAGCGCCCCGCGTACGTACGCGATGGGTGCCGGCCGGCGCTCATCCTCGAACGTCACCAGCTCCCAGGCCGCCGGGTCGGCAAGCAGGGCACGAAGGAGCTTGTTGTTTAGCGCATGACCGGATTTGTAGGCCGTGTACGCGCCGATGATGCTGTGGCCGATCAGGTAGAGGTCGCCGATCGCGTCGAGGATCTTGTGCCGGACGAGTTCGTCCTCGTAGCGCAGGCCGTCCTGGTTGACGATGCGGAACTCGTCGAGCGCCACGACGTTGTCCAGGCTCGCACCCAGCCCGAGGTTATTGGCGCGGAGCTGGTCGAGCTCGCGCATGAAGCCGAAGGTCCGCGCGCGCGCCACTTCCTGCACATAGGAGGTCGACGAGAAATCCACCACTGCCGACTGCAGGCCCGACTTGAAGACCGGGTGCTTGAACTCGACGCTGAAGCTCAGGCGATAACCGTCGAAAGGCTCGAAGCGGGCGAACTTGTCGCCGTCCTGCACCTGCACCGGCTGCTTGATGCGCACGAATTTCTTCGCAACGTCCTGCTCGCGGATGCCCGCCGACTGGATCAGGAACACGAAGGGGCTGGAACTCCCGTCCATGATCGGCGTCTCGGACGCCGACAGTTCCACCACGCAGTTGTCGATGCCCAGGCCCGCGAGCGCTGACATCAGGTGCTCGACAGTGCCCACCTTCACCCCGTCCTTGACCAGATTGCTGGACAGCATGGTTTCGCGCACGAGTTCGGCACTGGCCGGGATCTCGACAGGGGGCGTCAGGTCCACGCGACGAAAAACGATACCGGTATCGGGGGAGGACGGAAGCAGCGACATGAAGACACGGCTGCCCGAGTGCAGGCCTATGCCTGCCGCTCGAACCGCCTGTTTCAGTGTGCGCTGTCGGACCATGAGGGCAGGTAAAAGCCAGGAGAAAGAAAAGAAACGGGAGCCGGTTCAGGGCTCCCGTCTGACATCAAATGCTAGCACCGGTTCCGGCCGCGTCCCGCCGTCCGGACCGCCGCACGTCAGGGTCAATCCGCCTGCTGGCGAAGAAAGGTCGGGATGTTCAGCACGCTTTCATCCAGCGAGCTCAGCCAGGCCGGTGCGCTGCCGCCACTCGCGGCCTTCTTTCCTTCGCGCACGAAAGCCGGCTTGTCGTAGTCGATCTTGGTCGGGACGATCAGGGGCGGAGGCGTCGGCTCGATTCGTGGCTGGTTGATGGACACCACTTTCTGCGGCTGCGCAGGCGCCTTCTCCGCCATCACCATGTGCTTGGAGCCCAGGCCCGTGGCGACCACCGTCACGCGCAGGTCTTCGCCCAACGACTCGTCGATGGAAATTCCGAACTTCATGTCGACTTCCGCATTGCCGATCTGGCCAACGCGCTCCATCACCAGCGTCAGCTCCTTCTTCTTGAGCGATCCGCTGTGGGCGAGCGTGACGAGGATGCCCTTGGCGTCGTGCAGTTCGATGTCGTCGATCAGCGGGCAGGCCAGCGCCGCTTCGACCGCCGCGATCGCACGGTTCTCGCCGTTGCCCAGGCCGATGCCCATCATCGCCATGCCGCGATTCGACATCACCGTACGCACGTCGGCGAAGTCCACGCTGATCTCGCCGGGGCTGGTGATGATGCCGCTGATGCCCTGGACCGCGTTCTTGAGAACCTCATCGGCCTTCTTGTGGCACTCGACGACGGTCATGTCCTCGGGCAGCACGAGCTGAAGCTTTTCGTTGGGAATCACGATCAGCGAGTCGACCAGGTTGCGCAGCTCCTGCAGGCCGCGCTCGGCCACCAGGCGACGCTTGGGCGGCTCGAAGGCGTAGGGCTTGGTGACCACGGCAACCGTCAGGATGCCGAGCTCCTTGGCGATCTCGGCGATCACGGGTGCAGCGCCGGTCCCGGTGCCACCGCCCATGCCAGCGGTGATGAACAGGAGGTCGGTGCCTTCGATCATTTCGCGAATAAGATCTTTGGACTCGGTCGCGGCTTCGCGGCCCTTGGCCGGGTCACTGCCCGCGCCCAGTCCACGCGAGCTGCGCGGACCCAGCTGGAGAATGTTGGTCGTCTTGCAGCGCTCGAGATGCTTGCGGTCAGTGTTCGCTGCAATCAGTTCCACGCCCTCTATCTGGGCGGTGACCATCTCGTTGACGGAGTTGCAGCCGCCGCCACCCACTCCGATCACGCGGATCACCGCGTCCATCGGCTGGCCATCCACGATCTCGTACAGCTCGTTGGTCCGTGTATTCATGTCGCCTCCGCCCGTTCGCCTGCTCATTAGTGCCGCCGCGCCGATTTGTGAGAACAAATGGTATTTGGCGATGAAGTTCAACTGTTCAGAAGTGTACTACTTGACAAAACAATTGCAACACTTATCACACAACTTTTTTCATCGAGAGGTCCCATCCGTTTTTGCGAATCTCCAAATTCGAAAGGCCCACTAACCGCGAGTCACGCACTTCTTCAGAAATTGCCCTTGAACCACGCGCTCACCCTTTCCATCCAGAACGCTGCCGTGCGGTTCTCGCTCACCGGCATGCGAACGTTGTTCTGCGAGCGCGCATAGATCAGCAGGCCCACCGCGGTCGCGTAGGCGGGGCTTCTGGCCACGTCGCGCACGCCGGTGATCTCGTGGGGCGGACCCAGGCGCGTCGGCAGCTCGAAGACTTCCTCCGCGAGTTCCGGCACGCCGGGCATCAGCGATGCCGCGCCCGTGAGCACCACGCCCCCCGCGATCGCGTCGTACCAGTCGGCGCGATGAAGTTCCTTGCGCACGAAGCGGAACAGTTCCTCGTAGCGGGGGCGGATCACTTCGGACAAGGTCAGGCGCGACAGCCGGCGCGGCGGGCCCTCGCCCACGCTCGGCACCTGGATCTCCTCGTCCTGCGTGATCAGCTGCGGCAGCGCGCAGCCGTACTTGATCTTGATCTCCTCGGCCGCCGCCGTCGGCGTGCGGAAGGCCACGCTGATGTCGTTGGTGACCTGCTCGCCCGCGATCGGCAGCACCGCGGTGTGCCGCACCGAGCCGCCTTTGAAGACGGCGATGTCGGAGGTGCCGCCGCCGATGTCGACCATGCAGATGCCCAGGTCCTTCTCGTCGGGCAGCAGCACCGCGCTGCTCGAAGCGATATGTTGCAGGCAGAGCTTGTCGACGTGGATACCGCAGGACTCGACGCACTTCTGCAGGTTCTGGGCCGCCGACATCGAGCCGGTGACGATATGGACCTTGGCCTCGAGCCGCACGCCGAACATCCCCTCGGGCTTGAGAATGCCTTCCTGATTGTCGACCACGAACTCCTGCGGCAGGACGTGGATGACCTTCTGGTCGGCCGGGATGGCGATGGCGCGGCCGGCCTCGATCACCTTCTCGACGTCGCGGTGCGAGACCTCGCGCGAACTCACGGGCACCACGCCGACCGAGTTGTGGCTTTTGATGTGTGCGCCCGACAGGCCCACGTAAGCGCTCTGCACGCGCGCGTTGGCCATCATCTCGGCCTCTTCCACCGCGCGACGGATCGACTGCACCGTGGCGTCGATGTTGATCACGACGCCGCGCTTGAGGCCGCGCGAGGGCTGCTGGCCCATGCCGACCACCTCGATCTGTCCGCCCGGCATCACCTCGCCGATCACGCAGACGACTTTCGACGTGCCGACGTCGAGTCCCATCAACAGGTTTCGCGATTCGCGCTTGCTCATTTCTTGCCTTCTCCGGCTGCCTCGGCCTCGCGCCAACCGACGGCGAACCCGTTCGTGTAACGAAGATCCACGTACTGCACTTCTGCCCAACGCTGGCCGATGGATCGCTGCGCGGCGCCGATCAGCATCGGCAGCCGCTCATCCGGCGGGTCCTGGCCGAATCGAAGCTCGATTCCGCCCTTCGTGAGCGCGGCCCACTCGCCGCGCGCGTCCAGCTGCAGGCCGACCAATTCCAGCGCAGTGCCCGCGAGCGTGGGCGCCAGGCGACGCCAGGTCTGCTCGACCTCGGCTTCGTGGCCCGGACTCCCGGCCAGTCGCGGGAGTCCGGTCGGAATCTCGCCGGCGCGCGGCGCGAACGGATGCGATCCGGTGTCGAGCAGGCCGTTCTCGTTCCAGCGTGCGAAGGCCTCGCGCTCGGTGATATGCATGGAGATCGCGCCCGGCCAGCGCCGCTCCGCACGCACGCTCGCGACCCAGGGCAGCGCCGCGACCGCGTCGCGCATCCCCGTCACGTCGGCCGTGAAGAAGCTCGAGGCCAGGAACGGAGCGGCGGCGGCGCGCACGTCCTCGACGGCCAGGTGCTTGAACCCGCCGCGCACCTCGAGCTGGGTCAGCGGTGCGTCCCTGGGGACCAGCGCGACCAGGCCGACGGTCACGCCGACGATCAGCAGGGCCGGAAGCAGGGCGCGAGGGATTCGCAGGGTCGGCCATTCAGGCATGCGCGGGAGGGCCTCGATCAGGTTCATGCGGCGCGCTCCGGGCCGAGCGTGGTTTCCAGGATCGCCCAGCACAGGTCCTCGAAGCTCATGCCCGTCGCGCGCGCGCCCATCGGCACCAGCGAGTGCGAGGTCATGCCCGGAACAAGGTTGGCCTCGAGCAGCCAGATGCGCTGCTGGCGGTCGAGCAGGAAGTCCACGCGTCCCCAACCGCGTGCGCCAAGCAGCTCGAAGGCCTGCGCGCAGATGCGTCGCGCCTCGGTCTCCAGCGCCTCGGGCAATCCGCTCGGGCAGTGATAGCGCGTGTCGTTCGAGATGTACTTGGCGTGGTAGTCGTAGAACTCGCCGTCCGGCTCGATACGAATCGTCGGCAGCGCCGCGCCATCGAGGATCGCGCAGGTGTATTCGGCCCTCGATTCGCCGCTGTCGATGAAGCGCTCGGCCATCACCACTCGCTCGGTGTCGCCGCGCGCCAGCGCCAGCGCGGCATCGAGCTGGTCGGGGGCTTTCACCTTGGTGATGCCCACGCTCGAGCCTTCCTCAGAAGGCTTGACGATGAGGGGATAGCCGAGCGCCGTCGCCGCGCTGCGCAGTTCGTCGATCGTGCGGACCAGGAAGTAATCCGGCGTGGGCAGCCCTTCCGCCCTCCACATGCGCTTGGAGCGCAGCTTGTCCATCGCCAGCGCCGAGGCCAGCACCCCGCTGCCCGTGTAGGGCAGCTCGATCAGATCGAGGACCGCCTGCAGCGTGCCGTCTTCGCCGCCGGTTCCGTGTACGACATTGAACGCGCGGTCGTAGCCCCGGGCCTTGAGTCCGTGAAGCATGTCCTTCTGCGCGTCGACCGCGTGCGCGTCGACACCACGCGACAGCAGCGCGGCGTGCACCGCCTGCCCGCTCCACAGCGAGACCTGGCGTTCGGCCGACCAGCCACCCATCAACACGGCAACCTTGCCGAAGGCCTTTGCATCGGTCACACGGCGGCGCCCGTTCATGCGCGCTCCCCCACGATTCGCACTTCGATGACGAGGTCCTCGCCCGTGCGCTCGCGCACGACGTTGCGGACCTGCTCGATCAGGGTCTCGACATCGGCTGCAGTCGCCCCTTCCTCCGTGAGGATGAAGTTCGCGTGCATCGCCGAGACCTCGGCGCCGCCGACGCGATGACCCTTGAGTCCGCAGCTGTCGATGAGCCGCGCCGCGAAGTCGCCCGGCGGGTTTCGGAAGGTGCTGCCCGCGCTCGGCTTGCCCACCGGCTGCGTGGCCTTGCGACGCGCGAGCCACTCGCGCGTCGTGCGCTCGTGCTCGCCTTGCGCGTCCGGACTGGTCAGGAAACGTGCGCCGAGAAAGCCGGCGACCCCCGGTGGGGCATCGACGTGCCGGTAAGCATGGTGGAACTCCGCGGCGTCGAGCCAGGCGGTGCGTCCATCCACGTAGAGCACTTCGACCGCCGCGACGTGCGGCCAGGTCTCGCTGCCCCATGCGCCGGCGTTCATCGCCAGCGCGCCGCCCACCGTTCCAGGAATACCGGCCATGAAGCCCAGGCCCGCGCGCGAGCGCTGCTGTGCGAACTTTGCGAGACGCGCGCAGTGGACGCCGGCCTCGGCGTAGATCTCCATCGCGCCAGCTTCCACCAGCCCACCGAGCGCGTTGTGCAGCGAGATCGCGGTGCCCGGCCAGCCGCCGTCGCGCACCAGGAGATTGCTGCCCAGGCCCAGCCACAGCAGCGGTTCGTCTGAAGGCAGGCCTCGCACGAAGGCGATCAGGTCTTCGCGATCTGCGGGTTCGAAGTAGCGCCGCGCCGGTCCGCCGACGCGCCAGCTCGTGTGGCGCGACAGCGGTTCGTTCTCAATCAGCAGGCCACGCGGCGCCTGCGGACCTCGCGTCACCGGGATCGATGCGCGCGCCGAGGCCGAACGCGCGGCCTTGCGACGCTTGCGGGCGGCGGCCGTCACGGTCGATTTCTTCCTATCGCCCGGAGTCTTGCGCACCGTCATGCGGCGGCTCCAAATTTCTGCGCCAGCAGGGCCGGCGCATTGCCGATGTCGCCCGCGCCGATCGTGAGCAGCAGGTCGCGGTCGCGGAGCACGCCTTCGACCGCATCGGGCAGCTCGGCCACGGACTTGAGGTACACCGGCTCGACCTTGCCGCGCGCGCGGATGCCGCGCGCAAGGCTCCTGCTGTCGGCGCCCGCGATCGCCGCCTCGCCCGCCGGGTAGACCTCGAGCAGCAGCAGCGCGTCGGCCGTCGACAGCACTTCGCAGAAGTTGTCGAACAGGTCGCGCGTGCGCGTGTAGCGGTGTGGCTGGAACGCCACGACCAGGCGCTTGTCGGGGTGAGCGGCGCGCATGGCCTGGAAGGTCGCGGCCAGCTCGCGCGGATGGTGGCCGTAATCGTCGACGAGCCAGGCGCGCGCGGTGCCGACCGTGAGCCAGCCGTGCGGCTCGCAGCGACGGCCGATGCCCTGGAATTCGAGCAGCGCCTTACGGATCGCCGGGAGCGACACGCCGAGCTCGCGCGCGATGCCGACCGCGGCAAGCGCGTTCTGCACGTTGTGCAGGCCGGGAAGGTTCAGGTGCAGCTGCTCGCGCGTGCCGTCGCGCCAGACCGCGCTGAAATCGTGGCCGTGCCCGCTGGCGGTGACGTTCTCCGCGCGCAGATCGGCTTCGGCGTTCAGGCCGTAGGTCAGCGTCGGACGACCGACCTTCTCGATGATCTCGCGTACGAACTCGTCGTCCGTGCACATCACGGCAAGGCCGTAGAACGGCAGGCGCTGGAGGAACTCCACGAACGTGTGCTTCAGGCGTTCGAAATCGCCGCCGTAGGTTTCGAGATGATCCGCATCGATGTTGGTGACGGCCGCGATCATCGGCGTCAGGTGCAGGAACGAGGCATCGCTCTCGTCGGCCTCGGCCACGAGGTACTGGCCGCTGCCCAGACGCGCGTTGGTGTCCGCGCTCTTCACCTTGCCGCCGACGACGAAGGTCGGGTCCAGGCCACCTTCGGCGAGCACCGCGGCAACCAGGCTCGTCGTGGTGGTCTTCCCGTGCGTTCCGGCGATCGCGATGCCGTGGCGAAAGCGCATCAGCTCCGCGAGCATCTCGGCGCGGCGCACCACGGGAATGCGCCGCGCGCGCGCGTATTCGAGTTCCGGGTTTCCGGTCTTGACCGCCGTCGACACCACGATCACGTCCGCGCCTTCGGCGTTGGCTTCCGCGTGGCCGATGAAGACCTTTGCGCCGAGCGAGGACAGGCGCTGCGTGGCGGCGCTCTGCTTGAGGTCGGTGCCCGAGACCGAGTAGCCGAGGTTGAGCAGCACCTCGGCGATGCCGGCCATGCCGCTCCCCCCAATCCCGAGCATGTGGATGCGGCGCACGCGGCGCATCGCGGGGCTGGCGATGTGCGGAGCCATCATGGCGTCGCTCCTTCGGCTGCCGCGAGGCAGGCGTCGGCGATCGAATCGGTGGCCCGCGTCCATGCGGCGGCGCGCGCGGCCTGCGCCATCGCCACCAGGCGCGCGCGATCGGATAACAGGTCCTCGAGTTCCTGCGCCAGGCGCTGCGGCGTGAGGTCGGCTTCCTGTACCAGGCGCGCGGCGCCGACGTTCACGAGATGTTCGCCGTTGCGCGTCTGGTGATCGTCGACCGCGTGCGGGAAAGGCACGAGCAGCGCGGCGCACCCGGCGGCCGACAGCTCCGCGATGGTCGACGCACCCGAGCGGCACACGACGAGGTCGGCCTCGGCATAGGCCTCGGGCATGTCGGTGATGAAGGCTTCGACGCGCGCCGTGACATCGGCCTTCGCGTACGACTGCTGCGCGACTTCCAGGGTACGGCCGGCCTGGTGACGCACATGGGGACGACGCTCCACCGGAATCAGGGCGAGCGCCTGCGGCATGCGCTCGTTGAGCGCGCGAGCACCCTGACTACCGCCGAGCACGAGCACCTGACCGCGACCTTCATCGCGATCGCCGATACGCGTGGCCGGCGCGTCGAGTTCGGCGAAGCCCTCGCGCACCGGGTTGCCCACGGTCTCGGCGCCCGCGAAAGTTTTCGGGAAGGCCTCGAGCACGGTGCGCGCGATGCGCGACAGCAGTCGGTTGGTCAGCCCCGGCGCGGCGTTCTGCTCGTGGATCACCAGTGGAATGCGGCGCAGCCAGGCCGCGAGGCCGCCGGGCCCGGATGCGAAACCGCCCATGCCCAGCACCGCGTGTGGCTGCTGGCGCTTGAGGATCTGCCAGGCCTGCATCACGGCGCGTAGCAGCCGCAGCGGTGCGCCGAGCAGAGTCGTCGCGCCCTTGCCGCGCAAGCCCGTGACCTGCACGAACTCCATCGAGTAGCCCTGCGCCGGCACCGTGCGTGACTCGAACGAATCCGGCGCGCCCATCCACACGACCTCATGTCCGCGACGGCGCAGCTCGTGCGCGACCGCGAGCGCCGGGAACACGTGCCCCCCCGTGCCACCGGCCATCACGACGAATTTGCGCACCTGCGTGGTCATGCGTGCCGCCTCGCGGCGCGTTCCGCGGCCAGCCGGTTTTCGTAATCGACGCGAAGAATCAGCGCGATCATCACGAGCACGGTGATCAGCGACGAGCCGCCGTAGCTCATCAGCGGCAGGGTCAGGCCCTTGGTCGGCAGCGAACCCATGTTGACGGCCATGTTGATCAGCGACTGCAGCCCGAGCCACGAGGTCAGTCCGTATACGAGGCAGGCCTTGAAGCGCTCGCCGAGCGCCTCGGCCTGCGCACCGATGCGAAAGCCCCGCCACACCGCGACACCGAACAGCAGGATCAGGATGCAGACGCCGAGCAGGCCGAATTCCTCGGCGAGGATCGCGAAGATGAAGTCCGTATGCATCTCGGGCAGGTAGAGCAGCTTCTGTACGCTGTTGCCCAGCCCTACGCCGGCCCACTCGCCGCGACCGACCGCGATCAGCGAATTGGCGAGCTGCCAGCCGCCGTTCTCCATGTCCGCGAAGGGATCGTGGTAGTTGATCAGGC
The DNA here is from genome assembly GCA_046594215.1 of Panacagrimonas sp. GTDB lineage: Bacteria > Pseudomonadota > Gammaproteobacteria > Nevskiales > Nevskiaceae > Panacagrimonas. The sequence goes on from JBKJPX010000014.1 coordinate 73,584, forward strand.
GCGCCACGCGGTACGGCGCCGCCACCGCGAGGAGGCCCAGCGCGGCCACTCCGATCGAAGCGAGCCCGCACAGGTGCAGCACGCGCGCGCCGCCGAGGAACAGCATGATGAAGGCCACCGCCATGAGGATCGCGGTGGCGCCGAAGTCCGGCTCCAGCAGCAGCAGCACGCCGGCCAACATCAGCGGCAGGAATGGCACGAGCAGTCCGCCGAGTGTGTTCTGCAGCCGACCCTGCCGGCGCACGATATAACCGGCGAGGTACATGATCAGCGCGAGGCGCGCCGGCTCGGACGCCTGGATGCGCACTACTTCGAAATCGATCCAGCGGCGCGCGTGGTTGACCTTCACGCCGATGCCGGGGATCAGCACGAACAGCAGCAGGATGATGCCGCCGACTGCGAGCAGGCCGCTCTTGCGTTCCCACACGTGCATCGGCACGCAGAACGCCGCCCAGGCGGCGAGCCCGCCGATGCCGGCGAACAGGAGCTGGCGATAGAAGTAATAGAACGGATCGCCCGTCATCTTCTGTGCCTGCGCGACCGACGCCGACGCGACCATGATCAGACCCCAGCACAGCAGCGCGGCGACGGCTGCGCACAGCAAGGGATCCAGACCTACCTGCGCGCGCGGCAGCGGCAGCGAAAGCTGCTGCGGTTCCGTGTTCCAGCGCGGCCATGCAAAGTTCATCCGGCGTTCTCCCTCACCCAGGCGGAGAAGCGTTCGCCACGTTCCACGTAGTTGCGGAACTGGTCGAGGCTCGCGCAGGCCGGCGAGAGCAGCACGCGGTCTCCCGATTGCGCGAGCGAGCGAGCACGAAACAGCGCGGCATCCATGTCGGCCTCGCGGTACACGGGCAGCGCGCCGAAGATCGCGTCCTCGATGGTTTTGGCGTCCTGTCCGAACAGCAGCGCGGCGCGGCCCTTCTCGGCCAGCGGCTGCGCGAGCGGCTTGAAGTCCTGGCCCTTGCCCTGGCCGCCGCCGAGCCAGACGATCGGCGCGTCGAGACCATTGAGGGCCGCGAGCGTCGAGCCGACGTTGGTGCCTTTCGAATCGTTGAGCCAGGTGATGCCGTGCTTCTCCGCGATGAATTCGCAGCGATGCGCAAGGCCCGGGAATTCCTGCAGGGCGCGCAAGCTGGACTCGCGCGGGATGCCGGCGGCATCGGCGAGCGCGAGCGCGGCGAGCGCATTCGCAAGATTGTGCAGACCCTGGATGCGCAACGCGGACTGCGCGAGCAAGGGCGTCGCACCCTGCGCGAGCCAGCGCGCACCCTCTATTGTTTCGACGCCGTAGTCGGCGCCCGAAGCGGCGTCCAGTCCGAAATTCGTGACAGCCTTTGCCTGGCCCGAGCCGTCGCGCGTTGCCACGTCGTCGCGGTTCACGACGGCGACATCGCAACCGCGGAACACGCGCGCCTTGGCGGCGGCGTACGAGGCCATCGTCCCGTGGCGGTCGAGATGATCCTCCGTGAGATTCAGGAAGGCCGCGGCACGGCATGCCAGCGTGTGGGTGGTCTCGAGCTGGAAGCTCGACAGCTCCAGCACGTACAGCGCCGCATCCGCGGACAGCAGGTCGAGCGCCGGCGTGCCGAGGTTGCCGCCGACCTTCACGTTCCAGCCGGCGGCCTTCGCCATCTCGCCGACCAGCGTCGTCACGGTGCTCTTGCCATTGCTGCCCGTGACGCCGATCACGCCGGGACTCGGGACTCGCGCAAGGTGGCGGGCGAACAGCTCGATGTCGCCGATCACGGTTACGCCGGCGGCAACAAGCTCCTTCACAAAGGCTTCGTCGAGCGCGACGCCAGGCGATACCACCGCTTCGCGGAACTGAGTGAGCGGACGCGGCGCGTCGAACGCGCCGAGCCGAAATTCGGCCTGCGGAAATTCGGCGCGAAGCGTCTGGATACCGGCCGGCGCCGGACGCGAATCGGTCACAACGAGGTCGGCGCCTTCGCGGGCGAGGTAGCGCAGCGCCGAGGTTCCGGACGCGCCCAAACCCACGACGAGCAGACGCTGCCCGCCATAACGCCCGGCAGCGACGCTCGATCCGGATGGGGCCTGCGCCTGGCTCATCTCAGCGCACCTTCAACGTCGACAGGCCGATCAGCACCAGGATCAGCGTGATGATCCAGAAGCGCACGATGATCTTGGGCTCGGGCCAGCCCTTCAGTTCGTAGTGATGGTGCAGGGGCGCCATTCGGAAGATGCGCTTGCCGCCGCTGTACTTGAAGTACGCGACCTGCAGCATCACGGACACCGTCTCGGCGACGAACACGCCGCCCATCACGACGAGCACGAGTTCCTGTCGCACGAGCACGGCCACGACGCCCAGCGCCGCGCCGAGCGCGAGCGCGCCGACATCGCCCATGAAGACCTGCGCCGGGTAGGCGTTGAACCACAGGAAGCCCAGTCCCGCGCCGGCCAGTGCCGTGCAGAAGATCACGAGCTCACCGACGCCCGGGATGTACGGAATGCCCAGGTAGGTGGCGATCTTGATGTTGCCGGTGCAGTAGGCGAATACCCCGAGCGCCGAACCCACGAGAACGCAGGGCATGATCGCCAGGCCATCGAGGCCGTCGGTGAGATTCACCGCGTTGCTCGTCCCGACGATGACGAGGTACGACCAGGGGATGAAGAAGATCCCGAGCTGGATTGCCACGTCCTTGAAGAAAGGAACGATCAGCGCGGTCTCCACCGAATCCTTGCCGTTTGCGAACAGCTCGAAGACCGGCGCATGCGGCGAAGTGAAGTAGATCAGGCTCGACACCCCGAATCCGGCGAGCGACAGCCAGAAGTATTTCTGCTTCGCGTTGAGGCCCATGCTCCGGCGATGCCTGATCTTGATGTAGTCGTCGGCGAATCCGACGAGCCCGAAGGCCAGCGTGACCAGCAGCGCGAACCATACGAAGCGGTTGGTGAGATCGGACCACGCGAGCGTGGATATCGTGATTGCGAACAGGATCAGCACGCCGCCCATCGTGGGCGTGCCGGTCTTGGCCTGATGCGACTTCGGGCCCACCTCGCGGATGACCTGCCCAAACTTGAAATCGTGCAGCTTCTTGATCATCCACGGGCCGAACGCGAACGAGAACACGAGCGCAGTGAGGACGCCGAGAATCGCGCGGAACGAAAGGTAGCTGAACAGGTTGAAGTAGCTGACGCTCTCTTTAAGCCACATCGCGAGGTGATACAGCACGTCAGTGGCTCCCCTGATCGGTTTCACCGCAGAGCGCGGCCACGATTCTTTCCATTCGCGCCGCGCGCGACCCCTTCACCAGCACCGTCACCTCGCGACCCAGGTCGCGAGCGAGCGAGCGGCCCAGCGCGTCGACATCGTCGTGACGCTCGGTGGCGCGGCCGAAGCCGCGCGCGTAGTACTCGCCCGCGGGGCCGAGCACGAACAGGCGCTCGATGCCCAGATCTCGCGCATGGCGACCACAGTCCTCGTGCAGCGCCGGCGAGGACGCGCCGAGTTCCGCCATGCCGCCCAGCACCGCCCATCGCGCGCCCTGATTCTGCTGCGCCAGCAGGTCGAGTCCCGCCTTGAGCGATGTCGGGTTCGCGTTGTAGCTGTCGTCGATGAGACGTGCGCCCTGCAGCGTGGTCTTCCACACGACGCGACCCTGCGCGGATTCGACACGCCCCAGACCCTCGGCGATCTCATCGACGTCCATGCCCAGCGCGGCGCCGCAGGCGGCAGCGGCCATCGCGTTCAAGACGTTGTGCCGTCCCGGCAGCGGCAGGTTCACCTGCGCATGGCCGCCCGGGATTGAGAGCTGGAAGCGGCTGCCCTGTTCGACGGCCTCGATGCGGCGCGCACTGATGTCGGCCGGCATCTCGATGCCGAACGTGAGCTGCTGCCCGCGTGCAAGGCCGCGCCACAGGTCGGCGTAAGCGTCGTCGGCGTTGATGACCGCGATGCCGCCGTCGCGCAGGCCTGCGAACAACTCGCCCTTGGCGCGTGCCACGCCTTCGCGCGAGCCGAATCCCTCGAGGTGCGCGTCGCCCGCCTGCGTGATCACGCCGACGTCGGGCTGAGCGAGCTCGGTGAGCCGTGCGATTTCCCCCGGGTGGTTGGCGCCCATCTCGATGACGGCAGTGCGATGCGTGTCCCGCAGTTCGAGCAGGGTCAGCGGAAGGCCGATGTGGTTGTTCAGATTGCCCCGGGTCGCCAGCACGTCGCCGCGCGCGGCGAAAACGGATGCGAGCAGCTGCTTGGTGGTCGTCTTTCCGTTGCTGCCCGTGACGGCGACCACCGGCGCGCCATAGCGCTGGCGCCAGGCCCGCGCCGCAGCCTGCAGCGCCGCGAGCGTGTCGCCCACTCGGATCTGGGCAGATACGGACGCCGGCAGCTCGTGATCGCAGACGATGCCGACGGCGCCGTCGCGCGTCGCGCCTGCCGCGAACTCGTGACCGTCAAAGCGCTCGCCGCGTAGCGCCACGAACAGGTCGCCAGCACGCACGTCGCGAGAATCGGTGGTGACGCGCAGTACCTCGCGGTCGGCCCCGACGAGTTGCGTGCCGAGTACCTGCGCGAACCAGGACAACGGCGCCATCGGCGAGCTCGCGGCGTTCATTCCGGCGCCTCCAACAACTGCGCGACGAACGCGCGGTCGCTGAACTCGCGCACCTCGCGACCATGGGTCTGCGTGGTCTCGTGACCCTTGCCGGCGACCAGCACCACGTCGCCCGGCCCCGCGTCTGCAACCGCCGCGCGGATGGCGCGGGCGCGATCATGCTCGACCGTCAGCTTGCCGCGCAGCGACGGCGTCACGCCCGCCACGATCTGGTCCGTGATCATGGCCGGCACTTCGCTGCGCGGGTTGTCATCGGTGACGATGACGCGGTCGGCGAGACGCGCGGCGACCTCGCCCATCAGCGGACGCTTGCCGTTGTCGCGGTCGCCGCCGCAGCCGAACACGCAGAGCAGGCGTCCGCGCGTGTGCGCGCGCACCGCGGAAAGAATCTGTTCCAGCGCCTTGGGCGTGTGGGCGTAGTCGACAACCACCAGCGGACCGGCGGCCGAGGCGCCGCGAAACCCCTCGATGCGGCCCGGCACCGTGCGCGAGGCGCGCAGCGCGCCGACTGCGGCCTCGAGCGAGAGGCCCGATTCGAGCAGCACGGCGGCGGCAGCCAGCACGTTGTAGGCGTTGAAGCGGCCGAGCAGCACGCAGTCCAGCTGCGCGCGGCCGCGGTGCGTGTCGAGCTCCAGGCTCAGACCCTGCTCGTGCAGCCGCAGCTTGCGACCGATCACGTAACCCGCCGTGGAAGCCGGCGCTCCGTCGAGTCCGTACGCGCAGAGACGATCCGCGCGCCGCGTCGCCGCGATCTGCGCGATCCACTGCCCGCCCTTCGCATCGTCCCGATTCAGGATCAACGCGCGCGCGTCGTCGGCTTCGAACAGCCGTCGCTTGGCTGCGGCGTAATGCTCGAGCGTACCGTGGTAGTCGAGATGGTCGCGCGTCAGGTTGGTAAGCACGACGGCGTCGAAGCTCACGCCACCGACGCGGTTCTGGTCGAGCGCGTGCGAGGACACTTCCATCGCGCAGGCGTCGATGCCGTCCTGCTCGAACTCGGCGAAGCGCGCATGCAGCGCAATCGGATCGGGCGTGGTGTGCGTGGCCACGTCGAGCCTGGCGAGACGGCCGGTGCCGAGCGTGCCCAGGTACGCGCAGGGACGGCCGAGTTGTTCGAAGGCCTGCGCGATCAGGTGTGCCGTGGATGTCTTGCCGTCGGTGCCGGTCACGCCGGCGACGTACATGCGATCGGCCGGGCGGCCGTAGAAGCGCGCGGCGATCTCGCCGACGTGCACGCCCAGACGATCGATCGCGACACAAGGCACCCCGGCCTGCGGCGGCGTCGCGTCGTTCGCCGGTTCCCACAGGATCGCGCCGGCGCCGCGCGCAAGCGCCTGCGGCAGGTGCGCCAGACCATGTTCCCGCGTGCCGCGCAGCGCCAGGAATGCATCGCCTGGCTGCACCCGACGCGAGTCCAGCGCCAGGCCCGTGACAGCGAGCGACGGTGCTCTGTCTGAGAATCCGCTCAGGAGACCCTCCAGCGACTGCTTTCTCAGCGCGACGCTCAAGTTCGCGGCTCCACGTAGGCCAGGCCCGCGACGCCCGCCATGGGCATTGGCGTGGGCAGAGAGATCGGCATGGCCAGTCGTTCGGGCGGCACTGCGGGCGGGCAATCCTTCGTGCAGGCGTCGGGCGCGATCTGCAGAAGGCGCAGCGCGCCCTGCAGCACGGCCGAGAACACGGGCGCCGCGACGACGCCGCCGTAGTAATCGCCGGCACCCGGTTCGTCGATCATCACCAGGCCGATCAGACGCGGATTCTCCGCGGGCACCATGCCGATGAAGACCGACTGGTGACGCTGGGCGTCGTAGCCGCCGGTGGCCGCGACCTTGCGCACCGTACCGGTCTTTCCGGCGACCCGGTAACCGGGAATCGACGCGCGCACCGCGGTGCCGTCGCGCGTCGCGACGGCCTCGAGCATGCGACGCAGTTCGCTCGCGGTCTTCGCGCTCACCGCCCGCGTCGGCGGTTCCTGCGGCTCGTCCATCGTCAGTCGGAGGTGCGGCATCAGGCCTTCGTTTCCGAGCGCCGCGTAGGCACGCACGAGGTGCAGCGCGTTCACCGAAAGGCCGTAGCCGTACGACGCGGTGGCCGTGGCGATCTGCCCCCATGTCGAAAACGGACGCAGCAGCGGCGCCGACTCGCCCGGGAATCCCGATCCCACGCGATCGCCCAGGCCGAAGCGCTGGTAGCCCTGCCACACGTTCTCGGCCCCGATCTGCAGACCGATCTTGGCGGCGCCGACGTTGCTGGACTTTGCGAGGATCGTGGCGAGGTCGGCATCGCCCTGCGCGTGGATGTCGCGCACCGTCAGGCGCCCGACCTGCATCCAGCCGGCGCCGGTATCAATGTGGCTGTTCGGGCGCAGCGCGCCGATCTCCAGGGCCTGCGCGACCAGCAAGGGCTTGACCGTTGACCCCGGCTCGAAGGAGTCGACGATGGCGCGGTTGCGCATCGCCCCTGGCTTGCGGTCCTCGACGTTGTTCGGGTTGTAGCCGGGCTGGCTGGCGACGGCGAGCAGTTCGCCCGTGCGCGCGTCGGCGACGACGACGAGCCCGCCCTTCGCGCGGTTCTGCTGCACCGAGTTCTTGAGCTCGCGATACGCGAGGTACTGCAGGCGCAGGTCCATCGACAGCGTCAGGTCAGAGCCCGGCTGGGCCGGCACGGCCTCGTCTGTGTCCTCGACGATGTGCCCGCGCGCATCGCGGATCACGCGGCGCGAGCCGGAGATGCCGCGCAGTGTCTCGTCGTGCTGCATCTCCATGCCTTCCTGGCCATGGCCGTCGACGTCGGTGAAGCCCACGATCTGGCCCGCGACCTCGCCCGCGGGGTAGTAGCGCCGATACTCGCGGGTGGAGAACACGCCGGGCGCCTTGATGGCGAGCACGCGGCGCGCCTCGTCGGGCGGCAGGCCGCGTTCGATATAGACGAACTGGCGCGTGGCGCGCTCGTCGAGGAACTGCGTGAGCTCGCGCGGCGTCTGCTTGAGCACCTTGGCCAGCGCCGCGACGTGATCGGGCGAGGCCATCAACGCGGATGGAACGCACCAGATCGAGTCGACGGGCGCGGACAGCGCAAGCGGTTCGCCGCGGCGATCGCGGATCGCCGCGCGATGACCCGGCAGCGCGACGACGCGGATCTGTCGCCTGTCGCCCTGCTTCGTCAGGTATTCGCGTTCCACGACCTGCAGCTGGAAGGCGCGGCCGCTGACCAGCACGGCCCCCACGACGAGCACGCCCAGCACCGCAAGGCGGCGCCAGCGTTCGACGGGCTTGAGCTTGTAGCTGGTGTCGGCGCTCATGGCACGCGCCCACCCGCGGGAGACTGGTCGACGATCACGTAGTCGCGCGGCTCGGCCATGCCCAGCTGCTCGCGCGCGGCGTTCTCGATGCGCGCGTGGTGCGACAGCGCGGCTTCCTCGAGCTGCAGCTGCGACCACTCCATCTGCATGCGCTCGCGCTCGAGGCGCGCCCGCTCGATCTCGAAAGTCAGCGTGCGGTTGTCGTGTTTGACGCGAATGGCGTAGAGCGCCGAGCCCATCACGAGCAGCGACAGCAGCAGCGGCCCCATGAGGCCGGAGCTGGGGCGCGACTCGAGCGCTGCGAGGCGGATGCGTTGCCAGAGACGCTTCATGCGAGTCGCTCCGCCACGCGCAGCACCGCGCTTCGGGCGCGCGGGTTGGCTTCGCACTCGTCGTCGGTCGGGAATTCACGCGAGACCGCGCGGAAGTGCGACGTCGCGGATTCGCTGGCCGGCATCGGCGACGGGTCGTAGCGATGCTGCTTGGCCGGGCCGCGCTTCGCCGCACCGGATTCGCGGATGAAGCGCTTGACCATGCGGTCTTCCAGCGAGTGGAAGCTGATCACCGCGAGTCGCCCGGCCGGCGCGAGCAGCTGCACGCTGGCCTCGAGGGCGGCGCGCAGCGCGTCTAGCTCGCCGTTGATGAAGATACGGATGGCCTGGAAGCTGCGAGTGGCTGGATGGATCTTCTGGCGCGGGCCGGGGACTGCGCGCGCGATCAGCTCGGCGAGCTGGGCGGTGCGCAGGATCGGCGTCTCCACGCGCGCCTCGACGATGCGGCGGGCGATGCGTCGGCTCGCGCGCTCTTCGCCGTAATTCCACAGCACGTCGGCGATCTCGTCGGCCTTCGCACGCGCGATCCACTGCGCGGCCGATTCGCCGGCGTCCGGATCCATGCGCATGTCGAGCGGACCGTCGTTGGCAAAGGAAAATCCGCGTTCGGCGTCGTCGAATTGCGGAGACGACACGCCGAGATCGAGCAGCAGGCCGTCAACTTTTCCCTGCATGTCGAGTTCGTCACCGAGTGCTCCGATCTCGGAGAAATTGCGGCGATGGATGCGAAAATTCGATCGTGTACCGAACCGCGCCCAGGCCACCCCGGTCGCGAGCGGATCGCGGTCGAGTGCGTGCAGGAAGCCGGTTTCACCGATCGCGTCGAGGATCGCACCGCTATGCCCGCCGCGACCGAAAGTGCCGTCCAGGTAGACCCCGCCGGATCGCAGGGCGAGTCCGGCGAGTGCTTCCGTGAGCATCACCGGACGATGTTCGAACATCGTTCTAGTCGATCCGCGCCGGTGCGCAGTCGGGTCGGCGGCGGAGGGGGCGAGCATGTTCGCCGGTCACCGTTTCAAAGTCCGGAACGCCTGCGCGATGCCGGGCAGGATGCTGCCCTCGCCCTCGCCAAAGCGCTCGTTCCAGACCTCCTCCGGCCACAGGTCGAATCGACGGATCTGACCCATGAGCACGCCGGAGCCGTTGAATTTCGCGTAGCGGCGCAACAGCGGCGGCAGCAGCACGCGACCCTGCTTGTCGATCTCGGTTTCGCAGGCCAGGCCCACGAACACGCTCTTGACCAGCTCGGCCTGTTCCCGGTCTCCCATGGCCTCGATCTCGTCAGCCACGCGCCGGAATTGATCGGCCGGATAGATCTCGAGACAGGGGTTGGGGCCTCGGGTAATCACCAACTGCGAGTTGCAGGACTCAGCCAATTCCTGGCGATAGCGCGCCGGGATCGCCAGGCGACCCTTCTCGTCGATGGTCAGTTGATGTGACCCAGTAAACACGCGCGACCCCTGATGGCATGGACGACTCCCCACAATCGCCCACTTCTTACCCCTTCAAGGCACTATAAACCACAGTTTCCACCCTCACAAGCATTTTTCGGCAAAAAATCGCGCGGGAACAAACGCTTAGCTCCGAAGGAGTTTCGAATTTCTTAAAGTGATAAAAAACATGAGGATGGCGCACTTACTTGAAGTAAGCGGCAAAGGCGTCGTCACGCTGTGGTGACGGCCGGGCAAAGGCCCGAAGGGCGCCAGATGACAGACGAACGGGACAGAAGAAGAAAAAAGGAGTCGGCCTGTAAGCCGGGTTCTGTCGAGAACAATCATTCCTCTAGGCCCCGCGTCACCACGGGGCTCCAGCAACCTACCCGGAAGGCACGTGGGCCACGTGTCTCGCCTTTCGACGATCCTTCCCTATTTGGTCTTGCTCCGGACGGGGTTTTCCGTGCCGTCCCTGTTGCCAGCGACGCGGTGCGCTCTTACCGCACCTTTTCACCCTTACCTGATCCTGGTTCCAGATACCCCACGAAGTGAAAAAGCTACTTCGCGAGGAGCCCATCCCCAGGCCATCGGCGGTTCGTTCTCTGTGGCACTTTCCGTAGCCTCACGGCTCCCAGGCGTTACCTGGCGTCCTGCCCTATGGAGCCCGGACTTTCCTCCCCCACCTACCCATCCCGCGAAGTGAGCAACTACTTCGTGGGGTTGCGGGCGCGGTGGCAGCGATCGTTCGGCCGACTCCAGCTCCGATTCTACGCGCTCGGGGCCTCGCGATCGCCGGAAATCTTCAGCGCCAGTTCGTAGAGCTCGTTCTTGCGAAGCCCCGTAAGCGACGCGGCGACCTTCGCGGCGCGTGCCGCGGGCAACTCGCCGAGCAAGATTTTCAGCACTTTTTCGGCTTCGAGCAGGGAAGCATCGACATTGGCGGCGGCTTCGATCACGAGCACGAACTCGCCGCGCTCACGATTCGCGTCGGCGGCGATCCACGCGGGCAGCGCGCGCGCCTCGCACAGCACGCTCTGCTCGAAGCGCTTGCTGATCTCGCGCGCCAGGAACACGCGCCGCGCGCCCAGGAGTTCGGCAAGATCTTTCGCGCAATCCGCGATGCGATGGCTCGCCTCGTAGACGATCACGCTGCGCGGCTCGCGCGCGAGCTGCTGGATGCGTTCGCGTCGCGTGCCCGATTTCTGCGGAAGGAAGCCGGCGAACAGGAAGCTGTCGCTGGGCAGGCCCGCGATCGAAAGCGCCGCAATGGCGGCACAGGCGCCTGGAACGGCGATGACCTCGCATCCGGCCGCGCGCGCCGCGCGCACGAGCGAAAAGCCCGGATCGGAAATCAGCGGCGTGCCCGCGTCCGACACCAGCGCAACGGATTCGCCACGCTGCAGGCTCTCCACGATCGAGGCAGCGATACGCTCCTCGTTGTGATCGTGCAGCGCCAGCATCGGCGTGCGCACGCCGAAGTGCGTGAGCAGGGTCGCGGTGTTGCGCGTGTCTTCAGCCGCGATGCGCGTGACCTGCGTGAGCACCCGCAGCGCGCGCGGCGCAAGGTCGCCGAGATTGCCGATCGGCGTCGCGACGACGTACAGGCAGCCGGGGCGCACTTCGTGGGCGTCGGGGGACGGCGAGTCGGTCAAGGGGATTTTCGCGAAGGCAGCCGGATGCTGCGTGCCATACTTTATCGCGATGAAACTGCCTCGCCTCGCCGCCGCTCTGCTCCTGTCCTGCGCATCGCTGGCCTGGAGCGCACCGCCGTACCAGGGACCACCCGCTGCCGGCCTCATCGGCGAGGCCGAAGCCGCCATCGCGGCGGGCGATGATCAGGCTGCCGAAGGCTTGCTGTCGCGCATTTCTTCAGGCGGGCTGGATGCGATGCAGGTCGCGCGCCTGCAGCTCGTGCGCGCCGAGATCGGCATGCGGCGTCGCCAGCCCGGCACGGTGTTGCGCTCCCTGCCCCCGATCAGCGCGCAGGTTTCGATGCTCGCGCCGCGAATGGAACAGCTGCGTGGCGCCGCCTACTTCCTGTCCGGCGACGTGGTGTCGGCCGTGCGCACCCTGGTGGCGCGTGAACGCTTTCTGAGTTCGGCCGGCGCCATCGCGGACAATCGCGAGCAGATCTGGAACGGGCTGGTTTCCACGCCGTTTCCCGCGAGCGCACTCGCTGGCGTGGCGGCCGAAGAACCGATGGTGCGCGGATGGCTGGATCTCGCGCGCGTGCTGCAGCAGGGCCCGTCGTCGGCCGCACTCGCCGGGTGGTCGCAACGCAACCCGGGGCATCCGGGCACGGCGAAAGCCGCGCTGGTGAAGGCGAGCGATCCGTCCCCAATCGCTACGGGCGCAGTGGCCGCGACCGCGCCCGCCGTGGGGCCTGCATCCCTTTCAGGTGGCTACGCCTTGCTCCTCCCCGTGAGCGGCAGCCTCGCCTCGGCCGGTCGCGCGGTACGCGACGGGTTCATTGCCGCGTGGTTCGCCTCGCCCGAGCCGCGCCTGCCGCTGCGCGTCTACGACACCGGCAACGAGGCCACGCAGGCACTCGCGGCCTACCAGAACGCCATGGGCGATGGCGCGGGCATCGTGGTCGGTCCGCTGACCAAGGAAGGCGTCACCGCGATCGCGGGGCAAGCGGGCAACCATTCGTGGCTGACGCTCAACTATCTCGACGGTCCGATCGGGGGCGCGCTGCAGTTTGGCCTTGCACCCGAGGACGAGGCGCGTGCGGTCGCCACCGACGCCGTGGCCGCTGGTCGCCTGACTGCGCTCGCGCTGATCCCGACCACGCCCTGGGGCGAGCGGGCGCTGGCTGCATTCAGAACGAGCTTCGAACAGCAGGGCGGCACGCTGCTGCAGACCGCGCGGTTCAGCAACGGCACGCGCGACTTCGGCCGTCCGCTGCGCGAGCTGCTCAAGCTCGACAACAGCGCGCAGCGACACACCGCGCTCGGTCGCGCGCTGGGAGAGAACAGCGAGTTCGAACCACGCCCGCGCGACGACGCCGCGCTGCTGTTTGCGCCGCTGCGCGCCATCGAGGCCCGACTGCTGGTCCCGCAGCTCGACTTCTTCCGCGCGCGCGACCTGCCCGCCTACACAGTCTCGGCCGCACACACGGGGCTGGTCGATCGGCAGATCGACGGACTGCGCCTCTGCGACATGCCATGGGTGCTGGACGACAGCGGCGTGTGGGCCTCCGAGCGCGAGCGCCTGCGCGACATGTTCCCCGAGGCGCTGCACGACCAGCCGCGCCTGTTCGCGCTGGGCACCGACGCGTTCCGCATCGTGCGCGCGCCTCGCGACGCGTTCGCCGGCGGCCGCGAAATGGATGCCGCGACAGGTCGACTGGTGCTGGGGCCCGACAATCGCATCACGCGCAACCTCGCCTGTCGTCCGATCGTGGACGGGCGACCTTCGTCCGGGAGCTCGTGAACGGCGCCCACGCAGAGGACCTCGCCCTGCGCTTCCTCGAGGCGCGGGGCCTCGAGCTGATCGACCGCAACGTGCGTGCACGTGGTGGCGAACTGGACCTGGTCATGCGCGACGCCGAGACGCTGGTGATCGTCGAGGTGCGCAAGCGCTCGCACACAGGCTTTGGAAGCGCGGCGGAATCGGTGGATGCGCGCAAGCAGGCGAAAATTGTGACCGCGGCGCGCGCCCTGCTCGCGCAGCGTCCCGACCTCGCGAAGCTGCCGGCCCGGTTCGATGTCGTCGCGCTGGATGGCGCGGACCGCGTCGAGTGGATCCGGGCCGCGTTCGACGCTTCGGACTAGCAGACATGTCGGGACCGCCGGCCACTGCTCCGATCGCATCTGCGATGCCCTTGCCCGATGCAGCGATCACGCGCCTGCGCGTGGCGCTACCTGCCGATCGACTTTTTTTTGAGCCGGCCGACTGCCTGCCCTATGCCTACGACAATTCGCGCCGCGTGGCACTGCCGCAGGCGGTTGCGTTTCCCATCACGGAAGATGAAGTCGTAGCGCTCGTGCGCGCGTGCCGCGAGTTTCGCCTGCCCCTGACCGTACGCGGTCGCGGCACCAACACCACGGGCGCCACCGTGCCGCTTGCGGGTGGGCTGGTTGTCTCGATGGAACGGATGAGCCGCATCCTGGTCTTCTCGCCCGGCGATCGCATGATCGAGTGCGAGGCCGGTTGCACCAACGGTGCGGTGCAGCGTGCTGCTGCGGCACACGGCCTATTCTGGGCGCCGGACCCGACCAGTGCGGACTACGCCTCAGTCGGCGGCAACCTCGCGTGCGGCGCCGGCGGACCGCGCGCGGTGAAGTACGGGACCGCCAGAGAGAACGTGCTGGGCCTGAGCGTCGTGACCGGCGCCGGCGACCTGATTCGCAGCGGCTGCCACACCACCAAGGGCGTCGTAGGCTACGACCTCACGCGCCTGCTGGTTGGCAGCGAGGGTACGCTGGGCCTGATCACGCGCGCCACGCTCAAGCTGCTGCCCAAGCCCTCGGGCCTGCGCACATTGCGCGTGGCCTACTGTGACGTGCCGTCTGCGATCCAGGCAGTAACGCGGATCATGGGGCAGCCCGCGGCGCCCTGCGCGCTCGAGTTCTTCGACGGCGACGCGGTAGCGCTGGCGCAGGCCTGGCGCGACTGCGGCATACCCGCGCAGGCCGGCGCGTTGCTGCTGATCGACGTCGACGGTGAAGGTGCGGCGCTCGAAGCGGACGCGCTGGCGATCTCCCACGCGGCCCGTGGCGAGGGCTTGCTGGAGTTGCGCAGCGCAACCTCGCGCGCCGAATCCGAAGACCTGTGGGCGGCGCGCAAAGCGCTGTCGCCTTCGCTGCGAAAGCTCGCACCGCGCAAGGTCAACGAGGACGTCGCGGTGCCGATCACGCGGCTGCCGGAACTGGTGGCGGGACTGGGTGCGCTGTCGAAGCAGCATGGGCTGCGCATCGTCAGCTTCGGTCACGCCGGCAACGGCAACCTGCACGTGAACATCCTCGCGGATCCCGCCGACCCGTCGCAGCTGCGCGCGATCGAGGCGTGCCTGCACGCGGTGTTTCGCCTCGTGCTGAGCCTCGACGGCACCTTGTCCGGCGAGCACGGCGTGGGTATCGACAAGCGGGACTTCGTGAGTTGGGAGGTCGCCGCGCCCGCACTGTCGCTGATGCACCAGATCCGCCGCGTGTTCGATCCGGACGGGATCCTGAATCCCGGAAAGACCCTCCCCGACCCCGAGGGGTAGAGGCGAGTCAGCGCCTGCCAATCAGGGGATGGACAAGACTCAGCGCAAAGGCGCAACGGGGAAACGGGGAAACGGAAAAAAAGAGAACGCGAAGAAATCAGCCAAAAACTCTGCGCCCCTTATTTTCCCCTCGCGCCTTCGCGTTTAGAAAGTCTTTTCGCCACCTGAGAACAGAAGGCTGCGAGGAAGCGCGCTACTTCACCACGCGCAAGTGGCCGCGACCGCCAGTCTTGGGCTTCGGGGCGCTATCTTCCTTGGCTGGCTCGGGCAGCGCGTCCTTCGGCGGCGGCGTCTCGATGTCGCCGAAGACGATGCCTTCTCCGTTTTCGCGTGCGAACACGGCGAGCACCGCGCCGACCGGAACGAGCACTTCGCAGGCGCGACCGCCGAAGCGGGCGGAGAACCAGATCGGATCGGCCTGCAGGTCGAGGCTCTGCACGGCCATGGGGCTGATGTTCAGCGTGATGCGCCCTTCCTGCACGTACTCGCGCGGCACGTTGACGCCTTCGACATCCGCGGCGACAAGCAGGTGCGGCGTGAAGCCGTTGTCCGTCGCCCAATCATAGATGGCGCGAATCAGGTAGGGACGGCGGGAGCGTTGACTCATCGTGCTCAGAATTCTACCTGTGTCCCTTTGACGCCGCCGTGCGCTGCGACTCGACCAGGCTGGCCGCGAACGCCGGCCGCGCGAACACGCGCTCGGCGTACCGACGGATCGGCTCGCTGCCGTTGGGCAGCGCCAGCTTGAGCGAAGCCAGCCGCCACAGCAGCGCGGCCCAGGCGCAATCCGCGATACCGAACTCCAGGCCCAGGAACCAGCCACGCGCTGGGAACAGTCGTCCGCTGGCGGCCAGCTGATCGGACAGCTGCTTACGCGCGGCGCGCGCCTGCGCCGGAGGACCCGACTCGATCGTCTTCACCAGCGACAACCAGTCGTGCTCGATCTGGCTCATGGCCATGCGCAGCCGCGCCCGCATCGCGGCCTCGGGCGGCATCATCGGCGGATGCGGATAGCGCTCGTCGAGGAACTCCGCGATCAGTCGCGCCGGGTAGATCACGGTCTCGCGGTCGGTGAGCGTGGGCAGGCTCTGCGCCGGATTGAGCACGGCGAGGTCCTCGCTCAAGCTGCCCGAGGACTGCACGAGCACGCGCGCACCGGGCACGTCCTTCTCGGCCAACACCAGTCGAACCCAGTGGCAGCCGACTTGGTCCGCCGAGCAGTAGAGCGTGACACCGGCGTTGGATGCGGGCTTGGCGGCCGGCACGTATTTCGTCTTGGCGCGCAGCGTCATTGGGCGCGTAAAAATCCTTGGGGGAAACCACGGGATGAGAGTGAATGTGCACCCCCGCCCGCCAAGTGGCAACTTTTTGCCCTGAGATCGCGGCGCGCGCGGGCCAAAAAAAGGCCGGTCACGACGACCGGCCCGATGACACTCCTGGCGGCGGCCCGGGGCCGCGAAAGGCGCGTGCTCAGTGCACGTCGCGCCAGTATTCCTTCTTCAGCAGGTAGGCGAAAACCAGCAGGATCAGCAGGTACACGATGGCCTTGACGCCGACCGCCTGGCGATGCGTGCGACCCGGCTCGGCTGCGTAGGCCAAGAAATTGACGATGTCGCCGACGAACTTGTCGTAGTCCTTCGGGGCAAGCTCGCCGGCCTGGATCAACTTGAACGGCGACGCATGCCCGTGACCCTCGGCGTGCTCACCTTCGGCTTTCTTTTCGCCGTGCTCGGCTTCAGCCTTCTCACCACCGCCGGCGGCTTCGGCGTGCTTCTCTTCGAGCTTCTCCTGCCAGCCCTGCTTCGCCCACAGCACGTGGGGCATCGACACGCCCGGCAGCACTAGGTTGTTGACGCCCATCGGGCGGCTCGGATCGACGTAGAAGCTCTTCAGGTAGCTGTAGACCCAGTCTTCGCCGCGCGCGCGCGTCTCGAGGGTCAGATCGGGCGGCGCCTGCCCGAACCACTTGGCGGCCTCCGCCTTGGGCAGCGAGGAGATGATCTGGTCACCGACCTTCTCGCTCGTGAACATCAGGTTGGCCTTGAGCAGATCCTCGGGAATCTGCAGGTCCTGGCCCATACGGCTGTATCGCAGGTACTTCATGGAGTGACAGCCGGAGCAGTAACCCATGAAGACCTTCGCGCCGCGCTGCACCGACGGCAGGTTGCTCACGTCCGCCTTGTACGAGTACGGGAGCGGGTGGCCCGAGGCCAGGGTGATGCCCGAAAACATCAAGGCCAGGCCCGCAGCCGCCAGCTTGCTCAACATCAGCGACACGGACTTCATGAGGTCACCCTCTCCGGAACCGGCTTCGATTTTTCAAACTTGTGAAAGAACATCAGGCCGACGAAAAACGCGAAGTAATAGATGGTGCCGATTCGCGAGAGCAGCGTGAACAGCGCGGTCGGCGGCTGCAGGCCCACGTAGTTCAGCATCACGAAGTCGGCGGCGAACAGCATCGTCGCGACCTTGGTCACCATGCCCTTGTAGCGAATCGACTTGACTGGATTCTTGTCCAGCCAGGGCAGCAGGAACAGGATGATCACGGCACCGAACATCACGATCACGCCCGGCAGCGCGGAGCTGAACATCGAGGGCGTGGCGCGCAACATCGCGTAGAACGCACCGAAGTACCAGGCCGGAGCGATGTGCTCGGGCGTGACCAGCGGGTTGGCTTCCTGGAAGTTGGGCTTTTCGAGGAAGTAGCCGCCACCGTCCGGGGCAAAGCAGATGACCGCGACGAACAGGATCAGGAAGACCGTGACGCCGACGATGTCCTTGACCGTGTAGTACGGGTGGAAGCCGATGCCGTCGAGCGGAATGTGCGTTACCGGATCCTTGAACTTCTTGATGTCCACGCCGTCCGGGTTGTTCGAGCCCACCTCATGCAGCGCGATCAGGTGAGCGATCACCAGGCCGACCAGCGCGAAGGGCAGGAACACCACGTGCAGCGAGAACAGGCGGCTGAGCGTGGCGTCGGAGGGGATGTAGTCGCCCTGGATCCAGATCACCAGGTCCGGCCCGATGTACGGGATCGTGCCGAACAGGTTGAAGATCACGTTGGCACCCCAGTAGCTCATCTGGCCCCAGGGCAGCACGTAGCCGCAGAAGCCCTCGGCCATCAGCACCAGGTAGATCAGGCAGCCGAAGATCCAGATCAGTTCACGCGGTTTCTTGTGCGAGCCGTACAGGAGGCCGCGAAACATGTGCAGGTACACGACAAGGAAGAAAGCGCTCGCGCCCGTCGAGTGCATGTACCTGAGCATGCTTCCCCAGGGCACGTCGCGCATGATGTATTCGACGGAGTCGAAGGCGAGCTTCGAATCCGCCTTGTAGTGCATCGCCAGCCAGATGCCCGTGAGCAGCTGGTTGACCATCACCAACAGCGCCAGCGAGCCGAAGTAGTACCAGAAGTTGAAGTTCTTCGGCGCGTAGTACTCGGTGAGATGGTCCTTCCACAGCTTGGTTGCCGGGAAGCGGTCGTCGATCCACCCCATGAAGCCGGTGGTCTTGTGCGGATTGGGAACGATGGCCATGTGCGGGTTCTCTGTCTTATGCCGCCACCGGGTCTTCGCCGATCACGATCGTCGTGTCGTTATCGAAGCGATACGGGGGAACTCTGAGGTTGATCGGCGCGGGCACGTTCTTGTAGACGCGACCGGACAGGTCGAACTTGGAGCCATGACAGGGGCAGTAGAAGCCGCCCTGCCAGTTCGCGGAGATCTCCGGCGCCGGGTGGTCCGGGCGGAAAGTCGGCGAGCAGCCCAGGTGGGTGCAGGACCCGATCAGGACGAGGACCTCTGGCTTGAGCGCGCGTGCGTCGCCCTTGATGTAGTCCGGCTGCTGCGGCTGCTCGTTGTCGGGATCCGCGAGGTCGCCCTTGACCTGGGCCAGGCCCGCAAGCATCTCGGGCGTGCGCTTGATGATCCAAACCGGCTTGCCGCGCCAGGCAACGTTGAGCTTCTGACCCGGCTCGAGCAGCGAAATGTCCTGCGTCACCGGCGCGCCGAGGGCCTTCGCGCGCTCGCTGGGCTTGAGAGAGGCGAGAAACGGCCAGGCCACGAAACCCACACCGACCGCGCCGACGCCGCTGGTCGCGAGCGTAAGGAACCGCCGACGCCCCGGGTCCACACCGGAACCCGTGGCATTGGCCACGCTTTGCGTGCTCATCAAATCAAGCCCCCTGCGAAAGGATGGAAAACAGCTGGCGGGGGACCTGGGTTGGAGCACCACGTTCTTGCGAGCGCCCCGCCTAGCGCGGGAATTATACGTCCCGATCTGCGCGTCGGTAAGGCACGGCGATCCCGAATGTTGCCCAGATCGCACGCTTGACCTGACCCAGACGCGTCGGCAGATTGCAAGACCGCCTCATCACTAGCCGTCGCCCCCATGCTGCGATCCATCCTGATTTCCCTGCTGACCGTCGTAGCGCTCTGCGCATGCGGCGGCGGGGGCGGGGGCCCATCGGACCCGCCTCCGATCGTCGGTCGGACCTGCACGCTGGAACCGGACACGGCCGCGCTGCAACGGCCGGCCGTGGCGGCCAACATCCTGTTCCTGATCACCGAGGACCAGGGGACGCAGATGGGGGCGCTCGGAACCCCGGGCCTTGCCACTCCGAACGAAGACGCGCTGGCGGCGGCCGGCAGCTTGCTCACCAATGCGCATGTGACGCTCGCGACCTGCACCGGATCCAAGTCTTCCATCTTCACGGGGTTGAGCAACCACAACTCCGGCGCCAACGGCAACGTGCAGGAGTACGTCGGGTCGGCGGAGCAACTTGCTGCCGAGAATCCGCCCTGGCTGAAAGATCCAGCCTCGGCGTACAACCAGAACAAGATCCACACGGACATCCCGACGCTCATCGAGATCCTGCACGCCGCCGGCTTCTACACCGGGCTGCACAACAAGTTCCACCTCGCCCCGCACACCAAGTTTCCCTACGACCAGTGGGATGCGCGCAACAGCTCCTACATCCAGATCAAGGAATTCATCGCCACCGCCCAGGCGCAGGGCAAGCGCTGGTTCCTTACCCACGTGATCCAGGATTCCCACCGTCCCTACCCGGACAGCACCACCGCTCCTATCACGGTGGACCCCGCACTGGTCGAACTGCCCGCTTTCCTGCCCGACACGCCCGAGATCCGCAGGGACTGGGCGGAATACCTCGAGGCCATCAAGCACGCCGACAACAATTTCGGCGAGGCCCTGCGGGCGCTGCAGGATTCGGGCGCCGCCCCCGACACCCTGGTGGTTTTCATGGGCGACCACGGACCGAGCTATCACCGCGCCAAGCTGTCGACTTACGGGTTCGGCCTACGCGCGCCAGTCGTCTTTCGCGGTCCGGGCGTGGTCGCGGCCGTGCGCGACGAGCTCTTCAGCAACGTCGACATGATGGTGACGATGCTCGACATGCTCGGCTACGCCGCGCCGCCGACACAGGGCATCTCGTTCCGGTCCGTTCTGGCCGGCACCGCGACCACCCCGCCGCGCAGCTGCCTCATCGGCGAGACCAATTCGGACCGTTCCATCTTTGACGGTCGCTACCGCCTGTTAGAGACGCCCATCGCGAACGACACCAACATGCCCGACGACAATCGCTTGTTCGTGCCCTGGCGCAACAGGGTCTATCAGGAAATCGTCTCGAAGAAGGACATGCCCGGGTTCGCCGAGGCCTATCGCCTGCTCGATCTCTCGGACAGAAATCTGACCCAATTCGCGCGACCCGCCTACGAGTTCTACGACGACTCGAACGATCCCTGGGAGGTCCATGATCTCGGGGGCGACGCCGCGTTCGCTGCCGAACGCGCACGACTGGCTGCCCTGCTCGATCGCTGGCGGGCGGAGACCCGGGACACGCCGCGATGAGGGTGGGCTTGGCGGCGATCGTCCGCAACGAGGTCAGCTACCTTCTGGAGTGGATCGCCTGGCACCAGAACCTCGGCTTCAACCAGTTCTGGATCAGCGACAACCAGAGCGACGACGGCACGCTGGAACTGCTCGAGGACCTGCAGACCGCGGGCGTCGTGCGGCTGCACCGTCAGCCGCGCGAGAAGATGGCCCAGATCACGGCCTACAATTTCATGCTCTCGCGCTGGAGGCAGGACCTGGATCGCGTCGCGTTCCTCGACGCGGATGAATTCCTGGTCAGCAACGACGGACGCAACCCGCTGGACCATCTCGAAGACCTGATCGCGCCTAAACAGGTGGGTGCGATTGCGGTGGCCTGGCGCCTGTTCGGCTCGTCCGGCCACGAGCATCGGACCGAGGGGCTCGTGATCGAGCGCTTCACGCGCTGCGCGCCGGACGAGCACGCCAAGTGCCGCTTCTTCAAGAGTTACTGCAAGCCCGCGCTGATCGCCGAGCAGCGCGTCCATCACGCGATCCTCGCGAAAAAGGCAGGCTATCTCGACACGGCGGGCAAGCCGGTCGAGTTCGTCAACCTGGACGGCAAACCGCTGAAGCACGGTGGCGGCCTGAAACGGGAGCCCGGACCGGGAACGGTCCGCGTGCACCACTACATCGTGAAGTCGCTGGAGGAGTACACGCGCTTCAAGCAGAAGCGGGGGGACGCTCACACCGACCCGCATCACGACCGTGGCATCGCGTACTTCCGCAATCACGACAGCAACGAGCTCGAGTGCCTTGCGGCCCTGCCCTATCTCGAGCAGACCCGCCAGGGCATCGCGCGCCTGCGCAGCCTGTTGCCGCCCAGATCGCGGGACGCCTGAGGTTCACGCGGGCTTCGCCGCGCCCCTGATCGGGACGCGGCGTCCGGACCTAGAGCCGTGCGAGCACGCCCGCCGCGATGGCGATCTGGTAGATCACCTGGATGACGTCCTTGCCGAACTGGAAGTGCTTGGTGTCGACGCCCGGCAGCACCATGATCTCGTCGCCGGGTTCGACCCGTTCCGACATCACGAAGCCGCTGCCCTCCTCCGACGCAATCTCGCCGGACGGCCGCATCAGAAGCACCCGCTCGCCCGTGGATTTCTGGATCAGGCCGCCGGCCTGGTTGATGTAGTCGCTCACGTAGTAGCCCTTGCGCCAGACGAAGGCGTTGGGCAGGAACACCTCGCCGTGCACCTGCACAAGATTGCTCAGCCGCGGGATACGCACGACGTCGCCATCCTCCAGCGCGATCGTCGAAGGATCGACATCCCGCGGCAGCACGACCTGGCCCCTGGGCTTTATCTTGCGGGCGCGCTCGATGAACTGGAGCACGAGCTGCGCCTCCTGCGTCCTCAGCGCGGCTTCCTCCGTCGTGGTCGAACGGGCCGCGAGCACGGCCTGTTCGAGCTTGGCCAGCATCTGGTCCAGCACTTCCTTCTGGCGCGCCGCGATGCTCTTGCGATAAAGCTGGATGCCGAACTTCTCGGACTGCGGCGAATACTTCACCTGCTTGAGCATGTCGGCCAGCGTGGCCGAATACGGCAGGATGTACTGCCCCGCGCCCTCATGCTCACCTTCGAGCGAGATCGCGATCTGGCCGATGAGACGGTCGGCCGTCACCTCGATGTAATCCCCGGTCACCACCGGTCCGTCCAGCGCCGGATCGCCCACCGGCACGTAGATCACCTCGCGCCGTGCCCCCTTGCTGCGCGTCACGCTCACGTTGGTTGCGCGACCGTTGACGCCTGCCATTGCCAGCAACTCGGCCACGGTCGCGCCGGGCCGGAACTCGAACTGCGCCGGACTTGCGACCAGTCCCTGCACCATGGCGGTCGAGCCGATCGGCCCGACGAAGATGCTGTCGCCGTCGCGCAGCTGGACCTGCGCCAAGGACCCTTTCACGAGGAAATCGTAGAGGTCGACCTGTGTGACGGTCTGCGAGCCGCGCAGCACGCGCACGTCGATGTAGCTCCCGGACAAGGGGTCGATGCCACCGGCGCGGTCGAGGAAATTGAGCAGCGAGTCGGAGGCATAACCCGGATACAGGCCGGGTCGGCGAACGAAGCCGGAGACGAATACCTTGACCGGGACCGCAGCCGCCAGCGTCGCGTAGACCCCGACCTCGTCGCGATAGGTGCGGCGCACCTCGCGCTTGACCGCGTCGTTGAGTTCACCGTTGCGCACGTTGAGCACCCGCACCGGCCCCACGCGCGGAATGAAGATGTTGCCCTGCGCGTCGACCGGAACGATCAACTGCGCGTCGACAGCACCCCACAGCTTCACGTCGACCTGGTCGCCGACGCTGATCAGGTAATCCGGGTTGAACCCCTTGAACGACTCGGTGGCAAACCGACCCTGAAAGAGGCTGCGACCGAACACCGGCGCCTCCGACAGTCCAATTTCGGTCACCTGCGCATCGGGAATCGTTGGGGTGAACTCGTCCGACGTGCCGTCTGGCTGGCGCGGCGGGATGACACCGCGCTGGGGCGCCGCGATCGTCTGCGGCGCGTTGGAGAAGAACGGCTCCGCCGGGGTGGCGGGCGTGGCTCCCTGGGCCGTTGCACCGGCGTTCGCGCCGCCGGCGGGCGGCTGCTGTCCCTGTGCCTGGTTCTGGACCGGGATCCTGGGCGTACCGGGCGCCCCGTAGTTCGGCAACTGCGCAACGCTGAGAACGGGCAACAGGGCCGCCGTCAGAAACACACCGATTTTTCTCAGCTTCATTCCCTACTCCCGGTGGTCCTGGATGATGACCACAAGCATGCCGCCAATCAGATACAGAATATGCAGCAAGGCCACCGCCGTCGCGGTGCCATACAGGCGTCGTGGACGGGTGGAATCCTCGGGCAAGGTGGGCGCCGACACCAGCACGAGATGCTTCACCTTTCGCGAAGCGTCGAGCTTTGCGGCTTCCAGCGTCGCCAGCCCCGTTTGGTAGATGTCGGTGGCCACCTGTACGTTCACCTGCAGTTCCCTGTAACCCACCACCAAGCTGTTGAGGGCGCCCGTACCGCCGGTGTGAACCTGCTTGGAACGCTCCTGCTCGATCTGCAGCGCAAGCGCGTTGATTCGCGAACGCGCCGTCAGCGCCTCGGGCGCGGTGTCGCTCAGGTAACTGCGCAGTGCCTTGAGCTGCGTCTTCTGGCGCGCCAATTCCTGCTGCAGCGCGCCGATCACCTGCGACACCGAAGCGGTTTCCTGCTCGGGGTTCAGCATTTCGTGCTTGTCCTGGTACGCGATCAGGTCGTTCGCCGCGTCGACCAGCCGCCTATTCGATTTCTCGACCTCGTTCTGCGCAAACCGGACCTGCTCGCGCGCCAGGCTCTGGCCCACCTCGTTTACAAACTGTTCCGCGTGCTCCACCACAGCTTGGCCCATCTTCTGAGCATAGACCGGGTCGAAGCCCTGCACCGCCAAGTCCAGCGACAGCGAATCCTTGTCGATCTGGGCGTCGACGTGCCCGAGAAAATACTCGACGAAGGATTCGTGCGAAGCGTGCGCGGACAGGCGCGAAAACGGATCGACACTGCCGTCGGTGAAGTGTTCGCGCAGGTGGAGGGTCTGGTCGAGGTAATCGACCATCGCGGGCGATTCGATGAAGCGCTTCACCAGTTCGACGTCGAGGGCGGAGTTGCCAGGCGCGAGCGAAAGCAGGCCCAGGTCAAGTCCGCTGCCTCGCGACGAATCGCGCTCGACGATCAGCCGAGCCTCGGAGACGTAGCGATCGCTGGCGAAGAACGCAAGGTAGATCGCCAGGATCAAGGACGGCAACAGCACGCCGATGACGTAACTCGGATTGTTGCGGATGAACGCGATCAGGCGGGTTTTCACTTTTGATCCTGGAGATAATCGTCGATCGCGCGGGAAATCTGGTCGTAGTAGCGAATTTCGCCGTTGCGGATGTACAGACCGGCCTCGCACCACTGGCGCAGCGTTCCCATGCTGTGGCTGACGAGAATGATGCTGGCCCGCGCCACGAGATCCTTGAATGCGGCGTCCGCGCGCTCGCGGAACTTCTGATCGCCGGCAGACGTGACCTCGTCGAGGAGGTAGCAGTCGTAGTCGAAGGCCATGCTCACCGCAAAGCTCAGACGACTGCGCATGCCCGATGAATACGTCGACAACGGCTGCTCGAAGAAATCGCCGAGCTCCGAGAATTCCTTGACGAACTCGAGGCGATCTTTCATCACTTCCCGGCCGTCGCCGCGAATCCTGCAGACGAACTTGGCGTTCTCGCGGCCCGTCAAAGCCGCCGAAAAGCCACTGGAGAGGCCTACCGGCGGGGATAGGCTGGCATGGCTGATCACCCGGCCCCGATCGGGCGTGTCGACCCCGGACAGCAGGCGGATCAGCGTCGACTTGCCGGCTCCGTTGCGCCCTACGATCCCGATGTTCTTGCGCGCCGGCAGCTCCAGGTTCACGTCGCGATACACCCAGTAACGGCTGCCGTCCGGCCGCACGTAGCACTTGGACACCCCTTCCAGCGTGATCAGCGTCGTCATGAGGACAGGCGGTGCAGGTTACTGCGATAGGCGCCGAGTCCGAACAGGAGCAGCCCGAAGGACCACATGCTCAGGTACAGCCAACTGCAGGGCGAGGTGTACTCGCTCAGCATCGCGTCGCGGCCCAGGTCGAGCGCGTGCGCCAACGGATTCCACAGGATGTAGGGGCGGAGGCGGTCGGGCACCACATCGACCGTGTAGAAAACGCCTGACAGGAAGAACAGCGGCCGATCGAGCAGGGTGAACACGCGACGGAGATTGTCGCTGCGGGTGCTGTAGACGTCTGCGATCAGGCCCATGCCCTGGGTGAACACGAACAACAAGCCAATGACGCCGATGAATGCCAGGGGATCCTCGAAGTCGATCTTGAGATCGAAGAGATGCAGGCCCAGCGTGGTCAGCATCAGCACGAATACGAGCAGCACGAACTCGATCGCCGAGCGGACCAGGATGATGTCGATCGGCCGCACTTCCCGGTAGTTGAAGACACCGCGAAAGGACCGCATCGCGCCCATCGCCTGGTGGAACGACTGCTGGTACATGAAGTACGGGAGGATGCCGATCAGGAAGAAGTACTGGCCTGAAACGCCGTAGATCTCCTTGCCGCCCGAACCGAGAAGGGCCCGTGACTCGTTCATGATCATCACGAGCGCAAGCGGCTGGACGACCGCCCACACGTAGCCGCCGCGGAACGTGCCATATCGGTTGCGCACCTCGCGAATGACGAGCGCGACCAGTGCGTCGGCGAAGACCTGCAGGTGTCCGCGCGGCGGCCCCGGCGGCGGCCGCACGAGCCCCGGGACGCCGGCAAAGCCTTCCACCTGGGTGGTGGGTTCGCTCACCAGGCACCCTCCCAGGGCTGGTAGGGATGAGGAACCGGATTGAGCGAATAGTCCTGCGCCGTCCGCGAGAAGCAGCGGTGGTAGTACGGGTCGTTATCCAGTTGCGTCTCCCAACGCCTTTTCATGTAGTCGATTTCGCGTCCGAACCGGGCAATCTTCTCGGGCGAGTCTTCCGCCCCGCGGGATACGGACTCGTGATGGTACAACTCCGCGTGCGGCGTCCAGATGCAGCGCCAGCCTCGCTCCTGCAGTTTGAGGCACAGGTCGACATCGTTGAAGGCCACTGCCAGATTCGTCTCGTCCAGCCCGCCGACGGCGAGATACTTCTCCCGCGAGACGGCCAGGCAGGCCCCGGTCACCGCTCCCATGGCCTGGCGCAAACACAGGCGCCCCATGTATCCGTTGGCCTCGACCGGGAAACGCCAGTGGACGTGGCCCGCCACCCCACCGATCCCGAGTGCGACGCCGGCGTGCTGGATCGTGTCGTCGGGGTAGAGAAGCTTCGCTCCCACCGCGCCGACATCCGCTCGGACCGCCAGCGAAACCATTTCGGACAGCCAGTCCGGCGAAATCACCTCGGTATCGTCGTTGAGGAGCACCAGCACCTGAGCGTCGGTCTGTCGCGCCGCGGCGTTGTTGATGGCCGAGAAATTGAACGGCGCATCGTAGGCGATGACGCGGATCCGGGGTTCGGTGCGGCACTGTGCGAACCACTCCAGCGTTGCTGGATCGCGGCTCTGGTTGTCGACGATCAGGATTTCGTAGTCCGGGTAATCGGTTTTCCGCAACACGCTCTGGACGCCGCGATGCAGGTGCCGGTAGCCGTCCCGCGTGGGCACGATGATCGTGACGCGCGGCGCCGGAACCGGAACCGGACGCGTGACCCGATAGGTCAGCGCGATGCTTCCATCGTCGACCTCGACACCAGGCTGATCCGCGAAGTGGCTTCGCAATGCGCGCAGTCCCGCATCGTGTGCATAGCTTTTTCCGTCGCGCGCCTCCGCGGTGGAACCCGGCAGGCTGCGCCAGTGATAGAGCGTCACCGGCACGTGCCGGATAAGGCCGGGGTCGAGCTGCGCGCTCACCCGCAGCGCGAGGTCGTAGTCCTGGCTGCCGTTGCAGTCGTCGCGCAGCCCGCCGAGCGCCCGGATCCGCTCTCGCCGATACGCGACCAGGTGCGTGATGTAGTTCTGCGATTCCAGGAGCTCGGGATTCCAGGCCGGCTTGAAGTGCGGCTGGAACCGGTTTCCGCGCGTGTCGATCTTGTCTTCGTCGCTGTAGATCATTTCCAGCGCCGGATCGCGGTCGATCTCGGCGGCAAGGTGGTACAGCGCCACGGGCGCGAGCTCGTCGTCATGATCGAGGAAGGTCACCCACTCGCCGCTCGCAAGCCCAAGCGCGCGGTTCGTCGCGGCCGAGATGCCGGCGTTGCGCGCCGAAGCATCAACACGGATGCGCGCATCCTGCAGCGCCCAGTGGCGCAAACGCTCCGCGACGCCCAGCTCCGTCGACCCGTCGTCGGCGATGCACAGCTCCCAGTGCGGATACACCTGCGCGATCACCGATTCGATCGCACGATCGAGCAGGGCCAGCGGCGTGTTCCACGTCGGCATGAGCAACGAAAACAGCGGCCGCGCCCGCATGCGCCCGATGTGCGCGACGATCGCGGGACGCACCGACTCCAGTTCCGGCTCGGTCTGCGCCACGAACTGCGCATAGCCCGCGTCCGAATCGAGCTGGAGCGCGCGCCGCAGCGTCTGCGCCCAGGCGCGTCCAGCCAGGAGCCGGCGAAGCCGCTCGCGCAGTACGAACACGAGCGAAGCGCCAAATCCCGCCGCAACGAACTCGAGGGATGCAATCTCGAACCTTCCGCTCGTCTCGCAGGGGTCGAAGCGCAGGCGGCGCAAGGACAGCGGGATGTAGATCTGGGCTTGGAGGCACTGGCCCGAGCGCAGGGTCCACCCGATGGACTGCGCGACGCTGAACCCCGCGCCGCAATCGAAATACAGGCGCGGGCGCACGCTGCGCTCCGCGGTGCGGACCGACACTCGGACGCGGCATTGGCCGCGCGGAGGCTGGCGGGGAAATTCGAGCAGCAGTTGCGGATCGCCGTCAGTCGCGGTCCATGCGCCATCCGCTGCGAGCGTCACGCCCAGCAGGGGAATCGGTGACGCCGGCAACGGACGCGAGTCGAGTTGGAACAGCGCCAACAGGCCGCGCAGGCGAAAGAACCAGCGCCTTAGCATTGCCTGAAGACTCGCCGGCGCCCGGGCGGGAAGCCTGTCATCCGCTCTGTTGCGGGGTTCCGGGTACCGCAGGCGCCGTCACGGCAGGCGCCGCTCGCGCGCCGCCGATCTTCTGTGGACTGTGCGCCAGATCCTTGATCTCACCCACGATCCGGCCGGTCAGCACGTCACCTTGCGAGACCACAAAATTCTCGGGCAGCGCAAACTCGAATCCGTGCGGACCCTGAGGCTCGTGACGCCTGGCGTCGCATCTCGGACGATCCGCCCGCACCACGCCGAGCTCGCGACCATTGAGTGCCAGGCGCACCTCGACCGGCTTGGTCGCATCGCTCATGGCGGCCCAACCTTTGATCGTGCGATCGAACAGGCCCTCGAGCCGGCCCACGCCGCGATGCGAGCGCGACTCTTCCAGGTAGCGCTCGTTGCCAGGCGCAACATTCGCCCTAGCCCGCCTCAAAAGCGCAGCGTCCTCCACGCCGGCGAACGCGGCCAGACCGGCCACGAAGCCGTCGGGCTCGAGCAGGGCCTTCTCGTAGGAGATCAGCATGGTCGGCGCGTTCAGCGCATCGACGAGTTCCGCGAGCTTCACATACTCCTGCGCCGCGATCCTCAGCCCGCTGAGAGCTTCCTGCCCGACCGACAGTCGATTGCGATTGGTCACCGCGAGGATGTCGCGAAAAACGATCAGGTAGTTGGGATTCCGGAATTCGCTCTCGAATTTCCGCACGTACCCGATGGCTGCAGGGCGCTTGAAGCCCCACTTGGCATACGCGGTGTTGCGCTTCGTGACGATCTGGCGAAGCGCGCCCATGTCGCCATTCTCCATCGGGCGGAAAACCTCGACATCCTCCACCACCGCCGAGATGCGATCACCCATGTGCACGCCCATGTCGTGCAGCGCCTTGGCCACCATCGTCGTACCGCCGCGGGCGACGCCGATCACGATGAAGGTGCGTTCGGCCGGCGCGTCCTTCTCTTCTCTCACCACGAGCATCCCGTTGTTGCGCAGGCCGCTCACGTCCATGGCTGAATTCGAATGCGTCATTGCACAGGCTTCAGGCGAACACCACGGTCTTGCTGCCGTCGAGCAGGATGCGGTCCTCGACCTGCCAGCGCACCGCGCGGGCCAGGACCTGCCGTTCGAGATCGCGGCCGAGGCGCTTTAGTTCCTCGACCGACATGCGATGCGACACCCGCGCCACGTCCTGCTCGATGATCGGTCCCTGGTCGAGCTCGGCCGTGACGTAGTGAGCCGTCGCGCCGATGATCTTCACGCCCTTCACGTAGGCCTGCTGGTAGGGGTCGGCACCGACGAAGGCCGGCAGGAACGAGTGATGGATGTTGATGATGCGATGCGGGTACTGCGCCACCAGTTCGGGCGACAGGATGCGCATGAAGCGTGCGAGCACCAGGAAGTCCGCCGACTCGCGGCACAAGGCCAGGATGCGGGCCTCCGCCTGGACCTGGGTGTCCTGGGTGAAGGGCACATGCTCGAAGCGCACGCCGAAACCCTCGACCGCGGCGCGCAGGTCCGGGTGGTTGGAGATCACCATCGGGATGTCCACGCGCAGTTCGCCGCGCGACCAGCGCCACAACAGTTCGAGCAGGGCGTGGTCGTGTTTCGACACCAGCACGACCAGGCGCGGACGGCGCGCCGCGAAGCTCATGCGCCAGTCCATCGCGAAGCGCTCCCCAACCACCTCGCCGAAGGCGCGGCTCATCGCGTCCGCCGACAGGTCCAGCGCCGGCGTCTGGAATTCCAGGCGCAGGAAGAAGCGCCCGCCGTGCGCATCGGACGAGTGCTGGTCCAGCTCGGTGACGTTGGCGCCGTGGTGGTACAGGAACGTCGTCACCGCAGACACGATCCCGGGCCGATCCGGACAGGTCACCAGGAGTCGCGCGGTGGTCTCGGGATGTATGGTCACGCGGTCTTCGGCAACGCAGGGCCCACCATTTCAACGGCCGCGACCGCATTCGGCAACCGTACGGAGCCGCCCGCGAGCTTCGCCGCGGCCCCTCGCACCCCGTTCGCGCGGGGCGGCTCGATGATCAAAGCTGCGCCTTCAGCGCCGCCGCCTGTTCCGGGAACCAGGGTCCGTTGGCCTTGAGCGCCTCGGCGGCCACGCGCTTAGCGTCGTCCAGCCGGCCCAGCCGTTTGAGCGCCTTGACGCGCTGCTCAGCGACTCGCAGGCGGTTCTCGCCGTAGGCGCGCGAGGCGGCGCGCTCCAGGTAGGGCAGCGCCTCGGACGCGCGCTCGCGGTCGAGCAGGCTGCGGCCAAAACGGTAGGGGTAGACGTAGTCGTCGGGCCAGGTCGCGACCATGCGCGGCATCAAAGCGTCGTAGTCGTCCCAGCGCTGCGCCTGCTCGATGTAGAAGCGCAGATTGTCGGCGGCACTGCGATCGCGCCCGAGGTCGTCGGCTACACGTGCCTGCAGGTTCGCGATCGCGCGGTCGAACGTGCGCTTGCGCGCCTCGGCATCGCCGAGCCTTCCCTGCAGATCGGCCAGCGTGAGCACGGCGCTGCGTTCGTCGGCGCAGCGCGGCCCGTCCGCAAGCACCTGTGCCCGCACGAGTTGCTCGAGCGGCGCGCGCTGCGACTCGAGCAGTGCGTCCGGCTTCTCGTCCGCACCCACGCAGAACTGGTAGCGCTGCACCTCGTAAGGCAACTCGCAACCGGCCTTGGCGAAGACCACGGGCGCCACGGCCGTACAGATTTCAGACGACTGGTTCTGCGCGGCTTCCAGGAGTCGCAGACGCGCAAGGCGATCGTTCAGTCCGGCGTCCGGCTCGAAGGCCCTGCGCACGTGACCCGGCAGGTCGTAGAACCAGCGCAGTCCGCCCTCGGCGTCGTTGCGCGCCTCGAAGGCCTTGAGCGCGGCATCCGCGGCGTCGCGTCCTTTCTTGCCGCCCGCGCCGGCGGTGGCGCGCAGATCGTCCAGTCGTGCGCCCGGCGCGAGGAAGCGTTCCATCTGCGCATAGAAGGCTTCGCGCGTCTGTTCGCCGAGGATGCGACCGACTTCGCGGCCCTGCGCGTCGAGCACGACGTAAGCGGGCAGCGGCTTGAGGTCCCAGGCCTGCATCTGCGCCGCGCCCTCGGGGCTGTCGGCGTCGACCTCGACCACCAGCGCGCGGCGCTTGAGTTCGCCCCACTCGATACCGTTGTGGACGTGGCGCGCCATGTAGTAGCAGGAGTAGCACCAGGGCGCGCGGAAATCGACGAGGATCGGCAGGCGACGCTTGGCGGCGCTCTGCACGGCCCCCTTCAGCGCGGGCGAAACGATCGACGCCGCAACCTGCGGTTGCGCGACGGGCCTGGCCCCGAACGCGGACGTCGCGACACCGGCCATGAGGCAGACCAGTACGAGACCGCGACTCGACAGCAGGACGTTCATGGTTCAGCCAAGCGGCGGCAGGTTCTTGGGCGCATCGGCCGGCGCCTGCGCGGGATAGATGATGCGCGCCTCGTACACCTTCTCGGTGGCGGGATCGATCACGTTCGACGGACCCCGGTATTCGAGCAGCCGCTCCTGTTCCGGGTCGTAGGTCAGTTCCAGGTTTGGCGCCACCATGCGCAGAAGCGAGTTGGCTTCGACCAGGAAGCGCACTGCCTTCTTGCCCTCGAAGGTGGTGTCCTCGACGCGCTTCGCGCGGAATTTGTAGCTGTCGAGATTACCCGCGGCGACGAAGGTGAAGGCCACCGTCTTGTGATCGAGCAGTTCCTTGAAGTGGGCACGCAGGAAGCTGTGGAAGCCGGAGTCGGCGGCGATCGGCGCCTTGTTGTCGACCGTCGCGGTCTTGCGCTTGCCGTTGCTCGACTTCGACATCGCGATCTCGCCGGCGGTGACGCTGGTGATCGCCTCCTGGTAGTGGAGCGCCGGCAGCTGGTAGTCATAGACGGGAATGAACGGGCTGGCAGAGAAGTCCATCTTCTTCTCGCCGAGCAAGGTCCCGTCCTTGCCGAAATACCGGATCGACCCGCCCAGCCACCTGTCACCGGAGAGCTTCTGCTCATGGACCTCGGTGTAGAGGTACGCGTTGGTCTTCAGGTCGTAGGCGTAGCCATAGAAACGGGCCGTCGTGTCGGCCGCGAACGATGCCAGCGGCGCGAAGCCCAGAAGGCTGGCGAGGAGAAGCACGCGCGTCATGGCAGGCATCCGGGATAGGCAGGCAGCGATGGGACATCGTATCCGCCGCCGAATTCCGGCGCGCGGAACGCGGACTCCGGCACGCCCCTGGCCTCGCGTGCGATCGCCAGATCCTTGACCGGCTCGAACTGGCCGTCGTCCGACAGTTCGAAGGTGCCGAAGTGCACGCCCATGCTCGCGGCCGCGCCCAGGTCCAGGTGCGCCTGCACCGCTTCGGCCGGGTCCATGTGCTGATAGGCGGTCAGCCATCGCGGCTTGTACGCGCCGATCGGCAGGAAGGCGTAGCGCATCGGTCCGAACCGGGCGCGCGCCCCGGCGAAGTGATCGCCGTAGCCGGTGTCGCCGGCGAAGTAGACCGGCCCACCGTCGGTGTCGATCACGAACGACAGCCACAGGCTCCGGTTGCGCGAGATCGGCGAACGGCCGGTCCAGTGCTTGGCCTGCGCACCCCAGAGCTTGCAGCCGTTGGGCATCGCCCAGGACTGCCACCAGTCGAGTTCCACCGTGCGCTCGATACCCTCTTCGTGCAAGGCCTGCGCCTGGCCCAGGCCGACCACGAACACGGGATCGAACTGGTCGCGCAGCTTGACCAGCGTCGGCAGGTCGAGATGATCGTAGTGGTCGTGACTGATCAGGACGATGTCGATGCGCGGCAGGTCGTCGAAGGCGATACCGGGCGGCGTGTAGCGTCGCGGCCCCGCAAAACCGGCGGGACTGGCGCGCTCCGACCAGATCGGGTCCGTGAGGATGTTCTGGCCGTCCACCTGGATCAGCGTCGTCGCGTGCCCGATGAAGGTCACGTGCAGCCTGCGGTCGCTGACGCCCGCCGGCGGTGCGGGACCCGTCGGCGCCGTCAGGTCGCGCGTCCACTCCCCGGCCTGGCGCGTGCGGTAGTAGTGCCAGAGGTCGCGCCAGGTCTTGTCGAAGCGGCCGTCGGGGTTGTAGAAGACCTCGCCGTCGAAGTGGCCGGACAGCGGGCCGTGATAAGCGGCCGTGCCAAGGCCCGCCACGCAGATCATCAGCGCGCCGACGGCGCGCTGCCCTCGAGAAAACCTCACGGTCAGCGCTTCTCGAACAGGTAGTGGCCCACGCCCCACTCGTTGCCGTCCGCGTAGCCGAACAGCTCCGCGACCGCCATGTAAAACATGCGCCAGCGCTGGAACCAGATCGCCGCGTCCTTCTCGCCGTAGGCCTTGCGGAAGACCTCCATGATCGGCTGCCTGGCAGCGTCCATGCGCGCGAGCCAATGGTTCGCGGTCTTCTCGTAGTGCTGGCCGCCGATCCACCAGTGCTTGGTCACTCTCAGATCGTCCTGGAAGTGCATCAGCAGGTTCTCCGAAGGCATCGTGCCGCCGCGGAAGAAGTAGCGCGTCATCCAGTCGTCCTGACGCTTGTCCTCGAAGTGATAGGCCAGAAGCTTGTGCACGAAGATGTGCACGAACAACCGCGCCTCCGGCTTCATCCAGCGGGACACCTTGTTGAGCAGCAGGCCGTAGTTCTTCATGTGCTCGAACATCTCGATCGAGATCACGCGGTCGAAGCCCCTGCCGAGATGTTCTTCCGGCATTTCGAACTCGGCGATGTTGCCCGTGAGGATCGTGAGGTTCTCGATGCCGCGCTCTTTGGCGCGCTGCATGATGAATTCACGCTGGCCGTGCGAGTTCGACAGGCCCACCACCTGCGTACGCGTGAACTTCTCGGCGAGCCACAGCGAGACCGAGCCCCAGCCGCAGCCCAGGTCCAGCACGCGCATGTCCTCGCCCACGCCCAGGCGCTCGAGGTAGTGGGTGAGCATCAGCTCTTCGGCGGCCTCCAGAGACTCGTTGCCCGCCGGGTACAGGCAGCACGAGTACTTGAGCTTCGGTCCCAGGTGCAGGTGGAAGAACTCCGCCGGCACCTCGTAGTGCTGCTCGTTGGCCAGCGGCGCGTCGATCGCGATCGGGCTGTTGCGCAGTTCTTCCAGAAACTCGTTGAAGCGCCGCGAGCGGAACTCGCCGTCGTCCGCCGCCTCGTCGACCAGCCGCTTGGCCATCAGGGCGCGCATGCCGGCGCGCGTCAGCCGGTCGGGAATGAAGCCTCGTTCGCAGAGATCAATCAGGGACATTTCGGAATGTGGAATGGGGAATGAGGAGTGCGGAACGATTACTTGCGCGGCGGAAGCGGGATCAGCGCCGAGGTCGTGCGAACGTATTCGGCGTAGTCGCGCTTGCGACGGATCATCTCGGCCTCCATGAGCGGCACGCCGGACATCTTCATGAGCAGGAAGGCCATCACCAGCGGCGCGCCCAGCGTGACCCACCACCACGGCATGCCCCAGGCCAGCACGACGTAGGCCATCCAGTGCAGGCACTCGAAGAAATAGTTGGGATGGCGCGACCAGCGCCACAGGCCCACGCGGCAGACCTCGCCCTTGTTCGAGGAGTCGGTGCGGAAGCGCTCGAGCTGGGCATCCGCGATCCCCTCGCCCGCCACCGACGCGATCCAGATCGCGATCGCCGCCACGAAACAGGCCACCGGCGGCAAGTCGTCACGCCACGCCAGCGGCAGGAAGGCGCTGGCCGAGAGCATCAGGGTGAACAAGTTCTGGAACTGGAAGAACCAGAACATGTTGCGGTCGGCGTGCGCGCCCCAGTCCTTTCGGAACTTCGCGTACCGCCAGTCCTCCGGCTTCCCCCAGTTGCGAAGGAACAGATGTACGCCCAGGCGCAGTCCCCAGGCGCCACCCATCGCGGCCATCGCGAGCCGCACCAGGGGGGGCGCGTCACCCAGGGCCGCGTAGAAAACGGCCAGGCCGCCCAGGGTCACCGCCCACACCGAATCCACCAGCCCGCCGTTGCGGGTACGCAACTGCACGATCCAGGCGAACGTCTTGGCCGCGATCACGATCGCGACAGAAATCAGGAAAGCCTTGAGAGGCGTCATGGCGAGGCACGTTACACCTCGTTGATTACGCAGCGCACGCCGCTGCGGATTCGCCGCGTCGCGAGCAACTACTCGAGCAGCAGCTGCGCAAGTCGTGCGCGATCGGCGTCGGCGAGGCCCAGGGCTTCGCGCAGGAAGCGGTCCTCGCCGCCCCAGCCCGAATCGATCGCCTCGAACGAAGCCTCCAGGTATTCCGGCGCCGCCGCTCCGACCGCCGCGTAGGCGCCAGGATCGACGTCCCGATGGAACAGGTGCCAGAGCTCGCGTCGATGCAGGGGCCGGTCGCTGATCACGTAGTCGGCAAGGATCGCGTCGCGGGGCACGCCCAGGCACAACAGGATGATCGCGGCAGCAAAACCTGTGCGGTCCTTCCCGCTGGCGCAATGCACGAGGAATGGCAGCGCACCTGGCTCGAGCAAGGCCTTGAACATCCCCGCGTAGAACTCGCGGTGGACCGTAGCGATCGCGCGATAGTGATCTCGCATGTAGGCGCGGGCACCGTCGCCCATCATCTCGCCGCGGTTGACCGCGTCCCAGGCAGCCTGCGTGCCCTGCGGCGTGAAGCCCAGGCCAAGGCTGCGCGGCGGCGTCGCCGAGGGCAGACGATTGGGCCAGCGCTCGCGCTCTTTTTCGGCGCGGAAGTCACAGACGGTGCGGATCCCCAGCGCCGCGAAGCGCTCGAGATCGGCGTCGGTGAACTGCCACAGTGCATCGGAGCGGTAGAGGCGTCCGCGTGCGACGCGCCGGCCGTCACGCGTGATCGCGCCGCCGAAGTCGCGGAAATTGATCGCGCCTTCGAACGCGATTCGGTCTTCGGGTCGGCCGGTTTCTGGCGTCATGACGGGCAGGTCTGGAACGTTGCAGTGATTGTTCTACAATCGCGTAGAACTATACCGGCCCCCTTTGTACATGCGGTGCAGGCGGGCCGACAACGGAAAAAAACCTAGCGAGGAGTTTCGATGGCCAGACTGTTCGTGGATACCGACAAGTTCTCCGACGGTGAAGGGCCGCCGATCGTCGACGCGTACCACAGCGCGCTCAAGGACCTTGTGCGCCGCAAGCTCGATGCGTCGGGCGGCGACTGGAACGATTTTGTGTTCGGCAAGGCCCAGGAGCTGATCACGGCCAGCGATATCGAGGCCGTCGAAGCCCGTCTGCTGGCGACCGGCCACCGGTTCACGGTCTCCGCGATGATCTCGCAACGCGAGCGCCCGGACGCCTACAAGGCGCCGGCCGGCAGCGAAGACCCCGCGACATTCTCGTTCGAACATGCCGAGGCGCGCGTCGCACAGGCCGACGATCGGGGACGCGAGGTGCGCGGCCAGGGGGACAACGTGGTGCAGAACGCGAAGAACACGGTCGGCACCGCGCGCTACTTCCGCAACAACGACAACGTCCTGCAGTGCCTCAACGAAGGGGTCCCGCCCGAAACCATCGCCATCATCGACGACAGCGGCGGCACACTCACCGCGCCGATCCTGGAGAAGTTCAAAGGCGTGATCTGCGCCGGCGGCACCATCCGTTCTCACCTGGGCATCCTGACCCGCGAGTACGGCATTCCCTGCCTGATGAACGCGAAGATCAGCGGCATCCACGAAGGCGACACGGTGGAACTCGAGACCTCCGGCCCGGCCAAGACCGGCGAGATGTACCAGCGCGGCGAAGACGGTTCGGTGCGCATCTGGAAGCACGCCAGAAAGTGAATCCCATGAGCAAAAAAGAATTCAGCTATGCGCAGCTGCTGGAAACCAACAACCTGTTGCAGAACCACGGCGAGGAGACCTACTGGCTGTGCGTCACGCGCACGGTGCAGGAGTCCAAGCTGTTCCCCGTCTCGGCCTACATCCTGCTCTCCTACCTCAACGCGTTCTACCGCTGGCCGACCCTGCTGCGGAAGATCGAGAAGCACATGCCGGCCGAGCGTATCGCCGACCGCGTGCGCAACGCCACCACCAAGATCGAGACGATCGGGACCGGCTGGTGCCTGCCCAATTTTTATCTCCTGGGCCGTGAGCATCTGATCAACATGGGCATGATCCGGCCGCAGGACGGACTGGAAGACGTGGCCTACGTGCTCGACTTCTGGAAGCGCTACTCGCTGTCCTGGCGTCGCAACGAGGGTCACATCAGCGCCCGCGAAGCCAATCATCGCTGCCAGATCTACCCCGAGCGCAAGCTGCAGGTGTTCCACGCCGACCAGTATCCCTGCGAGGCGGGCGACGCCCTGCACGCGGCGGCCGGCAAGTTCATGGCCGCGACCGCGCAGTTCGGCTTCCTGGCCTCGTGCGAGTCCCGCGTGTCGATGACCGCGCACGGCCCTTACAAGATGTCCGACAACGTCGAGATGCTGGTGCGCAATTTCTACGACCTGTCGCAGTCCGACTATCCCTGGCTGGACGGCGTGGGCGACGACATCCCTTACAACTGCCTGACCGTCACCACCTCGGTGAAGGACACGCACTTCTACCTCGTCGACGACTGGGGCAGCTTCGAGGCCAAGCCCGACTACAAGGCCGAGAACATCTGCGGCATCGGGCTCTACACCTCGGACCCGCTGACCGAGACCCACGTACCGGTGGGGATGGGCAGCCGCGAGGAGCTGGTCAAGACCTTCGAGGACCTGGCCGAGAAGATGCGCGAGGCCAACACCAAGCTCTGGCGGCGCATGACGACCTTCACGCGCGACCAGCTGCTGGATGCCGGCGCGCTGGTGTACTACTCGATCATCAAGGACATCGCCCACTTCGCGGGCTGCTACGAGATCGACGACTGGATGCAGATCGACGAGCGCGCGAACCGCTTCCGCGGTCTGCTCAACGACGAGTATTCGAACGAGGTGCTCGGTGCGATGCTGGTGCCCCTGACCCTGCCAAGCTCGCAGGTGCAGGAGTACTTCATGATGCTGCACGGCAACCAGGCGCGCCGCGTCTACACGCCGTTCCAGTACGCGCTGCTGGGCAAGGACGACTACGTGGGCTCGGTCGGCGGCCTGCGGCCCGGCAGCAGCACGCTGCCCAAGAAGGTCGACCGCTACGTCACTTCGCAAGGGCCGCTGACCAACGCCGAGTTCAACAAGCGGGTGAAAGCCTTCACGCCCGCGCTCGCCACCGAAAAATTCCGCGACCTCGACGAGACCTGGGTGAAGTACCACCACGACACGCCGCTGGCCAACGAGATGTACACGATCGAACAGCAGTACTCGCGCAAGCTCAAGGGCAAGGGTGCGGGGCTACGCCGGGCCGACGTCGAGGCGCTGCGCGACAAGTCGTAGGTGGCGCGGCGCGCGATCAGGCCTTGCGCGGCGCGGGCTTCACGACGGCCGCGAAGACCTTGAGACCGGCGCCCGTGTCGACCGCGCGCCGGTAGGCCTCGAGCACCGGCGCGTCCATCGCGTCGCCGGCGTCCTGTGGCAAGGTTCCGGCGCGCGTGATGTCGACTTCGACCCAGCCCTGCGACTGCGCCGCAGCCGCGGCGGCGGCGAGATCGTGCTCGCGGCCCGGCGACTGGCGCAGGAAGATCAGCATCGGGTGGTGCTCGCCGGCCGGGACGTCCTCGACGCTGGCGGACTCGGCAACCGCGCTGAACATGTGGATCTCGTGGCTCATCGGTGTACGTGCAGGACGTCGCTCAGAGAAATCGGGCCGCATCCTACGCCGCGTGGATCGGGCCGGCAGCCCCTCCCACGCGTGCGGGCCCTGGGCACGAGGCCGCTGCCTCGTGAGCCGCGGCAGGCGCTCGCCTACACTTCGCCGCGTGAAAGGCGTCGCGGTCCGACTGCGCGCCCTGACCCACGCAAGAATCCAGGGAGAGAGTCGCGATGGAAACCGGGGGTCTGGGCAGGCGCCACGTGCTGGTGCTGATGTGCTTCGCGGCCGCCTTCGTCTGCTACATCGATCGCGTCAACATCTCGATCGCCATCATCCCGATGGCCGAGCATTTCGGCTGGTCGCAAACGCAGAAGGGCTTCGTGATGTCGTCCTTCTTCATCGGCTACATGCTCGGGCAGATCCCGTTCGGCTGGCTCGCCAATCGCATCGGCGGCCGCTGGGTCCTGGGCGCTGCACTGATCGTGTGGTCGATCTTCACCGCGTTCACGCCGATCGCCGCGCTGGCGGGCATGACGGCGTTGGTGCTCGCGCGCATCGTCATGGGCATGGGCGAGGCGGCCACGTTTCCCGCCACCTACAACCTGTACGCGAAGTGGATCCCTCGCGCGGAGCGCTCGCGCGCAGTGGCCTTCACGCTCGGAGGCATTCCGCTGGGCACGGTGCTGGGCCTGGCGCTATCGGGCTACCTGGTCGCGCAGTTCGGCTGGGAGAGCGTGTTCTATACGTTTGGAGCAGTCGGCGTGGTACTGGCAGTGTTCTGGTACGCGGTCGTGCGCGACTCGCCGGCGCAGCATCCCGGCGTGTCGGAGACGGAACACAAGATCATCGCGACCGGCATCGATATGAAGAACGAGGCGCGCACGCCACTGCCGGTGGCCAAGCTGGTGCGCTCGACCGCGTTCTGGGCGCTGGTGATCAACCACTTCTGCAGCAATTGGATCCTTTACGTGCTGCTGTCCTGGCTGCCGAGCTATTTCCGCGACGTGCAGCACTTCACCATCGCCAAGGCGGGACTCGCCGCGTCCGCGCCCTGGCTGAGCATGTTCGCGATGGCCAATATCTCAGCCTGGGTCGCGGATCGAATGGTCGGAAATGGCGTCTCGGTTTCCCTGCTGCGCAAGATCATGCAGTGCATCGGCCTGTTGGGTTCTTCGGCATTCCTGCTGCTGACCCTGGGCGCGGACTCGCCGACCGAGGCCATCCTCCTGATCTGCGGCGCCCTGGGGGCGCTGGGCTTCACCTGGGCGGGTTATGCGCCGAACCACCTCGAGATCGCGCCCAGGCACGCCGACATCCTTATGGGCATCACCAACACTGCGGCGACCATTCCCGGGATCGTCGGCGTGGCCGTGTCGGGCTGGCTGCTCGACACCACGGGTTCCTACGTGTCGGTGTTCGTGCTCGCGGCCGGCATCACCTCGATCGGCGCGCTGGCCTGGATCCTGTTCCAGCGTTCCACGCCGATCTACGACTGACCGGACCGGAGACAAGCACATGCTGAAAGGAAAATCCGCGCTCGTGACCGGCTCGACCAGCGGCATTGGCCTGGGCATCGCCACGGGCCTGGCCGAAGCGGGCGTGAACGTCATGCTCAACGGCTTCGGAGACGCCGCGACCATCGATACGCTACGCGCGGCGCTGGCACAGCGCACCGGCACGGACGTGGCCTACTCGCCGGCGGACATGACCAGACCCGACGAGATCGCGGCGATGATCGCGCAGGCCGAAACACGGTTCGGCTCGCTCGATGTGCTCGTGAACAACGCCGGCATCCAGCACGTGTCGCCGGTCGACGAGTTCCCGCTGGCCAAGTGGGATCAGATCATCGCGATCAACCTGTCCTCGAACTTCCACACCATCCGCGCGGCGCTGCCGGGCATGAAGCGGCGCAACTGGGGCCGCATCGTCAACATCGCGTCCGCGCATGGCCTGGTGGCTTCGCCGTTCAAGTCCGCCTATGTCGCGGCCAAGCACGGCGTGGTGGGCCTGACCAAGACGGTGGCGCTGGAAGTGGCGGAGACCGGCATCACCTGCGTGGCGATCTGCCCCGGCTACGTGCGCACGCCGCTGGTCGAAAACCAGATTCGCGACCAGGCCAAGGTCCACGGCAAGCCGGAGGCCGAGGTGATCCGCGACGTGATCCTGGCGGCGCAACCGAACAAGCGCTTCGTCGAGATCAAGGAGCTGTCGGACCTGGTGCTGTTCCTGTGCTCGCCGGCGGGCGCGTCGATCAGCGGCAGCGCGCTGCAGGTCGATGGCGCCTGGACGGCGCGCTGAGGAGACCCGGGCCAGGCCTTCAGGCCTTCGACAGGTGCGCCAGCGCGGCGCCGTGCTGTTCCCAGTTCAGCCCGTCGAAATCCTCGTAGTCGATCGCCTCGAAGCTGCTGCGGTCCACGCAGCGCAGGTTGATCGAGAAGCCATCGGGGTTCGAGCGCGGCACGTAGTAGCTCTTGATGCCGCAGGTCGCGCAGAACAGATGCTTCGCGATGCCGGTGTTGAAGGTGTACGTGCGCAGCGCGCCCGGATCGGCCAGAAGAGTGAAATGGGGGCCCGGCACGATCAGGTGCTCGAAGCCCGTCATCCCGCACATCGAGCAGTTGCAGCGCTGCACGAGCAC
Organism: Panacagrimonas sp.; assembly: GCA_046594215.1. Taxonomy (GTDB): domain Bacteria; phylum Pseudomonadota; class Gammaproteobacteria; order Nevskiales; family Nevskiaceae; genus Panacagrimonas. The sequence goes on from JBKJPX010000014.1 coordinate 115,211, forward strand.
CCGCGCGGGCGCGCGGAAGCGGTAGCGCACCGCGCCGCAGTGGCAACCCCCGTGATGCTCCAGCAACGCCTCGTGGCTCATCGGATCCGCCTGCCTCGCAATGGTGGGGCCGCATGAAAAGACAATAGAATGTAACAGTCGCCACATGGCCTTTTCGAACCCTGCGCGGGTCGCGTTTTCGAGCATGCAACTGCGCTTCACCAAGATGCACGGCACCGGTAACGACTTCGTCGTGATCGACGCCACGCGCGCGCGCTTCGCGCCGACGCCCACCCTGCTCCGCCGCCTGACGGACCGCCGTTTCGGCGTGGGCTGCGACCAGGTGCTCGTGGTCGAGGCGGCCTCGCGTCCCGACGTGGATTTCGACTATCGCATCTTCAACGCCGACGGCTCCGAAGTGGGCCAGTGCGGCAACGGCTCGCGCTGCCTCGCGCAATTCGTTGCCGAGCAGGGGCTGTCGGAGAAGTCGCGACTTCGCGTGCGGACCAGCACCTCGATCCTGGAACTGCAACGCCGTGACGACGGCCAGGTCACGGTGAACATGGGCGCTCCGCGCTTCGAGCCGCGCGACATCCCGCTCCGGGCCGCCGAGCGCCGCGAGCGCTACATGCTCGAGGTCGACGGACAGCGCGTCGAGTTCGGCGCCGTGAGCATGGGCAACCCGCACCTGGTCATGGAGGTCGCGGACGTCGATCGCGCGCCGGTGGCCACGCTCGGCCCCAAGCTGGAGCCGCACCCGGACTTCCCGGAGCGCGTGAATGTCGGCTTCCTGCAGATCGCGTCGCGCGAGCTCGTTCGCCTGCGCGTGTACGAGCGCGGCGCCGGCGAGACGCTGGCCTGCGGCAGCGGCGCCTGCGCCGCCGTCGCGGTCGGCCAGCTGTGGAATCGTCTCGACCCGCGCGTCACGGTGCAGGTCCGCGGCGGAGAGCTGATCATCGAATCCAGGGGCGCGAAGGAACCGGTTCTGATGACCGGCCCGGCCCAGACCGTATTCAGGGGAGAACTCGAGTGGACCGAATGAGGGAAGCGTCAGGTGAAGCATGCAAGCAGACAACCGGGGTGAAGGCATGAGCGCGTCGTCACCCGAGCCGGTCGCGGCAATCGCGCCTGCGTTGAACGCCGAAGAGGTTGCCGCCTACCTGCGCGCCACCCCGGACTTTCTGCTGCGTTTCCCGGAACTGCTGGAGACGCTCGAACTGCAGCACGCGAGCGGCTCGGCCGTGTCCCTGATCGAACGTCAGGTCGAAATCCTGCGCGGACGCAGCCAGCGCCTCGAGGATCGCCTCGGGAATCTGCTGGAAGCGGCCCGCGACAACGAACGCCGCGCCACCAGCGTGCACCGCCTGGCGCGCTCGCTGATCCGCGCACCCACGCTCGCCAGCGCCATCCTCGGCCTGCAGAGCAGCATGCGCGAGGACTTCGGCATCGACGAGGTCTTCGTCGGCATCGTCGGCCCCCTGCTCAAGCACACCAACATCGAAGGACTGGTGCGCCTCGAGATGGACGGACCGATCGCCCGGGCGTTCGACAACTTCTTCCGCACCAAGCTCATCGAGTGCGGGCCGCTGGCCGCCGCGCAGGCCAAGCTGCTGTTCCCGAAGTCCGCCGAGCTTCCGCAGTCCGCGGCGGTGGTGCCGCTCGAGAAGGAAAAGAACCTCGGCATGCTGGTGCTCGGCTCCAAGGATCCGCAGCGCTTCCAGCCGCGCCAGGGCCGCCTCTTCCTGGAAATGACGGCCGAACTCGTGTCCGCCGCGATCCGCGCCAAGCTCACGTGAACCCCGGAGCGCCCGCGCTTGCGGACGCGCTGGCGCGCTTCCTCGATCACCTGCGCTTCGAGCGCAGGCTGTCGCCCGCAACCGTGGCGGGCCGCGGGCGGGATCTCTCCGCTTTCCTGGCCTGGTGCGAGTCGGTCCAGGTCGCCGGTTTCGCGCGCATCGACACCCAGGTCGTGCGCAGCTATGCCGCGCGGATGCGTCGCGACGGCAGGGACCCCGCGACGCTCGAGCGCCACCTGTCGAGCCTCCGGTCATGGTTTGGTTTCGCCATCGAGCAGAGCTGGCTGGCGCACAACCCGGCCACCGACGTACGTGCGCCGAAGAAGGCGCGCGCGCTGCCCAAGACACTGACGCGCGAACAGGCCAGGACCGCCGTCGAGGCCCCGGCCATCGATGACGGCGTGGATGCCCTGCGCGACCGCGCGATCCTCGAACTCCTTTACTCCTCCGGGCTGCGCCGGGCCGAGCTGCTGAACCTCGCGCACGCCGATTTCAGCAGCGAAGGCACCGAGGTTCGCGTCACCGGCAAGGGCAGCAAGCAGCGCCTCGTCCCGGTGGGAGGACCCGCGCGCGAAGCCATTTCGGCCTGGATGCGCGTGCGCGCGAACCTCGCCGGACCCCAGGAATCCGCGATGTTCGTGGGCCGCAACGGGGCGCGCCTGTCGGCCAGCACCCTGGCCCATCGACTTCACTACTGGGCCCGGCGCTCGGGGCTCGAGACCACCTTGCATCCGCACCGTCTGCGCCATTCCTTCGCCACGCACCTGCTGGAGGAGAGCGCCGACCTGAGAGCGGTCCAGGAGCTGTTGGGGCATGCACGACTGGCGACCACGCAGGTCTACACACACGTCGACTTCCAGCGCCTGGCCGCGGTCTACGACACGGCACACCCGCGGGCGCGACGGAAATCGACTTGAATCCCCTGGCCCGACGCCATACGCTTGGTCTGGGGTTTGCACTTGTGCAGTGCGCAAAAAGCTGGATAATTTTTGGGCCGTCCGCGTCTGTTGTCCGTCGCGCGGCGCAATTCGACTTTCACTGGGAGTAAAAACAATGCGTAACGTGTTCCTGGCCATGGGCCTTGCATCTGCTCTGATCCTTTCGGCTTGCGGCAAGAAGGAAGAAGCCGCTCCGGCCATGGAGCCGACGCCGGCTCCTGCGATGACCCCGGAGGCCGCTCCTGCGATGGCTCCCGAGGCTGCGCCGGCCCCGGCCGCTCCTCCGGCGGAAGCTCCTCCGGCGCAGTAAGTCGCCGCTTCGAGCAGCAGAAAAAAAGAGAGCCCCGTTCGCGGGGCTCTTTTTTGTGCCTTTTTCGCGGAGCCGCATCGAGGGAAACTCGACGTGCACAACGTAGAATGGTGGGCCCTCCGGGACTTGAACCCGGAACCAACGAATTATGAGTTCGCTGCTCTAACCGGTTGAGCTAAGAGCCCAGCGTGAATGCGCGAGATGACCCTGGCAGGGCGTCGAATTCGCGTGCAGGAAAAAAGCGGCGCGAGTCTAGCAAGTTCGGTTTCGAACTCTGGTGCGCACGCGAAGACGCTCATCGGCCATGGCGACATGTCCCGCGGTCAGGCTGGTCATACACGCGGAAGGCGACGACGCCGAGTCTCGCGCGTCGCGCGCGGCTTGGCCTTCTTCGAGGGCGGGCCTAACATCAAGGGACCCGACGCTCGGGAAGGGACGCGCGGCGAGTCCTATAACGACACACAAAAAACCGGTCAGTCATCCGGAGGAGTTTGGACATGCTGAAGACACTGGCTCGACTGGGCGTTGCCGCCGCGGGCATGGCAATGCTGGTCCCCGCGCAGGCCATCAACTTCGAGTACGGCGGCGCCGAATTCCAGTGGAACACCAAGCTCACGGCCGGCGCAGCGTGGCGCATGGAGGCCCGCGACGACGGCAAGATTGGCAAGCTCAACATCCCCGGCCAGCAGAATCTCTGCAGCAACCACGGCGGCGACACCGCCAACTACGGCCCCTACGACGACGACTGCATCTCGCTATTCGGCGATCCGGGCCCCAACCAGCGGCTCGTCAATGCGCGCGGTGGGTATTTCGCGGCACTGATGGACGATGGCAACCTCAACTACGACAACGGCGATCTCGTGTCGTCGATCTTCAAGATCAACACCCAGCTCGGCGGCACCTGGGGCGACTGGACAATGAAGATCAACTACGTCGGCTTCTACGACGAGACCAACTACAACTTCCAGGTCACGCACACCAACACGCAGTACCAGCCGGCGCACGAGCGCCGCAGCGACAGCGTCCAGGGCCGCTCGGGACTGAAGGGCGAGCTCCGCGAAGCGTTCCTGCTGCGGAATTTCGCGATCGGTGACCGAAATTTCTCGGTAGCCGTCGGCAACCAGCGCCTGCGCTGGGGCGAGGCCAACCTGCACCTGTTCAACACGCTGGATGCGATCAACCCGCTCGACGCCATCCTCGCGCTGCAGCCGGGATTCAACTTGAACGAACTGGCGGTGCCGACCGGCATGGTGCTGGTGACCGCCGACATCATCCCCAACGTCAGCGCCGAGTTCATGTATCAGTACGACTGGGACACAACGCGCGTTCAGCCGAGCGGCACGTTCTTCTCGAGCGCCGATCCGGCGGGCATCGACACCTATCGCCCGGTTCTCAGCCTGGGCCAGTTCCCTGAAGATCCGGACAACCAGTTCATCCCTGGCCAACCGTTCCGCACCCTGTCGTCAAGCACGCGCAATGCGCCCGTCTTCGAGAACGGCCGCCCGCCGCCTGACGGTCACCAGTTCGGCGTGCGCGTGAACTGGTATGCCGAGAATCTCAACGACGGCACCGAGTTCGGCTTCTACGCGCTGAACTATCACAGCCGTGTGCCGTACTTCTCGATCATCGAGGCGCAGGCCACCTGCCTGCGCCGCTTCGATTCCGCTCAGACCGCAGTGTTCAACCCCGCGCTGGCTCTGGCGGGCTGCGGCACCTTCAACCCGCAGGCGCTGAATAACGCCGCCCCGCAATTCGACCCGCTGCCGATCAATACTTCGACCCTGCTGCTCGACTACCCCGAAGACATCCACATGTTCGGCGTGAGCATGAACACGACGGCGCTGGGCTGGTCGGTGTCGGGCGAGTACTCGTTCCGGCCCAACCTTCCCGCCCAGGTCCTGATCTCCGACGTGTTCTTCGCCGGCTACCAGCAGGCCTTCGCCAAGTACGACGTGGGCTTGTCACAGCAGACGCTGGTACAGGCGATTGGCCTGGCCTCGCAACTCGGCATTCCGCTCGGCTCGCTGACGCCGGACCAGCAGGGCCTGCTGTCGCTGCTTCCGGGCGTTCCGAGCGCCGTCGGCCCGATCCTGCCGGGCGCGCGTACCTTCATCCCGGACTTCCTGTCGCAGTATCGGGGCCGCACGCGGGAAAATAACGACGAGTACCAGCCCGGCGAATACGTGAAGGGCTACGAGCGCCTCAAGGTCGGCCAGTTCGTGATCAACGCGCTGAAACTGTTCCCGAGCACCTTGGGCGCGGATGACGTGACGTTCCTCGCCGAATTCGGATTCACGAACATTTTCGACATGCCCAAGCAGGGCGACATCTACTTTCAGGGCAACCTGGAGCACACGCACCCGAGCCCCGGCGCCGACTGCACCGGCTTCCCCGCCGGGACGGTCTGCAACGACCCCACGGTGGTCGCACGCGTCAACCCGACACGCCAGAAAGACGGCTTCGCCGAAGACTTCGCCTGTGGCGTGCGCTTCCTGCTGCAGTTCAACTACAGCAACTTCCTGAACTCGGGTATCAATGTGAAGCCCACGCTGCTGTGGTTCGAGGACATCTACGGCACCACGATCTTCCCAGTGCAGAACTACGTGGAGGGCAATCGCTGGGTCATCCCGGGTATCCAGTTCGAAATCGGCCAGTCGCTGAATGGCACGATCCTCTACCAGTACTTTGACGGTGCGGACAACGTGCTGCAGGACCGCGACAATCTGTCGGTGAGCCTCACGTACAGCTTCTGAGACCGGCCAGGATCAGCACGAACAAGGGCGCCGCAAGGCGCCCTTGTTTCGTTTGGGCCGCGGGCTCCGCACCCCACCCCGCCGACGGAGATCGCCCACCGACTCGCGTTCCGGACCGTGGGCGTGGCGCAGCGGATAATGTGGTTCGCGGCCAGCGGGTGAATGCTCCGGCCGCGGTACATAAAAATCTGGAGGATCTCGTGAACAAGCGCGCCGGCTTAGCCCTGGCCTGTCTACTCGGCTGCACCACGGCCGGCGCATCGGCTCCCGCGGACCAGGTCTTGCGCCTGGGCAAGGACCTCACGGAAGTCGGCGCCGAGCGTGCCGGCAGCAAGGACGGCAGCGTCCCTGTCTACGTCGGCAAGGCGGCCTTCGCGCCGGACATGCTCAAGATGACGCGCGCGCAGCTCGAAGACCTGCGCAAGCGGCTGGTCAAGGACATCCAGGGGATGATGGGCGACCCCGCCGTGACCAGCGACCTGCTCGCGCAGGCCCAGGCCATCATGGATGCCGAACCCGCCAAGGCCGACCAGGTCCTGGCCGTGGTCAAGCAGATGCTGTCCGCGGACGCGTCGCTCAAGGCCGACTTCGACAAGGTGCTGGCCGGCCGCGGCGGCAAGAGCGTCGACGGCCTGCTCGCGCAGGTGCAGGCGCACAAGCTGAAGCTGCCGCAGATGAAGGACGACATCGTGGCGGTCATCACCGAGCTAAAGAAGAGCGGCGGCGACGCCTTCATGTCGCGCCTGGTCGCGGCCTTCGACGTCGGTCGCGTGCTCGAGATCGTCAGCATCGTCGACGATCCCAAGACGCGCGTGCAGGCCAACGACCTGGTCATGAAGTACATGCCCCCGTACGTGAAAGGTTTCCTGCAATACAAGATGCCCGGTGGCGGCGGCACGGCGCTGGATTCGATCAAGCCGCTCTACGTGATCACCCAGGCCAACCTCAAGGAACACGAGGTGCAGCTCAGCGAAGGGCACAAGGCGCTGTTCAAGACCTATCCCGATTACAAGATGATCGTGTTCCCGTCGTACCGGAACGCGTTTTTCCCCGACGAGATACTCAAGGCGACCGTCGCCAACGCCGCCTCGGCCAGCCTCACGGGCACCGACGAGATCAAGGGCGCGAGGCTCGGGTTTCCCTTCCCGATCCCGACTTCTGGTGCGGAGCCGCTGTGGAACCACAAGCTGAAGTTCCGCGGCTCGGCCGTGAAACGCTACAACAACCAGGCGATCGTGAAGCCTGACGGCACGTACAAGATCAGCAAGCTGGTGGAGGACGTGAAGTTCAAGTACGCCAACCTCAAGGAACCCGCCGAAATCCAGCAAGGGGGTCTGTTCGCGTACTACCTGCAGGAAGTGCTCGAGCCGCCGCGCGTCGCGGGGCAGGTGATCCTCGTGCACGAGACGGCCGGCAATCCGGGCCTGACGCGCAACGCCTGGATCTACTCGCCGGGCCTGGCGCGCGTGAACCGCGCGCCCGACGTGGGCTACGACAATCCCTCGATCGGTTCCGACGGCGAGCAGTACAACGATCAGATCGACGTGTTCAACGGCGCACTCGACCGCTTCGACTGGAAGCTGGTCGGCAAGAAGGAAGTGCTGATCCCGTACAACTCCTGGATGCTCAACAGCCCCACGTTCAAGTACAAGGACATCATCCGTCCCGGCCATATCAACCAGGACCTGGCGCGCTACGAACTGCACCGCGTGTGGGTGGTCGAGGCCACGCTCAAGAGCGGCCAGCGCCATCGCTTCGGCAAGCGCACGTTCTATCTCGACGAGGACTCCTGGGCGATCGCGGTGGTGGACTGCTACGACAACCGCGGTGAACTGTGGAAGGTGCAGGAAGCCCATCTGCTGACCATCCCCTTCATCCCCACCGTCAGCGGCGTCCCCGAAACCATCTACGACCTGCAGTCCAAGCGTTACTTCGTGACCACGATGACCAACGAAGACGCGATCTCGGACTTCGAGGTGAAGTACGACGACTCCATGTTCACGCCCGCGGCCCTGCAGAAGAAGGCGCGGACGAAGTGATGCACCGCCTCGCCTTCCTGTTGCTCGGTGCGCTCGCCTGCGGCGGCGTTGCACGATCCCAGCAACAGGAAGTCGAGGACGCAGCGCCGCCGGCGCCGGTCGAACTCGGACCGAGCCCAGCGGTGCCTGCGCCGAAGGCGTCGAAGAATCGCCTGCTCGACATCGCCCTCGCCGGCTCTCGCCTCGTCGCGGTCGGCCAGCAGGGCGTGATCCTGGCGTCCGACGATGCGAGGACCTGGAAGCAGTCCGTCTCGCCGGTCAGCACGATGCTCACGCGCGTAGTCTTCACCGGCGCGCAAACCGGCTGGGCACTCGGCTACGACGCCGTGATCCTGCGGAGCACCGACGGCGGCACGACCTGGACGCTCAGGCACCACGATCCCAAGGGACGCGCGCTGTACGACCTGCTGTTCCTGGACGCCGAGCACGGCCTGGCTGTCGGCGCCTACGGCACGATGCTCGAGACCGCCGACGGCGGCGCGACCTGGACCGCGCGCGACGACGCGCTCACGGGCCTGGGAATGCACCTCAACAGCCTGCAGAAGCTCGGCGACGGCTCGCTGTTCATCGCCGGAGAGCGCGGCCTCATGGCGCGCTCGACCGACGCCGGCGCTACCTGGGCGGTGCTCGATTCACCCTACGCCGGCTCGCTGTTCGGCGCGCTGCCGCAAGGTGACAAGGGCGCGCTGGTCTACGGCATGCGCGGCAACGTCTACATCGCCGAGGATGTCGCCACCTGCCCGGTGGTGGACCCTGCGACTTGGGATCCATATTCGCGCGCGACTTCGACCGATGCGGCGAAGCTCGTCGCGTTGGGCTGGCGCAGGATCGAAAGTCCGATCCGCGAGAGCCTGTTCGGCGCCGTGCCGCTCGCGCAGGGCAACGCACTGCTGGTCGGCGTCAACGGCACCACGCTCAAGCTCAATCCGGCTGCCGGTTCGATCGCCGCCGTGAAGACGCCTGCGGTCGAAACGCTGGCCAGGGGGGTGCGCTTCGGCGATCGCGTGATCGCGGTCGGACGACGCGGCGTCGAAGACCTGGGAGTAGCGCCATGAGCCCGCGGCAAATGCGCGGGGAAGCGACATGACCGCAACCACCACCTCCACTGGTTTCACGCGCGCGATCCTGCGCATCGTCGAGCCGGTGATCTTCGGCAGGCGCGCCGTGACGCTCGCGCTGCTGATGCTGCTCACGGCCTTCTTCGGCTGGCACGCGGCACAGCTTCGACCGAACGCGGGCTGGCTGAAGATGGTGCCGCAGGCGCACCCGTACATGAAGACGTTCATGAAGTACTACCAGGACTTCGGCGGCGCCAACACGGTCCTGATTGCGCTCAAGAACCACAAGGGCGACATCTACCAGCCCGAATTCATGGAGACCTTGCGGCAGGCCGCCGATGACGCCTTCTTCATCCCCGGCGTCGACCGGGCGCGGGTCAACTCCATCTTCTCGCCCAGCATCCTCTACATCGAGGTTGTCGAAGGAGGCCTCGCCGGCGAGAACGTGATTCCGTCGGACTACGCGCCGACGCCGGAGATGATGGCGCGCATCCGCGGCAACGTGGCCAAGGCAAACGTCATCGGACGCCTGGTCTCCGAAGACCAGACCACCGCGCTCATCCAGCTCGAACTGCTCGAGACCGACCCGAAGTCCGGCACCACCCAGGACCGCGCCGACGCCGCCAAGCCCATGCCGCAGCGCCTGCGGGAGGCCTGGGCAAACGGCGCAGACGTCGGCGCGAAGATCAAGGCTGTTTCGGCGCTGCTGATGAAAAACCAGGACGCCAAGGCCGGGCTCGACTACGTGCAGGTCGGCGAGGCGCTGGAGAAGATCCGCGCCAAGTACGAGAAGGGCGACGTCACCGTGCACATCGTCGGGTTCGCCAAGGTCGTCGACGACATGACCAAGGCGAGCATGCAGGTCGGCGTGTTCTTCGTCGTCGCGCTGCTGCTGATGGGCCTGCTGCTGTGGATCTACATCGGCAGCTTCCCGCTCGCGATGATGGTTGTGAGCACCTCGCTGGTCGCCTGCACCTGGGAGCTCGGCCTGCTGCATGCCATCGGCTACGGCCTCGATCCGTTCGCGCTGCTCGTGCCCTTCCTGATCATGTCGGTGTCGGTGAGCCACGGCGTGCAGTACGTCAGCGCCTGGGCCAACGAGATCTCGACGCGTGGCGCCACCCCCCACCAGGCCTCGCTTGCCACGTTCCGCTCGCTGGCGATCCCCGGCGTCGTCGCGCTGATCGCCAACATCGTGGGGTTCTCCACGATCTACCTGATCAACATCCAGGTGATCCGCGAGATGTCCGTGAACGCGGCCTTCGGCATGGCGGGCGTGATCATGGTCAACAAGATGCTGCTGCCGATCGTGCTGTCCTACTTCCGCCTGCCGAACGTGGAAGGCTTCCGCAAGGCAACCGAGGTGCGCGACCGGCTCGGTGATTCGGTGTTCCGTCGCATGGCGCTGCTGACGCGCCGCGGCCCGGCGATCGTGGTGACGACGATCTGCCTGGCTCTCGCCGCCTTCGGCGCCTCGCAGTACCACCGCGTGCAGATCGGCGACACCACGGAGGGCGTCCCCGAACTGCGCCCGGACTCACGTTTCAACCTGGACGCGCGCGCAGTCGCGGCCAACTTCTCGATGGGCGTCGACCATTTGAAAGTCATCGCCGAATCCTTCGACGACGGCTGCATCGACTACGCCGTGATGTCCGAGATGGACCGCTTCTCCTGGTACATGAAGAACCAGGAAGGCGTGCGCGACGTGCTGTCGCTGATCGAGCTGGCCAAGCTCGCGAACTCCGGTCTGAGTGAAGGCCGTCTCGATGCCGAGGTGCTGCCGCGCGCACCGGAGTCGCTGGCGCAGATCACCGCGCTGGTGCCGACCACGACCGGTTTCCTGACCGACACCTGCAACGCGCTGGCGCTATTCATCTTCACGACCGATCACAAGGCCGACACGATCACCTCGCTCACCGACGCGGTGAAGCGCTACGCCGACACGCTGCAGCAGGACAAGCGGGTCAAGCTGCGACTCGCCTCGGGCAACATCGGCGTGATGGCGGCGACCAACGAGGAAGTGCGGCGCAACGAACTGCCCGTGGTGTTCTACGTCTATGGCGTGATCCTGCTGTTTCTCTGGCTGTCCTTCCGCACCGTGTCGGGCGTGCTGTGCATCGGCATCCCGCTCGCGACGGTCACCCTGCTGGGCTACGCGGTGATGGCGGCGCTCGGCATCGGCCAGAAGGTCGCGACGCTACCGGTGCTGGCCTTCGCCTGCGGCATCGGCGTGGACTACGGCATCTACAGCTACTCGGTGGTCGCCGCCGGACTACGCAAGGGCCTGACGCTCGAGGAGGCTTACTTCCAGAAGATGCGCTCCACCGGCAAGGCCACGCTGTTCACCGGCGTTGGCATGGCGTCAGGCGTTCTGATGTGGATCTTCTCGGACCTGCAGTTCCAGAAGGACATGGGCATCCTGCTGGTGTTCGGCTTCACGGCGAACATGATCGGTGCGATCGTGGTGCTGCCCTCGCTGGCCTACTTCTTCTCAAAGGAAGAGCTCAAGCACGCAGGCAAGGACCTCACGGCCGGCGCCGACGACGCGATCGACGGCGACCAGAAACCTTAGTCCGCGTAGTCCGGACGACGTCCCGGTTGCATCCTGGAATCGCAGCAGAATCGCGGCTCTTTCGACTCGCGAAATCCGAAGTCCGGACTACGTGGAGCGGAAATCAGCCCGTCTTCCTGCGCACGCTGCCAGGCCCGAACCCGTGTACGCGCTTGAAGCTGCGCCGGAACGCCGCCTCGGTCTGGTAGCCCAGCCGCTCGGCGACATGCGCGACCGACAGGCGCGGATCGCGCAACAGCTTGAGCGCCTGCGCCATGCGCCAGCGCGTCAGGTATTGGTAGGGCGTCTCCTCCAGCACCTCGGCGAAGCGTTCCGCGAACGCAGTACGCGACAGCAGCGCCTCCTCCGCGAGAGAAGCCACTGTCCAGTCCTTTCCAGGAAAGCGGTGGATGGCGTCGAGCGCGCGTTTGAGCCGCGGGTCCGCCAGGGCCGCGAACAGGCCGCGCCGCAACGTGGTGCCGGCCAGGTACTGGCGTAGCGCCATCACGAACAACGCATCCGCCAGCTTGTCGACGACCGCCTGGGTGCCGAATCCACTGTGCCCGGCTTCCTGCACGAGCAGGTCGGCGAGGCTGCGATAGGCGTTGCCCGACTCGGTGCCGTGCACGTGCATCAGGTCCGGCAGTCCTGCCATCACCGGGTTGCCCGTGGTGGATTCGAAATGGAACTCGCCGCACAGCATCGTCGTGAAGCTGTCCTGCCGCACGCTGCCGTCCGCCTCTTCCACGGGCGCGAGCACGTGCGCAGTGCCGCGGGGCAGGACGACGAGATCGCCGGAATCCAGCTTTACCGGCGCCGCTCCCTCGAGCGTCAGCCAGCAGGTGCCGCGGTCGACGAGGTGAAACCATGCGGTGCCGGCCGGCGCCTGGGGATCCCAGTCGCGCCAGCGGCCGCAGTAGCGCATGTTGTCGGTGATGCGCGCATGCATCTGGTAGGCGGCGAGGATGCCGTCGAGCAAGGCGTCATCTGTACGTTCCGTCATGGACCGCGGACCCAGGGATACAGGCAATAAGGCGCGGCGAGGCTAGCATGGACCCATCAAATTTCGAGGTTTTGCCCACATGACCGGATTGATCAAAGCCTGCCGCGACCTCTTCGATTCCGGGATAAGCGGCACCGGCCATGCCGACTTCCTGGCACCGCTGGCGCTGCGCCTTTACCTGGCCCCGATCTTCTGGATGGCCGGCTGGAACAAGGCCATGAGCTTCTCCGACACCGTGGACTGGTTCGGCGACTCGGGCCTGGGCCTGCCGCTGCCCACGCTGATGGCCACCCTGGCCACCGGCGCAGAACTGGTCGGCGCCGTGTGCCTGCTGTCGGGACTGGCGGTACGCGCCATGGCCGTTCCGCTGATGTTCACGATGCTTGTAGCCATAGTGACCGTCCACTGGCAGAACGGCTGGCTGGCGATCGCGGAGGGCCAGGGCTTCTTCGCCACCGAGCGCACCATGGGAGCAATCGAGCGCTTGTCACAGGCCAAGGACATCCTGCGCGAGCACGGCGACTACGACCAACTTACGGAGAATGGCAGCCTCGTCATCCTCAACAACGGCATCGAGTTCAGCGTCACCTACCTCATCATGTTGCTGTCGCTGTTCTTCACCGGCGCGGGTCGCTGGCTGAGCCTGGACTACTGGATCGAGCGCGGATTGCGCGGCGACCCATCTGCGTCCGCGCTTGCCCAGCCTGCGTACTCAAACCGGGTCACCTCGTAATCCCATCGATTTATTCCAATGGGCCATCCCCGGCCCTCCAACGCAAGGAGAAACAAACATGAACACCCTGACCAAGAAGCCCCTCCAGATCGTCCTCGGCGCTGCTTTCGCGCTCTCCGGCATGGCCGCCCAGGCCTCGGTCTTCCAGACCACCGACCTCGGCGCCGGCTACATGGTCGCCACCGCAGGCGACGCCAAGTGCGGCGAGAAGAAGGCCGGCGACGCCAAGTGCGGCGAAAAGAAGGCCGGCGAGCAGAAGTGCGGCGAGAAGGGCAGCAACTGCGACAAGACCGCCGGCGCCAAGGGCGGCGAGTGCATGTGCGGCGCTGCCAAGGGCCAGAAGGCCGACGGCAAGTGCGGCGAAGGCAAGTGCGGCGACACGAAGCACAAGTAAGTCGGTAAGTCGCCTGGACCGGGCTGAGTAATCCCGGACCACGAGGCCGAAGGCGCGGGTTTCCGCGCCTTCGGTTTTTCTGCAGACTGCTTCGCCGGAACCGGACGAAAACAAGATGTCCAACCAAGCCGCTGTCCGCGGCGCGGGCCTGGGCCTGCGACGTGAATTGCTGGAACCCCTGGCCGAGGCCAGGACAGGTGCGATCGGATTTCTCGAAGTCGCGCCGGAAAACTGGATGAGCCGCGGCGGCAAGACCGCGCGCGATCTGCGTTCTTTCACGGAACGCTTCGAATTCACCACCCACGGGCTTTCGCTGTCCATCGGCAGCCCCGCCCCGCTGGATGAAGATTTTGTTCGTCGCATCGGGCAGTTTCTGAAACTGCACGGCATTCGCGATTATTCGGAACACCTCACCTATTGCTCGGACGACGGTCACCTGTACGACCTCATGCCGATACCCTTCACCGCCGAAGCGGTGGAATACGTCGCCGCGCGCGTGCGTCGCGTGCAGGACATCCTCGAGCGCCGCATCGCCCTGGAGAACGCCAGCTACTACGCCGCGCCCGGCCAGGAGATGAGCGAACTCGAATTCGTGCGCGCAGTGGTAGAACGCGCCGACTGCGATCTGCTGCTCGATGTGAACAACATCTGGGTCAACAGCATCAACCACCGCTATGACCCGGTCGCCTACCTCGAGGGCCTGCCGGGCGAGCGCATCCGCTACATCCACATCGCCGGCCACTATGAAGAAGCAGAGGATCTGCGCGTGGACACGCACGGATCCGACGTCATCGACCCGGTGTGGGACCTGCTCGACCGCGCCTACGCGCGCTGGGGCGTATTACCCACGCTGCTCGAACGCGACTTCAACATCCCGCCGATCGAGGAGTTGATGGTTGAGATCAACCGCATCAACGCGCTGCAGGCCAAGCACGCGCAGCCGCGGCACAAGGCGGTCGTCCATGGCTGAGCAGGCCGCCGCCACGCTGCCGCGATTCCAGCAGGTGCAGTACGCGTTCGCCGCGCATCTTCGCGATCCGGCAAACCGCCCCGCGCCGGGCGGTCTCGAAGAGCGGCGCCTGCAGATCTACCGCGAGCTCTTCTACAACAACGTGGAAGGGTTCATCGCCAACGCCTTCCCGGTGCTGCGCAAGCTCAGCAGCGACGAGGTCTGGCATGCGCTGGTGCGCGATTTCTACGCGCGCCACCAGAGCCGCGAGCCCGAGTTCCACCGCCTGGCCGAGGAGTTCCTGCGCTTTCTGCAGGAAGAGCGCGGCAAGGTCGAGGGCGACCTGCCCTTCATGGTCGAACTCGCCCACTACGAGTGGGTAGAACTCGCGCTGGGTCTGTCGCAGGCCGAGCTCACGCCTGAACTGGCCGATCCCAACGGCGACCTCATGGACGCCTGCCCCGTGGTTTCGCCGCTGGCGTGGACGCTGTCCTACGATTATCCCGTGCATCGCATCTGCCCGGACCTGCAGCCCACCGGGCCCGGACCCGCACCGACCTACCTCGTCGTCTATCGCACGCGGCAGGACGAGGTGAAGTTCATGGAGATCAACGCGGTCAGCGGGCGGCTCCTGCAGCTCATCGAGGAGAACGCGCAGGCCACGGGCCGCAACCTGCTGCTGCAGATCGCGGCTGAACTGCAGCACCCGGACCCTGAGCAGATCGTCGAGGCCGGTCGCGGCATGCTCGCCGGACTGCGCGAGCGCGACATCCTGCTCGGCACGCGTCACCGCTGAACCCGCGGCGGTCCGCTCAGGCGAACACGAGCGCGCCGACGTAACAGGCGGTCACCACCAGCAGCCCGCGCAAAGGCATTCGAAACCAGTAGCGGATCGCGAGCGCGAGGTAGGCGAGCAAGGTCAGCAGGCCCAGCACGCGCAGGTAGGCCGAATCGAACAGCAGCGGCGCGTGCTCCAGTGCAAGGTACCCGTACACCGCGCCGAACAGCATCGGTCCCATGCTGTGGCTGCCATTGAAACCGATCCAGGCCTTCCACATCGTCGTGCGTCGCGTGAGCTGCGGCGCGTCCTGCCGCATCAGCACCTCGGTCTGCGGATCGCGCGGATGAAACTTGCGCGAGGCGAAGGTCAGCAGCAGATGACCGGTGCCCATCGCGAATGCCACCGCGCTGCTGGCGACCATCAGGCCTTGTGCAAGAGAGATCATCGCGTCGTCCTCGAGTCATACCGCATCCGTAGCCCGGACGAAGTCCGTGGCCGTTCACATCCGACCAGAGAAACGCCCCGGGCTTTGTCCGGAATACGGCCAGGGGAGTTCACCCCGCCATCCCCTTCATCAGCGTCCTCAGCACGAACGCCGCCGCACCAAACAGCGTCACCCCCGCGGCCCAGATCAGCAGGAACCACAACCACTGACGCGCACTGCTGCGCGGCTCAGTGCGCATAACCCACACCCGGCTTGATCTTCCCGCGGAACACCCAGTACGCGTAGGCCGTGTAGATCATCACCATCGGCAGCGAAAACGTCAGCGCCACGAGCACGAAGCGCTGTGAGGTCTCGGGCGCAGCGGCCGCGTACACCGTGAGGCCCGGCGGCACGATGTGCGGCCACAAGCTGATGCCGATGCCGACGTAGCCCAGCGCAAACAGCGCGATGGCGTAGAAGAACGGCGCGTAGTGCGCACCGCGTTTGACCTCGCGATAGAGCGAGACCGCGACCGCCGCCGTGGCGATCGGCACCGGCGACAGGCTCAGCCAGTTGCTGCCACCGAACCAGCGTCCGGCGATCTGCGGAAACTTCAGCGGCGTATAGATCGATACCACCGCGAGCACGAACAGCGACACGCCGAGCGCGACGATCGACGCGCGCTTGGCGAAGCCCTGGAGTTCGGCCTCGGTCTTCAGGTTCAGCCAAGTCGCGCCAAGCAGGGCGTAACCGCCGACCACGCCCAGGCCGACCACGACCGAGAAAGGCGTGAGCCAGTCGAAAGCGCCTCCCACGAACTGTCGCCCCTGGATCTTCACGCCCTCGAGCAGGCCGCCGAGCAGCAGCCCCTGGCTGAACGCGGCCACGGTGGAACCCACCGAGAATGCACGGTTCCACCAGCACCGCGTGGCCTGGGCCTTCACGCGAAACTCGAAGGCCACGCCGCGGAAGATCAGCGCGAACAGCAGCATCATGAGCGGCACGTAGAAGGCCGGCAGCGCGATGGCGTAAGCCAGCGGGAACGCGGCGAACAGCACCGCGCCGCCAAGGATCAGCCAGGTCTCGTTGCCGTCCCAGATCGGCGCGATGCACGCGATCGCGGTGTCGCGCGCGTCCTCGTCCGGCAGAAGGGGAAACAGGATGCCGACGCCAAGATCGAAACCGTCGAGGATCACGTAAGCGCCGACGCCGAACACGATCACGCCAGCCAGCACGAGCGTCAGGTCCATGTCAGACATTCTCCTCAAGGCCCACCGACGGCGGATCCTGGGTCAGTTCCGCCGGCCGCGCGCCGCGCATCGCCTCGGGGTGAATCGTCGGCAGGCTCGGGCCGGTCTGCACCAGCTTGAACACGTAGTACAGGTAGGCAACGAGCAGCAGGCCGTACACGACGACGAACATCGTGAGCGAAGTCGCAACCGACGCGGTCGGAATGAGGGAGACGCCATCGCGGGTCGCGATGAGCCCGTGCACGAGCCAGGGCTGCCGCCCGGTCTCGGCGACGACCCAGCCGGAGACCGTCGCCACGAATCCCAGCGGCGTGGCGACCATGAAGGCGCGCAGCATCAGGCGGTCGGTCTCGAGCTTGCCGCCGATCCAGCGCCACAGGCCCCAACCGCCGAGCAGCAAGAACAGCAGACCCAGCCCCACCATAAGCCGGAAGCCGAAGAACACCGGGACGATCGGCGGCCGCAGCCCGGGCGGCACCGACTTCAGTCCCTGGACCTCGCCGTCCAGTTCATGCGTGAGGATCAGGCTCGCGACGTGCGGAATGGCGATCTCGAACCGGTTTTTCTCCGCGGCCGGGTCGGGGATCGCGAACACCAGCAGCGGTGCGCCGCGCGTGGTCTCCCACAGACCCTCCATCGCCGCGACTTTCACCGGCTGGTACTCGCGCACCTCCAGGCCATGCCGGTCGCCGACGACGACCTGCAGCGGCGCGGCGATGGCCAGCACCGTGATCGCCGCGCGCAGGCCCGCCAGACCCGCCCCGCGGTACACGTCCTTGAACAGGCACCACGCCGATCCGCCCGCGACCACGAGCGCGGCCGTGATCGACGACGCGAGCAGCATGTGCGCAAGCCGGAACGGGAAGGAAGGATTGAACACCACCGCCCACCAGTCCTTCGGCACGAGCTGGCCGTTGATCCACTCGGCGCCCTGCGGCGTGTGCATGAAGCTGTTGGCCGACAGGATCCAGAACGCCGAGTTGGTCGTGCCCAGCGCCACCAGCAGGCTTGCGAGGAAGTGCAGCCGGGGTCCGACCTTGTTCCAGCCGAACAGCATGATCCCGAGGAAGCCCGCCTCGACGAAGAACGCCGTCAGCACTTCTACCGACAGCAGCGGCCCGAGCACCGGGCCCGCCAT
This sequence comes from Panacagrimonas sp., assembly GCA_046594215.1. Lineage (GTDB taxonomy): Bacteria > Pseudomonadota > Gammaproteobacteria > Nevskiales > Nevskiaceae > Panacagrimonas. The sequence continues at coordinate 133,307 of JBKJPX010000014.1, forward strand.
GTCCGAGAAGCGCGAGAAATTGGTGCCAAATTCGTAACTCAACACGAGGCCCGAGACCACGCCCATGCCGAAAGTGAGCGCGAAAATCTTCACCCAGAACCGGTAGAGCTCGAGCCAGTAGGCACGCTGCGTGCGGCGCCACGCGGCCTCGAAGGTCACCAGGAACCAGGCCAGGCCGATGGTCAGCGTCGGAAAGAGAATGTGGAATCCGACGGTGAAACCGAACTGGATTCGCGACAGCAGCAGAGCGTCCACACAGATCCTCTGTTCGTCGCGACCATCGCCCGTAGCGGGTCTTGTGCGGGTCGCGAAGGGGCTGCTCCTCCGACGCAACGAATGATCCGCCGCTCGCGCAGCTTTGTCATTCGCAGCTGCGACCGTCCGTCACGTCGCGGGCTCTCACATGTTCCCGAACCTACGCTTCGGAGAAGATCGCCGACCTGGCCCGGATGAATTCCGGGACCGTTCCCCGACGATCAGGCTCGCATCCGGACTTGGTCCGAGCCACGAAGGTTTCAGCGCGCCGCGCCGATGGCTTCCGACAAGATGCTCCGCGCCTGCAACATCGCGTCGGTCTGCACGCGGCGCAGCAGCGCGGCATCCAGACGTTCATCGAGCCGCGCCTGCAGCGCATTGCGCAGCTCCCTGTCCGCAGGCTCGCGCGCATAGCCCACGGCCGTGTACAGCGCATCCGCAGCGTAGGCGTAACGCGCGGCAATGTGCTCGTGTCCCGCCTGCATCTCGACCGCGGCGAGCCGCTCGAGCGCCTCGGGTGCGAGGTGCGAGGCGCCGACCTCCAGCGAGATGCGCCCCACCTCGACGAAATTGCGCCGTGCCTGCACCGCGTCACCCTTGCGCAGCAGCGCGAGGCCCGCGGTCGACAGCACGTGCGCCACGCCCTCGAGGCTGCCGAGCTCGCGGAAGATGTCCGCGCCCTCGGTCGCCAGGCGCAGCGCCTCGTCGTGTTCACCGATCTCTATGAGGCCCACCGCGAGATTGTTCGAGAGGCGCGCGCGATCGAAGCGCCAGCCTCGCTGTTCCGATTCGGCGAGACGCTCGCGCAACAGGCTCACCGCCTCGGCGTAGCGACTCTGCTGCAGCATCAGGGTGGCCAGTTCGGTTTCAACGACGAAGCGCCGATAGGGATCGTCCATGCCGGCGAGGATCTGCGCCTGTTCGAGCAGCAGCGTCTCGGCCGAGGCGTAGTCGCCGCGATCGCGTGCGCAGGTCGTGAGCTGCTTGAGCGCTTCGAGCCGCGTCTGCGCATCGTCGATCTGGATCGCCAGCGACAGTGCCTCACGCAGCAGGCTCTCGACGCGTGCGGCATCCGACCCGCGCAGCAGGCGGCCCAGCGCGATCAGCAGATGTGCGCGCGACTCGCGATCACCGCCGGGCAGGCCCTCGGCGCGTTGTGCCCACTCGGCGCCTTCCTGCAGGCGGCCGCGCTTGATCCAGAAATGCGCGAGCGCGGAGGTGAGTCGCACCGTCTCATCCTGCGCGCCCAAGCGGTGACCGATGTCGAGCGCCGCACGCAGATTGTCCTGTTCCAGCACGAGGCGCTGCATCCACCGCGGCGCCTCGGCGCCCGTGAAGCGCGGCACCGCCTTCTCGGCGAGCGCCAGACCCCAGGCGAGCAGGCGTCGCTGCACCGAGAATGCATCTCCCGCGCGCAGCTTCTCGCTGGCGAAGTCGCGCAGGGTCTCGAGCATGCCGTAGCGGTAATCGCCGGACACGGGGAAGCCCGGCGTATAGGTCACCAGCGACTTGTCGACCAGCGCGGTCAGCAGGTCGGGGACGTCCTCCATCGGCAGGCCGTCACCTGCACACACGGCCTCGGCCGCGGCCAGGTCCCAGCCGTCGGCGAACACGGCGAGGCGGTCGAACAAGAGACGCTCCGAGAGCGAGAGCATCTCGTAGCTCCACTCCACCGTCGCGCGCAGGGTCTGGTGGCGCGTGCCCGTATCGCGCGCGCCACCCGAAAGCAGGCGGAAGCGATCCTTGAGACGCAGCGCGAGCTCGCTGACCGGCAGCGCGCGGGCACGGCTGGCCGCGAGTTCCAGCGCCAGCGGCATGCCGTCGAGGCGGCGGCAGATCTCGCCCACGGCCTCGGCCGTGCTCGGGTCGAGACTGAAGTCGCCGCGATGGGCCTGGATGCGTTCGACCAGCAGGCGCGCGGCCTCGGACAGTTCGCCGTCATCGTCGCGCGTGGGCAGCGGCGTCATGCGCAGCAGATGTTCACCGGACAGGTGCAGCGGCTCGCGCGACGTGGCCAGCACGCGCACCTCGGGCGCCCCCGCCAACGTGCCCGCAATTCGACCGGCCGCCGCGAGGACGTGCTCGCAGTTGTCGAGGATCAGCAGCACCGAGCGTGATTCGAGGTATGCCGCCACCGATTCGATCAGCGGCCGATCGCGTTCCTCGGCCACGCCCAGCGCGTACGCGCAGGCCCGCACCGCCGACTCGGCGTCGTGCGCGGCGGCCAGTTCCACCAGCCACACGCCGTCGCGGAAGAAAGGCAGCAGGTCGCCGCCCACCTCCAGCGCCAGGCGTGTCTTTCCCACACCGCCCGGTCCGACCACGTTGACGATGCGCCGTTCGCGCAGCAGCTGGCCCAGCTTCGTGCGCTCGTCGGCCCGACCGATGAAGGATGTGGCCGCGCGCGGCAGGTTGTGGCCGCGCACCGACAGCGTCCGCGGCAGGGGGAAATGCGAGCGCAGGCCCGGGTAGCAGACCTGGAACAGGCGCTCAGGCTGCGGGAAATCTTTCAAACGGAAGCTGCCCAGGTCGCGCAGCGTGCAACCGCCCGGCAGTCGGCGATCGGCCGCGTCGCAGGTCGCGGCGGAGACCAGCACCTGGCCGCCGTGGCCTGCGGCCGACACGCGCGCCGCCTGGTGCACGGCCAGCGCGATGTAGGTGTCGCCGTAGGGCTCGGCCTCGCCGGTATGAAGGCCGACCCGCATCGCGAGGCGCACGCCCTGCGGCCACTTCTCGGCGTCCATCGCGGCCTGCGCCTCGAGGCAGGCGCTGATCGCGCCGGCGGCGTCCGCGAACGCGCAGAAGCAGGCGTCGCCCTCGTGGCCAACCAGGAAGCCGCCGTGCCGGTGGGTCGCTTCGCGCAGCAGGTCGCGGTGTCGGAACACCACGGCGGGGAAGTCGTTGCCCAGGTGCCGCAGCAGCGTCGTGGAGCCCTCGATGTCCGTGATCACGAACGTGACGCGACCTCGCGGGAGCGTGGATATGTGCTCGGCGGAAGGGACGCGGATCATGATGCGCAACTGTAGCGGATGGGTGGGCGGCGTCGCGCGAAGGGTTTCCCACCCGCGACGCGGCAGCGGTCTATCCTTCCGGCCCGAGCCGCACTGCCACCCTGCCTTCATGATCCGCTCGCCCGCTTCTCCCCGCAGCCTCTTCCTTGGCCATGGCGCGCCGACCCTGGCCCTGAGCCGCCATCCCGCGACCGAGATGATGAGCGGGCTCGGACAGCGGCTTCCCGTTCCCACGGCACTGATCGTGGCCTCGCCGCATCGCCAGGCGCGCCGCTTCGACGTCGGCGTAGCGCCACGTTTCGAGGCCTGGCACGACTTCCGCGGCTTTGCGCCCGAGCTCTACGCACTTCGCTACTCGCCGCCCGGAGCGCCGGCGCTGGCCGCGCGGGTGTGCGAGACCCTGCGCGCGGCGGGACTGGCGTCGCAAGCTTCCGACGACGCGCGCATCGATCACGGCATCTGGGTGCCGCTGCGGCTGATGTGGCCCGAGGCGAACGTCCCGGTGATCCCGGTCTCCACGCTGGGCGCCGGCCCCATCGCGCACCTGGCGCTTGGCCGCGCCCTCAAACCGTTCGCGGACGAGGGCCTGCTGGTCATCGGCACCGGCAGCCTCACGCATAACCTGGGCGACGTCGATCTCGCCGACGAGTTGACGCCGGTGACGGCCTGGGCCGGCGAGTTCGACGACTGGATCGCGCAGCAGCTCGCCGCTGGCGACGTCGAAGCCCTGCTCGACTACCGCGCCCGCGCCCCGCACGCCGCGCACGCACACCCGGATGAGGACCACCTCATGCCCCTGTTCGTCGCGCTGGGGGCTGGAGGCGACGCCACGCCCCTCTTCCGGGGAATGAGCTACGGCACGATCAGCCTGTCCGCATACGCCTTTGCCTGAGACGAAGTCAGGCCGAAGCCCGACCTGCCCGGGCCCGCCGGATGCTCCCCCTAAACAGCCCACGTCGCAGGCCGTAAACTCGCGGCCCTTTTGAAGCTCTCGCGGTCCCGATGTCCTCCGTTGCCGATCAGGCCCAGCTGCGCCGCACCTTTGCGATCATCAGCCATCCGGACGCGGGCAAGACCACGCTGACGGAAAAACTGTTGCTGTTCGGCGGCGCGATCCAGCTCGCCGGCACCGTCAAGGGCCGCAAGGCCACGCGCCACGCGACCTCGGACTGGATGGCGCTGGAACAGCAGCGCGGAATCTCGATCACGACCTCGGTGATGCAGTTCCCATACAAGGACCGCGTCGTGAACCTGCTCGACACGCCCGGCCACGAGGACTTCTCTGAAGACACGTACCGCACGCTCACCGCGGTCGACTCGGCGCTGATGGTCATCGACTGCGCCAAGGGCGTGGAGACGCGCACGATCAAGCTCATGGAGGTGTGCCGCCTGCGCGACACGCCGATCATCAGTTTCGTCAACAAGCTCGACCGCGAAGGACGGCCGCCGCTGGAACTGCTCGACGAGATCGAGAAGGTGCTGGACCTGCAGTGCACGCCGATCACCTGGCCGCTGGGCATGGGCCGTGAGTTCAAGGGCGTGTATCACCTGCTCGAGGACCGCTTTTATCTCTATTCGGGCGACAAGCACCGCATCTCCGAGATCGAGACCATCGACGGCCTGCTCTCGCCGGGCCTGGGCGAGCGCTTCGGCGCCATCTACCAGACTCTGCGCGACGAGATCGAGCTGCTGCAGATGGCCGGCACCGAGTTCGACCTGGAGCGCTACCGTGCCGCCAAGCTCACGCCGGTGTTCTTCGGTTCGGCAATCAGCAATTTCGGCGTGCGGGAACTCCTCAACGGCTTCGTCGAATGGGCCCCGCCACCGCAGCCCCGCGCTACCGACGCCCGCGTGGTCGAGCCTACCGAAGCCAGGTTCAGCGGCTTCGTATTCAAGATCCAGGCAAACATGGATCCCAAGCATCGCGACCGCGTGGCCTTCCTGCGGGTCTGCTCGGGCGCCTATCGTCGTGGCATGAGCCTCCACAGCGTCCGGCTCGGCGGCCCGGTGCGCGTCTCCAGCGCCCTCACCTTCATGGCCTCCGACCGCGAGGCCGTGGAAGAGGCCTGGCCGGGCGACATCATCGGACTGCACAACCACGGCAACATCGCCATCGGCGACGCCCTCACGGAGGGCGAGACGCTTCGGTTCCTTGGCATTCCGAACTTCGCGCCCGAACTGTTCCGGCGCGTGGTCCTGCGAGACCCGCTCAAGGCCAAGCAGTTGAACAAGGGTCTCGACCAGTTGTGCGAGGAGGGCGCGACCCAGGTGTACCGGCCCCTGACCAACAACGACATCGTCCTGGGCGCGGTCGGGACGCTGCAGTTCGACGTGGTCCAGTTCCGACTGCGCGACGAGTACAACGTGGAGTCCGCGTTCGAGCCCGTGACGGTGCACTGCGCCCGTTGGGTCGACTGCCCGGACCCCGTCCAGTTCAAGGCCTTCGTGGAGAAGAACGAGACCCGGATGGCACGCGACCATTATGGCGACCTGGTCTACCTGGCGAGTTCTTCGGTGAACCTGTCCATGACCCGCGAACGCCACCCCGAAGTACGGTTCCTGGATACCAAGGAGCACGCGCGGGCCTGAGTCAACGGACAAAGTTCCTCAGCGGTTCAGGGCAGATTCATGCGCACCGGTCAGAAACCACGTGTTCAGTCATTGCCGCGATACGGTGCCAAAACGCTACACTGCGGCAGCCAATACACCGGATGGGAGATTCAAACGTGAAAAAAAGCTTTAAAACCATGTGCGCGATGTCGGCGCTGGCGCTGGTCGCCACCGCCGCTTCGGCACAGTCTTTCGACGACTCCAAGTATGTCGGCCTGATGGGCCTGGGCTACTTCCCGGACAAGGACCTCAATCTCGATGACGGTGTCGGCGCGCGGGGCTACTTCGGTATTCCGCTGACGCCCAACCTGAACCTCGAAGTCAACGGTTGGGGCTACGGCGCCGACCCCAAGGACGACGCGGCCAAGTACGTCAAGCAGTACGGCGGCGGCGTTGACCTCATGGCTCCGTTTGCCCGGGGCAAGATCACTCCGTTCTTTCTGATCGGCGGCGGCTACAACCGCCTCGAGGAGAAGAACAACGGCTCCGGACGCTTCGACAATGGCTACGCGAACGCCGGCTTCGGCCTGCTGTTCGATCTCGGCCAGGGCTGGGCGATTCGTGGCGAAGGCCGCTATGTCGCGTTCTTCCCTGACAGCGACCTCGGCCTCGACAACGGTCACTACGACGACGCCGTGGCGGGCCTGGGCCTGCAGTACACCTTCCAGAAACCGACGCGAGCTGCTCCGCCCCCTCCTCCCCCGCCGCCCCCGCCGCCGCTCCCGGTGCCGAAGGACAGCGATGGCGATGGCGTGCTCGACTCCGTCGATCAGTGCCCCAACACGCCGCGTGGCGTGCAGGTGGACACGCGCGGTTGCCCGCTGGATTCGGATGGCGACGGCGTGCCCGATTACCTCGACAAGTGCCCGAACACCACCAAAGGCCTGAAGGTCGATGCAACGGGTTGCGTGCGTGATGCGCAGACCATCGTGCTGCAGAACGTCAACTTCGAATTCAACAAGTCGACGCTGACGGCAGATGCGAAGGGTGTGCTGAACGATGTCTCGAAGGGTCTCGTGAGCCAGAAGGATCTGCGTGTCGAGATCGCCGGCCACACCGACTCCAAGGGCAGCGACGCGTACAACCTGAAGCTGTCGAACAGCCGTGCGGCATCGGTGAAGTCGTACCTGATCTCGCAGGGCGTCTCCCCGAGCCAGCTGGTGTCGAAGGGCTACGGCGAAGCACAGCCGGTTGCCACCAACGACACCGATGAGGGCCGTGCGCAGAACCGCCGCGTCGAGTTCCGTGTGCTGAGCCAGGGCAGCGCCAAGCTGCGGTAAGCCTCACGCGATAGCAGTACCCGAGGCCCGGGCACTCAAAGTGCCCGGGCCTTTTTTTGTCTGTCGCCCAGCCGCGCCTTTGCGCTGAGAGCTCTTGACGAGCGGGCGCGCCGCCGGCCTCTGCGACAATGACGGACCTGTCCGTCCCGCCGTAGCCACTGCCGTTCCCCGCATGTCCGAGTCCGCCCCGCGCCACGACGCTTTCGCCGCGCTGCGCATCCCGAATTTCCGCAACTTGATGGGCGGAACCTTCCTGCTCACCTGCGGGCTGGAGATGCAGCGGGTGGCGCTGGGCTACACGCTGTACCTGCTTACGCGCGATCCGCTGTCGCTGGGACTGCTGGGGCTCGCCGAGGCCGTGCCGTTCATGGGGCTGGCGCTGTTCGGCGGCCATCTCGCCGATCGCAGGGACAAGCGTCGGATGATGCAGTTCGCGGGCGCGGTGTTCATCAGTGGCAGCCTGATGCTGTTCCTCGCATCGCTACCCGCGGTCCGTGGCGAGGTCTCGGACGCGCTGCTGATCGGGCTGATCTACCTGGTCGTCTTCATCGAAGGGCTCGCGCGCGGCTTCTACAGCCCCGCCTCGTCCTCGCTCAAACCCTTCCTGGTCCCGCGCGAGCACTACGGCAACTCGGCGACCTGGAGCAGCATGTCCTGGCAAGCCGGGGCGATCCTGGGACCGGCACTCGGGGGCTTCGTGTTCGCGGCGGTGGGCCTGCCGGGCACGCTGGCCGGGGTGCTGGTCCTCATCGGTGCGAACATCGCCCTGATCGGTTCCATCGATCCACCGGCCGCCGCCCGTGTCGTCGCTTCCAAGGACGCGCTCTGGCAGAGCCTGCGCGATGGCCTGGCCTACGTGTGGCGCACGCCGATCATCCTGTACTCGATCTCGCTGGACATGTTCTCGGTGCTGTTCGGCGGCGTGATGGCGATCCTGCCGATCTTCGCCGAGGACATCCTGCGTGTCGGGCCCCAGGGCATGGGCGTGCTACGCGCCGCGCCCGCCGTGGGCGCGGTCGCGACGATGCTGATCTGCGCCTGGCTGCCGCCGACGCGCCACGCCTGGCGCAACCTGCTGTGGTCGGTGCTCGGCTTCGGCATCGCGACCCTGGTGTTCGGGCTCTCGCAGGTCTTCTGGATCTCCGTGATCGCGCTGGCTGCCAGCGGCGCGTTCGACAGCGTCAGCGTGGTGATCCGCGGCACGATCCTGCAGAGCCTCACGGAAGACCACATGCGCGGGCGCGTCGCTTCGGTGAGCAGCGTGTTCGTGTCGGCGTCCAACGAGCTCGGCGCCTTCGAGTCGGGCGTCGCGGCGCGCCTGCTGGGCGTGGTGCCCTCGGTGGTGTTCGGCGCCGTGGCGACCGTCGCGACGGTCGCCTACGTGTGGCGGCGATCGCGCCCGCTGTTCGCGATCCGGCTATGAAGGAGACAGGGGCAAGATGAGCCGAATACCACGACGCGAATTCGACATCGACCCGGCCGCCGTGCGCGCCGCGTCGCTGCGCGGCCTCCTGCTCCGCCTTGGCGCGGTAGTCGTCCTGGTCGCGCTGTTCGGCGCGGGGGTGAACGCCTCGGCGCCGCCGGCGATGCAGCGCGTCGCGTGGAGCTTCGCGGTGGCAATCCTCGCCGTCTACGCGGCGGTGGAAGTGTCGTCGCTGCGCTGGGCCCGCCGCAGCGCCAGGACGATGGTGCTGCGCCTCGCACCCGACGCGCTCGAGCTGCAGATCGGCGTGGGCGCCCATCGCATGCCCTATAGCGACCTGGCCATCGCGCGCCTGCGCCAGTCCGGCGGGAGGGTGCGCGCCATCGAGCTTGAGAGTCGCGAGCACGGCCGGGTCGGGCTCGCGGGTTTTCGCAACATGGACGAACTGGCCGAGGCGCTCACGGCGGCGATCGCCGAAGCGCGCGCGGACAAAAAGAAATCTGCTTGGCCGTAACCCGGACCTTGAATTTCGCGAAGCCAAAGAGCCAGGGCTCCCTCCACTTCTGACGGCTTCCCAGGTCTTCGTGCGGGCTACGGTGGAGATTGTCCGCGCAGCATCGCGATGCGATCGCGCGTTGCAGGATGCGAGGACAGGTAATCGGTCCATCCACCCTTCTCTTCCTTCTTTTCGTTCGCCCCGCGCTCGCCCTGCACGGCCGAGATGCGCTCGAGGATGTCCGCGAGTCGCGAGGGTGCGATCCCGAGCGAGCGCAGGCTGTGCACCGCGTCGGCATCGGCCTCGCTCTCCAGCTCGCGCGAATGCCGGGCCTGCAGGATCGCGGCGGGCGCACTCGCGATCAGCGGGCTGAAGTCGCCGATCCACCATGCGACGAAGGCGCCGATCACAGTCCCCTGGATCATCAGGCGCAGGCTGTGGCGCCGCTCGACGTGGCCCAGCTCGTGCGCCAGCACCGCGAGGATCTCCTCGTCGTTCTTGGCCACGGCCACGAGTTCGTCGAGCAGCAGGATACGGCCGTCGGGCAGCGCCATGGCATTGGGCCCGACATCGCCGCCAGAACGGAACAGCAACTGCGCGTCGCCACTGCCCGCAAGGCGCGAGAACTCCGCGGTCAGCCCCTTGCAGCGCTCGGCGCTGAGCGTCGTCGGATGCAGGAGATGATCGTCGAGCAGGTTGAGCGTCTGCGCGGACAGCATGTCGGAGACTGCCCGCGGCACACGCTGCGCCAGAAGCTGGGCCGCCAGGGGTAGGCCCCAGCGGTATCCCGCGGCGCCCACGAGCATCACTGCGAGCAACGCGACGATCGCCAGCACCCAGCTGCGCTGCGCCCGGTCCACGGCGGAGTCCGCGTGGCCCACGACCTGGAGCCACTCCGTGAAGCTTGGTCCGTCCGCGACCTCGCAGCTCGCACCGTCGGCGAAACGGATCACGCGTGGCGCACTTCCCAGGCGTTCGCCGATCTGCACATCCTGCAGCGTCTCGCGTCGCTCCCAGTCCTCGCCCTGCAGCCAGACCTGTCCGGGCGCCGGCACGAGACGCACCTCGCGCATCACCGCGCTGCGCCCGTCGTAGTAGCTGCCGCGCTGGATCACAGTCCGATGTCGAAGTCGAAGATCTCTGCGGCCTCGTCGCCGGTCGCGGTGGCGTTGTCGGCAACGTCCGCGAGGAAATCGTCCAGCGACGCCGCCGGCAGCAGGCTCACACACTCCGCGCGGTAACGGGCCAGGCGCACGCTGGCCCAGGGCATGTACAGGCCCAGCGTGATCACCACGAGCAGGAAGTTGCCGAGGCTGATGCCCAGCAGTGGCCAGAACCGCAGTCGGCTCTCGAAGCGATGATGGCCCAGACGGGTGTGGTTCCAGATCAGGTTCTGGATGCGCGACTGGAACAGCGGACCGACGATGAGCGAGCCGGCCACGAAGAGCGCGAACACGCCCAGCGCGATCGCACCGATCATCGACGGATCGGGCTTCGAGCCCGCCGCCATAGCGGGCATCAGTCCGGCGAAGATCCCGCCCAAAGCCGTGCCGAGCGCGATCATCACCAGGATGAAGACTCCGCCCGTCAGCAGGTAGGTGCCGTAGAACGAGCCGACTCCGGCGTCGAAGGAAAACTGCGTGCGTCCGAACCAGGAATTGCCGTGCTGGTAGGACTTCATGCGCTGGTGGAACATCGGCGCGAGCAGGTAGAGCGTGCCAAACATCAGGATGCCGAAGAGCAGGAAGGTCACGTAGGCCTCGCCCACCGTGCCGCGAAACGAGAAGCGCAGTCCGCGGTAGCTGGTGTTGTAAAGGCGAAAGCGGAAGGAATTGCGCAGCAGCAGCGGCATCAGGCCGCCCAGCATCAGCAGCGCGAGCAGCGTCAGCGGTCCGGGCACCGCGTTGGCCAGGCTGTACACGCCGAACAGCGCCAGCGCGATGATGCGGCCGACCAGGATCGACAGCGGCTTGCCGTGGTAGTCGAACACGCTGCCGGCCACGCGCGTGTGGCGACTGAAGTACTGCATGCGACGCACCTTGGCCCAGGCGGAGTAGATGCCCAGCGTCAGGATCGTCAGCACCAGGTTCACGATCCAGATGCGGAAGTACTCTCCACCGCTGCCGGTGAACTCGAAGTGTTCCGGCGCTAATCCAGGCTCCGTCACAGCCGTTCGTTGCCCGGGAAAGACGATTTCACTCATGACGACGCCCCCGCGTGTCGGTGCTGGTTCCGGCGATCCGTGCGCGCCTCGTCCCCCTGTGATGCCTGTCTCGCGGCGCGAGGCGCCCCACCGCAGCACCGATGTTACACGCGGCTGTGCACCCACTTGCGCCGCTGCCAGATGTTGGCGAGGACCACGGACTGCAGGGCGCGGTAGCTGCTCATCGCCAGCCAGATCGCAGAGAGACCCAGCCCCCACACCGGGCCGAGCAAGTAGGCCGCCGGCAGGAACAGCAACCACTGAAGTCCGACGCTGACCGCCATCACGAGCCGCGCCGCGCCGACGCCGAACAGGGCATGCATCAGCACCAGCCCCGTGCCGTCGATGATGATGCCGCCACCGATCAGGCGCAGCGGGAAGATGCCCAGCTCGATCAGTCCGGGGTCCTGTACGAACAGGCCCAGGATCGCGCGCGGCAGCAGCAGCATCGGAAGGCCGATCGCGGCGAGCAGCAGGCTCGCGACCTTGCATACGTCCCAGGCCCAGCGGTGCGCGTCCCCCGGGTCGCATCGTCCCAGTGCCTGGCCCGCGAGCGTCGCCGCCGCCAGGCCAAAACCAATCCCGGGCAGCACGGCCACCAGCGAGATGTTGATCAGCACGTTGGCCACGGCGAGTTCGCGCGTGCCGACCTGGCCCACGATCCAGAACAGCACCGTAAAGCCGGCCGCGAAGAACAGTTGCTGGATCGAAGACGGCAGGCCCAGTCGGAGCAGGTTCCTGAACTGCTCGCGGCTCGGACGGCGCGCCAGGAACCCCGCGGGGCGCGCGTGGCGCCAGCCGAGGATGAAGTAGGTCACCGTGCCCAGGCAGATCGAGATGCTCGTGCCCAGGCCCGCGCCCATCACGCCGAGTTCGGGGAAGCCGTGCCTGCCGAAGATCAGGCAGTAGTTCAGCGCGATATTGAAGCTGTGCATGCCAACGAGCGTGAACATGTAGAGGCGCGCGAGCTTGATCGCGCTCCAGTAACCGCGGAACGAGAAGTTCATGCCGATGGCCACGATGCTCAGCAGGCGCAGGCGCAGGTAGGTCGTGCCGGCCGCGACGACCTCGGGATCCTTGTTCAGCAGGTGCAGGATGTTCGGGGCCTGCCAGATCAGCAGTGCCGCGAGCGGGATGCCGAGCCCCGCCGACAGCAGGATGCCGCCGTTGAGCGGGATCGCGGTCTCGTCGAGCTTGCCCTCGCCGACGCGACGCGCCGCCATCGCCTGTACCGCGGACGACAGGCCCGTGATGAAGGCCACCGCCATGAAGTTCAGGAACGAGGCCAGGCCCACGCCGGCGAGGGTCGCCGCACCCAGGTGCGCCACCATCGCGGTGTCGACGAGGTTGAGCACGTTCTGCGAGACCATCGCCGCGATGATCGGCAGAGCCAGGGCCAGCACCTCGCGCGACCGCTGCCGGTCCAGTCGCCAGAACGCAGTCGGCGGCAGCAGCCTGCCGTCAGCGCTCGCGGCCGGCATCGGCTGTGTCACAGGGCCTGTCGACGCCACTTCGATCGACGCGCGGCCCCTGGAAATCGGGCCAAGCACAGCGCCCGGAGCGCTGCGTGGTAACGACTACCTGAGCGACGAGCAATGCCGCGTGGCCCGATTTCCGGGGGCAACCCGAAGGGGCGGGGCCGCTGTCCCGGATCGCCGCGTCTCACGCTCCTCATGTGTCTCCTTACGCTTCGTCGCTCGATCCTGGCGCTGCGGCAAAACGACCTCCGCCGCAACGATCGAACTGATGTCAGCACGCCCTCACTTTTCCTCGATCGTGTTGATGATCATCGCGGCCAGGTTGAACGGCTGGTCGCCGAGGCGCTTCTGCAGGTTTTTCGGAAGGCTCTTCTTGTCGATCTGAAGCGTTGAAACCTGCGCGCTGCCCTGGGCGGTGGCCCCCGACCAGCTCTCCACGTGCGGACCTTCGTGGCGCGCGGGACGGATACCCATCGACTCGAGCTTGTCGCTGCGCGGCATCAGGTCGTGCGCGCCGCGATCCAGTGAAGCCGTAGACGCCGTGATCTCGATCCAGCTGTTGATATCGTGTTTCATCAGCGGCTCCGCCAGGCGCTGCACGAGAGGGTTGGAAAAAGCACGTCGCATGCCGCGGCTGGCGAGCTGCCCGACGAACGAGGCGGCCGGCGCCAGTGCACGCGACGCGCTCGTGCCCTTCTTGTTGCCGCCACCGGGCCTGCGACGCGGCTTGGGCTGCGGCGCGGGCGCCGCGAGCATCGGCTTGAGCACCGAAGCGAAGTTGGTCTGCACGTGGGCGCGAAGGCGCACGCGCTCGCCGTCGCCGTGCACCTGGGTGTCCACCGTCACGTCGAGCTTGAGGATAGAGCCGAAGACGCCGGCCGGGATCTCGGCCTTGAACGAAAGGCGATCGTCGCTCGCCGCGCCCAGGGCGCTGGTGGCGAGTGCGTCGATACGCGTGCGGAGTCGGTCGATCAGGCTCATCTAGAATCGGATAGGCGGGACGGGCAGGTGGAAGAACGGGCCATCCAGCGATTGCATCGGCCCGGGATGGGACAAGGGCATGTTGAAATCATATCGCTTCGTCGTCACGGGCCACGTACAAGGCGTGTTCTTTCGTCACTCCACGCGCGAGCGTGCGATGCAGGCGGGTCTCGGCGGGTGGGTGCGAAATCGCATAGACGGCGCGGTCGAGGGCCGAGTCGGTGGGAAAGATGCTGCCGCGCTCGAAGACTTCAGGACATGGCTGCTGCGCGGACCCGAGCGGGCGCAGGTGCGGGAGCTGGAATGGGAGCCGGTCGACGACCAGGTGCCCGGGTGCTTCGAGGTCAGGCCGTGAGCCCGGACGCCGAATTCCGCGAAGCCAGAGTCCGGAAGGTTTCCACGACTCGCGGACTTCGTCAGCGCTACCGCTTCGTCAGGAAGTTCGCCGTCGCCTTCTGTGCCTTGCGGAAATACAGCTCGGGCGACAGTCGCTTGAGCCGCCACAAGGAGCGCGCGTCCGCGTGCGACATCACCAGGAAATGGTTCGAGGCCACGGCATCCACGATGTCGCGCGCCACGTCCTCGGCGGTCACGCTGGCCTTCTCCATCATGCGCTCGACGATCTTCATCATCTGCGGCGCGGGCTGCTTCTCGCCGGGCGCCAGGCCTATCTTGCTGGTGTTGACCAGGTCGGTCTTGAAGAACGACGGGCAGGCCACGGTCACGCCGATGGCCGGAAAGACTTCGTAGCGCAAGGTCTCGGACAGCGAGATCACCGCCGCCTTGGCCGCGTTGTAGCTGGCCATCGCCGGCGGGTTGGCGATGCCGGCGAAACTCGCGACGTTGACGATGTGCCCGCCGCCCGGCTGCGCCTTCATGGTCGGGATCACGGCGCGGGCGCCGCGTACGCAGCCCAGCACGTTGATGTTCAGCACCCAGTCCCATTGCTTGATAGGCGACTCTTCCACCGTGCCGGCCGTGGCGACGCCCGCGTTGTTGACCAGCACGTCGACCCCGCCCCATGCCGCGTTCACGGCGGCCACCGCGATGGCGAAGGATTCCTCGGAGGTGACGTCAAGCGCGAGCGAAAGGGCGGTGCCGCCTTTGGCCTCGAGCATCTGCGCGGTCTCGAGCGCGGCGTCGATGCGCATGTCCGTGACGGCCACGCGGGCGCCCTGGGCGGCGAAGGCCAGCGCGCAGGCACGACCCAAGCCGCTCCCGGCGCCGGTGATCAGGACGCGTGATTGCTGCAACGTGCGCATGCCGTGTTCCCCCGTGCGAAGAGGGCGAGTTTACGCGTCGATGCCGGCGCGCAGCAGCAGGTTCCTACAACTCGACGGTGCGCTTGTAGATGACGTCGAAGCTGAATTTGCGGCGCTGCGCCTTGGCCTCGGCGTAGTCCGCCATGCGCGCCAGGCGCGAGGGCACCTTCATCAGCCGTTCCTGGCTGTGCTGCGCGTGCGGAGTCAGGCCTGTCAGCGCGCCGATCTGCCAGTACTCCAGCAGTTCCTCGACGATGCTCTGGTAATGGCGCGTGCCGAACACACCGCCGCGCCCCAGCACTTCGCTCATCTCCGCGAAGCCCGGGATCTTGTGACCCGGCATCTCGAAGCTCAGCGTGACCTTGAGCAGCGAGTCCAGCGCTCGCTCGGTGTCGGCGCGCAGGATGTCGCCGAACACCGCGCGGTAGAACTGGTAATGGCGCGACTCGTCGCCCGCCACGTGCGCCAGCAGACGCTGCAGCGCCGGTTCGCGGCCCGCGCCCAGGCGCCCGGTGTTGGCGTGCGAAATCTGCGTGGCCTTCTCCTGCAACGAGGTGTAGGCCAGCAGGCGGTACGGGTCCTGTTGCCAGTCCGGCTCGAAGCCGGCCTGGATGTAGTCGAACTGCATCTGCTCAACCGCGCGCATGTCGAAGATGCGCGCGTCACGCACGTAATCGCGCATTACGCAGCCGTGGCGGTCTTCCTCGGCCGTCCACAGGTGGTTCCAGTCGCTCCACGGCGAGGCCGGGCCGAAGTACACGGCGATCAGGCGGTGGAAGTGCGGCAGACCTTCCTCGGTGAGCAGATTCAGCGCCAGCGCGATGCGCACGACGTCCGGCAGATCGCGCGCGGCCTCTCGGGTGAGCGCCAGTTCTTCCTCGCGCCCGGGGCCCGAGTCGGCGTCGGCCGGCATCAGGTCGTTGGGGAACCACAGGCGGCGGCGTGACACGTGCGCTTCCATCTCGCGACGCACCGAAGGTTCGAGTGCGGTCAGCACGTCCACCTGTTGCGGTGTGCCGAAGCGAACGTTGGCGAGAGCAGGTCGGGTCATGCGCGCGGTCGTCTGGTATGGGCCGGAATCATCCATGCAGATCTGGAAACTCGAAAGCCAGGGAAGTTGCGCCGCCCGGACCTGGGCCGATGCATCCTGCCGTAGTTTAGCCCTAGGGCCGCAGCAAGGAGAGCAATTCCTGGCGCGTCCGCTGATCCTCGCGGAACCGCCCCAGCATCATGGAGGTGATCATCGTGGAGTTCTGTTTCTCCACGCCCCGCATCATCGCGCACAGGTGTTTCGCTTCGATGACGACGGCCACCCCGTTGGCCTCCGTAACCTGCTGGATCGACTCGCCGATCTGCTTGGTCAGGTTCTCCTGGATCTGCAGTCGACGGGCGTACATGTCGACGATGCGCGGGATCTTGGACAAGCCGATCACCTTGCCGGCCGGCAGGTAGGCAACGTGGCACTTGCCGATGAACGGCAGCATGTGGTGCTCGCACATCGAGTACATCTCGATGTCGCGCACGATGACCATCTCGTCGTTGCTCGAGGCGAAGATCGCGTCGTTGACGATCTCGGAGAGGTCCTGCTCGTAGCCCTGGGTCAGGAACTCCATGGCCCGCGCCGCACGGTGCGGCGTCTTGAGCAGACCTTCCCGGTCGGGGTTCTCTCCAATCGCCTCGATGATGGCCCGGAAGTGGTCTTCCACGATAATGCTCTTGTAGGTTGAGCCCGTGCTAATTGTGGCATGCCGGCCAGACCCAAGCCCCCAGGCCCCCCGCGCCCAACCCATGTCGAACCCCGTGTCCGCGATCCGCTCGATCCCGGTGGACCTGATCCGCCCGGGAAGCACGCAGGCGCGTCGCCACTTCGACCCCGACTCTCTCGAAGAACTCGCGCGTTCGATCCGCGAGTCCGGCGTCATCCAGCCGATTGTGCTGCGAACGCGCGTCTGGGGTTACGAGCTGCTCGCCGGCGAACGCCGCTGGCGCGCGGCACAACTCGCGGGCCTGCACGACATCCCCGCGATCGTGCGCGACGACCTTTCCGAGGACGAGGCCTTCATCCTCGGGCTGATCGAGAACCTGCAGCGCGAATCGCTCTCACCGATCGAGACCGCGGCCGGACTCAAGCGCCTGGGCGAAACCTTCGAACTCACGCACGACCAGATCGGCGAACGCATCGGCAAGTCGCGCGCGTATGTCAGCAATTATTTCCGGCTGCTCAATCTCGATCCGCAGGTCGCGGCGCTCGTGAACGACGGCCACGTCCCGCTCGGCCACGCGAAGGTGCTTGCGGGGCTGCCGCACGATCAACAGCTGCGCTTCGCCGACGAGGTGATCCGCCACAAGCTCACGGTGCGACAGCTCGAGCGGCGCGTGTCCCTGCATCGGCGCCCGAAGCCGGTGTTTACCGCGGGCAAGCCGGGCGACTGGGAAAAACTCGAGCGGGAGTTGTCCGATCTCGTCGGATGTCCCGTCGCGATCAGCCTCGAGAAGGACGGACAGGGCGAGTTGCGCGTGGCCTTTCATTCGCTCGACGAGCTCGACGGCGTAATGGCCCGGCTCGGCTATCCGGTGAATTCCTGAACCGTCCGGTGCACTTTCAAAAGTTATCACCAGCTTTGCTGGATAAGCTTGTGGATAAGCGCCTTCGGCGGCGGAGATGACGCGTGGATTTACGTACTCTCGTGCGATATGACGATTTTTTTTCCACATCAATGCAGATTGCGTCGCTTTCGAACGCCATCCGCTCGTGACGCGACCCCATGACTGACTCCGCGGCATTGCAACAACCGGGATGGGACCAGCGACAGCGCTTCCGCTTTCTCGAGGCCCACGCGATCTGGCGCGGCCAGGTCCGCGTGGCCGATCTTCGCGACAGCTTCGGCATCACCACCGGCAAGGCCGAGCGGGATTTCGCCACTTACCTGCGCCTCGCGCCGGAAAATCTTCTGCGTGATCGCCGCACCGGCGAGTACCGGCCTACCGACACGTTCGTGCCGCAGTTCCTGCGCGGCACCGCGGCCGAGTACCTCCAGGTGTTGCGCAACCATGAGCTCGACGCCGAACTGCCGCTCGCGATGGCGACCTCGGGGATGGTCGCGGCTGAGACGCTCGAGGCGCCGGCGCGCGAGTTCGACGTGCGCGTGCTGGCGCGACTCAACACAGCGATCCGCGAAGGCCGCTGGCTCGCCGTCGACTACCAGTCCATGACCAACCCCGATCCGCGACGGCTGGAGATCGCACCGCACGTGCTCGTGTTCGCCGGGCGCTGGCATGCGCGCGCGTGGTCGGCCACGCACGAGGGCTACCGCGACTTCCTCCTGTCGCGCATCTGCGGGCTGCCCGAGCTGCTCGGACCTTGCGAACGCAGCGCCGACAAGGATTGGGACTGGCGTAACGAGGTCGCTATCCGCATCGCGCCGCATCCTGACCTCAGTGCCGCGCAGAAGCGCGTGGTGGAACAGGACTACGGGATGCTGCACGGCATGCGCGAAACGCGCGTGCGTGTTGCGCTCGCGCCCTACTTCCTGCGACTGCTCGGCAT
The DNA here is from genome assembly GCA_046594215.1 of Panacagrimonas sp. Taxonomy (GTDB): domain Bacteria; phylum Pseudomonadota; class Gammaproteobacteria; order Nevskiales; family Nevskiaceae; genus Panacagrimonas. Next base: position 151,853 of record JBKJPX010000014.1, read on the forward strand.
CGGTCGCGGTGATCGCGCGCGTTCCGCGCAGGAACAGCAGATCGTGCTGCTCAACGCCGCTGACTTCGACGCGTTGAATCGTTTGTCCTGATCGGTCGCGTCGTCGTCGACCCGATTCACTCCTTGATCGAGTTTTACCATCGGCCCCTTGGTGGGTTCGTCAACGGTGGCGCGGACATTTGGCGAGGACTAAGCTGCCGCCTGAACCGCCGCTCCGCCGACGATGACTGCACCGCGACAACTCGATCTCCTGTTTGATGCCTACCGCGTCGACGAGCGCGTCAGCGCGCGCGCGCGCTGCATCCGCATCGAGGTGCGCTCGCCTTCGGAAGTTCGCCTCACGATTCCGCGTTCCGTGCCGAAAGGCGAAGCGCGCGCGTTCCTGCTGAGCCGCGAGAGCTGGATCCGCGAAAAGATTCTTGAGCTCAAGCTCAAGCTGGCCGAACATCCGGAGCGTCCTTCGGCGTCGCTGAAGTGGGATGGCAGCGACGTGCTGCCGTTGCGTGGACAGGACATCACGCTGCGCCTGTTCGCGACGCGTGCCCGCAAGCCAATGGTGCGCGTGACCGATCGCGCGATGGAGTTGTTCGTGCCGCCGGTTTGGCTCGCGCAGCCGTCACGCCTGCAGCGCTTGGTGCGTGAGGCGCTTAAGCGCGAGGCGATGCTGGATTCCCAGCGCATGCTGGTCGAGGAAGCCAAACGCCTGAGCGTCGGCTTCAGCGGCCCGCGCATCGCCGACCAGAAAACCCTCTGGGGCAGCTGCACCGCGCAGGGACGGATCAGCCTGTCGTGGCGCCTTGTGATGGCGCCGCCCGCCGTGCTGCGCTACGTCGCCGTGCACGAGCTCTGCCACGTGCGCCACCACGATCATGGTCCGCGCTTCTGGAAGCTCGTGGCGCGACAGATGCCGGACTTCGAGACGCACCGGCGCTGGCTGCGCGAGCACGGGCCGCAGCTGCACTGGTTCCTCGCCGGCTGACGAGGGGCTGTTCGAAGGAACGTCCGACGGGCACGATCACCGCAGAGGCTGGGGCCGATGCCCTGACATGGCTGGAATAGCTAGCGCCGGATCCTCAGGCCGTGCGCCGCAACTGCCCGATCTTCTTCAGGTGGACCAAAAGCAGCGACACGGCCGAAGGCGTGACGCCCGAGATACGCGCTGCCTGCCCCACCGTTTCCGGCCGGTGCGCGATGAGCTTGGCCCGCACCTCGTTCGACAGGCCGCGGATCGCGGCGTAATCGACGTCAACCGGCAACGCGGCCTCTTCGTAACGACGGTTGCGATCGATCTCGATCTGCGCGCGTGCGAGGTAGCCGCTGTACTTGGCCGTGATCTCGACCTGCTCGGCAACTGCGTCGTCGACTTCGGCAGACGCAAGGCCCAGATCGCGCAGCACCTGCGTCGAGCCTTCGGGCCGGCGCAGCAGGTCCAGTGCGGAGAAGCCGGTCGAGGTCGGCGGCTCGCCGAACACGTCGATGAAGGTCGGCTGGGAAAGATCCGCAGGCTTGAGCCAGTGCGATTCGAGTCGCGCCCGCTCGAGCCCGATCGCTTCGCGCTTGGTCTCGAACGCGGACCAGCGCGCGTCGTCGACCAGGCCCAGCTCTCGTCCCACCGGCGTCAGCCGCAGGTCGGCGTTGTCCTCGCGCAGCATCAGCCGGTGTTCGGCACGCGAGGTGAACATGCGATACGGCTCGGCGGTTCCACGCGTGACCAGATCGTCCACGAGCACGCCGATGTAAGCCTCGTGCCGCAGCGGCACCCAGGCTTCGCGGTCCTGCGCGTTGCGCGCGGCGTTGATGCCCGCGAGCAAGCCCTGCGCGGCGGCTTCCTCGTAACCTGTCGTACCGTTGATCTGCCCGGCGAAGAACAGGCCCGCGACCGATTTCGTCTCGAGCGAGCGATAGAGGTCCCGCGGATCGAAGTAGTCGTACTCGATGGCGTAGCCCGGCCGCGTGATGCGCACGTTCTCCATGCCGCGGATCGTGCGAACAAACCGCTCCTGGATGTCGTAAGGCAGCGAAGTCGAGATCCCGTTCGGATAGATCTCGCGCGTGGCCAGGCCTTCGGGCTCGAGGAAGATCTGGTGCGCGCTGCGGTCGGCGAAACGGTTGACCTTGTCCTCGACGCTGGGGCAGTAGCGCGGACCCACGCCCTCGATGCGGCCGGTGAACATCGGCGAGCGCTCGAAGCCTTCGCGAATGATCGCGTGCGTCTGCTCGTTGGTGTGCGTGATGTGGCAGGGCACCTGCCGCGGATGCTGGGCGCGGCTGCCCATGAACGAGAACACCGGGACCGGGTCGTCGCCGGGTTGCACCTGCAGGATCGACCAGTCGATCGTGCGCCCGTCGAGCCGCGGCGGCGTGCCGGTCTTCAGGCGCCCGGTGCGCGGCATGCGTTCACGCAGTCGCTGCGCGAGCGCGATCGACGGCGGATCACCCGCGCGACCGCCCGAAGATTGCTCGAGTCCGATGTGGATGCGCCCACCAAGAAAGGTGCCCGTCGTGAGCACAACGCTCTTCGCCAGGAACTTCAGGCCCAGCTTGGTCACGACCCCGGCGACGCGATCGCCCTCGACGAGCAGATCCTCGACCTCCTGCTGGAACAGGGTCAGGTTCGGCTGGTTCTCCAGCGCCTCGCGCACGGCCCACTTGTAGAGCATGCGATCGGCCTGCGCCCGCGTGGCGCGCACCGCGGGGCCTTTCGACCCGTTCAGCGTGCGGAACTGGATCCCGGCGCGATCGGCCGCATGCGCCATCCAACCACCGAGCGCGTCGATCTCGCGCACGAGATGCCCCTTTCCGATGCCGCCGATGGCCGGGTTGCAGGACATCTGGCCGAGCGTCTCGATCGACTGCGTGACGAGCATCGTCGAGCAACCCATGCGGGCCGCCGCGAGCGCGGCCTCGGTGCCGGCGTGGCCGCCGCCGATCACGATGACGTCGAAGCTATTCACCGCAGCGGGTCCTGAGAAAACGGGGCGCACAGTCTAGGCACTATTGACTCCCATTTCCTCAACGCGGGCGCGGCCCTTTGTTAGTCTCTGCGCCGTCACCGCGCTGCCTTTCGACCATGCCCCGCACGCTCTTGTCGTTCCTGCTGTCGATGCTCGTGGTTGTCGCCTGCACGTCGCCCACGCAACCCGAGCCCACCCCCGTGCCAACCGCAGTGGAGACGCCCGTGCGCACGCAGGTCACCAATCTGGACGCCTTCAATGCTTGGGTCGCCACCCGCCCGACGCCGGACGCGCTGCGCCAGCGCTACCCTGGCCTGCTGGTGGTGATGCCGGGCGACATCACGACGCGCGAACTGCGCTCCGACGACAGCCGCTTCTTCGCCGAGATCGACGCCGAAGGTCGGGTCGCCGGCGGTCGCTTCCAGTAGCCGGGGGCGACATGTCGCAACTGCGCTTCCACACGTTCGATGTCTTCACGGACCGCGCCTGGGGCGGCAATCCCCTTGCGGTCGTGTTGGGCGGCGATGAGTTGCCCGCTTCGCTGATGCAGCGCATTGCGCGTGAGTTCAACCTGTCCGAGACCGTCTTCATGCTCAGGCCCACGCAAGCCGGGGGCATGCTGAGGCTGCGCATCTTCACGCCGACGGAGGAATTGCCCTTCGCCGGTCATCCGATCGTCGGCGCGGTATGCGCCCTGGTCACGATGGGCATGGCAACGCCGGGAAGCCAGCTACGGGTGCCGGTGGAAACCGGCTCCGGCCTCGTCGACGTGGTCCTTCGCAACGACGCCGATTTGCCCTACGCAGAATTCACGGCCGCGCAGCTGCCGCAATTCGACGATCGCGTACCCGACAAGGTGGCCATCGCCGTCGTACTGGGACTCGAAGCCGCCGATATCGGCTACGCCCAGGAAACGCCCATCGTCGCGAGCTGCGGATTGCCCATGCTGCTGGTGCCGCTGCGCGCGCCCGAAGTGCTGGCCGGCATCGAGACGGAGCGTGTGCGCGTCGCCGCCCTGCTGGCACCCAGCGGTGCGCGTGGCTTGTATGTCTATGCGCGCGGGTACGAAGGAGAACTGCGCACGCGCATGTTCCACCCGTCGATCGGCGAAGATCCCGCGACGGGTTCGGCCGCGGTCGCGCTCGCGGGCCGCCTGGCTACCGAGTCCACGCAGGCCGACGGCGCGCTCCACTGGAATATCGTCCAGGGCGTGGAGATGGGGCGTCCGAGCGCACTCTTCGCTTCAGCCGAAAAACACAGCGGAGCCGTGACGGCAGTCCGTGTCGGCGGCCACGCGGTACACATCATGGAAGGACATCTGAATGTCGATTAGCGCTCTTGCGCGCAC
>JBKJPX010000031.1:0-14443 GCA_046594215.1 Panacagrimonas sp.
AATGGAGGCTGGGGTCGGAATTGAACCGGCGTACGCGGATTTGCAGTCCGCTGCATAACCACTCTGCCACCCAGCCCCGGGTCCGCGATTCAAACGACTTGTTCGATACGAAAAACCCCGGTGGAACCGGGGCCTTTCACGAATCTGGAGCGGGAAACGAGATTCGAACTCGCGACCTCAACCTTGGCAAGGTTGCGCTCTACCAACTGAGCTATTCCCGCTTGGGGACGCGCATTTTAGCGGCTGCCCTTCGGGAGTCAAACGAATTCGAAGCGTGGAATCGCCCGGATCGCACGAAGCGCTTCCGACCTCAATTCCGCGCGCCGGCTTCGCCACTTCCGCGTCAGGGGTTGATCTGGTGATCTTCCTTCATGAAGGGCCAGGCCGCGCGCAGATACACGACCATCGAATACACCGTCAGGACTGCCGCGATGAACAGCAAGCCGAAACCCAGGTCATAGATCGGCAGGCCGAAAGTGTCTTCGCGCCAGAGCATCAGCCCGATCGCCGTCATCTGGAAGCCGGTCTTGACCTTGCCGACCATTCCCACGGCGACGCTGGTCCGGGCGCCGAGTTCCGCCATCCACTCGCGGAGCGCGGAGATGGTGATCTCGCGGCCGATGATGACGGCGACCAGCAGCGAGAGCAGGCCGGCACGACTGCCGCCGGCCTCCGCATCATGCAGGAGCATCACGAGGGATACCGCGACCAGCAGCTTGTCCGCGACAGGATCGAGGAACGCGCCGAACTTCGAGGTCTGCCCCAGCTGCCGCGCCAGCCATCCATCGAACCAGTCGGTGATCGCGGCGATGGCGAATAGCACGCAGGCCGCCTGGTGCGAGTAAGGCCAGCTCTTCAGGTAGAACATCCCCAGCACCAGCGGAATGATCGCGAGGCGCAACAGAGTGAGGACGTTGGGAATCGTCAGCGGCATGGTTCAGTGTCGGGGTTCCGCAGCCTAGTTTCCACTCGCGGGGACCGTACGGCGACCGGCCTCAGCGGAAGTGCGCGTGAATGCGGGCCGCCAGCGTGGCGTTGATTCCCTCGACCCTGGCGATCTCGTCGACGCTGGCGCGCTTGAGCTGGCCCAGCCCGCCAAAGTTCTTGAGCAGCGCCCGCCGTCGTGTGGGACCCAATCCTTCGATGGATTCGAGGTCCGACGTCAGGCGCGCCTTCTCGCGCCGGCCGCGGTGCCCGGTGATGGCGAAGCGGTGCGCTTCGTCGCGGATACGCTGGATCAGGTGCAGCGCCGGCGAATCGGGGGGCAGTCGCAGGGGCAGCTCGCGTTCCGGCAGGATCAATTCCTCGAGACCCGGCTTGCGCGTCGGGCCCTTGGCGATGGCTACGACGCGCAGATTCTCGATTCCCAGTTCGTCCAGGGCCTCGAGCGCCGCACTGAGCTGGCCCTGGCCACCGTCGATGAACAGGAGATCCGGCTGCGGCGTCTCACCGGACTTGGCGCGCGCGAAGCGGCGCTTGACCGCCTGGTGGATGGCGGCGTAGTCGTCACCGGCGGTGATCACGCCGCGCAGATCCTCGTGCCCGTCGACATCGCCCTCCCCGGGACGCGCCTGCACCGCCGGTGGCGATGGATCGCCGGCGACCTGGGGGTCGCGACTTTCGATATTGAACTTGCGGTACGCGCTCTTGAGAGGCCCTTCGTGGTTGAAGACCACGCAGGAGGCCACGGTACGCTCGCCGCGCGTGTGCGAGATGTCGAAGCATTCCATGCGCATCGGCGGCTTCTCGAGATCCAGCGCCTGCTGCAGCTCGAGCAGGCGCGCGTCCATGCTCGCCGACTCGACCATTCGCGCCGACAACGCCTGCGCCGCCGTGCTCTGCGCCATCTCCATCAGCCTCACCTTGATGCCGCGCTGCGGCTTGCGTATGGCTACGTTGCGCTTCGCCGCCCGCGCGATGGCCTGTTCCAGGAACTCGCAATCCTCCGGCGTATGACTGACCAGGATCTCGGGCGGCGGCGGCTGGTCCAGGTAGTGCTGGCTGAGGAAACTGTCGATGAGCTCCTCGGGCGCCGCGTTGGCCGAGTGCTTCGGGAAATGGCTGCGATGACCCAGGTTCAGGCCATCACGCACGCTCATGACCACCACGCAGCTGCCACCGGGATGCGGCTCGCAGGCGATCACGTCCAGATCGTCCGCGCCGCCCGTGATCGTGCGGTTCTCGCGTACGCGCTTGAGCGCGGCGATCTGGTCGCGCAGGCGCGCCGCGCGCTCGAACTCCAGCGCTTCGGATGCGCTGTCCATGTCCACTGCGAGTTCGCCTGCCAGTTCGTCCGCCTTGCCTTCGAGCAGGCGCACGGCGTTGCGCAGATCCTGCGCGTAGTCCTGCGGCGTGATCAGCCCCACGCAGGGCGCCGAGCAGCGCTTGATCTGGTGCTGAAGGCAGGGCCGCTGGCGATGGGCGAAGAAGGTGTCGCGGCAGGGCCGCAGCTTGAACAGCTTCTGCAGCGTGTAGAGCGTCTCGCGCACGGCGCTGGCGCTCGGGAACGGGCCGAAGTAGCGATCCTTTCCGGACTTCGCGCCGCGGTAGTAGCCGATGCGCGGGAACTCGTGCGAGGTGAATCGCACGTAGGGATAACTCTTGTCGTCGCGGTAGACGATGTTGTATTTCGGCGACAGCTCCTTGATCAGGTTGGACTCGAGGATCAGCGCCTCGTCCTCGGTGTGCGTGATCGTCACCTCCACGCGAATCACCTGCGACACCATCGCCTCGATGCGCGGGTCTCCGGAGGCGCGCAGGAAGTAGCTGCTCACGCGCTTGCGCAGGTTGCGCGCCTTGCCGACGTACAGGAGTTCGCCGCCGGGGCCGTACATGCGGTACACGCCGGGCTCCAGCGTGAGCTGCGACAGGAAGGCTCGTGCATCGAACCCGCCATCCTTCGGCTTGCCCGGCGGCGCGGGCGGGGGCACGTTCACAGCGCTCATCTATCTCACCGGCACGTAGGTCTCGATGACCTGTCCGGTAGCCGGGCCGTTCGCGCCGGAGATGTACACGTCCCAGGGCGACCCGTTGGATTCGAAGCCGACGGCCAGCTTGTAGGCCATCAGTTTCTGCAGGTGCGCCGCCAGGCCCTCGTGCGGCCCGCGATGCACCGAGCGCAGCACGAGCCCGGTGTAGGACTCGCCGATCTTCACCGTGCGATCGGTGCGCGGCTGGCGCGTGCCACGAGGCACCGGGATCGCGGCATCGAATTCGTAGACGTGGCGCTCGGCGTCCCAGCTGCGTCCGATCGCCAGCGGCGGCCCGGAGGGTTTCACCCCGTCGCGCGACAACGCGGACGTCACCTGTGTGTAGGCCTTCTCGTAGGCGCGTGCGATCGCAAGGGGCGCCGTGTCGCTGCGCCCGGACACGTAGGCGATGGACCTGGCCGCGACGTCGATGCGCTCGACCGGGATACCGGCGAAGTCGACCGCGGGCAGCGACTCGACATGCGCCTTGAGCCGCGCCAGACCACGTTCGCAATCGGGACCCACCATGCGTTCCAACATGAGGCCCATGTAGCGATCGACAAGACTGGAACCGAACGCGACCTCGTGGTGCCAGGTCACGCGCGTGGCCTCGCCCTCGGGCGTGAGTTCGAACGCCGCCGTGTTCTGCGCGTCCGAGCCCGAGAACACCCTGTGCACGACGACGTGACTGTAGGGAACCGATTCGACGATCTGCTGGCTGCCCGAACCCACCGACGGCATCTCGCTGCGCCAGAGGTAGCGCGCACCGACGCCGTCGATCGGGCCTTCGAGGCGCGTCTTCATCGCGGGATCGAGTGAAGCCAGCGGCGACCAGTGCTCGTAGTGCCGGAAGCCGTCGAGCACGGTGAAGACGGTTGCGGGCGCGCGCTCGATCACGATGCCGCGCTCGATGCTCGCGCGGTCCGGCAGGGCGAAGCCCCCCGCCACCGCGAGGCCTACCAGCACGGCGACGCCGATCAAGAGCACGCGCAAAAGCTTGTGCGGATTCAGATGCGATCTCCGGGGCTCACACCCAGCCGGCCCACCTCACCGGAGGAACTGACCCAGCAGTCCGCCGCCAAGGCCGCCGAGTCCGGGAACCTGTTCGAGCACCTTCTCGACCGTGCCGGCGCCCGCGCCGTCCTTGAGCTTCTCGAGCAGCGCCGGCACGAACTGCGCCGCCGACTCGGGCCGTAAACCCGCATGCCCGAGCTGGCCGAGGACACCGGCCAGGCCGCTGCCACCCTGCCCGGTCACCGTGCCCAGGATGCTCGCGGCCTGCCCGAGCAATCCGCCGCCCATGCCACCGCTGCCGGCCTGCGTGGGCAAGGCGCTGGCCTGCTGCATCCAGGCCTGCGCGCCGGGGATCTTGTCGATCAGTTGCTGAAACTCGTTGCCGCCCGCGTGCTGCTGCATGAGCTGGAGCACCGCGCCCACGCCCGCCTGGACTTGTTCCGGCCGCAGGCCGAACTGCTGCGCCAGCGATGCGATGAGGTTCTGCATGAGCCCGTGTTCCGAGAGGCGCGGATCGCGCGCCGCGATGCTACACCGCGAATCGAGCCCTGCGGGCGAGGTCGTCGCCTGTGCAATGCGCCCTAGAATCGCGCCGCCTCGAGCTTCACGTCCGCGTACTTCCAGGCGGCCTGGAACCGTGCGCGCGTCTCCTCGACCGGACGGTGCTGCGCCGCCAGCGCCGAGACCAGGCCCCACAGCGACCAGCCGTTGTCCGGGTTGCGCTGCAGGTCCTCTTCGAACACGGCCTGCGCCTCCTCGGCGCGACCCGCCTGCAGCAGCGCGGCGCCCAGCGCCTGGCGCACCGGCATGTACCAGGCGGCAGGCTCGTCGTAGTTGAGCGCGTCCTCCTGCGCGACCGCCCCGCGCAATGCGGCGATCGCCGCGTCGTTCTCGCCGCGGGCCAGCGCGAGCTCGCCGGCGAACTGTCGCTCCGCCACGTGCAGCAGCGAGGCGAAGCTGTTGATGTCCCACACGCTCTGGTGCTCCATGTCCGGGTGGGCGGCGATTGTCGCCAGGCCCTCGAGATCGCGACGGGCGTCCAGCAGGCGCCCCGTGCGCAGCAGCGCCATGCCGTGCGCGTAGTGCCAGATCGCGGTGGGGTACGGCAGGTCGGCTGGCGGCGGCTCCTGCGCGAGCAGTTCGGTCCAGTGGCCGAAACGCACGCGCGCGAGGTAAGGCGTGACCCAGTAGTGCTGCAGCGCGACGTAGCCGGGTTCGCGCGAACGCTCCAGGTCCATCTGCCGCGCCACCTCGTCGGCCGCCGCCAGCGCGCGCTTGCTGTCGCCTTCCATCATGGCGCTGGCGTAGAGGAAGTGGTGGTTGTGCGGTACGTAGCCCTGCGGATAGATGCCGGTCGTCGCGCCGCAGAGATCCAGGTAGGTCCGGTCGGCCGACACTGCGCGCAAGTTGGCTTCTGTGGCTTCGTGATAGCGGCCGGTGCGCATGTAGATGTGCGAGGGCATGTGCACGAGGTGGCCCGCGCCGGGCGCGAGCGTGTGCAGGCGCCGAGCCGATTCCAGCGCGCGTGCGGGCGTGCGCGAGGCCTCGAGCGCGTGGATGTAGAGGTGATTGGCGCCCGGATGATCCGGACTCTGTCGCAGCACCTGTTCGAGCAGCCCCACGATCTCGCCCGTCCAGGGCCGCGGCTCGCCGTCGCGGCCGTAGAAGTCCCAGGGATGCAGGTCCATCAGCGCCTCGGCCAGCAAGGTCCGGGCATCGACGTCCTGCGGATACTTCGCGACCAGCTCCCGCATCGCGCGCGCGTAGGCCTCGTCGAGGCGCGCGCGGTCGCCCTCCGCGTTCTCGGAATAACGCGCCGACAGCGCGGCGATGTAGGCGCGCTCGTGCTCGCGCAGGCCAGGCGCGAGCCGCTGCGCCTGCTGCAGTCGCATCCAGGCGCGGGCGCCGTTCTCCGTCGGCATGCCGGCGTTGAGGTGCGGCCCGAGCACGAGCGCGGCGCCCCACCAGCACATGCCGCAGCGCGGATCGAGCTCGGCGGCCTTCAGGAAGGCGCGCGAGGCCGCGTCGTGGTTGAAGCCGTAGGCCAGTACGAGACCCTGGTCGAACCAGCGCCGTGTCTCGGCATCGCGGATGCCCGCTTCCATGCGCCAGGAGCCCAGCCCGGGCAGCAGTTCGATCGGCAATTCACCGGCGGCGGCGGCACGCGCGCGCGCCGCGTCAACGCCGCGTTGCGGGAATACCGCGTGAGCGAGCAGTCCGAGCACGAAGCTCAGCACGGCCACCGCAACGATCCGACCCCGCGTCATCGTCTTCGTGGCACGCGTTGTCCTCGGCCCGGGCCGTGCGCCGGCCTTGGATCAGGTGGCGGCCGGCGTCTCGCGATCCGTGAACAGCGACAGGTCGACGCCTTCGCCCACCAGCAGGTCCTTGCGGGACGCGAAGCGAGGCTTCACGAACCACACCAGCAGTGGCAGCACCAGCAGCGCCATCACCATGTTGATCGACATGATCACGACCAGCAGCAGGCCCATGTCGGCCAGGAACTTAAGGCCCGACAGGAAATACCAGGGCAGGATGCCGATGGTCATGATCGTGGCTGTGAACATGATCGCTTTGCCGGTGGTCCGCAGCGCCGCGGTGATCGACGCGCCCCAGTCCTCGTTGTGCGCGTGGTACTCCTCGCAGATGCGCGACAACAGATAGATGCCGTAGTCGATGCCCACGCCCACGCCGATGGCGGCGACGATCAGGGAGTTCACGTCCAGGCCCACCCCCATCAGGTGCATCGCCGCGATCATGACCTGGTTGGACAGGTTCACCGGCACCAGCAACAGCACGCCAGCCACCATCGAACGATACGCGTAGCTGCACAGCAGGAAGATCGAGACGTTGAGCAGGCCGATCATCACCCAGTGGAAGCGGTCCACGATGATGTTCACGGCTTCCTGCAGCGCGATGATCCCGGTGGCCATGCGGATGCGGAAGAACTCGTGGTCCTCGCCGACTTCGGCGACGGCCTTGCGTGCCGCAGCCAGCGCCTTGTCGACCGTTTCCTGCTTGTTGTCCTTGTACCAGAGCGAAACCGTGCCGTGCTGCATGGTGTCGTCGATCACGTGGCCGTAGTTCTTTGCGCTGGATCCCATCATCACGCCAATGGCCGCCGCGTTGATCGCGCGATCGCGGTTGTCCATCTCCAGCCACTTCGGATTGCCGCCCTGGAACAGGCGGTTGGACTCGCGCAAATAGTCGTTGAACGAAAGGGTCGCGCGCGGCGGGTCGTCTCCCTGCTCCATGAGTTTCTGCAGCTTGAGCATGGTCTTGACCGTCTCGGCGCGCGTGACGTTCCAATCCTCGGCGTCCGGCGTCTTGCTCTCCAGCACCAGTTCCAGCGTGTTGACGCCGGGGAAGTGCCGGTTGATCGCGCGGACCGCCCCGTTGAAGTCGGAGTCCTGCCACAGCAGGTTGGTGCCTTCCACGGGGTTTCCGATCTTGATCTGCAGCGAGGTGTACGTGGCGGCGAGCGAGAACAGCAGCACGACCAGGCCGGTGTAGCGCGCGCGCTTTCCATAGGTGAGCTTGGCGATGCCCGTGAGCAGGGCCTGCAGTTTGCGGTTGACGACCGAGCCTTCGCCGCGCCCGACCATGCTCTCGATGTTGCGCGGTGGCGGCAAGGTGGAGAGCAGCAGCGAGATCAGGAACACGCCCGTGGGGATCAGCCACACCGCCCACATGCCGCAGAACAGCGCGTGGCGCCACATCGCCGGAATCGGCGCCGCCGCGACCACGGCGATGCCGATGATGTCGGTGATGATGCCCAGGATCGAGGGCGCCATCATCACGCCCATCGTGATCTCGGCCGCGAGGTGCTGGTCCTTCACGTGCGCGTAGATCTCGTAGAAGCGCTCGGTGAACTGCACCGAGTGCGAGAACGAGCGCGCGGTCAGCAGCAGCGGCACCACCATCAGCAGCGGCTCGATGGAAACGTGCAGCCAGCCGACGAAGCCGAAGGCCCAGATCGCGGCGGTCGCGCTGGTGATGATCGGGGTCAGGATGCCGACCGTGTTGCGCATGTACAGCGCGAGCGCGATCAGTAGTGCACCCACCGTGACGCCGAAGATCATGAACATCTGCGCTTCGTACTGGTACACCCAGCCGATCAGGATCGGCTGGCCCACGACATAGATTTCATGGTGTTCGTCGCGCGCTTTCGTCGCCAGGTCTTGCACGAAGTCGAAGACCACGCCGTAGTCGATCTTCTGCTCGATGAAGGTCGCGGTGATCAGGGTGGCGGTGTCGTCGCCCGAGATCAGGAAGATCTTGGTGTTCGGCGACTTACCCACGCGCGTCTTGAACAGCGCCACCTCCTCGGGCGTGCTCGGCGCGATGTCGCCCATCAGCGGCCGCATGTCGATGCCGTAGGGCGTGGCCTCGGTGTAGCGCGCCTTGCCGGTGGTCACCGACAGGATCAGGTCATGGTCGACGCCCGGAGTGAGGTCGATGTCGCGCGTGAACTTCCAGACCTTGGCGATGGTGTCGGCGTTGTAGATGTCGCCGTCCTTGCGCTTGATCATCACGGCGACCGTGAGCGGGTTGCCGAAGTTGGGATGCTGCTTGAACGTCTGCACGAATGGGTCGTCGACCGGCAGCAGGTCCGAGAAGATCGTCCGCAGCATCACCTTGGGGACGCCAGCCAGGAAGAAGGCCGTGACCAGCGCGAAGAAGGTCCAGGAGATCGTTCGGTGCGAGAGCACCCAGCGCGCGATGCGGAAACGCAGTGAATACATGGTCGGAAAGGATGTGTCCCGACGTCATCCGGACCTGGGGTCCGTCTGCGCGGAAGTTTCTAGGTTCCGGCCATGGAGCCGGCGCATGGAGCGAGTATGCCAGCCCCGCCGCGCGCCTCGGGCGGGGACACACCCTGCCCTCGCCGGGCGTCGCCGGTATCAGGGCGTGAAGCCGGGGACCAGCAGATCGTCCGCGGAAGCTGCCGGCCTACCCAGTTGTAGTTCGACGTGCCGGCACGCCGCGTCGTCGGGATCCAGGTGCCGCGTGAAGCCCATTGCGCGCGCCAGCTCGAGCATCGGCGCGTTCTCGGCCAGCACCACGCCCCACACGCGCCCGATCCCGCGGCGTCGCGCGTGCTCGATCAGCGCGCCCAGCAGCGCGCGGCCCAGGCCAAGGCGCCCGCAGTCCGGGCGCACCAGCAGCGCGAATTCCGCTGCGCCGTTGTCCGGGTCCGCGATCAGGGTGCCGATAGCACGCAGGGACTCGGGCGCGTCGACGGAGCTTGCAACCAGCGCGAGCTCGCGGTCGTAGTCGATCTGCGTCATGCGCGCCGCCATCGCATGGCTGAAGTACCGGATGTGCGCGAAGAAGCGCAGCCGCACCGTCTCCGGGTCCAGACTCTGGAGAAGCTCGATTACCGCCGGCTCGTCGTCGGGACGCACCGGGCGCAGTTCGTGTTCCTTCTTGTCGCGCAGCCGCACGCGTTGGCGCAGGGCCGCCGGGTACGGCGCGAGCGCCAGCCGGTCGCGCTCCGGCGCAGGCCCCGGCGTGAGCAGCAGGCGCGCATCGCTCGCCGCTCGCGCGCGGCCCTCGTGTACGACCAGGCGCAGACTCACGCCCTCCACGTGCGGCTGGTCCATTGCGACCTGCGAGAGTGCGATCAGCGCCGCGCCGGCCGCCTCCACGTCGCGCGCGTCGAGGGTGGGTCCGGCCTCGAGCCCGGCCGCGGCCAACAACCGCCCGGCGAGCAGCGCATCGAGCGGCACGAACCCATGCGCCGGGAGCGTCGCGACGCCGCGTCCCTCGACCCGCAGGCTCAGGTGCATGCCGAGCTCGGGATGGCGTTCGAGCGCGACCCGCAGCACCAGCGAGCCCGGCTTGATGCGTGATTGCGATTCGATACCGTAAGCGCCCAGCAGTTCGAGCGCCGCGTCCGGCCGCGTGTCGGTGCCCGCGCCGAGCTGCGTGAGCAGGCGCTGGCCAACCTTCACGGGATCCAGCTTCGACGGTCGCAGCCGGGGCGGCGTCTGCGTCAGCAGCTCGCGGTTGCGCGTGTACTCCCAGCGGTAGCGCGCCGCGCGTGCAGCGGCGTCCGGCGAGGTGAACGTCGACTGCCCCGCGTCCGCGCTCAGTCGACGCGCCTGCAGCGCCGACTCGAGTCCCAGCCACACGGTGAGCAGGCGCGGCCCGAGCTTGGCTTCCGCCACCGATCGCGCCACCGGTTCGTGCGGATGACCCGCCACCGGGCTGCGCACATAGATCAGCACGTCGGCGCCCGCCGCACCGAGAAGCAGCCGCAGCGCAGCGACGCCGTCCTCGATCGAGGGATCGCCGATGTCCACCGCACCGGGACGAAAGCGCGCCGAGGGCAGCCGCGCAGTGACCTGGCGTTGAAGAGTCTCCGTCCACTCCACGATCAGCAGCCCGTTGCGGATCACGGCATCCACCGTCAGCGCGCACAAGGCCGCGCCGTTGGCCACGACCAGCACGCGGCGCCCGCTCAGGTTGGGCAGTCGTTGCAGCGCGGCCAGCGCGTCGAACAGTCCGGGCAGGCTCGGCACCTCGACCAGGCCCGCGCGCGCGAACGCGGCGGATCGCACGGAATCGGCGCCGGCGGCCGCGCGATCGGCCAGCCGCGTCTGCAGGATCACGGTGGGCTTGGCACGCGCGCAGGCGCGCGCAGCCGACATGAACTTGCGGGCGCCACGGATCAGGCCGACCTCGACCGCCACGCTGTGCGTCGACTGGTCGAGCGCGGCGTAGTCCAGCAGGTCGGCCACGTCGATGTCGCTCTCCCCGCCGGTAACCGCCACCCACGAGAAGCCGATGCGTCGCCCCACCGCCCAGTCCACCGCGGCGGCGGCCACGGTCTGCGACTGCACGATCAGCGCCTGCGATCCGGCGGCCGTCTTCTGCGGCAGGATCGAGGCGTCGAAACCGCCCGCGTGCGAGAGGCCGACACTGCGCGGCCCGAGGATGCGCAGGGTGTGCTGGCGCGCCGCTTCCAGGACCCCGCGCGACGGCGGCTCGTGCAGCGGCCAGATCAGCGCACGGCAGCCGAGGTCGCCGAGTCGCTGCACGGTCGCGGCGTTCGCGTGACGCTCCTGCACGATCACGCCCAGCGTGCGCTCGCCGGTAGGCGTCGCTGGCATCACGAAGTCGCCGACCTCGGGCGCCTCTGTCATTGCGACGCCAGACGCGCGCACCCTGTCGAGCACCACCTGCTGTCCATCGTTCTGCGGCTCGCCCAGCCACAGCACCCGCTGCGGCCGGAACAGCACGTCGAGATTGCGGATGGTCATGCGCGAACCACCGGACGATCCATGGGCGCACATCGGAGCCGGAAAAAACTTGAGTCAAGGCCATGCGCCCTTCGCGCATGTGCCGTACCCCCTCGCGGCCACGGTTGCGGCCCCGACCACCGTGTCGATGCGCGGCTCACAGTCCGATGAAGGGCTGCGTGAAGGACTCGACACTGCGCGCCAGCGCATGCAGGTCGTAGCCGCCCTCGAGAGTGGCGACCACGCGGCCCTCGCAGCATTGCGCCGCCACGTCGCGCAGCACCTCGCCGATCCAGTGGTAGTCGTCGTAGCCCAGGCGCATGTCGGCGAGCGGATCCTGCGCATGCGCATCGAACCCCGCCGACACGATGATCATCTGTGGCTGCTGGCGTTCCATCGCCGGCAGCCAGTGCTCGGTCACGGCGGCCCGGAAGGCCGCGCTGCCGGCCCGTGCGGGCAGCGGCGCGTCGATGAGGTTTGGCGAATCCCTGGCGCCAGGCCAGTGCGGGTACAGCGGGTCCTGGTAGGTCGAGTACATCCACACGCGCGGATCACGCCGGAAGATGTCGGCGCTGCCGTTGCCGTAGTGCACGTCGAAGTCGACCAGCGCGACGCGTTCGAGTCCTTTCGACAGCGCGTGCGCCGCGCCCACGGCCGCGTTGTTGAAGAAGCAGAAACCCATCGCCCGGTCGCGCTCGGCGTGATGTCCAGGCGGCCGCACCGCGCAGAACGCGAAGCTCGTCTTCCCCGCCATCACCTCGTCCACGCCCCGCACCACCGCGCCCGCCGCGCGCAACGCAGCATCGAGCGTCTGCTCGGTCTGGATGGTGTCGTCGTCGATCATGCGCGCGCCACCCTTCATCGCGGCGAGGTGCGCCTCGCCGTGAACGCGCAGCAACTGCTCATGCGTGGCTTCGGGCGCCAGCTCGCGACGGAAGAAATCCATCATGCCGCAGGCTCGCAGCCGATCCTCGATCGCCTGCAGTCGCGCCGGACACTCCGGGTGCCCGCGCCCCATGTCGTGAGCAAGGCAGGCCTCGTGCGTGATCCAGACCGGCGTCTGCGGGCTCACGGCGCGCTTCTCGACGCAGGCGTTCTCTTCGTCGATTCCACGATCAGCTTCTCCGGGTCACCAAGCATTGCAGTCGATCGACCGCGCCGAAGCAATCCGTGCGCGCCCGATCAGAGGCGCGACGACTCCAGCTTCAGGTCCGCGTGCGCCCAGGCCCTGGCGAAACGCTGGTCCACTTCGGCCGCCTCGGCATCGCGCTTCTGGGCACGCAGCGCCTGCGCCAGGCCGAACAAGGACCAGCCACTTTCGCGGTTACGCTCGAGATCCTGGCGATACGTTGCCTCTGCGGCGGCCGGGTTCCCGGCAGCGAGCTGCACCGCGCCCAGGGTGTCCCGCACGGGCTGATGCCAGACGGGCGGTTCGTAATAGACGACGCTGTCCTCGAGCCGCACGCCCTGCTCCAGTGCGACGAGCGCGGCCGGGTAATCCTTGCGCGCTGCGGCAAGCTCCCCTGCGAGCACGCGCTCTGCAACCCGGAGCGAACCCGACAGCGGATGCTTGGGTCCGATGAAAGCCTGCTCCCATTTCGGGTCCGCGCTGGCCCTGGCGAGTTCCGCGAGGTGCGCCTGCGCGTCGTCCAGACGCGCCTGCCGCACGGCGGCCATGCCCTGCGCGTAGTGCCAGAACGCGGTCGGATACTCAAGGTCCGCGTCGGGCTTGGGCATCGCCACGATCTCGTCCCAGCGTCCGAGCTGCGTGCGCGCCTTGATCGGCGTGATCATGAAGTCCTGCAGGAAGATGAAATCGGGCAGCCGTAGCAGCTCCGGCACGCTGGATCGCTTCGCGGTCTCGTCCGCGGCGGCGATCGCCGCCGCGCTCGCGCCTTCCATCGAGGACGCCCACCACAGGAAATGGTGGTTGTGCGGAACGTAGGCGAGCGGATAGATCGCCACGCCCGGCTTGCAGGTGGCGAGGTAGGAATCATCCGCGGCGACTGCCTTCTGGTTGGCGACGACCGCGTCGTGATAGCGACCCACCCGCGTGTAGATGTGCGCCGGCATGTGGACGAGATGCCCGGAACCCGGCAGCAGGTTGGCGAGCCGGTCGGCCGCGACGGCGCCGCGATCCGCGTTCTTCGAGGCTTCCACCGCGTGGATGTACAGGTGCAGCGCACCGGCGTGGTCGGGGTTGCGCTTCATCACCGACTCGAGCGTGGCGATGACTTCGGCCGTGTGGTCCTTCTCGTTGCCCTTGTCGTCGTAGTAGTCCCAGGGATGCAGATCCATTTGCGCCTCGGCGTGGAACACCGCGGCGTCGAGGTCGTCCGGCAGGGCCTTGCTCAACTCTCCTGTTGAAGCGGCGTAAGCCTCGTCCAGCGGGTGGCGATCCACAGGCGCCTTTTCGGCGTAGCGCGCCGCGAGCGCCTTGATGAAGGCCTGCTCTCGAGGAGTCGTTTTCGGCGCGAGTTCCTGCGCCCTGAGCAGGCGCGTCCAGGCCTTCGCGTTGTTGTTGGGATCCATCGGCGCATTGACGTGCGGCCCGAGCACCAGCGCCGAGCCCCACCAGCACATCGCGCAGGACGGATCGAGTTCGGCGGCTTTCAGGAACGAGCGCTCGGCCGCGTCGTGGTTGAAGCCGTAGGTCAGCGCGAGGCCCTGGTCGAACCATTTCTGCACGTCGGCATGCGTGCTGGTGACTGCGAAATGGTAGTTGCCCAGACCCGGCAACAGCGTGGCCCCGACCGGCGCAGCGGGAACCGGCGGTGCGGGGGCGGTCCGGGCCGCGGCGTCGGCTTCTTCCTTGCGGTCGGCGTAGATGTACCAGACACCCAGCCCGAACGCGGCGGCCGCGACCAGCAGCATCAGCAAGCGGTTCATGGACATTCCCCCGGTTGGAACCTGTTGTCCTGATCCGCTGCGACCGGTGCGAAGCGCCGCAAACGAATCGGGCCGCTTTCGCGGCCCGATGAATCTACACCTGTAGCGGTTCTCGGGAACGGGACGGAAACTCCGTTTTCACGGTGGCTTCCGCCCGCGCCGGCGGTTCCCTCTTAGTGGAACTGCTCTTCCTCGGTCGAACCCTTGAGCGCCTTGACGCTGGACGAGCCGCCCTGGATCACGGTGGTGACGTCGTCGAAGTAGCCCGCGCCCACTTCCTGCTGGTGCGACACGAAGGTATAGCCCTTGTCGCGCGCCGCGAAC